>NZ_JAMFLZ010000020.1:0-1285 GCF_023502325.1 Jejuia spongiicola
AGTAAGCACAATTACTAATATGCAACAAATATTTCAAGGTACATTATTTAATTCCCCCATCAATAATTGGGAGGTAAGTGCTGTTACATCAATGTCAAATATGTTTAGAAACACTCCTTTTAATCAAACTCTTGATAACTGGGATACCTCTAGCGTAACTGATATGCTTGGTATGTTTTCTTTCGCTGAAAGTTTTGACCAGAATATAGGCAACTGGGATATTAGTAATGTTACATTAATGACAGATATGTTTAATGGTGTTACCCTATCTCAAGAAAATTACGATGCTACTTTAATAGGTTGGCATACAGACACAAGTGGTGTTGCTAATGATGGTATTGATGATGTCCCTAATAATATAACTTTTCATGGAGGCAGTAGTCAGTACTGTTCTGCAATATTTGCTAGGAATAGTTTAGACACTTCTTTTAATTGGTCGATTACTGATGGTGGCCTTGGATGTAGAGCTGAAGATTATTTTATAACCACTTGGGTGGTTGAAGAAAATGAAACCATTACCATTCCTACAGCTGGAATAGGCTATAGTTATGATGTAGATTGGAGTTATGATGGTGTTACTTTTAATCCAGAATCTACCAACGTTTCAGGTAATGCAACAAGTACTACCTTAACAGCTGGCACATACACTGTTGCTATTCGTGGTGTTTTCCCTAGAATCTATTTTAACAATACAGGAGATAAAGACAAAATACAAACGATTGAACAATGGGGTACAAATATTTGGACTTCGATGGAACAGTCTTTTTGGGGGTGTAGGAATTTAGTATTAAATGCAACCGGTATTCCAAATTTAAGTCAAGTCACTTCAATGTTTGATATGTTTAGGAACTGTAATTCTTTTGTAGATAATGGAGGAGCTATTAACAATTGGGATGTAAGCAAAATTACTAATATGAAACGAGTATTTCAAGGTACATTATTTAATTCCCCCATCAATAATTGGGAGGTAAGTGCTGTTACAACAATGTCAAATATGTTTGAAAACACACCTTTTAATCAACCCCTTGATAACTGGGATACCTCTAGCGTAAATGATTTTTTTAATATGTTTAAAAAGAATGGATCTTTTAATCAAAACATTAGTAGCTGGAATACAGAACTAGTAACTACTATGGAGAGTATGTTTAATAGCGCAACTTCTTTTAATCAAGATATTAGTTCTTGGGATATTAGTAATGTTATAGCAATGGATGATATGTTTTTAGGTGCTACCCTATCTCAAGAAAACTACGATGCTACTTTAATAGGTTGGCATACAGACACA
>NZ_JAMFLZ010000021.1:0-1224 GCF_023502325.1 Jejuia spongiicola
AAATAATTGGAAGGTAAGTGCTGTTACATCAATGTTCAATATGTTTAGAAACACTCCTTTTAATCAACCGCTTGATAACTGGGATACCTCTAGCGTAACTAATATGCTTGGTATGTTTTCTTTCGCTGAAAGTTTTGACCAGAATATAGGCAACTGGGATATTAGTAATGTTACATTAATGGCAGATATGTTTAATGGTGTTACATTATCTACACCAAACTACGATGCCACTTTAATAGGGTGGCATACAGACTCAAGTGGTGGTGCTAACAATGGTATTGATGATGTCCCTAATAATATAACTTTTAATGGAGGCAGTAGTCAGTACTGTTCTGCAATATTTGCTAGGAATAGTTTAGACACTTCTTTTAATTGGTCGATTACTGATGGTGGCCTTGGATGTAGAGCTGAAGATTATTTTATAACCACTTGGATGGTTGAAGAAAATGAAACTATTACCATTCCTACAGCTGGAACAGGTTATAGTTATGATGTAGATTGGAGTTATGATGGTGCTACTTTTAATCCAGAATCTACCAATGTTTCAGGTAATGCAACAAGTACTACTTTAACAGCTGGTACATACACTATTGCCATTCGTGGTGTTTTCCCTAGAATCTATTTTAACAATACAGGAGATAAAGACAAAATACAAACGATTGAACAATGGGGGGCAAATCCTTGGACGTCTATGACCCAGTCTTTTCATGGGTGTAGTAATTTAGTGCTAAACGCAACTGACACTCCAAATTTAAGTCAAGCCTCTTCAATGCAAAGTATGTTTTTAGGGTGTAGTTCTTTTGTGGATAATGGAGGGGCTATTAACAATTGGGAGGTAAGCACGATTACTAATATGCAACAAGTATTTCAAAGTACCTCATTTAATTCCCCAATCAATAATTGGGCGGTAAGTGCTGTTACAACAATGTCAGATATGTTTAGAAACACTCCTTTTAATCAACCCCTTGATAACTGGGATACCTCTAGCGTAACCAATATGTCTAGTATGTTTCGAAATAATACATCTTTTAATCAACCCATTGATAACTGGGATATCAGTAATGTTACAGCAATGGATAGTATGTTTTTTGATGCTACCCTATCTCAAGAAAACTACGATGCTACTTTAATAGGTTGGCATACAGACTCTAGTGGTGGTGCTAACGATGGTATTGATGATGTCCCTTATAATATAACTTTTCATGGAGGCAGTAGTCAGTACTG
>NZ_JAMFLZ010000022.1:0-929 GCF_023502325.1 Jejuia spongiicola
ATGGCAGTAGATTCTATGAAAGCAGGTAAATATACAGGATTGGAAGTATCAGCAGCAAATACTTTGGAAGAATGCTGGGATTTGGTAAATACCCATGAAGAAACAGGCTCTCATTTAATGATTTTAGAGAATGTAAATTACCGCAGAGATGTTTTAGCTGTATTAAATATGGTAAAGCAAAATGTTTTTGGAGAGTTACTACATTTTACTTGTGGTTACCAACACGATTTACGCGGGGTTAAGTTTAATGACGGAAAGACAGCATACGGAAAAGGGGTAGAGTTTGGTGAAAAGGGTATTTCAGAATCAGCATGGAGAACCCAACACTCTTTACTAAGAAATGCCGATGTATATCCAACACATGGTTTAGGTCCAGTTGCTGTTATGGCAGATGTAAATAGAGGGAACCGTTTTGTTTCTTTAACCTCTCATGCAACCAAGGCTATAGGCTTAAATAAATACATAGTTGACAATGGGGGGAAGGATCACCCGAATGCCAAGTTGAAATGGAAACAAGGAGATATAATCACTTCAACAATAGAAACTTCAAATGGAGAAACCATTATAGTTACACATAATGTAAATACCCCACATCCATATTCATTAGGCTTTAAAGTACAGGGTGTTCAGGGACTTACAGATTTTGATTACCATACTCAGCGAATACATGTAGAAGGCACTACTAAGGGGCATGGTTGGGAAGCTATGGATGCTTGGTTTGAAAAATACGATCATCCATTATGGAAGAAATATGGAGCAAGTGCTACTGAAGCAGGTCATGGAGGTATAGATTTCTTTGTATTAAATGCCTTTGTAGAATCGGCAAAAGAAAACATAGCCCCACCAATGGATGCTTATGATGCAGCAGCATGGAGTGCTGTTACACCATTATCAGAACTATCGATTGAGAACAATGGTGCACCACAAGA
>NZ_JAMFLZ010000023.1:0-915 GCF_023502325.1 Jejuia spongiicola
ATAGAGGCTAGCAATGTTTCAGGAGATGTTACAAGTACTACTTTAACAGCTGGTACATACATTGTTGCTATTCGTGGTGCGTTTCCTAGAATCTATTTTAACAATACAGGAGATAAAGACAAAATACAAACGATTGAACAATGGGGAGCAAGTGTTTGGATCTCTATGGAAAGTGCTTTTTATGGTTGTAGTAATTTAATACTAAATGCAACTGACACTCCAAATTTAAGTCAAACCATTTCAATGCAAAGTATGTTTTTAGGGTGTAGTTCTTTTGTAGATAATGGAGGAGTTATTAACAATTGGGAGGTGAGTAACGTAACAAATATGGAGGAAATGTTTAACGGTGCTACAAGTTTTAATCAATCATTAGGTTCTTGGGATATTAGTAAAGTGACTAACATGGCAGATCTGTTTACTGGTGTTACACTATCTACAACAAACTATGATGCTACTTTAATAGGTTGGCATACAGACTCTAGTGGTGTTGCTAATGATGGTATTGATGATGTCCCTAATAATATAACTCTTCATGGAGGAAATAGTCAGTACTGTACAGCAGAAACTGCTTGGAATAGCTTAGACACTTCTTTTAATTGGACGATTACTGATGATGGCCCTGGATGTACAGCTGAAGATTATTTTATAACCACTTGGGTGGTTGAAGAAAATGAAACCATTACCATTCCTACAACTGGAACAGGTTATAGTTATGATGTAGATTGGAGTTATGATGGTATAACTTTTAATCCAGAATCTACCAATGTTTCTGAAGATGCTACAAGTACTACTTTAACAGCTGGCACATACATTGTTGCTATTCGTGGTGCGTTTCCTAGAATCTATTTTAACAATACAGGAGATAAGGATAAAATACAAACTATTGAACAATGGGGGGCAAATCCTTGGATCTCC
>NZ_JAMFLZ010000024.1:0-897 GCF_023502325.1 Jejuia spongiicola
CCTTGGATGTAGAGCTGAAGATTATTTTATAACCACTTGGGTGGTTGAAGAAAATGAAACTATTACCATTCCTACAACTGGAACAGGCTATAGTTATGATGTAGATTGGAGTTATGATGGTGCTACTTTTAATCCAGAATCTACCAATGTTTCTGGTAATGCAACAAGTACTACTTTAACAGCAGGTACATACACTGTTGCTATTCGTGGTGTTTTCCCTAGAATCTATTTTAACAATACAGGAGATAAAGATAAAATGCAAACGATTGAACAATGGGGTACAAATATTTGGATCTCTCTGGAACAGTCGTTTCGAGGGTGTAGTAATTTAGTGCTAAACGCAACAGACACTCCAAATTTAAGTAAAGCCTCTTCAATGCAAAGTATGTTTTTAGGGTGTAGTTCTTTTGTAGATAATGGAGGGGCTATTAACAATTGGGAGGTAAGCACGATTACTAATATGCAACAAGTATTTCAAAGTACCTCATTTAATTCCCCCATCAATAATTGGGAGGTAAGTGCTGTTACATCTATGTCAAATATGCTTAGAAACACACCTTTTAATCAACCCCTTGATAACTGGGATACCTCTAGCGTAACTAATATGCGTGGTATGTTTTCTTTCACTAGAAATTTTAACCAGAATATAGGTAACTGGGATATTAGTAATGTTACAGCAATGGATGATATGTTTTTTGATGCTACCCTATCTCAAGAAAACTACGATGCTACTTTAATAGGTTGGCATACAGACTCTAGTGGTGTTGCTAATGATGGTATTGATGATGTCCCTAATAATATAACTTTTCATGGAGGCAGTAGTCAGTACTGTACAGCAGAAACTGCTTGGAATAGCTTAGACACTACTTTTAATTGGACGATTACTGATGGTGGGAA
>NZ_JAMFLZ010000025.1:0-799 GCF_023502325.1 Jejuia spongiicola
GCTACTTTTAATGCAGAATCTACCAATGTTTCAGGTAATGCTACAAGTACTACTTTAACAGCTGGTACATATACTGTTGCCATTCGTGGTGTTTTTCCTAGAATATTTTTTAACAATACAGGAGATAAGGATAAAATACAAACGATTGAACAATGGGGAACAAGTGCATGGACTTCGATGGAAAGAGCATTTTATGGTTGTAGTAATTTAGTACTAAATGCAACTGACACCCCAGATTTAAGTCTTGCCACTTCAATGCTAGGTATGTTTTTAGGGTGTAGTTCTTTTGTAGATAATGGAGGAGCTATTAACAATTGGGAGGTAAGTACAATCACTAATATGGAACGAGTTTTTCAACAGACCTCATTTGATTCTCCCATCAATAATTGGAAGGTAAGCGCTGTTACATCAATGAGGAGTATATTTTCACAATCGTCATTTAATCAACCGTTAGATAATTGGAATGTTGAAAATGTGAGTGTTTTTGAAGGGGCTTTTTCATTTTCAATTTTTAATCAAGATATCAGTGACTGGGATACTTCTAGTGCAACTCGCTTTAGTAATATGTTCAATAAAGCAACACGTTTTGACCAGAATATAGGCAACTGGGATATTAGCAATGTTACAACAATGAATGATATGTTTACTGGTACCACCCTATCTACAACAAACTACGATGCCACCTTAATAGGTTGGTATACAGACTCTAGTGGTGCTGCTAACGATGGTATTGATGATGTCCCTTCTAATATAACTTTTAATGGCGGTAATAGTCAGTACTGCTCAGCAACATTTGCTA
>NZ_JAMFLZ010000026.1:0-792 GCF_023502325.1 Jejuia spongiicola
TGATAAACAAAAAGTACTATTACCACCATGAAAAGTTATATTTGAAGGCACATCATCAATACCATCGTTAAGAACACCACTAGAGTCTGTATACCAACCTATTAAAGTAGTATCATAGTTTGTTGTAGATAGGGTAACACCATTAAACATATCTACCATCTTAGTCACATTACTGATATCCCAATCACCAAGGTTTTGATTAAAACTAGTAGCACCTTCAAACATATTATTCATGTCTATGACTTGACTAGTATCCCAAGAACTAATATCTTGATTGAATTTATTTGCTTGAAAAAACATACCAAACATACTAGCTACTAGTTCTGTATTCCAACCACTAATGTTTTGATTAAAAGGTGTGTTTGCAAACATATAAATCATTATTGTAACAGCACTTACATCCCAATTATTTATGGCAGAATCAAATGAGGTCTGTTGAAATGCTCGTTGCATATTATTAATTGTGCTTACATCCCAATTGTTAATAGCCCCTCCATTATCTACAAAAGAACTACAATTCCAAAACATATTTTTCATTGATGTGGCTTGACTTAAATTTGGAGTGTCAGTTGCGTTTAGTACTAAATTACTACAACCTCGAAAAGACTGACCCATCGAAACCCAAATAGCTGTCCCCCATTGTTCAATCGTTTGTATTTTATCTTTATCTCCTGTATTGTTAAAATAGATTCTAGGAAACGCACCACGAATGGCAACAGTGTATGTACCAGTTGTTAAAGTAGTACTTGTTGCATTACCTGTTACATTGGTGGATTCAGCATTAAAAGTTAT
>NZ_JAMFLZ010000027.1:0-731 GCF_023502325.1 Jejuia spongiicola
TCTGGTGAAGAAGATGTAATGCGAGACGATTTAAGAGTAGCAGGTTTAATACCATTAAGGTCACCATATATAGATGAATTAATATCAGATACAGACTTTACAACTGTGGGGAATGATGCCATTGTAGATTGGGTATGGGTAGAACTACGTGATGCAACTAATAATACAACGGTTTTAAGTTCGCAATCTGCTTTATTACAACGTGATGGCGATGTGGTAAGTATTAATGGTACCTCACCCCTTGCATTTACACTAGCTCCAGGTAACTATTATGTGGCTATTGCACACCGTAACCACCTAGGTATTATTACTGCCAATACAGTAACCTTAAACCAAACAGTTAGCTCATTAGATTTAACAGCCAACAGCTCCCTTATATACCAAGGTACTGCTGCCATGGTAACTTTAAATAATGATAAATTAGCTCTTATTGCTGGTGATGCTAATACTAGCGGACAAGTACAAAATGAAGATTTAGATATTGTTATTGGTTTAAATGGTGAAGGAGGCAGTTACTTTGATGCGGATATAGATAGCAACAGCCAAGTACAAAATACAGATATAGATATTATTACTACCAATAACGGTAAAGGAGAACAGATCAATCTAAAAACTGATAATACTAAATTAGAGCTTGTTATTATTGCCCCTTTAAATATAACTCATAAAAAAATGAATAATAAATAATACACATAAACAACTATACTAACCTTTTTTGCTATCCTAATTTT
>NZ_JAMFLZ010000028.1:0-725 GCF_023502325.1 Jejuia spongiicola
CGATTCTCCATCACATTTATATGCAAGTGCAGGTGTGCATACTATCCGTATTATCGGTACATTTCCTAGAATCTATTTTAACAATACAGGAGATAAAGACAAAATTCAATCTGTAGAGCAATGGGGGACAGATACTTGGACCTCTATGGCCCAGTCTTTTCGAGGGTGTAGTAATTTAGTACTAAACGCAACTGACACTCCAAATTTAAGTCAAGCCACTTCAATGTTTAGTATGTTTTTAGAGTGTAGTTCTTTTGTAGATAATGGAGGGGCTATTAACAATTGGGATGTAAGCACAATTACTAATATGGAACAAGTATTTCAAAGTACATTATTTAATTCTCCCATAAATAATTGGAAGGTAAGTGCTGTTACATCTATGTCAAATATGTTTAGAAACACCCCTTATAATCAACCGCTTGATAACTGGGATACCTCTAGCGTAACTAATATGTCTAGTATGTTTCGAAATAATACATCTTTTAATCAACCCATTGATAACTGGGATATCAGTAATGTTACAACAATGATTTTTATGTTTCTTAGTGCTACCCTATCTACAACAAACTACGATGCTACTTTAATAGGTTGGCATACAGACACAAGTGGTGTTGCTAATGATGGTATTGATGATGTCCCTTATAATATAACTTTTCATGGAGGCAGTAGTCAGTACTGTACATCAGAAACTGCTTGGAATAGTTTAAACTCATCCTTTAATTGGT
>NZ_JAMFLZ010000029.1:0-696 GCF_023502325.1 Jejuia spongiicola
GTATGCCAACCTATTAAAGAAGCATCATAGTTTTCTTGAGATAGGGTAGCACCAAAAAACATACTACCCATTGCTGTAACATTACTAATATCCCAGTTGCCTATATTCTGGTCAAAATTTCTAGCGAAAGAAAACATACCAAGCATATTAGTTACGCTAGAGGTATCCCAGTTATCAAGGGGTTGATTAAAAGGAGTGTTTCTAAATATATTTGACATTGATGTAACAGCACTTACCGCCCAATTATTGATGGGAGAATTAAATAATGTACCTTGAAATACTTGTTGCATATTAGTAATCGTGCTTACCTCCCAATTGTTAATAGCCCCTCCATTATCTACAAAAGAACTACACCCTAAAAACATACCTAGCATTGAAGTGGCTTGACTTAAATTTGGAGTGTCAGTTGCATTTAGTACTAAATTACTACACCCTCGAAAAGACTGTTCCATAGCCGTCCAAGAATTTGTTCCCCATTGTTCAATCGTTTGAATTTTATCTTTGTCTCCTGTATTGTTAAAATAGATTCTAGGAAACGCACCACGAATGGCAACAGTGTATGTACCAGCTGTTAAAGTAGTACTTGTTGCATTACCAGAAACATTGGTAGATTCAGCATTAAAAGTAGCACCATCATAACTCCAATCTACATCATAATTATAACCTGTTCCAGTTGTAGGAATGGTAATGGTTTCG
>NZ_JAMFLZ010000003.1:0-598647 GCF_023502325.1 Jejuia spongiicola
TGTAGGCGCTGTAGCTGTAGCAGAACATTCCCCTGTTACATCCGCAAGAGTAGGCGTATCTGGGTCTTGAGTATCAGCGATCGTAATAGTTTGTGTTACATTGATTGAATTATTACAATCATCAGTTACACTATATGTTCTTGTTATAATTTCTGGATTTGTACCATTATCTGATACATCTGAAACCCAAGCTACTATAGGATTAATACCTGAATTGTCAGCTTCATCATCTACTACTAAAATATCAGCAGGAGGTACGGTACCTCCACATTCTATATTAATTGGAGCAGGATTGCTAGCTGTAGGAGGTTCGTTAATATAATCTAAGTAATCAATATCTATAATACTAGGTGCTGGTACAGGTTCACCTGCACAAAGTCCAGCAACTTGATATCCTAATATTAAAGGAAAGTTAAAAGAAATATTTGATATTGCTCCATTACCAACAATAGTACCTTCTAATGAAACCTCAGGGTTAAAAGACGGGTCAGTTAGTGTATTACAATCACTGGTTACAGTCAATCTAAAACTTATATCAGCTAAAACAGTATTAGGGTCAGAAGGAACAGGTAATGAGCCTAAATTCCATATTATTGCGCCATTAGGTCCGTGGACAGGGTCATTATCATAATACGGAACATTTGTTGTAGAAAATGGAGAATACGTATTAGAAGTTATGTTTAAATTACTAGGGTTTACAGTCTCTGGAAGAGGAATAGTAATAATAGTATTAATTGTTGCTTCTGTACCAGTATTCTTTATTTCTAAAGTATAGTCTGAATATTGTCCAGGTTCTAAAATGTCTGGAGGACTAGGAGGGCTTCCGTTTATTGAAGTTATGTTTAATACACCTTCTGGTTCAGGAATATATGCATCAACAGAAAATGTTGCATTAAAAATAATGTAAGTGTCTTGTGTAGATCCATATCTAAACCTAGTATATGTCTTATTGTTTGGAATAAGAACATTTCCTGTATTGTCTATGTCGAACATCACAATATCTAACCCTGAATTGTTTTGCAAATTTGGATTACGAGTATTTGCGGCTGGTCCAATACTAGAATTAAAAAAATTACCTGTGGTATTGCCACTATGTGATAGTCGTTGATAACTATTATCGTTTAGTGTTGTTAAATCATTTTCATCGTCATTGTTATCCGGTATTATCATTTCAAAGTAATCTCCTGATACTCCTATATCTCCTTCACCAGCCATTAAACCTAGCTTTAAGTTAACATCACCAAAAGGTACTGCATTAAACCCAGATACATCAATAGTATGGCTTGCAACTCCAGAATTTACAAAGGCATGGCCATCAAATACGGTAACATCTCTCCAATTCATTTTTGAATTTTCATAAACAATTACCATACCCCAACCACCATAATAACCTGTACCACCACCATCACCTTCAACCAAAGCAATATCTGCGACAAAATATTCACCAATACCATTAGCTGTAACATATGCTGTTACATCGGCATAGCCAACATACATATTTCTTTCATCACCATTAGTAGGGTAAGCAATATTTATAGGGTCAGAAATTATTCCAGATGCTCCAGCTGTAATTTCAGTATAACCGGAAGAAAGAGGTCCTTTAAGAGACACTTTACGTTTGTCAAAGTTTTTTGTTATTCCTCCTTTGGTTACTTGAAAAGTGTTTTGATCATTATCTCCATCAAGATTGGGGTCGCTATTTGTATCTTCTGACCTACCAGTCCAATAGAGTCCAGCATAAAGAATTTTAGAACAATCTGGGATTGCACCATTTTCGGTAGAGAATGTTACTAAAGCTGAGGATGAATTAAGTGTATTGTTTCCAGGAACAGCAGTCCCATCAATATCAACATATTCCATGTCATTATTATTGTCTGTATTATTCCCATAGTTTACTAAAGTAAGGTTTGTATTTCCTACCATAGTAAAGTCACCCTTAATTGTATAATTTGAAGTTCTAGGTGAAAAAGGAACTCTTACCTGACTATAACTACTAAAAATTGAGGTTATAAGTAAAACAGCAAATAACATCAATTTGATTGAATTGTTATTTGTGAAAGTTTTATTAGTGTATAGTTTTCTCATGTCGTAATCTTTTATATTGACCTTATGCTTTATTATGATGATGATTCAGTTTTATAAAAAATTCTTATGTTAGAATTTCTATTAGCCTTAACAAATTTTTTAATTTGCTGTTTTGTGCATTTGAAATCGCACCTAATAAATATGTATTTGAGGCTAGTAAGTTTATTATCTATAGTTAAATCCAATTTGTTATTTAAATCACTGATTTTGTCAATGCTAATGGTAATTAACTCAACTTTATCATATTTCTCGTTACTTAATAATCCAAAGGATTTACTATCTCCAAAAGTTATTTTTTTTATAGCACCTTCTCCATAAACTTTATTAACATTATTGTTGCTTATATATACCGTTGTATGTAACTTTTGAGTTAGGTTGTAAAATTTACCTCTGTTTTTTTCTTTATATTTTTTTATTTTCACTTTTGACAGATCCTCATCATCTGTAAGTTCGAAAATATCATTTTCTTGAGCTGTAGCATTTCCTATAGAAAGTATAGATACTATGCATGCTAGTAAGAATGTGTAAAATGTTAAAGCCGGTTTATTTTTCATAATTATTTAATTTAAACAATATTAATAAGCACTAGTTCAGCTTTTCAGTTACTATTAATAACTAAAAAACAACAAATAGAGTTATAAGTTTTCGAGGAAAAAACTGTGAGGGAAGCATTTGAAATCAATGCTTTTTTAAAAATGGAAATTAGATTCGGGGTCATAATTTTTTCGTTTTAAGCAGGTAATTTTAAGTAGGTAACGCAAAACAACATATATGTTGCAGCTTTATCAAATAAAAATGTTCAATCACTTATAAATTCGATAAAAAGGGTAACGAAATCATTTTGTCGATTTTATTACTCAACTTGTCGATTGCTATTATACTATAACTATCTGTTATCTTGTAAATTAGGTTATTAATTTTCTCCATTCTGTTTTTTTAATTAACTTTCTAATAAATTATGGAACAAATAAATTGAATTTTATCGACAAAAACAACTTTTTATCGATTAAAATTGCATTTAATCGAGTATTTATGAAAAAACTAGTATTGATAAGGCACGCAAAATCCTCTTGGAAACATAATGTAATTGATCATGATAGACCACTTAATAAACGAGGTGAAGATGATGTTGAGTTAGTATCTAATCATTTAAAAAAGAGTAGATTGGAAGTTGATAAGGTATTGTCTAGTGATGCTCTTCGTGCTAAGTTAACAGCTAATGTCTTTATTTCAAATTTAAATATTGATAAAGACCTAGTAAGCTTAAGTTATAATTTATATGATTTCTCTGGCATTAATCTAACTAAAGCTATTAAAGAGGTTGAGACATCAATTAATTGCTTGATGGTTTTTGGTCATAATCATGCGATCACTGATTTTGTCAACACTTATGGTGATAAGTATATAGAAAACGTGCCAACTTGTGGGGTTACTATCATTAATTTTGATATAGAAAATTGGAAAGATTTGAATAAAGGCAAAACCATTTATACATTATTCCCTAAAGATTTAAAATAATACTCATTTTATAAATATATTGGCTATAAATAATTGCCCTAAATAGAATATATTTGTTACTCCAATTTTTTAAGTAAAAATATGACCAAAGCCAATAAGCAAAACAACACTTATATAAATAGAGAAATTAGCTGGCTACAGTTTAATGCAAGAGTTTTACAAGAAGCATCAGATACAACCGTTCCATTAATTGAAAGATTACGGTTTTTGGGTATTTTTTCTAATAATTTAGATGAATTTTTTAAAGTAAGATATGCTACGGTTAAAAGAATTGTAGAAGCAGGAAAAGGAGGAAAAAATCAGCTAGGAGGTATTAAAGCAAAAGAATTACTTGAAATAATTACGCAGATTGTTATAAAACAACAAAGCAAAAGTTTAGATATTTTAAACACTATTAAAACTAAATTAGAAGAAGAAAACATTTATATAATTGATGAAACTCAAATTGATAATGCTCAACACAATTTTATAAAAAAGCACTTTGTAGAAAATGTAAGTCCAGCTCTTGTAACTATTATTTTGAATGATTTGGTACAACTTCCAAATTTAAAGGATACTGGAGCTTATTTGGCGGTTAGAATGATAATGTCAGATAATAGTAAACAATTTGCGCTATTAGAAATTCCAAAATCTATAAATCGCTTTGTAGAGTTACCTAAGCAAGGAGATAAAAGTTATATTATTTTAATTGATGATTTATTACGTCATTGCTTAAGCGACATATTTAATATTTTTGATTATAAGAGTATTTCAGCTCATATGATTAAAATATCTCGTGATGCTGAATTAGATTTTGAAAGTGACTTAAGTAAAAGTTTTATAGAAAAAATATCTGATAGTGTTAAACACAGACAAGTAGGAGAGCCAGTAAGATTTGTTTATGATAAGACTATAGATAGCGATACTTTAGAATACTTGATGTCAAAAATGGGAATTGACGATACAGATAGTATCATTCCTGGTGGTAGATATCACAATAGACGAGATTATATGGGTTTTCCAAGCTTAGGAAGAACCGATCTTCTGTATAATAAAATAGAACCATTACGTATTAAAGGCCTTAGTTTTGAGTCTAGTATTTTTGAAGCTATAGCTGCCAAGGAATATCTACTTTATGCGCCTTACCATAAGTTTTCCTATATAGTAAAATTTTTACGAGAAGCAGCGCTTGATCCTAAAGTAAGAACTATTAAAATCACTATTTATCGTTTGGCTGAAATTTCGCATATAGCAAGCTCGCTTATCAATGCTGCTATTAATGGAAAAACAGTAACAGTATCTATTGAGCTCCAAGCACGTTTTGACGAACAAGCCAATATAAATTATGCGCAACAGATGAAAGATGAAGGAGTCAATTTAATATTTGGTGTTCAAGGCTTAAAAGTGCATAGTAAAATGTGTGTTATAGAAAGGGAAGAGGAGAATAAGTTAAAGCGCTATGGTTTTATAAGCACCGGTAATTTTAACGAGTCTACCGCAAAAATTTATACAGATTATACATTATTTACTTCAGATCAGAGTATTCTAAAAGATGTTAACAAGATTTTTAACTTCTTTGGAGCCAATTATAAAATTTTCAGATATAAGCATTTAATAACTTCACCTCATTATACACAAAGCACAATATATAAGCTTATTGATGCAGAAATAGAAAAGGTGAAAAATGGAGAAACTGGTAGAATTCGATTAAAAATGAATAGTATCTCTAGTTATGTTATGATTGATAAATTATATGAAGCTAGTCGGGCAGGTGTGAAAATCCAAATGATAGTTAGGGGAATTTGTTGTTTAATACCAGGTGTAGAAGGAATGAGTGAAAACATTGAAGTAATTAGTGTAGTTGATAAATTTTTAGAACATTCGAGGTTATATATTTTTGGAGAGGACGATGATTCTAAGGTTTATATATCATCAGCAGACTGGATGACAAGAAATATTGATACAAGAGTAGAAGTAAGTTGCCCTATTTATAATGACGCCTTAAAACAGGAAATTATTGATACTTATGCAATCTGTTGGAGTGACAATGTTAAAGCTAGATTAATAAATACTTCTCAAGAAAACGAATATAAATTAAATGATAAACAAAAAGTAAGATCGCAACTTGCTATTTATGATTATTATAAAAACAAGTTAGAGAACTAGTATGCTTTCAATAAAAAAATATGCAGCCATAGATATTGGTTCAAATGCTGTAAGACTTTTAATTTCAAATATTATTGAAGAGAAGGGAAAACCTGTACAGTTTAAAAAAAACTCGCTTGTTCGTGTACCTATTCGATTAGGAGCCGATGTTTTTATTAAGAATAAAATTTCAAAAGAAAATACACAACGTATTTTAGATACTATGTTGGCGTTTAAACTTTTGATGAAATCTCATAAAGTAGCAAAGTATAAAGCTTGTGCGACTTCTGCAATGCGAGAATCTAAAAATGGAAAAAAAATAGTTAATTTGGTTTTAGAGCATGCAGGAATAAGCATTGATGTTATTGGAGGCGAAGAAGAAGCAGCTATTATTGCTGCTACAGACTTAAATAAATTTATTGATGGAAATAAAACATATTTATACGTTGATGTAGGTGGAGGTAGTACAGAGTTTACTGTTATACATCGAGGAGAACAAGTAGCTTCAAAATCATTTAAAATTGGTACGGTAAGGCTTCTTAATGATATGGTTAAAAAAGAGGCTTGGGAAGAATTACAAGATTGGATAGCTAATAGTGTAAAGCCTTATGATAAGATTGATGTTTTAGGTTCTGGTGGAAACATTAATAAAATCTTTAAAATATCAGGTAAAGCAATGGGTAAACCACTTACTTATTTTTACTTAAGTTCATATTATCATCAACTTCAAAGCTATTCTTATGAGCAACGTATTACAGAACTTTCATTAAATCAAGATAGGGCAGATGTTATTATTCCGGCGATGCGAATTTACCTATCTGCAATGAAATGGAGCGGCTCTAAATATATATATGTGCCAAAAATTGGTTTGGCAGATGGTATCATAAAAAGTATATATTATGATACAGTTTCTAGCAATACACAGTAAAATTTTACCATTCATCTTTTAAAATATAGGTATTATAATTTTATAATATATATTCGTCCGCATAAAATTGCTATTATTTTAAACCCAAACCTATTAAATAATAACTTATGAAAAAATTATTACTATTAACAGTACTACTTAGTTTTTCATTTTGTGGATTTTCTCAAGATAAAGATTCTAATAAAGTTAAAGACTCAGTAAGTACAAAGACAAAAGGAACTGCGTTTCATGGTGTAATGTATGGTGTAAGAGGTGGTTATAATATTTCTAACCTTAGTTTTGACACTGCACCAACTATGACTAATAAGCATAGAAATAGTATATATATTGGTTTTTTTGCTAATATTGGTCTATCTAAAACAGTTTCTTTAGTACCAGAAATTCAGTTTTCTGCTGAAGGTGCTAATGAGGAAAAACTACATTTAGATTATATACAAGCACCTATTCTTTTAAGGTTTAGACTTAGTGAAAAAGTTCATATTGCAGCTGGTCCACAGGTAGGATTAAAAGTCCATAAATATGAAGATGGTGTTAAAAATTTTGCTTATTCAGGTGTTGGAGGTTTAGAATACAAACTATCTCACGTGCTTTTTGCTGATGTAAGATATACTTATGGTTTCTCTAATATTTTTGATGAAAAATTAAATGTTGAAGCTAAAAATTCTAATATCCAAATAGGAATCGGTTATAAATTTTAACCGTGTACAGTCTCATTTTTTCCGAGATTAGCCATAATTTTACTCTCAAAATCAAGAAGTTGTTGCCATTTAGTATCAACTTCTTTTTTGTTTCCGTACTGTCTTGCAAACCCTAAAAACATGGTATAATGATTAGCCTCGCTTACCATTAGTTTTCTGTAAAAATCAGCTAATTCTTTATCTTGTAATTCTTCAGAAAGTAATCTAAAACGCTCACAGCTTCTGGCTTCTATTAG
The DNA here is from genome assembly GCF_023502325.1 of Jejuia spongiicola. Taxonomy (NCBI): domain Bacteria; kingdom Pseudomonadati; phylum Bacteroidota; class Flavobacteriia; order Flavobacteriales; family Flavobacteriaceae; genus Jejuia; species Jejuia spongiicola. The sequence continues at coordinate 7,590 of NZ_JAMFLZ010000003.1, forward strand.
TGCAGCATATAGCAAACGATGTACTAACTGTGTGGTTCTACTTCCTCCTTTTGGAAAAAATTTAATTAGCTGTACAACATAGTCATCACGCCTGTCTCTACCTAAAGTCCAACCACGCTTTAAAATAATGTCGTGTACCATTTTAAAATGGCTTATTTCTTCTTTAACTAAAGCGACCATTTCTTGTACTAGCTCGGTATATTCAGGAAAACTAACAATTAAGGATATAGCTGTACTTGTTGCCTTTTGTTCGCAAAAAGCATGGTCTGTAAGTATTTCTTCAATATTCTTTTCTACAATGTTAACCCAACGCGGATCGGTTGGTAGTTTTAATCCTAGCATAGTTATAATACGTTTTCAACAAGATTAATTGCTCTTGTTTTAATTTCTCCAAATTTATTAATTACAATACTAAAGTCTTTGTATACTTCGGTTTCTGGTAGGTGAAAAGAAGTGTTAAGCGTTATGAAATCATCAGAAGAGTTTTCGTAATCAATCCAAACAAATTGCATAATTGCAGCTGCCCAAAAGGCTTGAGATTCGAATTTGCTGAACATTTCTTTATTAATATAATCTCTAGTTATTAAGTTATTATTTTTAGAAACCTGAAATTGTGCTTCAAAATTTTTAAAATGAGTTGTCTTATTATTATCGTTTGATGTGTTTGTAGTTCTAGATATGAAATCATTTTCAAGCGAGTAGTATTGTATTTTAATCTGAAAACCTGTGCTCAAAATGGTATCTGTAAAAACTTCGGTAGGTTGCTCCGGGATGTATTTTACATGTTTAGAAAAAGATTCAAACAAATTATGTTCTTTTAAAACATCAACATTTTTTTTATACTTTCTATCGCGTCCGTCACAACTCATTAAGGTGATAAATAGTATAAAAAATAATAAAAGTAATCTACTCATAAATAGTTGTTTAAATATCTAAATTGAAAGTTTTTCTTAAAATATCAATGCTTGGGTTTTTCTCCTTTAATTTTTCAAATTTATCCATACTTGTGTAAGCGTATTTTTTCTCTAAAACCTCGTTTACAGTTATGTCTAAACCAATATCAAAATTATTCAAAGTTTTTCTAATAAACCCTAATAAATCGTATTGTTGACGTTCAACTTCTACTTTATTTGTTGCATTTGGAAATTCTAAATGTATAGTAGTGTCTTTTAGTTTTGGTGTGTCAATTGATAAAATAGAGGCTAAATTATATTGCCCTTTTTCTTCAATTTTTTTAACATAAGCATTCCATACTTCAACTAGTTGCTTTTCTGTAAACGGATCTTTAGGCAAATTTTCTTCATCAATAACAACATCCATTTGTCGTATTTGATGCTCCTTTTTTGCTCTTATGCTACTTAACGAAAGTCCTGATGTACGCTTGTTATCCTGTTTTAAAACAATCTTTGGAGGTTCTTTTACTTGAAAATTAGAAACAATTGCTACGGCTTCCTCTTTTTTAGTAACAGTAAGTTGCTCTACAATTTCTTTATTTTTAGTAGTTTTTGATGATACGCTAACAGGAATAGGGGTAATGCCTTTCTTTTTAAAATAAGAAGCAGGAATTATGTAATGTCTGCTATTTTTTTTTTCTCCATCAAAAGTGATAGAGGCAAGCTGCATTAAACATAACTCAACGAGTAAACGTTGGTTTTTGCTAGTTTTGTATTTGAGGTCGCAATCGTTAGCTAAATTTATACCTTGAAGCAAAAACTCTTGTGAGGCCTTTTTAGATTGTTCTAAATATTTGTTTTTGGTTTGATCACCAACCTCTAGTAACTCTATGGTTTGTGCGGTTTTGCTAACCAGTAAATCTCTAAAATGCGACGCTAAACCAGCAATGTAGTGGTGGCCATCAAACCCTTTTGAAAGTGTATTATTAAATTGTAGCAACAATTCTGGAATTTTATTTTCTAGTATAAGGTCTGTACTAGTAAAATAAGTTTCGTAATCAAGAACGTTTAAATTTTCTGTAACGGCTTGTCGAGTTAAGTTTTTACCAGAAAAACTTACCACTCTATCAAAAATAGATAAGGCATCTCTCATAGCCCCATCTGCCTTTTGAGCTATAATATGTAGTGCATCATCTTCGGCAGTTATATCCTGTTCTCCAGCTATATACTTTAAATATTCCTTAGCATCCTTTACAGTTATGCGCTTAAAATCAAATATTTGGCAGCGCGATAAAATAGTTGGAATTATTTTATGTTTCTCGGTGGTAGCTAAAATAAAAATACAATGTTTTGGTGGCTCTTCTAAGGTTTTAAGAAAGGCATTAAAGGCAGCTTGAGATAGCATATGTACCTCATCAATAATATACACTTTATACTTTCCTACTTGTGGTGGTATTCGAACTTGATCGGTAAGACTTCTAATATCATCAACAGAATTATTTGAAGCGGCATCCAATTCAAAAATATTAAATGCAAAATCTTCATCGTCGGTTTCAGAACCATCACTGTTAATCATTTTTGCCAAAATACGCGCACAAGTTGTTTTGCCAACTCCACGAGGGCCTGTAAATAACAAGGCTTGTGCTAAATGATTATTTTCAATAGCATTTAGTAGGGTATTTGTAATAGCTTGCTGCCCAACCACGTCTTTAAACGTTTGAGGTCTGTATTTGCGAGCCGATACTACAAAATGTTCCATGTAAAAGTATTGAATAACAAAGTTAAAAATTCAATTCAGAATTTAGAATTTAGAACCTAAAATTTAATAGGAGTTATTAACAAATATATATGGTTGTTAATGATGTGTTTTTTTGATTCTATCAGAAAAAAATGATAAATTCGTTTAGCATTGAATATCAATCATTAAAAACAACCTCATATTAAGTCATTAGCTGCAAACTCACAAAACCGACTAAAATTAATATGCAAAGTTTACTTCAAGAAATAAGTCAAAGATGTTTTTTAAGCCCAGAATTACAGCACCGAATTACAAAAGACTTTGAAGAAAGGAATGTAAAAAAAGGAGAAAAAATCCTAGCTCAAGGAAACAAAGCTAATTACCTCTATTTCGTTAAAAAAGGAGTTTTACATAATTATTACTACTATGAAGGCAAACAAATATCCTCATGGTTTTACAACGAAAACCAATTTATAACGTCATGGCATAGCTTTTATACTCAAAGATCTAGCTTTGAGGAAATTGAATGTTTAGAGAATTCTATTTTGTTTCAAATAAGTTATAAAGATTATCAGAAACTAATAGCCGACTTTCCTTCATTTGGTAATTTTGCTCGGCTTCTTGCCGAGGAAATGCTTTCATTTATTGACGAGTTTTCAAAAGGCTGGTCTTTTCTTACTGCCAAAGAGAAATACAAATTATTAATTTCATATTTTCCAAATATCGAATTAAGAGTAAAACTTGGACATATTGCTTCTTTTCTTGGTATTTCACAAGAAACATTTAGTAGAATTAGAAAATAATATTTTAGTAAATTCCAATCATGAAATACTGGAAAACTATTTTAGCTCTTATTTTTATGGCTTTAGCCATTTACTTTGATTGGCAATGGTTTTGGGCCATTTTTATTTTACTAGGACTGTTAAATATGCTTAAAAGTAAAAGTATTCATTTCGTCGAAGAGGTTTCAAGAGGTGATTCTCCAAAATTATATTGGTTCATGATTATCATTTGGTCATTACTCGCCCTTTATTCAATTTTAAGTTATTTGAAGATTTTGACATAAGTCAAAAAATATGATTACAAACATTACCATTTTTGTAAAAATATTTAACTCATGAAAGATTCAACATTACTATTCAGAAGTTTAGCAACTATAATTTTTATTGCTGGTATTGCTCATTTAACAAGTTATGCATCTCAAAAAGATGACATAAATCATAATTATGAAGAATCAATTGATTCAAATCAAGAAAACGTGTTCCCTGAAGATGAAAAACCCAAATCAAACAACAATTTGGAAACTGATTATATCGTCGGAAAATGGAAAGTAAATTATAACACCGAAGATTTTAATGGAGTTGTTTTCTATAACATTAAAAAAGAAGGAAAATATTTTAATGCATATACTTATCAGTATCAAGATAAAAATGGTAATTCAGAAAAAGCTGAAGGTTTTAAAACTTTGGTTATTAAAAGCTTTGATAATTACCAAGGTAAAGGCATTTATGTAATTGAATATGAACAACAGCAATATCAAGTAGATTGTCAAATTGATATGGTAGATGAAAATACTTTTAAGCTGAGCTATGACTATTATGGTTATAGTGATATAGAAACCTGGAAAAGACAATAATTATGATAGAATTCTTATCAAAAAAACTCGATTGGATAGATATAGAATATTGGTTTTACATCTTAAATGACTTAAGTTTAGTATACATCATTGTTCCTTTTTTTGCATTGGAATTAATTAGATATGCCTATTTAAAAAAATTAAATAAGGAGCTAATATTAGATAGTCTAGCAAATCTTATAACATTTGGAGCATTTTTTTTTATAGAAATCATTTTAGGAGTTTTAGCTATAACAAAAGTTTATTTTTGGATCTACAACAACTTCAGTTTAATACATTTAGAGTTAAACTGGATAACAATCATAACTTGTGTATTATTAGCCGATTTTGCCTACTATTGGGAACACAGAATGATGCATAGGATTGGTATTGGTTGGGCCACTCATACTGTACATCACAGCTCACCTCATTTTAATATGTCTGTAGCATACAGATTTGGGCCTTTGGATGCAATTATGCCTATACTATTTTCTTTGCCTATTGTTATGTTAGGTTATGATCCTATTCTAGTATTACTGTCAGAGGTATTCGTTCAAGTCTTTCAAACCTTATTGCATACAGAAATAATAGGTAAGCTTATAAAGCCAGTAGAATATATTTTCAATACGCCATCGCATCATCGTGTTCATCATGGCTCAAATCGACAGTATTGGGATAAAAACTATGCTGGTATTTTAATAATTTGGGATAGGATGTTTGGCACTTTCGAGCCTGAAGTAGAAAAAGTTCGTTATGGAATTTCGGAGCCTCTAAATAGTAACAACCCAATAAAAGTATTTTTTCATGGAATTACACGCCTTGTTAGAAAATTAAAAAAAGTAAATGGGTTCAAAAATAAACTTTTGGTTTTTATAAAACCACCAGATTGGATGCCAACAAATAAATAGAAAGTACACAATGTTAAACAATCCTTTTTTTGCAGATATATCAACCTATTCTCCCAAAAAAACCATACCATTTTATGAACGCTCTTTTAGGTGGAAATACTACAAGGCTAATAACTATTTCACAGCTTTTTTAGGAAATACAGAAGTATCTGGCTTGTACGAAACCCCTGAAAAGTTCAAACAAATGCGTATGCCTCATTTTTGGATGACGTATATTAAAGTAGCTAATTTGGATGTTACCATAGATAAAGCTAAACAACTTGGAGGCATTATTGAATTGAGCTACGAAATGAATGGCTTTGGTAAAGTGGCTTTAATTCGAGACCCTCAAGGTGCTGGTTTTACTATTTACGAAGGTGACAAGCTAAAAAACACCAGAACGAAAAACATAAAAAACACACTTATCTGGAACGAATTACACGTTTCTGATGTAAAAAAAATCATCCCTTTTTATCAAGAAATTTTTAATTGGCAGATTGTGCAAAATCAAAATGAAATATATGAAGTTTTGAACAATGAAGGTGAATATATAGCTGACATCATGGAAATACAAAACCAATACAAAGGAAAATACGAATATTGGGTGTGTATGTTTGGGGTTGAAAACTTAGCAACATCAAAAAAATTAATATTAGAAAATGGCGGAAGTCTTATTAATCAGGAAAACAATCGTATGCTGTTTACTGACAATTCTAATGAAGCCTTCTTCTATATTAAAGAGGTATGAAAATTTGCAGGAAAGAGTCAGCAGCTAACAACGTGTATAACTCATAGTTTTTAAAGAGTATTCGGTGATTTTTGCCGAAATTCCAGCACGTTGGTATCTTTTTTTTTTTTTGCTAATTAAGTTTCTCAAACACTACTAAACCATACACAAACACGTTAAACAAACATCTTCAAAAATAAAACAACTATGGATTAGAAAACTTTAGGCAACTAATAACTGCGTTAATAATTGAGCTAAATGTTTAAGCTCGCCGACGGTAGGAGGAAGCGAGTAGTGAAAGCCTGACCCGACATGCCAGAGCGAAGCCGAAGGATAGGGTAGCCCTCAAATAATTAAATATTATTAGAAATAGTATTTGTTTATTGTATTTTTGCGCTTAAGTAAATCGCCTTATCGCGACTCGGTTTAAATCGGGGCGAGGAAAGTCCGAACACCAAAGTGCAACGTAGTGGTTAACATCCACCAGTCGTGAGGCTAGGAAAAGTGCAACAGAAAGTATGTACAGGTTATGCTGTAGTGAAACCAGGTAAACTCTATGTGGTGCAATGTCATGTAAACTAACGCTTGAGGGCTGCACGCTCGATGTTAGAGGGTAGACAGCTAAAGTGTATTGGTAACAATGCACTAAGATAAATGATAAGGGTGTTTTGATCTTATTAATGGAGAGATCCTGAAATGAGTTCAGGACATACAGAATTCGGCTTATAGATTTGCTTAGATATAAATAAACCCTTCTTAATTATTAAGAAGGGTTTATTGTTAAAAAATGGTTGGTGAAAAATTAATCTTCTTTAGGTGAATATGATAAATCTGGGCGCATTTCGCCTGTGTATTCTTCCATTCGAGATGCGTAATTCATCACTTTGCTAAAGGTTTCGTATCTGTCTGGGCCTAGAACTTCTTCGTTTGCTTTTCCTCGTTGTGCAGATTCTATTTCATCTGTAGCTGCAAGAGAAACCATATAATAGCTCTCCATTTGCCCAAAACCGTTTCTGTATACATTATAATATTCTTTTGATCCTTTGCTTTTAAATAGTTCTTTAACCGCCTTCATACCCTCACGTATTTTTTTGGCATTTTCTGGCGTATAATAAATGTAAAACCATTTTCGGTAGTTTTGCGTTTGTCTGGACTTATCATCTTCGGCTGGTTTATAAGAAAGTTCATCGTCACTTAAAACAATATAAGTACCATGCGAATCGTAACATGTATCGAAACGATTGAAAATATCTCCAAACTTATCACCCATAGCTTTTGCCATTTCTGCGAAAGGACGCTCATCTAATTCTGCAAAATTTTCTATTGGAGTAATGTAAAAATATTTAAAATCGTTACTCATGGCTGTAAACCAAGTGGCTTGCAAATTATGTTCAACACATGCGGCATTAAACTCTTTTGCGATTTTTTCATACTCCATAAATTTGGAAGGCTTCACATTGTCCTGATGTATTTGATAGGCTTGTTGCGCATTCGAAAAATTAATTGAGAAGCATAAAATTAATGCTAATAAAAAAGTTGTTTTAATTGTTTTCATAATTAATTAATTATTTATTGGTTAGTTGTTTTTTGTGTAATAGCAATTTTTTATTATGATGGTTTGGTGTTTTTAATTGGAAACTTCTTCGGGTAAGCCGTTTTCTAATTCTGCAGCTTCAATTTCTATAAATGCGGCAGTAATAGGTGCGGTATCATAATACCCGTATTCTTTTACAATTTTTCCATCAAGATATTGAGAGGTTAAATGCACAGGAATAACTAATTCTTTACCGTTTGCTTTTAGCTTACCGCTCCAAACCGACCAGTAGTTAACCCACTTTTTACCGTCTTTGTCAATTACCATTTCTAATACCGTTTTATCATCTGAAAAGCCATAGGTTGAAAAGTTTGAAATCATATCTTGATGCTGTTTCATGCTCTCTAGATAAGAGATTCCTATGTTTTTGTTATGATATACTTTTGCGGTATCAACAAAATGAGATTTCCAAGTTTCCCAATCTTGTGCTTCATAGGCTTTCACTCTTAATTTTAAGGATTCAATTTCTGGGGATTCAGAAAAGTAGCGATCTGGTTCTTTGTTACATGCTAGGAAAAGCGTAAAAACTAATCCGCAAATTATGAGTTTTTTCATTTTATATTGGGTTTTTGATGAATATTAGTTACTCTTCTGAAGCTTCTTCTTCAGTTTCTGGGTTTGCTAATGCTTCAAATTCTGCATTCATTGCTGTTCCATCAAAATAGATGTGTTCTTCAGCTATTTTACCATTAACAAATTGTACAGCTAAATGCACAGGTATTGACAACTCTTTATTATTAGCTGCAAAAGTACCTTTGTGTAAAGCCCAATAATATACCCATGTCTCGTCTTCTTTGTCTAAGACCATTTCTATGTATTCTTTATCACGATTAAAGCCGTAAGATGACATAGCGCTAGTCATACCTTTTAAACCTTCTAGTCTTTTTTCTACGGTTATAGGTTCGGTAGAGTTAACATAAACTTTAGCGGTATCTGAAAAATGACTTTTCCATTTGTCCCAATCACCAGATTCATAGGCATTTATTCCAGATTTTAATGTTTCAATTTCTGCAGAATCAGCAAAATAACGCTGGGGCTTGTTTTGGCAAGCAATAAATAGTGTAATTGCGAGCCCTAATAAAAAAAGTTTTTTCATTGGTTAGTGGTTTAAAATGTTAATAATAAATTTTAACCACAATATAAGTACACAATAAAGTTGGTTGCTTTTTTGTCGAGAGTAAAGCTATAATAGAGTCAGGGACTCTTAAGGAGAAATCTAATATACTGAAAAAAAAGGACTTATTAAAAAAGACGATAGTTAATCCGCTTCAAAAAAGCTAAATTTATTGCCTCCATAACTTTTTGAATAGCCAAAATGTTTAAGATTTGATAAATCTGTATGTTTGGAATGTTCTATAATTAGTAAGCCATCTTCAAGCAATAAATTGTTTTGAAATACTAACTCTGGAATTCTTGTAAACAATTCTTCTGAAAAGGCATAAGGCGGATCGGCAAAAATAACATTGGCTTTTTGCGTCGTTTTTTCTAAATACTTAAATACATCACTTTTGATTGTATTTATTGGCATATCAAACTTTTCTGCTGTTTGATTAATAAATTTTATACAACCAAAGTCTTGATCGACACTAGTGATTTGTTCTGTACCTCTTGAAGCAAACTCATAACTTATATTTCCCGTACCAGCAAACAAATCGAGCACAGAAATTTCGTCAAAATAAAAGTGATTATTTAAAATGTTGAATAACGACTCTTTTGCCATATCTGTAGTAGGGCGAACCGGTAAGTTTTTGGGTGCTACAATTTTTCTGCTTTTATGTATTCCTGAAATAATGCGCATTAAAAGCTATGAATTAAAGTAAAATTTGAGTAGTTGGTTTTTGCTGATTCTAAATAAGTATAATCATCAAAACGCTTACCAAAGTCTACATGTCTGATATACTTATAAGCAATTTTATATAAATCATCGTTCTTATCTATATTACCTATAAGCATTAAATTAAGCGTTTCTGGGTTTAGTTTTAATTGCTCAGCAGTAAATAATATGTAATAAACAAAATCTTCTTTAGTAACATACTCAAATGTATTATAAAGAATTAGCTTTCCTTTTTCTAAAACAATAATTTCAAAATGATTGGAATTTACATTTGCATAAAGCTTAACATCATCAGCATTTTTTTCAATAAATAAAATGCGCTCAATTAAAATAGTGGAAAAATGCTTATAAGTGAAGCTGCCAAATTTTTCGTAAATAAAATTATTAATGTTTACGTAAGGGACATACACATTAACACTATCGTTAGAATTTATATCATCAAAAGCTATAAAATCTGATTTTAGTATTTTGGAATTAAACTTTAAGTAATCGGCTAAACAATCTTCTTTAAATAAAGGTTTAGGTACAAGTGTAGAAAGCTCATTTGTATGTATTAAATTAACTTTATTAAATGGCGTTTGTAAAACAGTTTCTGTATTAAATAGATGAATGAGTTTATCTAAAACTTCAAAGGGGTTTAGTTTTTTTTCAAAATCGACATGATTTAATGTCGTAATTGTTTTGCTTTCTCTATTTAGTATACAAAAAGAAAGTCCACTCAAACTTATTTGAATGGACAATTCCAGATTAGTTAGTTTGTTATAATTTTTACTCGTTTGAGTCATACGTTTTTGGCCAATTTCCAGCTGTACTAACTTCGTCCATCGATCCTACTTTTATTGCATCACCAGTTACTCCTACAATTGTAGAAATTACTTGCTTTTCTTCATTTAGTAAATCTTTATCTAAATCAAAAAACAAAAGGTCCTTTTTAACAGAAGATTCAAATACAGGAATTTTAGCATCGTTTTGTTCTATAAAACCTGCCTTTAATTCAAATTTAGTACCTTCTTTTCCTACTGGTACATTCATCATCGTTTTATAGCGGTCAGAATCTTTAAATAAAGAATCTTTAACAGGAACAAATCCTAAGGTGTCTATAATAACAATATCTTTATACATATCTACTCCAAACTGCTTAGTCATTACTTCATCTAGAACACTAGAATCACGTCTTTGTGTAAGTGTATATTCAGCAGTATCTACAAATGTTACTAAATGGTCAAAGTTATTAGCAAACCTACCAGTTACTTTTCTGTGCGCTAATTGGGCATCTCTAATATCAACTAAGCTTTTAATAACTTCTGCATAACGTTTGTTTTTTTCTTTATTAAAGTGAACCGGACCGTAAACAGATTGAAATGTATTATATCCTAAAAAAGCAATAAGCACCCATAGTGCAATTTGTAGTATAGGCTTAAATTTTGTAGGAATAAATTTGTCAACTAGCTTAACTAAGCCAATTGTAACTAGAATTACAACAATTGTAACGATTATTAATGTTAACATAGTACGTTATTTATTAAATGAAATTATTAATGGTCTTTCGCAAATCTACAATTTTTTTTTAATCGTAAAAACCAAACTGCGTAAAAATCATTTCTATATTTGAATAATTTATTAAATATTATTGTTTTAAATGACATCATCCGAATTTTATACGCTTATAAAACAGCAGTTTCCGTTTCAACCAACGTTAAAACAAAATATTGTTCTGCAACAGCTTTCAGAGTTTGTTTTTAGCAAAGCTCCTAACGCGTTGTATTTGTTAAAAGGCTATGCGGGTACTGGTAAAACAACTATTGTTGGTACAATTGTTACAAATTTATGGAAAGCAAAAAAAAGTGCTGTTTTAATGGCTCCAACGGGTAGAGCAGCAAAAGTTATTTCAAATTATTCTAACAAAGAAGCATTTACCATTCATAAAAAAATATATTTTCCTAAAAAAGATAAAGGAGGTGGTGTAAAATTTATTTTGCAACCTAACAAGCATAAAAACACCATTTTTATTGTCGATGAAGCTTCAATGATTCCAGATACACCAGGAGAATCTAAGCTGTTTGAAAATGGCTCATTACTTGACGATTTGATGCAATATGTGTATTCTGGTCACCAATGTAAATTACTTTTAATTGGTGATACTGCACAATTACCTCCTGTAAAACTAGATTTAAGCCCTGCTTTAGATGAAAATAAACTAGCTTTAAATTATAACAAAGAGGTTACCAAAATGGAGTTGGATGAAGTAATGCGTCAAGAGCATGATTCTGGTATTCTTGAAAACGCTACAGTTTTACGAGAAGCTTTATCAAATGCTTTTCATGATACGTTTAAATTTGATTTAGGGGATTTTAAAGATATTGTTAGACTTGTAGATGGGTATGAAATAATGGATGCTATTAACGATGCTTATAGCAATTTAGGGAATGAAGAAACTGCGATTATTGTAAGAAGTAATAAGCGCGCTAACATGTATAATCAACAAATACGAAGCAGAATCTTGTTTAACGAACACGAGTTAACCGCTGGCGATTATTTGATGGTCGTTAAGAATAACTATTTTTGGATTAAACCAACAACCGAAGCTGGTTTTATTGCAAATGGCGATATAATTGAAGTTTTAGAAATTTTTTCGATTAAAGAATTATATGGTTTTCGCTTCGCAGAAGTTAAAGTAAGAATGGTAGATTATCCAAGAATGCGACCTTTTGAAACCGTATTATTGTTAGATACTATTGAAGCAGAAACACCATCGTTACCCTACGAAGAATCAAATAGACTTTATCAAGAAGTACAAAAAGACTATGAAAATGAAACCAGTAACTACAAAAGGTTTTTAAAAATAAAAGGCAATAAACATTTTAATGCTTTGCAGGTTAAGTTTTCATACGCCATAACTTGTCATAAATCTCAAGGGGGGCAATGGCATACTGTTTTTGTAGAACAACCTTATTTGCCAAATGGTATTGATAAAGACTATTTGAGGTGGTTATATACAGCAGTTACAAGAGCTAAGGATAAATTGTATCTTATAGGTTTTAAAGATGAATTTTTTGAGGAATAGTTTTTGATTAGATTTAATTATGACAATAGAAACCATTATTAGTATATGTTTAGGTGTTGGACTTGCAGCATCAGTTGGGTTTAGAGTTTTTTTGCCTTTGTTTGCATTGAGTCTAGCTTCTTATTTTGACGTTTGGCAACTCAACGAATCTTGGCAATGGATAGGTAGTACAACAGCTTTAATAACTTTAGGTGTAGCAACACTAGTAGAAATATTTGCTTATTTTATCCCTTATATCGATAATTTGTTGGATAGTATTGCAGTGCCATTAGCTGCACTAGCAGGAACTGCTGTTATGATGTCTACAGTTGCCGATTTAAGTCCAGTGGTAACTTGGTCGTTGGCTATAATAGCTGGAGGAGGAACAGCAGCAGCCATAGCAGGAACTTCAAGTACAACGCGTTTAGCATCAACAGCTACAACAGGAGGTTTAGGAAACCCTATAGTTTCTAGTTTAGAAACGGGTACATCTGTAGTAATGTCATTAGTTTCAATATTCTTACCAGTTATAGCCATAATTTTAGTGGCAATCATATTATTTATAATTTTTCGACTTTATAAAAAGTTTAGGCCAACTAATCCTTAAAACCTCTAATATTTATTCTATTTTTGAATTAGAATTGAATAATTACTTATGAAAATAATCTCAATGATTCCTGCACGCTATAGTGCTACTCGTTTTCCAGGGAAACTTATGCAAGATTTAGGCGGAAAAACTGTTATTCGACGTACTTATGAAGCTACAGTTGCTACTCATTTATTTGATGATGTTTTTGTGGTAACTGACAGTGATATTATTTATAATGAAATTGTAAATAACGGAGGTAAAGCCATTATGAGCATTAAGGAACATGATTGCGGTAGTGATAGAATAGCCGAAGCTGTTGAAGATTTAGATATTGATATTGTTATTAATGTTCAAGGGGATGAACCTTTTACTGATGCTGAGTCATTAAAAAAATTAATTGAAGTTTTTAAAGATGATAGTGATAAAAACATTGATTTGGCATCATTAATGGTGCATATTACAGATGTTAATGAAATTAATAATCCAAATACAGTAAAAGTAATAGTTGATCAAACAAATTTTGCATTATATTTTTCTCGAAGCCCAATACCATATCCAAGAGATGAAAACGTAGGAGTCAAATATTACAAGCACAAAGGTGTTTATGCTTTTAGAAAGGAAGCCATTTTAGATTTTTATAATTTACCTATGTTACCACTTGAAGCTTCAGAAAAGATAGAATGTATACGTTATTTAGAATATGGAAAACGTATAAAAATGGTAGAAACTGATATAGAAGGAGTAGAAATTGACACACCAGAAGATTTAGAACGCGCAAAAAAATTATGGAAATAACTTGTGCTGAACTCGTTTCGGTTACTCACTCATAAATAATTTAAATTGAATAAAAAATACGAAAACATTAAAGTAATTGGTTTTGATGCAGATGATACGCTTTGGGTAAACGAAACCTATTTTCGTGAAGCAGAGATGGAGGTTCAACGCTTATTGTCAGAATATGAAACCCCAAATAAAATAGACCAAGAATTATTTAAAATGGAAATGAAAAACTTACCGCTGTATGGTTATGGTGTTAAGGCTTTTATTTTATCTATGGTTGAAGTCGCTTTGGAATTATCTAACTATAATATTTCAAATAAAACTATTGAGGCTATTTTAAATATTGGTAAAAACATGTTAGAAAAGCCTGTTGAATTGCTTGATGGTGTTGAAGAAGTATTAAACACGTTATCAAAAAAATATCGATTAATATTAGCGACAAAAGGTGATTTGTTAGACCAAGAACGAAAACTTGAAAAATCTGGATTAACTAGATATTTTCATCATATTGAAGTATTAAGTGATAAACAAGAAAGTAACTATTCTAACCTTTTAAATCATTTAGATATTAATCCATCAGAATTTTTAATGATTGGAAACTCTTTAAAATCTGATGTTTTGCCTCTAGTAAATATAAAGGCAAATGCAGTTCACGTTCCATTTCACACAACTTGGGCGCACGAAGAAGTAAGTAAAAAAGAAACTAATGGTAAAACCTATAGAACTATTAGTGGTTTAAAAGACGTATTAAAATTATTGTAATTTTAGTAAGATATTTCACTAATATTTAACCGAGTTAAAGTGAAATTAGTACTATTTTTACATTTTGTAAAAAGAAAAATATATTAAATGAGTTATAAAAACTTTCCAATGGTGCCAAGAGTAATTTTTGGCAGAGGTAGTTTTAATCAGTTAAGTGATATTATTGCCCCAAAACGATTAAGTATTAATGCCCCATTCATTTTTTTAGTGGATGATGTATTTAAAAACAAAACCTGGTTAACATCACGAATACCTACTTCGTATGATGATAGAATTATATTTATATCCTCAAAAGAGGAGCCCAAAACTTCACAGGTTGATGAACTAGTTGAAGAGATAATTTTAAAGACGAAAGAACGCCCATCTGGAATTATAGGAATAGGAGGAGGCACTCTGCTAGATTTAGCAAAAGCAGTTTCTATAATGATTACAAATGAGGGTGAAACTAAAAACTACCAAGGTTGGGATTTAGTTAAAAATCCTGCAATATACCATGTTGGAATCCCTACTATATCTGGTACAGGTGCTGAGGTTTCAAGAACGACAGTACTTACTGGACCAGAAAGAAAATTAGGAATTAATTCAGATTTCACTCCTTTTGATCAAGTTATATTAGATTCTGAACTTACTAAGGATGTGCCCACAGAACAGTGGTTTTATACAGGAATGGATTGTTATATTCATTGTATTGAGTCGCTTACAGGGACTTATTTAAATGCATTTAGCCAAAGTTATGGAGAAATGGCATTAGAGCTTTGCAAAGAAATATTTTTAGAAGATTCACTTACCAAAACTGATGCACAAGAAAAACTTATGATGGCATCATGGCATGGAGGCATGAGTATTGTTTACTCTCAAGTTGGTGTGGCACATGCAATGAGTTATGGATTATCATATTTATTAGGTACTAAACATGGTATAGGTAATTGTATTGTTTTTAATCATTTGGAGGAGTTTTACCCTGATGGAGTAAAACTATTTAAAGCCATGAAGAAGAAGCATAATATTGTTTTACCAAAAGGGATTTGTGCCGATTTAAGCGATAGAGAATTAGATATAATGATTAAAATATCCCTTAGCCTAGAACCTCTTTGGGAAAATGCCTTAGGTGAAAATTGGAAGAAAAAAATAACACCTAAAAAGCTAAAAGAACTTTATCAAAAAATGTAAGATGCGTTGGTTAGCCAGATTTATTTATTTTAAGCTTTTAGGATGGAAAGCTGTTGGCAATATCAATTTTTCTCAAAACTCAATTAAAAAAGCCGTCATTATAGCTGTACCGCATACAAGCTGGCATGACTTTTATATCGGTATTTTACTTCGATCAGTATTAAATATTAAAACAAATTTTGTAGGCAAAAAGGAATTATTTGTTTTTCCCATTGGATGGTTTTTTAGAGCTTTAGGGGGAGCACCTATAAATAGACAATCTAATGAAAACAAGGTAGAGGCCATAGCAAAATTATTTAACGATAGAGAAGAATTTAGAATGGCTCTGGCTCCAGAGGGTACAAGAAAAAAAGTAGAGGAGTGGCGCACTGGGTTCTATTATATAGCAAAAGAAGCTAATGTGCCCATCATTATGTTTACGCTAGATTTTGAAAACAAACAAAATAAAATTTCCGAGCCTTTTTATCCTACAAATGATACTAAAGCAGATTTTGAATTTATGTACAATTTCTATAAAGGTGTCAAAGGGAAAGTTCCAGAATACTCATAACTATTTATGATTCCAGGCACTTTCATCATTTTTATTGTTTGGCGATAACCCTAGCACTTCATTATTAGTATTTACCCCTAAACCAAGAACTGTTCTATTAGCATAATTAAAATATGAAACAACTTGGTTTACTTCTAGTATTTCACCATCATTAATTCCATAATTTCTTAGTTTATTTATATCATTCTCACTTATTTTATTTGCCTCAAATGTCAGTTGTTTTGCATAAACAGATAAAGCAAATTCCTTTTCATTTAAAATTTCAAGTAGCGAATCATTTTCAATATGAAACTTAATCAATTCAGCTTTCACATCATCATTTAAAAAACGTTTCATGCCTTCATAATGGTGTTTATAGCAATACTCACAATTATTAATATAACTGGTGTAAGTACCTAAAAGTTCTAAAAACCAATTTGGAAAAGTGTTATTTGTATGATGCAATGTGTTTTTATAAATACTCATATGACCAACCAGCGTGTGAGGTCTTAAGCTGTGAATACTGAGAACATTATCTATTTGATCATTTGGTCCTTTAATTTTTTTATAAATAGATTTTAATTTACCAGTGGCTTCTTCAAAAGGAATGACTTTAATCCAACTCATTTCATAATTATTTTTTAACTAATTTCTATTTAAACAATGCTTTGGCACACATTTTGAATGTTAACTAGTAGAATCACGAATGAAACATAAAGTAAACCAGTTACTGGCTCTAAAAAGAAACATTCGTTCTATATATACACTTAAAGCTACTTTAATTTAGAGTAGCTTTTTTACTTTGGTAATGTTTTTTTAACGTTAACGGTTTTTAATAAGCCCTCACTATTTTTTATAGTTAATTCTATCGTATCATTTTTATTATATAACGCCTTAGCTGTTATAAAATCACAAACAGGAATACTACCAACATCAAGTGTATTTAATTTAATAATTTCATCACCAAAACTAATTACTTTTTTTAGCTCCTCATCCCATACAATTCCAACAACAAGTTTGTTATTTATAATAGTAGGACTAAACCCTAAAACTTTTTCCTGCAGATCTATTGTAGGTTTATAAGAATTAAAATAGAATTTTTTATTTAAAAAATCTATTGTTACCATTCCGTATTTTAAAATTTCTGCTCCAATTCTAGAATTATTGTCGTTAGTTGTTTCTGTTACAACATTTTTAAATATAGTATTGTTTACTTTAAAAGTATCTGCCGTTACTCTATAATGTCTGTTATTATCAGCAGCACCGAATAAACCAATACTTTTACTACCAAAACCTTTATTATTAACTTTAAAAATATTATTCTTTTGTAGTATGCCAAAATTCTTCAGAGATAAATCGTAAAAGCCTTTCATCCCCGTGTCAATTAATAATTGCTCTCTAGCATTTGTTTCACCTTTCAAATTAATCCATATATACGGGCTTTTTTGCCCACCAATTAAATAAAGCTTAGTAGCATTTTTTTTATTTAAAGTAAGTTTCTTCTTTGCATCAGTCAGCCTAATTATTTTTTCTTTTAAATCGATTTGAACTATAGATTTTTGTAACATATTACTTCCAATGAACCCGTCAATTTCAAAGCAATCAAAAATTAAATTGCTTTTACTTTTATCAACTAATGCTGGACAATTTTTAAAAATAACATTGCCAAATGTTATTTGAGGAATAGAAACAACCTCCAAGCTATTTTGTTTATTTGATGAATCTTTTATGTTAATACTTTTAATTGATGTAGTTTTAATTGCATTTTGAAGCTTTTCTGATATTAAGTTTGGAGCACCAGTATCTAATAAAAAACGATACGTTTTATTTTCAATTATAACTGGAACAATTATTTTTTCTGAAATAAAATCAAAATTAATTTCTGTATAATAGTTTTTTGGAGTAATTAAATCTTTTTTGAAAATATTTTTTTGACCAAAAGATTGGATTACAATACACAAGAAAACAATGCTTATAGTTTTTTTCATTTTAAAGATTTTTTATTAAGATAAATAATAAAATTAAAAAGCCACATCAATCAGGAGACATGGCTTTTTATACTTTTTATTAAATATAGTGTTATTTAATTTCTTTTATTGCATTATCAATAAGGGTTCTTAAATGTTGTTTGTGTGCTCTTGATGATATATTACCAGAAGGTGCGGCCATGGTTCTAATGTTTTTTAAATTATATAGAGCCATTGATTTTGCATTATTTGTATACCTGCTATTTTGTTTACCAGTTAGCATATCAATTAGCATATTAGTATATTCTAATTGTAAATTTTGTCTAAATGAATTAACATTAGTATAAATATCTGCTTTAAAAATAGCATTATTTAGATCCCTCATAAAGGCAGATAATTTATACTCGTTACCATACAATTCAGAATCAGTAATACGTTGTAAAGTATTTGGATGCAAAATATGGTTTAATACATTTTTTTGATACCCTAATACTTGACGATGAATTTTTGGGTCTTCAGGAGAACGGAAAAAGCCATAACCCCTGCGCTGCATTGCTAAGTAATTGTATAAATCATTTGGTGCATCAAATGCATTTGGAGCAAAAACATGTTTGCTTAAAGTAGTCATAGCTCGTTTTTGGTCTTCTAAACTTACTGGAGTATAAGGTTGTGTCTCTCCTTTTTGACCAGACATAGCTCTATCTACATAAACTCCACCAATAAATCTTGATACAACATTGGCAGCACTTCCTTTTTGACCGCTTAAAATATAATAAGCTTGTCGAAGTTCTTGATAGGATTGACCAGATTTTGAAAATTTATCTTTGATGCCTTTCATCATAGTATTAATAACCTCAAAACGATCATTAGAGTATGCTATTTGATCGTTAGACATATCACCAACCATAACACGTGGATCAATAGCTTTTCCTGGTGATCGCATGTCATCTGCATCATTACCAAAAATTAACTCTGGTTTAGTAGATTGATTTAATAACGCAGTCCTTTCACTTTTACTTTTAAATGGAGTATATCCAAATTGAATGGCCCAAACATCGTACGGTCCAACTGCCGTATCGTAATATTGACCTTGTTTACTTCTATCTTTTGTAATGTTTATTGCAGCGTAATCCATAACAGAACCAGTTAAACATTTTCCTTTAATAAAGTCTGGATCTGCTAATTGCTCAGGAGAGAATAATTGACTCGCCTTCATGTTATGGTTTAAACCTAATGTGTGTCCAACTTCGTGCATTATTAAAGCTATCATCGCTTCTTTTTTCATACGCTTCATTTCTAAATCTGAAGCATTAGAAGCTTTTAATACTGCATTACCGAAAAGTGTGTTTTCGTGCATAACATGACCTAATGAACAATACATTTTATGATCTTCTTCAATTTCAGAATTCTCAAAAGTTTTGTTTAATGATGCTAAGTCGAATAACTTATCATACATCACCCTATTCGTAAAATGAACATACTCTAGCATAATATCTGCTCCTAAAATTTGTCCCGTTTTTGGGTTAACAAAGCTAGGGCCGTAACCACCAAAAGGAGGTTGTGGAGATGATGTCCAACGTAATACATTATATCTTATATCTCCAGCATCCCAATCGGCATCATCAGGTTGCACTTTTACTGCCAAAGCGTTTTTAAACCCAGCTTTTTCAAAAGCTACATTCCATTGTAAAACAGCATTTGTTATTGTTTCCCTCCATTCAACAGGTGTTGAGTTCTCAATCCACCAAGTAATAGGTTCTACTGGTTCAGATATTGCGGCATTTGGATCTTTCTTTTTTAAGTTCCAACGGTGAACTAAATCTCTATATGGTGTTGCACTGGTAGAAGTTTGATCTTCTACTTGAGTTAAAAAATAGCCAACTCTAGGGTCATCGTACCTTATCTCGTAATCGTTATCAGGCATTTCAATTAAACTGTGAAACACTTTAATACTAACATTTCTGCCATCAGCAACAGCATTTGATCCTCCGTTTAAAACAGAAGGAGAGGAATATACATACTCCACTTGAAGATCAGTGTTTGCTTCATAATTTCTAATAGAGTTAATTTTTGTTTTTCCTTTATTTAAACTACCAAGTTTAAAAGCTGTTGGAGATGTTCCTGGAAATCTTGGTCTTTTTATTTGAGAAAATGTTTCACTCAAAAATAAGCCATCAGCTTTAATTAAATAAAGCCCTTTCTTTTTATCGTGAGCTTCAACTTTTACACTTGCCATATTCCCATTACTGATGTTGGCATCCTTTGATTTTGAAAGAGCGCTTTCTGGATCGAAATAAAACGAATTGTTTTGAGTTTCAAATTCAATTTTATTAAAATATTTTTTAATCTTGAAAACTTTTGAACCTCTATAAGAACCTCTAATGATTCTTCCTGCATCCATAACTCCATCTGCAATTTGACTAAAATAAATATATTCTTTATCTATCTGATCGTCAGAAATTAGCATTTGTAAAGACCCAGTAATAGTATCTTGATAAATGGTAAATAACCCTTCAATCTTTTTACTTGATTTAACAAGGTCTTTAATTTTCTTTTCTTTAGATTTTTTTGCAACAGGCTTAGCTGGTGTTTCAACTTGATTTTTTTTCTTACCTCTTTTTCTTTTTTGTGCCTCAGCATTTTGTGGAATAAGAAAAATTGCTAACAAAAATGCAACACTAAAAAGCTTTAAAGCTCTGAGTTTTTGATGTTTCATAAAATAAAATGTTTAAGAATAGGAATTCGAATGATTGTTTTTTGATTAGTGATGCTAAAAATAAAAAGAAAGCAATGGTTATTTCTTTATAAAATGTTAAAACATGTTAATAGAAGTTCTACATGCATGAATTGACGAAAAAATTAATGTAAAGACTTATTCTGTTATATTTCAGTACCTTTATAAAATATGATAAAAGATACTAAGATTGCTGTATTAATTGATGGGGATAATATTCCATCTAAGTATATTTCTGAAATGATGGAAGAAATAACTAAATACGGTACGCCAACCATAAAAAGAATTTATGGGGATTGGACTAAACCACATCTATCTAAATGGAAAAACATACTGCTTGAAAATGCCATTACACCTATACAACAATATGGTTATACAACAGG
The DNA here is from genome assembly GCF_023502325.1 of Jejuia spongiicola. Taxonomy (NCBI): domain Bacteria; kingdom Pseudomonadati; phylum Bacteroidota; class Flavobacteriia; order Flavobacteriales; family Flavobacteriaceae; genus Jejuia; species Jejuia spongiicola. Next base: position 28,835 of record NZ_JAMFLZ010000003.1, read on the forward strand.
AAAGAATGCAACAGATTCTGCTATGATTATTGATGCTATGGATGTTTTATACTCTGAAAAAGTAAATGGCTTTTGTTTGGTATCGTCCGATAGTGATTTTACAAAACTTGCAACACGTTTACGAGAAGCAGGAATGGTTGTTTATGGAATGGGGGAGAAAAAAACCCCAAACCCGTTTATTGTTGCTTGTGATAAGTTTATTTATTTAGAAATTCTTAAAACGACTAATGATAAGGATGAAAAGGGTGGAAAAACTAAAAAAGCAAACTTATACAATATTACACCTAAGGTAATACGCCTTCTTAAAAACTCAGTTGCCGATGCAGCTGATGATGATGGTTGGGCATTTCTTGGAGATGTAGGTTCTTTAATACTAAAAAAGCAGCCAAATTTTGATTCTCGTAATTTTGGATATGAGAAATTAACACCATTATTTAAGTCGTTGGACCAATTTGAAATGGAACAACGTGACCAAACTAATACTAGGTTTAAGCTGATTTATGTTAGGAATAAATAGATTTTACTCAATAATGATTTTTGGTTCTTTAGATAAATAGCCTAAAGATTTTAAAAAGTTATCTGTAGCCTCTAGGGTTTTTCTGTAATTGTCAAAATTGTTTTTACCCGACCTTTTGTAATTAAAAAAGCCATGAGCTTCTCCTTTGTACAACATTAAATCACACCTATTGCCAAATTCTTCCATTTTGCTTTTATACAATTTTGCGGTTTCTACAGGAACTAAATGATCTTTTGTGCCCAATAAAAATAGAGTAGGAGGCGCATTTTTTTTAATATTATGCAATGGAGAAAATTTTGAATATGCATTACCTATTCTTTCATATCCATAACCGTTTGGACCGTTATCGATAACAGGATTAAAAAGAACTAAAGCATTAGGGATACAACTAACGGACAAATCATCCGTTGAGGCGTTATAATCACTAATTAAAGCTGTAGCTGATGCTAAGTGCCCTCCTGCAGAACCTCCTGATGCAACAATTTTATTCTTGTCAATATTAAATGCGCTCGCATTTTTTCTAATAAACCGAATGGCAGACTTTGCGTCTATTAATGATTCAAAAGGCGAAGTATTGTGTTTGTTTTTAACCCTGTAGTCTACAAGAAAACAAACTAATCCTCTTTTTGACAAGTAGGATGCTTGACGTTCAAATTGATTTCTGTTACCTCCATTCCATCCACCTCCAAAGTAAAATACCATAGCTGGATATGTTTTTGTAGCATCAACATTTTTGGGGCTGTAAACTTCCAAATATAATTTAGTAGTATCAATTTTCTTGTAAACTACTAGGTCTTGTGAAAAGGAGTTTGAGTAATTTATAATAATTAAAAATACAGTAATTATGTGTTTTATTGTATTCCCCATATCATTGTTTATTCTGCACTTTCTTCCATTGTATGATACACATTTTGTACATCATCATCTTCTTCAATTTTTTCTAAAAGCTTTTCAACATCAGCTACTTGTTCAGGTTTTAGTTGTTTGGTAACTTGCGGAATGCGCTCAAAGCCAGATGATAATATTTCTATTTCACGTTTTTCTAATTCAGCTTGTATAGCACCAAAGCTTTCAAAAGGAGCGTAAATTAAAATACCATCATCGTCAGCAAAAACTTCTTCGGCTCCAAAATCTATAAATTCTAATTCTATTTCTTCAGCGTCTAAACCTTCAGCATTTATTCTAAAATTACAAGTATGATCGAACATAAACACAACTGACCCCGAAGTTCCTAAACTACCATCGCATTTGTTAAAGTAACTCCTTACATTGGCAACTGTTCGTGTATTATTATCGGTTGCAGTTTCCACTAAAATAGCTATACCATGTGGAGCATAGCCTTCAAAAATAACCTCTTTATAATCTCCTTGACCTTTTTCGCTGGCTTTTTTAATAGCACGCTCTACATTGTCTTTTGGCATGTTCACAGACTTCGCATTTTGAATAACTGCACGTAAACGTGAATTACTATCAGGGTCTGGTCCGCCTTCTTTTACTGCCATTACAATATCTTTACCAATACGTGTAAAGGCTTTGCTCATAGCTGACCAACGTTTCATTTTTCTTGCTTTCCTAAATTCAAAAGCTCTTCCCATAGTTAAAAATGTTATTTTATATCCCTAAAATAGGGAATTATTTAAATTATTTTTGTTTTAATTTTTTTGCGAATTTAATAAATCTATTAATCGGTTGGAATATGTTTGGCTAAAAACCTTTCGTTAATAGCGTTTAATTTATTAATCAATGCATTTCTTTTATTATTTAAATCTGCATTTGTTTTATTGTAACCTTTAACACCTTTGTTAAGCAGCTTTACTTGTTCATTGTAATTATCAACTTGCTTTTTTGTGCGTTTTTTTTGTGGCGTTTTATCTAGTGCCTTTTTTATGGTTTCAAAATTTTCATTAATCAATAAAAAATCTATTAAGATTGGAACTTTGTTTTCTGCTTCATCTTTAAAAAAATCAAATAGTTCTTTTGTTATAGAAACTATAGATTTATCTCCTTTATAAGTTTCTAGCTCAGATAATTTAAGAAGCCCTTCTTTAGCTGATTGATTAAGTGCATTTGCGCTCTGCTCAATGGCACCAATATCTGATTTTTCAAGAGCATCCATCAAGTATACTTCATTTATATATACTTTAAAATAAATGAGATACATTTCGTTATAATGTTTAAAAACCTCATTTGATATTTCCATCTTCTTTCCTAAGTCGGTATCACCTTCAATAATTTGTATGTTATGTTTGTTTGCATAAGCATAAAAATCAGTTTCGTACTGTTGTTGAGCTTCTTCCATCTTTTTATCCGCTAACTCTTGCGCTAACATATATGCTTCCATAAGATCGTAAGATTGCTCTGCAACTTCTTTCATGTCAATTATTTTTGCATAATCATGGTTAAGCAAATCCTTATTAAATGTCATGTGGCTTAAAACTTTATTTTTATAATCGTCTCCATCATAGCCATTTGCTCTTTTAATTTTAACTATAGCACGTTCTATAGTTTTAATTAAAATATTTCGTTTGCCACGAATAGTTCTGTCTTTTTTACTGTGAGCAATTGCTTTGGTGTAATTCCACATACTCTTAGTTATAGACTTATGCTCCTTACCTACAAAATCTAAATATTCATTGGCATTTTTAAAATTTTGTGAACTTGCATAAGTAGCTATGCTTAAAAATAAAATGGTAAAGTAGATTTTAATTATTTTCATATTTAGTTTGTTGTTTTTGAATTTATTAAATCAATTATAATAGCATGTGTCTCATTCAAAATTATATCTTTAGTTAAATCACTCAATACCGTTTTATTATCATCTATCGCAGAGGAATCAAACTGAATTATTTTATTTGTAGAAGTAGTATTTACGAATTTTAGCTGCTCAGAGTCTTTATTGGTTACATTTTTATACCATTCCCAAAGTTTCTTGTAGTTATCAATATCATGGTAAACATTATCGATAGTAAGAGGGTATTGATCTTTTTTGTTTATATAACTTTTAATTAGTTCTTTATTCATTCTTGAAATATTTTTGAAATCATTATTTGCATTTATTCGATTACTACTTAGTAGCTTAAGCTTATTAATGTTTGGCTTTTTACTTGGAATATGCCTAATATTTGGTTTAATAGAATCGTTCTGCAAAGCAAATTTTTCATAACGCTCTTGAGTTTCAAAATCATCATAAATTGTAGGAATGATGACATCTGGAATTACACCTTTGGATTGAAGGCTTTTTCCCGTAGGTCTATAAAATTTTTCAATGGTTAGTTTAGCAAAACCTAAATCTTTGTTTTCATCCAATGGAAAAATAACTTGAGCACTAGACTTACCATGGGTAGTTCCGCCTACAATAATGGCTCTATTATAATCTTGCATTACAGAGGCAAAAAGTTCTGATGCTGAGGCACTAAAAGCATTAATTAGTACCACTACTGGTTTACTAAATATTGTCCCTCTTTTAAAGTCCTTAATAGTATGTATCTCACCGTTATTATATTTGATGATAGATGTGGGCCCTCTATCGATAAACATACCAGATAAATCTGAAGCTTCTTTCATAGAGCCACCACCGTTAAATCTTAAATCTATAATTAAGCCTTGTATGTTTTCTTTTTTTAGTTTGTAAATTTCTTTTGCAAAATCATTTGCCATCCCTAATCCATTTGGTGATTCTAAATCTGTATAAAAGCTAGGTATTTTTATATAACCAATTGTTTTATTGTTTTTAATAAGATACCCTCTAACACTATTTGACTCAATTTCTACAGTTTTTTTTGTTAATTCAACATCCAAAACTAGTCCATTAGACTTTTTAATTTTAAAAATAATTTTTTGTTTATTATCATCGTTTAAGTAAGCTATTACATCTTCATTCGATACACAGTATGTTTCTAATATATTATCATTGTATTTCAAAGATTTAATAATATCGTTTACTTCTATATTGATGTTTTTAAAAGCAGGACTTCCAGGAGCTATATAAGAAATAACTATGTCTCCTTTTTCATTTTTAGTTGTTGTTATACCAAAGGAAAGTTGACTATTAGCAACCAAATTTTCGAATTGAACTTTGTTTGAAGAATTAAAATAAATTGAATGGGGATCTTGATAATTTAAAAAAGCATTAAAGAAAGATTCTTTGACAAATTGATCTATCCCACCGCTTTGATTTATTAATTCATCTAACAAACACAATTCGTTTCGAATAATTTGAGGTTTAATTTGGCGCTCTAAAACAGTGAAATTTTTCTTTAAATTATCTAATACAGAATCATTTTCAATAAGCTTAGTAATAATGCTATATCTAACCTTTTTACTCCAATATTTTTTTGCATCATCTGTATCTTCAAAATATTTATAACCTAAATCTGCATCATAATACAATGTGTCTACACCAGAATAATTTAATGTTTTGTCTGTTAATTCACTTATATATGATTTAGATAAGTTTACACGTTGTTTTAGCTTATCAATATATATATTGATAAACTCACAACTATTTAAGTTTAGATAATCGTCAAGTTTGTAGATATCTTTTTTAAAGGTTTTAATATCACCTAGCGTAAAAAACCTTTTGTTTTTATCTAAATTATTAACAAATAATTTGTGTACCTCTTTTGATAGGCTATCATTGATAGGCTTTGGCGCGTAATGAGAAGTTTTAACTACAGCTTTTAGTTGAGTTATTTGTTCGCAGAATTTTTGATTTTGAGCAATTACCTTGAGACCCAATAAAAAATATAAGAGAAGTAAGTATTTTTTGAGCATTAACTTAATTTCAAGAACAACTAAGGTAAGAAAAATATACGATTATTCTTCGTCTGGTTCAACAATCATTTCAATCGCTTCCGCTAGTTTAAAATCTTTATTTGTAACACCATTGGCATCGTGTGTTGATAATGAAATGGTTAAAACATTATAAACATTACTCCAATTTGGATGGTGGTTTAATGCTTCGCATTCAAAAGCAATTCTGCTCATAGCACTAAAACAGTCTTTAAAATTTTCGAATTCAAACTCTGCATGAATTGCATTATCGTAGTAATCCCAATCTGGAAAATGCAATATTTTTTTTTCTATATCTTCTTCAGAAAGCTTATTCATAATGTATGTTTATATTATAGTTTATAAATTTAATACTTTCAAAAAGTAAAATCAATTATATTTTTAATTCTGTTAATATATCTTGACTTAGTAATTGTAAGTTTTTTGGTAATAGATTATATTTTGGTAATACAGCTAGGTACCTGTCGTCGTTTGTTGTGTATACTTGCTTAAATAAAGCTTTATGACTACCTAATATTTTTGTTATTTCTTTTATAAAATCATCATGATGCACTAGGTCATTACTACCTAAATGAAAAATACCATATTTATTTCTATTAATTATATAATGAATTTGTTGTGTAACTTTAGTGTCTGTTGTCACATTCATTATCAAATTAGGAAATACTTCTATTGGTGTTTTTTCTTTTATATGTTGAAGTATTTCTAATATGCGAGGGGATTGATTGCCAAAAACCATGGGTAACCTCAAAATGGCGACCTGTTTTTTAGGTAGTCTTAATAATATGTTTTCAATTTTAATTTTAAAATGCCCATAAACACTATTACTATAAGTTTTATCTTGCTCGTAGCTAGGATATTTACTGTAGGCATCAAAAACATTTGCAGAAGATAAGAATATGAGTTTAATTTTTTTTGAAAACACATATTCGGCAAGATGCTCATGTACGATGGTTTGTTTTGAAAAATCACCACGGAGAGCCGAAATAATTATGGTAGGCTTTACGATACTCAGAATTTCATAAACATCATCTTCTTCAATATTATAATGGTAAAAATGATGATTTTTTTCAAAGGATTTGTTAGGTGTATTGTAGGTTCCATAGGTTTTAAAATAAGGACAAAGCTCTTTATATGCTGCACTTCCTAAAAAGCCATTGGCGCCTAATATTAAAATTTTATGTTTATCTTCTCGTTTTAGCATATATCCACTTCAAACTGAAGATACTTTAAAAAATAGAAAGTTTTGTTTTTGTTGTAAATCGTTCTAAAGCTTGCATTCCTAAAAGCGAATTCCCTTTTTTGTTTAACCCCGGAGACCACGTGGTAATCACAAAATGATCGGGTAGAAGAGCAACTATGCCGCCGCCAACACCACTTTTCCCTGGTAATCCTACTTCAAAAGCAAATTCTCCTGCTTCATCATAAAATCCACAGGTTAACATAATAGCATTAATACGTTTAGCTTGAGATTCAGTAATATGAGTTTTGTTTAGCATGCATTTACCTTTATTGGCAAACAAGAAAAACGCTTTAGAAAGCTGGCTACAATTCATTTCGATAGAGCATTGATGGAAGTAAAAATCTAGAACATCTTCAACATCATTATGTAAATTGCCGAATGACTTTAAAAGGTTTGCTGCCGCATAGTTTTTAAAACCTGTAACTTTTTCTGAAAGAGCCACTTGTTTGTTATATGATATAGAATCATCATTTGCTAATGTTCTAACAAATTTTAAAAAATCTTTTTTTGGGTTTTCTAAATTAGAAATTAAAATATCTGCAATTACAATAGCTCCAGCATTAATTAGAGGGTTTCTTGGAATACCATTTTCTAATTCTAATAATGATAATTCATTAAAAGGGTTTCCAGATGGCTCAACATCCACTCTTTTCCATATGGATTGATTACTAATAGAAATAGCTTTAGCTAAAGCTAATACTTTTGATACACTTTGAATTGAAAAAGGTACGCTGTAATCTCCTGAAGCATATTCTTTATTATCAGATGTTCTTAAGTGAATACCAAAATTTTGATCGCTAATATTAGCCAATTCAGGAATATAGGAAGCTACAATACCTTTATTTTTTTTAATAATAGCATCTTTATGAATAGCATCCAATATTGCTTGAAAATCTAGGGTCATTAGTTTTTGTAAAATGGTAGTTTTACAACCGTAGCCGGAATCGCATTTTTACGTATTTGAATATTTATTTTACTATCAGCAGATGCAAAAATGGTTGGCACATAACCTAAGCCAATACCAATGCCTAAACTTGGGCTCATAGTACCAGAGGTTACAACACCTATCTTTTGACCATTACCATCAACAATATCATATCCTTGACGAGGTATACCGCGATCATCTAATTTAAAAGCAACTAGTTTTCGCTCAACACCATGTTCTTTTTGAGATTTTAAAGCCTCAGAATTTGTGAAATCTTTTGTAAACTTTGTAATCCATCCTAATCCAGCTTCTAAAGGCGATGTAGTATCGTCTATATCGTTTCCATATAAGCAATATCCCATTTCTAAACGAAGCGTATCACGTGCTGCTAAACCAATAGGTTTAATACCAAAATCTGCCCCAGCTTCAAAAACTTTATCCCAAACTTGCTTTACTTCACTGTTTTTACAGTAAATTTCAAATCCGCCACTGCCAGTATATCCTGTTGCAGAAATAATAACGTTTTCTATACCTGCAAAATCTCCTACAACAAAATTATAGAATTTAATGGCAGATAAATCATGGCTGGTTATAGATTGCATCGCTTCAATAGCTTTTGGACCTTGAATAGCAAGTAGCGAGTAATCTTCACTTAAATCTCGCATTTCTGCTCCTACATCATTTTTAGACTGTATCCAGTTCCAATCCTTTTCAATATTACTAGCATTTACAACTAGTAAATAAGTTTCCTCTTTTACTTTGTAAATTATTAAATCGTCAATAATACCACCATCATCATTAGGCATACAGCTGTATTGTGCCTTACCAATAGTTAATTTACTTGCATCATTACTACTCACTTTTTGTATTAAATCTAAAGCGTAAGGGCCTTCTATTAAAAACTCGCCCATATGCGATACATCAAACACACCAACAGCGTTTCTAACAGTTTCGTGTTCAATATTTACGCCTTCGTATTGTACTGGCATATTATAACCCGCAAAAGGGACTATTTTTGCTCCTAGAGCTTCGTGAGTTTGAGTTAAAGCGGTATTTTTCATTTAAAAATCTTTAGTTAAAATATAAACAATTGTAAGGCAAACTATTAAAATAATAAATCCAACAAGTAGTGCTTTCTTAGTTTTGAAATGGTCTATAATAACATCTATAGTACTACCAAAAAACTTTATTATTCCAATAAGAATGTCTTCCATATTTTGAAAGCAAATGTATTGAAATTTTACTTGATTTTTATTATCAAAATTTTGTTAAAAAAGCAATATGATAATGTTTTGTTAGTACTTTAATACATTAATTTTTAAATATCGTTTTTAAAATGAATAAGTTATTCCTTTTTGCATGCATGTTTTTCTTTTTGAATACTGCTTCAAGTCAAAAAAAATATGAAATTGTTTTGCCTAATGATTATGATAAAACAAATATATACCCATTGTTTATTGTATTTCATGGCGGTAATGGTAATATAAAAAACATGAGAACTTGGTGGGTAAGTAATAAACTATCTAATGAGTTTATTGTAGTATATTTTGAGGCAACTACTCTTGATAATCCTCCGAATTACTGGGGTTGGAGGAATTTATCAATTGAGCGTAATAATATTAAGCAGTATTACTCTGAAATTATTGAAAAATATAGAATAAAAGACGATCAAGTATATGCTGGAGGATTTTCGTTAGGAGGGAAGGTGAGTGTTGATCTTGCGTTAAACCAAATTATACCAATAAAAGGGCTTATTTCATTGAACCATGGTGGAGGAACGACCGAATTCTTCACTTCAGAGAATATTATTAAAGCTAGAAACAAAGATTTTAAAGCAGTATTAATTTCTGGAACACATGATTATCGCTACCAAAAAGAAACATTAAAAATTAAAAAAGAGTTTGAAACCTATAAATTGAAACATCAATTTGTACAAATTAAAAACCTTGGACATGCTGTACCAGACAATTTTAGTATTTTACTAGACGATTATTTAGGATTTATTATGGATTGAATTTGGTAGATTATTAGTAATTAAAGTTATATTTTAATTTTCTAACGGACCTTCCCAAAGTACCTGTTCAATCATCCATTTATCGCCTCTCTTTGATAAGAGCATATAATCAATTCCCCACCAAGCCGTAATTTTGGCTGATGCTATGCTATTTCCAATATCTAAAACCTCTATTTTTCGTGGTGCATCAGACTTTGGAAATTCTTTTTTTTCTAATACATCTTTGGCATAATCTAAAGCTTGTTTAAAAGACATATGAGAAACTTGTGCATATGTATTGGTGTTTTTGTTTTTCCAAAAACCAAATTTGTTAAGTGTTGGTTGTAAGCTAGCTTCTAATTTACTAGTATCACCTTCATAGAAACCTTCAATGTAGTTTAAACAGGCTTTTTCAACTCCAGCTTTATTTATATCAGATTGCGCAGAACTAAAAGTATATGCGAAGCATATTGCAAATATTACCAATAGATTTTTCATTAGTTATAAGTTTTAGATTGATGTTAAAACCTAAAATTAACTTATATGCTTTTAACAAATAGTTAATGTGATGTTAATCTTCGAATATAATATGCTGATAAGCACCTAAATCTGGAGAAACTGTTCTATTTATATTTAAAATATCGGTTGGAACTTGATTTGAAAATATGGAGTTTCCTTTATTTAAAGCAGCAGATTCATCACCTATGATTAACTCATTCAAATCGGTGCCTTTAAAGTTGGGTTCTTCATTAAAAATATTGTTTTCGTAAAGGCTGGTATTTTCTAAATTATAATTATCTCCAGTAAAATTATTGTTGTTATCTTCAAAACGGATTAAGCAATTTGTAAACTTGAAATTGAAATTTACTGCAGCGTCTTCAATCTCATCTAATAAAATTTCAGGGTTATCATTTCCGTAAATAATACAATTGTTAAAGTTAGCTTCGGTTAAATCTGCAATAGTGGCATTGTTATCTTCGTCTAAAATGAAATTATTTAGTAAGAGTGCTGGAAATTGTCTAAACCCGTTATCCCAATAATTTGCTATAGTGCTATGTGTGAAATTGTAAGAACCACCTAAAGTTCCAGCAAACGAGGATTGTCCTGAATTATTTATAACCACATTTTCTCCTGTTATAGAGGTGTTTCTCCCTAGAATACCAAAATTACTAGAGTTATAAATTTGAGAATTAGTAATTTTAAGTTTTTCGGTTGCTGCATTTGGATTACCATCGCTTAAAATACCAACTGTTGCGTTTTTAATTGTTGCATAGTTTATGGTATTGTTTAAACTACCATCAAACAACCAAATAGTTCCCCATTGCCCTGGTGTATTAGAGAAGTTTGGTTCTAATCGGTCGCCCTCAAAAATCACCTCATTTTCAAGTAATTCTTGGTTATTACTGAAAGAACCATTAATATTTAGTGTAGCATCTTCAGAAATTATTAATCCAGAATTAGAATGAAAATGTAAGCGTGCGCCAGCATTTACAGTTAAGGTTTCACCGTTTGGTATGGCGGCAAACCCATAAATAACATAGGGTTTTTCGTTTGTAAAAGTAAACTCAGTAGGTAATAACTCTCGGCCTTGTAACTCGGTTTCAATTAATTCGCCACCTACATTTAGTGTTAATGTTTCTATTACCTTTGTAGTATTATCTCTGTTTGGGTAAATAAAAACTGCATCTTGTACAAGTGTAACTAGTTCTACCTTTTGCATATTTGAATTTGAGTCAAATTCAATTTGATCGGTATATAAAAAGGTTCCGTTTGGATTAGAGAAGTTATTAATATCAATAGTAGTTTCAACAAAAATAAATATGCTGTCTTTAGCTAAAATTTGAACATTCTCAAATGTTTTCCCAGAAATACCATCTACATTAAGTCTGTATTCTGATGTTTCGCCTAAACCGAGTTTTACACTAGGTATTACAATATCATCATTGCTTCTGTTGTAAACTTTTAGGTTGTAAGTACTGGAGCCAATGTTTGTAAAAACGGTATCTAAATACACTGTGTCTTTAGAAAATTGAAGATTTCCAGTACTTGGTGAAAATTCAAAATCTTTACGGCAAGAACTCCAAAGTATTAAAAAGCAAATGGTAAATACAAAATAAAGACAACGTTTCATAAATTGGGTTAAGCAATGTTATTAAAGGCAAAAATAGATAAATATACTTTAAGCCTTAAAAATATAACTTTTGCATGTAAAAATTAGTATAAGTATATACATTATTGAAAATATTTATATTACATTTTTTAATATAAAACCTACTAGTTCATACCAGTTTGTTTTTGTAAAAAATTATTCTACATTTGTAATATGGAAATTGTTTCAGTAAGTAAAAAATCTAGCGCTCCAAAGTATAAGCAAATAGTTAATTCTATTGAGGCTGCTATACATGAAGGTGTATTGAGAAAAGGAGACAAATTGCCATCACTAAATAGTATAAGAGATAAGCATTCGCTATCTAGAGATACGGTTTTAATGGCTTTTAATGAATTGAAAAGCCGTGGTATTATTCATTCAGTAGTGGGTAAAGGTTATTATGTTTTAAGTGAAGATGTTCTTGTTTCTCAAAAAGTATTTTTGCTATTTGATGAATTTAATTCTTTTAAAGAAGATTTATATAATTCTTTTTTGAACAGTTTAGGAGATAATGTTCAAGTAGATATATTTTTTCACCATTTTAATATTGAAGTGTTTAGCAAGCTTATACATGACAATATTGGAGCTTACAGTTTTTATGTAATCATGCCAGCAAACTTAAAAGGAACAGAGTATGTTATTGATAATTTGCCTAAAGAAAAAGTTTATATATTGGATCAAATGCATAGTGAATTATCTCAATACTCTGCCATATACCAAAACTTTGAAAAAGATATTTATAAAGGACTTACTAATGGGTTAAATGATATAAAACGTTACAAAAAGGTAGTTTTATTATTTTCAGAAGCTAAACAGCCTCAAGGATTCCTTATTGGTTTTAATCAGTTTTGTAATCAAAATGATATTGAGAAAGAGGTTATTTCATCACTAGAGAATAGAGTTCTAAATGAAGGAGAAGTTTATATAGTATTTGACGATAGAAACTTAATTAGAATTATTAAAAAAATTAAGGAACAACAACTCGTTTTAGCAGAAAACATTGGTGTTATTTCTTACAATGACACCATGTTAAAAGAGATTGTAGAAGGCGGTATAACAACTATTTCTACAGATTTTAATTTAATGGGAGAACAGTTAGCAAAAATGATACTTAGTAATGAACAAGCACAAATAGAAAACCCAAGTAGTTTAATTATAAGAGCATCTGTATAATATGTATAAAATAGAAAAAAGCCAAGAAGGAAGGTTAGATTACTTAGAGCTCATAAATTATAAAGGAGACTCAAAAGCTAAAATAAGCTTAAACGAAGGAGGAAGACTTAAAGAATTACAGTTTGATGGAATTTCAGTAATTAAAGACCGCCCAAATATAAAATACGAAAACACACATGCATCCTCAATTTTATTTCCTTTTGCAAATAGGGTAAAAGATGGAATATACTCATTTGAAGATGAAACTCATCAATTGTTTTGTAATGAAAAAGGCAGGAATAATGCTATCCATGGGGTGGTTTTTGATAAAAAATTCACTTTAATTAAAGAGACCACAACATCTAACTTTGTTGAAGTTACACTATCTTATCAAGAAGAAAAAAAATCAAAAGGCTTTCCTTTTTTCTATAAAATCTCCTTAATCTATACACTATCAGAAAATTCAATTAGTTTATCTGTAAAAATTGAGAATACAGATACTCAATCTTTTCCATTTACTGTAGGATGGCATCCTTATTTTATAAGTGAAAATTTATATGATAGTATATTAGATTTTGAAAGTAATCAAAAAATAGAGTTTGATAAAAACCTTATTACTACTGGAGTTTATAAGAATCATTTAGAATCTCCATTTAAAATTAGAGACGTACAATTGGACGATTGCTATATTTTGAAAGGGAATAGAGTAGAATTCAAAACCCCTTCATATAGCATTGAGATAAATACAAACAAAGAAGAAAACTATTTGCAATTATATAACCCAGTAAACACTCAAGTTGTAGCTATTGAGCCTATGACAGGTATTTCGGATAGTTTTAATAACAAAATTGGGTTGCAAGTATTAAAACCAAACGAAGAATACAAAATAGAATGGAATATAAATTTTAATAAAGCAATAAATAACAACACTAACTAAACACATTGATTATGCAATTTTTAACATTTATTGGGTTTACATCATTAGTAGCAATAATATCTTATTTAGCAACACGAAAAACAGAAGAGTCATCATCAGATGGTTATTTTTTAGGTGGACGTAGTCTAACAGCAGGTGTCATAGCTGGATCATTATTACTCACCAATTTATCAACTGAACAAATTGTTGGTTTAAACGGGTCTGCTTACCAAAGCGGGTTGTCTGTAATGGTATGGGAAACTCTAGCTGCTATTGCTATGGTAGTTACTGCAATGTTTTTATTACCTAGGTATTTAAAAGGCGGATTAACAACAGTTCCAGGGTTTTTAGCAAAACGATTTGATGTAACAACAAAAACACTAACGTCAGTGTTATTTCTATCGGGTTATGTCGTTGTTTTGTTACCAGTAATACTATATTCTGGTTCTTTAGCTATTAGTGGAATGTTTAATATTCCAGAATTGTTAGGTGTTACACATACTCAATCTATTTGGATTTGTGTTTGGGGCATAGGTATTGTTGGCTCAATTTATGCCGTTTTTGGTGGTTTAAAAGCGGTTGCTGTATCAGATTCTATTAATGCTATTGGTTTATTAATTGGAGGAATTTTAATTCCAATTTTTGGACTGATGATGATTGGAGATGGAAGTGTTTTAGATGGATTATCGACTTTAACAACAGAGAACCCAGACAAATTTAAATCAATGGGTGGTCCAACAGACCCTGTTCCTTTTTACACCATTTTTACAGGTATGATGTTGGTGCAATTATTCTATTGGGGTACCAATCAGCAAATCATACAAAGAGCTTTAGGTGCTAAAGATTTAAAAGAAGGTCAAAAAGGGTTATTATTAGCTTCGTTTATAAAAATATTGGGACCAATAATAGTAGTATTACCTGGTTTAATAGCCTATCATCTTTTTGAAGGCAATTTAGAAACAGCTGATAGTGCTTACCCTATGTTAGTAAAAGAAGTACTACCAAATGCTTGGGTTGGTTTTTTTGCAGCTGTTTTATTTGGAGCTATTCTAAGTTCTTTTAATAGTGTTTTAAATAGTTCGGTTACTTTATTTGGAATTGATGTTTACAAACAACATATCAATAAAGAAGCTGATGAAAAAACAGTAGTAAAGTATGGTAAAATGTTTGGTATTGCTTTGGCAATAGCTTCCATGTTTATAGCCCCTTTAATTGCCAATGCAGGGAGTTTATTTGATTATTTACAAGAAATAAACGGTATTTATAGTATTCCTATCTTAACCATCATTGTTGTGGGATATTTAACAAAACGTGTTCCTGCAATTGCAGCAAAAATAGGCTTAGCATCGGGTTGTTTGCTATATATTATTAGTCAATTTTTTATGCAACCTTATTTTGTTGAAAAAGCGTTAGACGCAGCAAAATCTTCTGGAGTTACTGATGAAGCTGCTTTAGCTTTGGTGGAAGCTCAAGCTTATCCACACTTTTTAGATGTTATGGCAATTTTATTTACGTTAAATGTTATTATAATGCTTGCTATAGGAAAGCTAAAACCAAGAGAAGAAGACTATGTCCAAGAATATACTGAACAAGTTGATATTACGCCATGGAAATATGTTAGGCAAGCAGGAATAGCTATCTGTATTATTGTTATAGGCGTGTACATATATTTTGCGTAATCATTATGAATAAAAAACTGGTTAAAGAAGTTGAAAGAAACTTTAAATCATATTTTAATACAAAGCCACTAATGATTTTTTCCCCCGGAAGAATTAACCTTATTGGGGAGCATACAGATTATAACGAAGGTTATGTTTTTCCTGCAGCAACAAACAAAGGTATAGCTTTAGCTATACAAAAAAACAATTCAGATAAGAGTAAGGTTTATGCATTAAACATGCAGGAAATGTATGAGTTTAGTTTACAAAAACTCGAAGCTTTAAAAGAAGGAGGTTGGAAAAACTATATTCTAGGTATTGTTGCAGAAATTCAGAATACAGGAATTAAACTAGGAAATTTTAACATAGTATTTGCAGGAAACATTCCTAGTGGGGCTGGTATGTCCTCATCTGCAGCGCTAGAAAACAGTTTGGTTTTTGGGTTAAATGAATTATTTGATTTGGGACTGTCAAAAAAGCAAATGATATTAATTTCTCAAAAGGCAGAGCACAATTTTGTAGGTGTAAAATGCGGTATTATGGATCAGTATGCTAGTATGTTTGGTGAAAAGGGAAGTGCTTTATTACTAGATTGTAGAACTGTTAAATCTCAAACGTATAAGATAGATTTCAAAAAATATAAACTCATCTTAATTAATACTAATGTTAAGCACGACTTATCTGAGAGCGCATATAACAATAGGAGGGAAGTCTGTGAAAAAGTATCAAATAAATTAAATATTTCTGCTTTAAGAGATGCTTCAAAAGAAAGTTTAAATGCAATTAAAAATGATATTTCTGAAGAAGATTACCAAAAAGCATTATATGTTATTCAAGAAAACGAACGTGTGCAGTTATTTGCAAAAGCCATTCAAGCTGACGATATTGACGAGTTAGGAAACCTTCTATACCAATCTCACCATGGCTTAAGTTCGCAATACAAAGTAAGTTGTAAAGAGCTTGATTTTTTAGTTGAAAACGCAAAAGCAAATTCAAATGTTTTAGGAGCGCGAATGATGGGTGGTGGTTTTGGAGGTTGTACAATTAACTTAATTTTAAAAACTGAAGTTCAAAAATTTAGAAGAGACGTATCTAAAAAATTTAAAAAAGAATTCGGTAGAGATTGTTCGATATACAAGGTGAAACTGTCAGAAGGCACTCAAGTTATTGATTAGAAGAAGATATAATAAAAAAAATGAATACAGATTTACAAGACTACTCACATAAAAGATTTAATATATTGACTGGAGAATGGGTATTAGTATCTCCACATCGTGCAAAAAGACCATGGCAAGGGCAAAATGAAACTATCTCAAACGAGGAAAGACCAAAACACGACCCAAATTGCTATTTATGTTCAGGCAATACAAGAATTAATGGAGAAGAAAATCCAAACTATAAAGATGTTTTTGTTTTTACTAACGATTTTGCCGCATTACAATCTAACTCAAGATCTTTTACTTTAAATAAAGGGTTGCTTAAGGCAGAAAGTGAAACAGGTATTTGTAAAGTAATATGTTTTAGCCCAGATCATTCTAAAAGTTTGGCAGACATGCATAAAAAAGATATAGTAAAAGTAGTAAAGATTTGGCAAAAAGAATATAAACTTCTTGGAGAAGATAAAATGATTAACCATGTTCAAATATTTGAAAACAAAGGTTCAGTAATGGGGTGTAGTAACCCACATCCACATGGTCAAATTTGGAGCCAATCAACGCTTCCGAATGAAGTTAAAAAGAAAAATAATCAACAAGAAGCCTATTATTCGAAAAATAAAAGTAGCCTTTTAGGAGACTACTTAAATCAAGAATTGGAAACTAAAGAAAGAATCATTTTTGAAAACGATGATTTTGTAGTTTTAATACCTTTTTGGGCTGTCTGGCCTTTTGAAGCTATGATTGCCCCTAAAAAACATTATAAAGATATCACTCAAATTTCAGATTCAGAAAGCTTAGCATATGCCGAGGCCATTTCTGTTTTAACTAAAGCTTATGATGCATTATTTGAATGTTCATTTCCATATTCAAGCGGTATACATCAAGCGCCAACAAATGAAGAAGAAAATATACATTGGCATTGGCACATGAGTTTTTATCCACCGCTATTAAGAAGCGCTACTGTAAAAAAGTTTATGGTTGGTTATGAAATGTTTGGCTCGCCACAGCGAGATATAACAGCAGAACAAGCTGCTACTAGATTGAGAGATTTGCTTGCTTTAAGTAAGTAAAGTAAAACTCATTCAAAACTCTTAAGAAGCACACGGGCTTGCAAATAGTATTTATTTGTTTTATAGTTTTTTTTCTTTTCAAAATGGAGGTTAATAACTTCACCAAACTTTGTTTGTTGCTCCAAATGATGGATAAGTTTCAATATAGCATTGTAGTTTCCCTGAACAGTAAATTTATGAGTTTTTAAAGTTAAGTCATTGTTTTTATAAGTATGAGGCTCTAGAAAGTTAACAACTTTTAGTTTATTGCTATCTGCATAAGTATTTATAGTTTTTAAAAGATTATTTTGAATTGAACTACCTTTAATTTGATACTTATTTAAAAGAGAATCATAATATTTCTGTTTCTGTTTTAAAAGGGATAATCGTTTAGGTGTGTTTTCAAATAATAAGGCTTCTTTTTTTAAAGTATGATACTCATTTTTTAAAGTTAGAGTTTTAGAAATTGACAGTTTGTATGATAAAATTATAACAAAAATAAAACCAAGAATTAATAGGACGTTTTTATATTTGGGTGTCATGATGCTATATTAATTTTAATACTAAAATTTGATGACGATGTTTTAGAATCGTTATAAGCTTCTACAGATACTTTATCAATCCAACTCAAGCTTTCTAAAGCTATAATCCATTCCGAATATTGAGAGCTGTTATTAGATTTTCCAGATATTATAATGATATCATCTTTTAATAAAATGGGGTTGTCATCTTTAATACGCTTTTCTAGTGGTTGGTAATTTATTTCTGAAAGCAATACGGACTTAGGCAAAGTATAAACAATAGCATCTATATAAAATGAGCTTTTTGAAGTACTGCCCTTAAGTAAATCTTCAGTCGTTTTTTGAGCTTTACTTACCTGTTCACTTAGCTTAATAATGTTGCTCTTTGTTGTTTGATTTAACTGAGAAGTTTGATTTAGAGCATTTACCTGATTAAAATAAAAATTAAAAAACAGAAAATTGATTAATAAAATTCCGAGAATTGAAATTAAACCAATTTTTATAAACTGACCAAGAAAACGTACTTGCTTATACGTGTTTAAAAGAGTGACATTTTTGTCTTGATAATTTATAATAGGGGCAAAATTATTTAAAATACTAGTCAAGGCACTAGATAGAGACAAAATGTGAGCACTAGAAACCTTTAATCCGTTAATGCTATACTCTTTTTCTTTACCCTTTTCTACATAGTCTATTGTTTTAATAAAATTATCTTGTGTTGATATTCTTGCGTTTGAAGTGAAAATTGAAGTATCATCAATATAACGGGATGTATTTGATATGATGGAGTTTCCTAGTGAAAACGAAATAATATGAATGTTGTTATCATGATATTCCTTAATAAGTAGATCTACATATTCTTTTCTGCAAATAGAAATAAAATTGATATCATTTTGATAAATAATTTCATAATAAAACTCTGAAATATTAATGTTTGGAAAAGCTTTATTAACCAAATTTAAACCATCTATTTGTTCTGACTTTAAAGATTTTGTTAATACCTGTTCATCATTAATCACTAAAAAGACATGTTGTTTTTTTCTAAGCCTATTAGTGGTTTCTTTAATAGTTTTTGATAAAAAACAAGATTCAATATCAACCTCCTTTTTATTCTTTTTTAAAACTGTTGTAAATAAAATCTCTTGATTATCTTTCAAGGTGTGTTCAATACCACAAAAATGATTACCAAATTGAAAGTATGATATTAAGTGTTGAAACATTAGTATAAAATAGTTGGTTTTATAAAAACGGTTAGTTTTGATTTTGAAGCTTCGCGTTTACGCGAACTAAACAACCATTTTATTACAGGGATTCTTGCTAAAAATGGCACACCAGAACCCGAATCATTTTTAACCTGTTCTTCCAGCCCACCAAGTACTACAATATCTTGGTCTTGAACTCTTATTATAGAACTAAACTCACGAGAACTAATATCTGGAGGTGCATTTTCATCAATACGTTTTCCAAAACTGGATTGTATTACAAAAATATCTAGAGTGACTTGACCGTCTCCAGAAACTAATGGCTTTATAGTTATACCTAATTCAGCATCGATAGGTTCATAATTAGTGATTTCTGAGGTTTGCGGATTATCAGTCCCATAAATATTACGTTGTGTAACTGTGTAATACGAGGTTTCTCCATTGGAGAACGTAGCACGATGTCCGTTCAGTGTAGATAGCTTCGGAGTAGACTTAATTTTTAAGTTACCATTACTTTCCATTGCTTTTACAGTTGCAAAAAAGTTAGGAACTACTTTTCCTAAATTAAGACGGTCAAACCCATTAAACCCATTAATAACTCTATTGATGGTTTTTGCACCAAGTGTTAAATCTGTTTTTGGAAAGATACCTCCTTTTGTTTCCACAGGATCATCTCCAATACCCCAAGTAACACCAGTTTCAATAGTATTGTTTTTATTTACTTCAACAAACATGACTTCTATGTGTACAACAGGAACTTTTTTATCTATATAAGTTATAAAGCCTTTTAATCTTTCAATTTTGGCGCTAGAACCAGTAACATACAAGCTATTAAGCTCATGGTCAACCTTAATATCTAAATCTTGAGCAATTTCTTCAGGTATAATAGCATCAATAGTTTGAGATGCGCCTCCTGATGTATTTCCAGTATTGTTATAATTTGATGTATTTGATTGTGTTCTATTTCTGTTTATTCCCGAATTATTATAAGAAGAGTTGTTATAATTTGCACCTGCATTTCGGTTTTGATTATTGCCAGAACTATAACTGCTATTATAATTTCCATAGTTATTGTTCGAACCATAACTTCTGCCAACAGTTCTACTTCTTCCGCTTCCTCCCGAAGGATCAGATAATAACTCTACAGAACGATGCATTAAATGAATCACTTCAATTTTTCGAACACTCAGTTGATTTTCTGTACCAAAATAGTACACATCTCCTTCTTTTTTAAACGTAAAAGTTTCACTTGAATTTGAAATTATTGTGTTTCTGTTTGTTGTATTATTACTATTGCCGTTGTTCTGATTTTCAGTGTTTTGTGAAGAGTTAGCGCTAGGAGCTTGAGATTCAAAAACCTTTATTAATAACTCATCAAACGAAATAGACTTAGCTTTAAATGTTACAGTTCCTGCCTTGTCTAAAGGAGTTGCTGTAAATACATCAATGTTTAACTCGTTTCCAATATCATTTATAATAGATTTTATAGGTGTATTATTAAAATTAACTTCTAGTAGTTTATTTTCTAAATCTAAAACTTTAAAAGCATCTTGTTTTCCGTGTTTTAATCTTGAATTTAATTGGTTTGAATTTGCTGATGCACCATGGCCTTCAAATACATAAAAGTCGTCTTTTGTTTTTTCAACAAATAAACTATTTGATAATGCAAGTTTATCCATAGCGGCTTCAAAGGGTGTGTCTTTTGTGTAGAACGTTATGGTTTTATTTTCTAGCCCAGGAGCAAATACCAAGTTTTTGGCGCTTTCACCCATAATGCGTTTAAACACATCATACAGCTTATCGTTTTTTGCATCTATACTTATTGAGTTGTTTTCTGGACTATATGAAATAGAAATAATACGAGTCTCTGGAATCTCAGCAGGCGGAGCATATTTTTTAATAGATAAAATACTTCCTGTAAAATCAATAGTTAAACCATATTCTTTACATAAAAACACTAATAAATCTGATACTGTAACATCAGAAAAATTATTATTAGATATTGAGATTTTGTTAAGTTCTGACGAGATATTGATATTTACTTTATGGGCGTTAGATATAGCCAAAATAAAATTGGATAGCGTTATATTACTAACACTTATTTCTGTTTTGGCTTGTTCTTTTAGTCCTGAGTTTTCTACAGAAAGTAGTTCTAACTGATTTTTAATGGTATTAATACGCTGATCTTCATTTTGTGAAAACAGGATAATGGGTATAAAACAAAGTAAAATAAGCAGTATTTTTTTCATTCAAAGGGTGTATTTGTACTCTAAATTATATTTAGAACTTAATTAGAATTATATTATTCTTTAATTTTTAAAAGCAGAGCCATTTGCTCTTCCAATAATTTGATGCGTTTCTGTTGTTTTTTAAACACATTATTTTCTTGTTCAAGAGTTTTAATACGTTTCTCTTGATTGATGGTATAAAGCGTCAACTCTTCAATTTTTTCAAGCAATTTCAAGTTCATTTCTTTAAGAAGAAGTCCATTGGTTTCCATCTCTTTTGCAGAAGGAATATTAGGTAAATGACCTTCTTTAGTTATGTAGCTTTCTACTTCGTTTAAGGTTTTTAAATCGTAATCTTTATAAAACACATAATCTGGAGCAACGGCTCCTAATAAATCCACTTTAACCTCGTTGGTATGAATGTTGCCTTTTACGGCAAGCTTTGCGTCTGGTGTAGTGGTGCCGATACCAATGTTGCCATTAGAATTAATACGCATTTTTTCAATTCCATTTAAATCAAAAGCCAAAGGGTTTGACGTGCCAGATGTTCTTATTACTTGTCTACCTGCTGAACCTTCTCCATATATTTGAATTAATCTGCTAGCTGAAGCATCAGCAATAGAAAGCCCCCCTGTATTGTTGTCAAAAGATTGTTTAATATACAGTTTAGAAGTTGGCAATACGTTCCCTATACCCACATTACCATTATCATCGATTAATATTTTGTCATCATTCCCATTTGTTCTAAATGAAAGAGAATTATTTGCATTATTATACCTTAACCCTCCCATAGCTCCACTATCCTTATCTCCAAAGAAAAGGCTTGATTTTCCAGCACTACCTCCAACTACATTTATTGAAGCATAATACCCTGAACTCCCATTAGTTTGAAATGTAGCTATATTTCCAGATATAATAGGTGCGTTACCTTCTCCACTAACATGTAATATATGCAACCTAGAAGCTGGGTTTGTAGTTCCTATTCCCATATGTCCAGAATGGTTTATAATCATATCATATCCAGAATTCACAGTATTGTTATGTGGCACTTTAAAGCCTAAGTATCCTTGATTATTCCCTGTAGCGTATAAAGAAATATCTGAATGTAAAGTGCCTCCATTGCTGCTTTTTGAACGAAATCGCATTGAAGATTCTTTGTTTAAGACATCATTTTCTAACCTCAATGAATTAGTGGCATTGCCATTGATTGTAAGAACTCCATTAGAAGTATTCGTAGTTCCAATCCCCACATTTCCAGAGGTTGGAAAAGTATTGGTTTGAGCATTAAGTTGAGTTACTGTAAATAAGCTAAGAATAAAAATGATTAATATTTTTTTCATGACATTATTGTTTTATAGAGTTTAATAGAGCTTCAATTTTTTGTAATCTTTGTTCTAAATTTTTATTAATAATCTTTTGATTTTCAACCTCACTTTTTAAAGCTGTTGTTTCATTTTTAGAAGTTTTTATTTCTTTTTCTTGTTGAATCGTATATAGTATTAGCTCTTCAATTTTTTCAAGCAATTTTAAGTTCATTTCTTTAAGAAGAAGCCCATTAACTTCCATCTCTTTTGCTGATGGAATATTAGGTAAATGCCCTTCTTTAGTTATGTAGTTTTCTACCTCGGTTAAAGTTTTTAAATCATAATCTTTATAAAACACATAATCTGGAGCAACGGCTCCTAATAAATCTACTTTTACTTCGTTGGTATGGATGTTGCCTTTTACGGCTAGTTTTGCGTCTGGGGATGTAGTGCCGATGCCTACATTACCACCACTATCTATAGTCATATCACTGGCATGGTTATTAACTCTAAAAGTCAATTTATTAGTTCCATGATAGTATTCCATGCCTCCAACATAGTCATCATTTTCGTCAGCAAATCCGAAGTATCCATATTTATTACTTGGGGTAAGAATAGAAATCATACCATTATCATTATCTTCAATTGTTATATCTGAATAACTATGTGGCACTCCTCCTGAGTCTCCTTTATATAAGTGTAGTCTTGATAAGGGAGTTAGTGTGCCTAACCCAATATTCCCATTTAGTTTTGCTGAGAAAAGATATTTTATTCCTGAAGAACCAGCAGTCCAATCTTCAATACTAAAATAATTTCCAGTCGTAAGTAATCCTAATGACAGACGATTCCATTGATTTATATGAGATTTTTGAACACCATCTGGGTATGATGAATGAAAAGTTTCATATACTAATGATTTAGCTTTAAAATAAGTAGAGTAAGTTGTCCCATTAACTGTTAATTCATAAGCGGGTGTTGTTGTTCCAATCCCCACATTTCCAGAGGTTGGAAAAGTATTGGTTTGAGCATTAAGTTGAGTTACTGTAAATAAGCTAAGAATAAAAATGATTAATATTTTTTTCATGACATTATTGTTTTGTAGTGTTTAATAAGGCTTCAACTTTTTGTAACCTTTGTTCTAAATTTTTATTAATAATTTTTTGATTTTCAACCTCATTTTTTAAAGCTGTTGTTTCATTTTTAGAAGCTCTTATTTCTTTTTCTTGTTGAATAGTATAAAGCGTTAATTCTTCAATTTTTTCAAGTAATTTCAAGTTCATTTCTTTAAGAAGAAGCCCATTAGTTTCCATCTCTTTTGCAGATGGAATATTAGGCAAATGCCCTTCCTTAGCGATGTAGTTTTCTACTTCGTTTAAAGTTTTTAAATCATAATCTTTATAAAACACATAATCTGGAGCAACGGCTCCTAATAAATCTACTTTTACTTCGTTGGTATGGATGTTGCCTTTTACGGCTAGTTTTGCGTCTGGGGCAGTGGTACCGATACCCAAATTTCCACTTACATACATATTAGAATTTTGACCTCCAAAACCGACAAGAACATGTTTTCCTGTATTCCAGTTTAGATGTAAATCATGAGTAGTAGAATTTGAATAATGTTTGCCATCGATATGTCTCGTTTTTAAACGATAATTTCCATCACCCCCAATATTAACATGACCTTTAACTGTAAGTTTTGAATCTGGAACCGTTGTCCCAATACCTACATTACCATTTTGATCAATTACATAAGCATAAGAATTGTTTTGATAATTATGTAAACTAAACTTGCCTATGTTTGGATAATTAGAAAGAAATCCCCACGTATTTTGTCCAGCATCTTGAAATCTTATTATTGAAATTCCATTGTCTGCTGCTGTATTAATATGTAATTCCGAGTTATTATTTGAGCTAGACTTAATTTCTAACTCTGAAGAAGGCGTGGTTGTTCCAATCCCCACATTTCCAGAGGTTGGAAAAGTATTGGTTTGAGCATTAAATTGAGTAACAATAAATAAGCTAAGGCTAATAATAAATAATATTTTTTTCATGTTTTTAATATTTAAGGACCATTATGGTCTAATCAATTAATAAGGCATACACTTCTTCAACCGAAGTAACACCTAGTTTTACCAAATTAATGGCATTGTGTTTTAAGGTTGAGATGTGATGTTCTTCTAAATAATTATCAATCTCTAAATCGTTATTTTTTATATGTGGTATAAGTGTTTTTGTAATGGGTATAATCTCATAGATAGCTTTTCTTCCTGTGTATCCTGTATGATAACATGCTGAACACCCTTTAGCTACATAATGCTTGGTTAAATCTTTAGGAATATTAAAATGTTCAGGAAAAATAGATTTAGTAACAGGAGCTTCTTCTTTACAAGTATCACAGAGTTTTCTAACCAACCGTTGTGCAATACTTACATTTAAAGTACTCGCAATTAAAAAGGGAGGAATTCCCATATCGATAAGTCTGGAAATGGTAGCCCAAGCGGAATTTGTATGTATTGTTGAAAGCACCAAATGTCCTGTTAGAGCAGCTCGAATAGCCATATTAGCTGTTTTAACGTCGCGTATTTCTCCCACCATAATAATATCCGGATCTTGGCGTAAAAAAGTACGCAAGGCGCTAGCAAAATCTAAACCAATATTTTCTTTTAGCTGCACTTGATTGATACCCTCAAGTGTATACTCAATGGGGTCTTCAATGGTTACAATATTGGTTTTATCATCATTTAGTAACTTCAGCGTTGCATATAGGGTAGTTGTTTTTCCAGAACCAGTTGGACCAGAAATAAGCACAATGCCATTAGGGTTTTTAATAGCCTCTTTATACGTTTTTAATTCTTGTTCAGTAAAACCTAAATCGTCAATATCAATATGATTAGCATCTTTACTTAAAATACGCAGTACTATTTTTTCACCATGCAAGGTTGGTAAAGTGGATACACGAATGTCAAACTCATCAGAAGATGTTTTGACCGTTATTCGTCCATCTTGAGGTAAACGCTTTTCTGATATATCTAAACCTGCTTTAATTTTAAGTTTATTGATAATTACGGGGTATTCAGATAAATCAATAACAAAATGTTCTTTAAGTTTACCATCTAAACGAAAACGCACTCTACATTTATGTTCGTAAGGTTCAAAGTGAATGTCACTGCTGCCAATATTTTTGGCTGATAGTAATAGTTTTTCAAGAAAATCTGTAGTATAATGTAAATCCTCTGCCTTATTAAAACTTTGCTTTCTAAAATTTGTCGATAAATACAGGTTTATGTTTTCAGGAGTTTCTTGAAGTAGCTTTATATGCTTTCCAAAAACAACACGTAATTCCTTTTTTAGGTTTTCTGATGGCGTATCTGATTTAAAAACAAGAGTTCCATTGTGTGCTTCAATAGGAACAATTTTATAATGATATGCTTGTTCACTGCTTAAAAGCTGTAATAAATTTGTTGGTATGTTGTAATTGCTTTTCATCATCTTAAAGGCTATAAAAATTATCTACAAACCCAACCCAATTAAATAAGTAACTTATTAAAAAGAATAGACTCATATAACCCGCTAAAGGAACGGTAACTATCTTTTGAGATTTGTTAAGTATAATATGTAGTACTAATGAAAAAATCAGCGCGCTTATAAAAAGTACTATAAAAGATAATGTTGAAAAAGAAACTGATATAGCTAAAAATAAAAACAAGTCACCTAAACCTAAGGTGTTTAAAAACTTGGTTTTGAGTTTAAGTTTTGCATATAGATAAATGATTAATAACAATGCTATTAAAAAGAGCAAATTCATTTGTACTGAAACTAGGAATAACTCAGGAAGTGTATTTTGATAAAATAGAACCCCGCCTAATACTCCAATTATAGGAAACAGAAACCAAAAGGCTTGCCGTTCTTTATAGTCTTGAATGAAGACTAAAGCCAATGCTATAATTAATATGAGTTTTATAAGTATCATTTAATCTTTTATAATTTGTTTTGGAGTTCCAGTTTCATCAATTTCCCAAACATTAAAAATACCGTCACCATCAAAATCTGTAATAGCAGTAGCTTTAGCTTTAAAGCTATTATTTGTAGCAGCTAAAATTTCATAACTATAATTACTTGTTCCGTTTTCTTGTACTGTTTTAGGAGCTTCAAAATCTATTTCATTTAAATCATGAGCATATTTTGAATACATATATCTGTATGTAGTTTGCGAATTGTATATAAACTTTAGCTGTGTTTGAGCTTCAACACTTTTAGTCTTACTTATTAAAGGCATTAGGTTTGGTAATGCTAAAAGTAATAGTATACCAATAATAACTAGCACAATTAATACCTCTTGCAAATTGTATGCTGGTAGTTTTTTTAATAGATGTTTTTTATTTTTAAACATAACCTCTGTCTTTAGCTATTTGAATGAGTTTTTTATCCCCTTTACCTTCTATGTTAAACACTTCTTTAAGATGTCTTTTTCTGCGTTCAACACCTCCTTTTGATAGATTAACAAAATTGGGAAGATCCTTAGTTCTTGTTCCTTTTGATAGTTCGTGTAATAGGACTCTGTCTGTAGCATCTAAAACAAAATCGCTAGTAATATGTTGGCGAATTAAATTTAAAATACTAGGACTATAATAAGGTGGATTTGTTAATACACGATGTATAGCCATCATAAGACCTTTATAATCAATATCGCTTTTAATTAAGAAACCGTCGGGGTTTACAGACCGTAGAATATTGTTAAGCCTATAATTATCGTTATTAGCTGTGTAAATAATAATTTTTACCTGCGGAAAGTACTTTCGTAATTCTATACCCAAATCCTCTCCGCAAAGCACATTGTTTTGTTTTGAAGGCGGAAGGTTAATGTCTAATAAAGCGAGATCAAAAGGTGTTTCAATAATGGCATTATCTATTTTTTTTAATGCATCATCACAATTTTGAGTAGGGTGTAATTTAAATTTCCAATCTCCATTGGAATCTGAGAGTTGCATGAAAATTTTTTTTAATAAACCTATAATAAGAGGTTCATCTTCAGCAATTAAAACATTAATAATTTTATTCATATTTATCTGAATTAATCAATAAGAAATACCTTGCTAAAGTATTTATTATGTGCGATTTACCGCTAAGCTAAAAGCTTACTTTTATTACGGGTTTACCGTAAATATTGCTGAACATCTTTTTTTATTGCATAAGAACCAATATGAGCACATTAAAAGCTTACATAAAGTAAGGTTTTAGCTTATTGCAAATAAGCTTTTTGCTTACTAATTGTAATAGAATAGCTTACTCCAAATCCAAAAATCCTTTCTAATTTTATTGCCACATTCTAAAATCAGAAAATCATGAAAAATATAGTTTGTCTTTTTATATTTATTTCAAGTTTGTTTATTTCTGCTCAACAAACGTATTACCCAGTAACTGCAGGAAATGGTAATGGCGTTCGTTTTTGGAATAGTGACCTTTATAAAATTCATATGGGGAATACTTCTGAATACCAATTTGGCCCCGTTACAGATTTTAGTATTAAAATAAACATGAGTAATCATGCAGATCGAGGATGGACATGGGGATTACATGGAGTAACTCCAATTGCGGCGTTAAATACACTTGGAGATTTTCAAGTAGCTAGAAATTTTTATGCTTTAGGTAATATGGGTGTAGGTACCACAACACCTGCTTATAAATTAGAAGTGAACGGAACAGGAAGGTTTTCAAGTACTATATTAATAGGAGACCCAAATGGTGCGAGAACAGAATTTACCACAATTACAAATCCTAGAGTCTTTAATCCAGCAAATGTAAGAACAATTGACCTTGATGGTGATTATCATGGAGGAGGTTATGTTGGTGTTTATAGAGGAGATACTGCTAAACGAGGAGTATTCATGCACACACATGTAAATAGCATGTACAATGAGTTAGTTGTAAGGGAAATAAGGCAAGACTTAGTGCAAACTGAGGCAATCCAGCTTCGTTCACAAATCTTTTCTGGCGATACATCACCTACTAATTATATCGCTTTGCCTTCACAAAAATCGACCATAATAATTGGAGAAAATATAAATAACAATCTCAGTCAAGGTTTTGGTCTTATAAATAAGTTAAAGACAAATTTCGAAAATGATGTATATGTTGAAACTGGTAACGTTGGCATCGGTACTACAACTCCAGATTCCAAACTAACAGTAGCAGGTAATATACATGCACAAGAAGTAAAAGTAACAGTAAACGCGGGCGCAGATTTTGTTTTTAATGATGACTATAAACTACCATCTCTAAAAGAAGTTGAACAATTTATTAAAACAAATAATCACCTTCCTGAAATAGCATCAGAAAAGGAGATGCAGGATAATGGACTTCTTTTAGGAGAAATGAATATTAAGCTGCTCCAAAAAATAGAGGAGTTGACGCTTTATACTATTCAACAGCAAAAACTTATTGAAGAGCAATCAGAAACTATAAAAAAAATACAGCAAAAATTAAAAGATTAAATTATGACTAGACAATTATTTGCTTGGTTCTTTTTTGTGTTAACCTCCTTATGTTTAAGTGCTCAAACAAGCGTTTACATTAAAGGAACTGGATACAATTACAGCCAGAGTAGAGTAGTAAAACTTAACAATCAAAATATTGTTAATACAGCAGGAAGGGGGTTGTGTTTAACTATTATTAACGCTAGTACTCATCAGCATGTGTCTTCGACAGTATATGATACTTATGGTAATTCTGTAGCTTCAGATAATTTAGCAATTGCCCTTAATAACCTTCAAAGAGGGCAATTGGGAATATTAACATCTTATGATGCATGGGAAAATCAAGTTACTTTAAATTTAAAAAATGCAGCAAGAAGACTAGGGCTTTTTAAATTAGGAAGCGGTATTGATTATAGCTCTAGAAGACCTTATGCTGCTATATTTAGAGGATCTGGAATTTCTACAAACAATACTGAACCTAATCATATAGCTTTTGAGGTGATGCAATCAAATAGCTCTGGAGCAGAACAAGCAGTTATAGCCACTTGGTTAATTGAGGATGCTTTTATTGGCAATAATCTTACAAATGCTTTAATATCTGGTAATGCCGAAAACCTTGGTTCTTCTTTATTAGTTGATGACCTTAATAACGTAGGCATCGGTACTACAACTCCAGATTCTAAACTAACAGTAGCAGGTAATATACATGCGCAAGAAGTAAAAGTAACAGTAAATGCAGGGGCAGACTTTGTTTTTAATGATGATTATGAGCTACCCTCTTTAAAAGAAGTTGAACAATTTATTAAAACTAACAACCACCTTCCTGAAATAGCTTCAGAAAAGGAGATGCTAGATAATGGACTGTTTTTAGCAGAAATGAATATTAAGTTGCTCCAAAAAATAGAGGAGTTGATGCTTTATACTATTCAACAAGAAAAGCAATTAGAAATGAAAGACTCTAAAATTAAGAGTATAGAAAATATATTAAAAAAACAAGATGATAGAATTAAAAGAATAGAAGAATTAATAAAAAGTAAAAGAAATGAATAGGCATTTAACTTTAATTTTTGGATTCCTTATGTCGCTTGGCATTCAAGCACAAAATCCTGCAGGAAACAACCAAGAAGTCCAATTTAATAGTAACGGTAGTTTTGGAGCTAGTCCTTATTTAAAATGGAATGGGGCTAACCTACAATTTTTAGATTTAGGAGTTCATTCAGCTAAACTTTTTTTTAAATCTGAGAATGGTGATGATAGTTATATTTTTTCTGAAAATTATGGGCCAAACCAAAACAGGTTGGTTTTCCACACAAGAGATGATGGAGATCAAGATTACGCTGTTTTTAGAAATAGACACTGGAATGATGGAGAAAAAGATGTTTTTGAAATACATAGAACTTGGACTAAGGCAAATTCTAATTTTTATGTAATGAATGGTAATATTGGCGTTGGTACTACAACACCATCATCAATTGCAATGCTCCATACAAAGAAACCATCAGATTCAGCTGGCTGGGGACTTTTGACGGATTCATTTGGTATTAATAACTGGTCTGGCTTTTTTTCTGATGCTTCTAATAACTTCAATATTCAAGCTAGAGATGGCATGGGGGTATTAACAGCTAATATAGCAAGTAGTGGAGATACTTGGCTAAATGGAGGCAACGTAGGCATAGGTACTACAAATCCAGATTCTAAATTAACAGTAGCAGGTAATATACATGCGCAAGAAGTAAAAGTAACAGTAAATGCAGGGGCAGACTTTGTTTTTAATGATGACTATAAACTACCATCTCTAAAAGAAGTTGAACAATTTATCAAAACTAACAATCACCTTCCAGAAATAGCTTCAGAAAAGGAGATGCAGGATAATGGACTGTTTTTAGCAGAAATGAATATTAAGTTGCTCCAAAAAATAGAGGAGTTGACGCTTTATACTATTCAACAAGAAAAGCAATTAGAAAAGCAGGAAACAATAAATCAAGAACTAATAAATCGTCTTAAAAAATTAGAAAATTTATTATTTAATAAAAACAATTAAACTATAAAACAAATGAAAAAATTAGCCTTACCCTTGGCCTTTCTAGCCGTAATATTATCAATGTCTTCTCTATGTTATCTGAAATCATCATCAGAACTAGTTTATGTTGATGTTAATAAACTGCTTGATGGTTACAAACGTACCAAATTGGTAAAAGCCCAATTTGAAGAAAAAGCAAAAACGTTAAACGCCAATGTAGATAGTTTAATGACCGATTGGCAAAAGGAGTTAAAGACTTACGAAAAAGAACGCTCTAAAATGAGCAAAAAAGAGTTGGAGCTAAAGCAACAATTATTAGGGAATAAACAACAGCAAATAAATAATTACCAACAAGCGATTCAGAAGCAAATTCAGGAAGAAGATAAAAAATCTACCCAAACGGTTATAAATGATATTAACGATTATATAAAAGAATATGGTAAAGCCAATAATCATAAAATAATATTTGGAGCTAGTGGAGGTGGAAACATTATGTATGCTGATGATGCAACCGATTTAACTCAAGAAGTTTTAAACGGACTTAATGCAGAATTTGAAGGTCAATAAGCTTTTTTGTTATTCCGACGAAGCGAAGCATTGAGCGACGAGGAATCTCATTAATATTAGTTGAAGAAACTCAAAAACCAAAACATCAAAAATTGAAAATAAAAAATAAAATACTATCTGTCATTCCGAAATTTATGCTAAGCATAGTTGAGGTAAAAGCAGGAATCCACTTGTTTTTACTGGCGTTATTCTTAACGAGCTGTCAACAAAAGACTTTCAACAACGAAGTTGCATTACTAGACTATATCAAAGAAGAAACCAACGGTTATACACAGCATAAAACCATAAACGGTGTAGACTACACTTTAATGTATCGCCCAACTGATGTTTTGGTAAAGCAAGAATTGGGTGATAATATAACTGATACTGAGCCTAGTAAATGTGAAACATTACGCAACAAGTACAAAAAGTATATGTATTTCAATTTAAGTATGAGTATAAACAATAAAGAACTTTTAAGTGCTGCACCAAAAAACAGAAACGAATTTGGGCAAATGGTAAACCAACTTGCTTTTGGTATGAACGAGAAAGTACATGTATATACACAAGGTAAAGACACACTAGAAATGGCTGACTTTATTTACCCACGTATGTACGGGATGAGTAAGGCCACCACCATTATGTTTGTTTATCCACGAGATGAAAAAGTATTAAAAGATGAGTATATAAATTTTACCATTGAAGATTTAGGATTGTACACCGGCGAAGTGAAATTTAAAATACCAACAAAAAAATTAATAAACGAACCAGAATTAAACCTATAACAACATTGCGGGGAATTCCGATAATTATCGAGACAACGTTGCAATCTGTAAAATAGAAACTAAAATTATAACCTTTTGTAACCCTAAGCTTGCCTGTACTGAGCGCAGTCTAAGTGTCACTTTATAAAGAACAATTATGATAAACAAAAAAACTCCAAAAAAAATAGGCATTGTATTTACAATACTGCTGTTTAGTTTATGTGTTAAAACTACTAATGCACAGGGGCCTAACGCACCAGAAGCTGCTAGTTTTGAACCTGTAGATGCTACCGATATGGTTAATCTAGCAACAGGTGATTTAAGTTATGTACTACCATTATTAAATGTGCCAAGTCCTGAAGGGGGTTATCCAATTACTCTATCTTATCATGCAGGTATAGCTATGGAGCAAGAAGCCTCATGGGTAGGCTTAGGGTGGAGTTTAAACCCAGGTGCTATCAATAGAAGTGTAAGTGGTCAACCTGATGATTGGAGAGAAGGACTAAACTCTACTATTACTAATGATATTGGAGGTGTTAGCTCTTCTAACTCTTTTTTTGTTGGTGTTGGCTGGGGAGATGATGATAAAAATTCGGTTGGAATAAAAGCAAACTTTACTTCAAATAGGGCCTTTGGAGGAGAGGTTTCTCATAGTTATTCTATAAATGCCAATGCTAATATTAATGGTACAAGTTATGGGGTGGGTTATTCTAATAATGGTAACTTTTCTGTTAGTTATAATAATTTATCTTATAGTTCTCAATCTGGGTTCGGTCTAACATTACAGGGAGGTTTTTCAACAAAATCTAAGTTAATTGGTGATGTCTCAGGAACAATTAGTGTGTCTCAAAAGAATGGGGTTGGAATTTCTCTCGAGACCACTACAGGAATACAGGCTTCAGCAATTGTTGGCGATGGTAGTAATAGGTCATCTAACAATGGATCTGCTGCTTACAGTGCTATTTCAGCTAGTGATAAATTATCAATTAATGCAACTATTGGCCCTGTAAAGTTTTCATTCTCTAAACAAAAAATAAAGTATTGGCACTTTGATGAAAAAACATATTCAAGTACTGGACTTTTATATGCAGGAGAATTAACTAATATTTTACAAAGTAAACAACTTACTTTTTTTCATGAATTTGATGCTTCTGAAACTGCATATAGGTCAATCAATCCTCAAGAAGAACTAGCTAGTAATAATCCAACTTATGTGTCTTATGATCAATATAATATTTCTGCTCAAGGAATTTCAGAGTCAATTACACCTTATTTATTAGAGTCAGCCCTTATACATAATGATATATTAACTATTGATAAAGAAATCAAAGTCAACGGAGTAAATAGAGATGTAAAATCATTGTATTATTTTAATAATTCTGGAACAAATGATTTCAAAAAATCTATTAATAATCTCTCAGAATCCAATCGTATAAAGTTTCATTTAAATAACGAGCTTTCATCATATCATAAATCAAACTCCGTTTCAATTAATTCTTGGCAACATCCAATAAATTATAATGGTAGCCCATCAGATTTTGCTAATAATGTTAATATTTCTGAAATTATTTCTGAAGAAGGATTTGTTTCTAATAAGAATAGATTAAAGCAAAGCTCCTTTATTGAATCATATACAAACGAACAAATTCTTAATAATTCAAACTTAATTTTTAGCACGAATATAAATAGAAATGATTTAGACCCAGATGGTATTGGAGCTTTCAAAGTAACAGTTTCTGATGGTAAAACTTATCATTATACTATTCCTGTTTATCAAAAAGAAAAATTCTCTAGAACAACTAAGTATGATGATGATATTAATAACAAATATTCTGAACAACAATCTTTAAGTCCATACGCAACGCATTGGTTGCTTACTGCTATAACAGGTCCTGACTATATAGATATAGATAGTAATAATGAGTTAAGTGAGGAAGACTATGGTTATTGGGTAAAGTTTAATTATGGAAAATGGTCTGATGGATACTCTTGGAGAATTCCTAGTACGGGCTATACATATGGTGCAAATACCAAAAGCTATAATTGGGGAGTTAAAGATATTTATTATTTAAATAGTATAAAAACAAGAACACATACTGCTTTTTTTATAAAAGAAGAACGTGGTGATTATAATTCAATTAAAAGTAAAGTGGGAAATAGTAAAATAAACCCTCTAGTAAAGAACGCCATTTATTATAGTTATGATCCTAACGTTCCAATATACACAGGTACAAATGGGGAAAAATACTTCCCAGGAGCTTATTCGACAATTTCTTCTACTGCTAACCCACATGGTCCTGGTCAATATTCAGTTTTTGATATTACAAATAAGTTTTATGCAGAATCATTTAGCCATAAAACGCTACGCTTAAAAGAAATTTTACTTGTGAGAAATGGAGATATAACTTCTACTAATATGAGTAATTCACAAATTAACCCTATTTTAAGTTCTGATTTTCTTTTTGAAGAAAGAGTTAAAATTGTAAATGATAATACTGTAGATACTGGATTTATATCATATGTAAATTCAACATATAATGGACAATATTTCTCTAACATAATTGATACTAACGATTCTGATTTTACGGCTTTAAAAAATAAAGCTATAAAATCAATAAAGTTCAATTATGATTATTCTTTAGCTAGCAATAGTTCTAATTCTAGCAATTCTGGAAAGCTAACTTTAAAGAGTGTTAATTATTCAGGGAAAAATGGTATAACTGTAATGCCTCCTTATAAGTATAATTATAATTCATCAATTTACAATAAAGACCAAGAAGATGATTGGGGGTATAATAAATTAAACCCTAAAGCTGGTAGTTTAGCAAAAATAACAACACCAACTGGTGGAGTTATTGATGTAGTATACGAAAGTGATGACTATTTATATGAAGCTGGAACCAAAAGTATTGTGTTTGATTTTAATATGGAATTAAAATTTACTGGCAGTGAGTCTGGAAATAAATATGTAGAAATAAGAAACCATCAAAATAATGATCCGAGACAAGATATAGATTTTACAAATTATTTTAGTGTAGGTGATTTCGAATATTTAGATATTCAATATTGGTGGAATCCAGACCATAATGGTGCTCATCGGGTGGCTGATGTTTCTAATGATTGTGAAATTACTTTTGTATCAAATAACCAAATAACATTTAAACTGCCAAATACTATTACAGGGAGTGATGTAAGAAGGGATATTGATTGTGAGAATGAAAATTGGGTTTTTTATAGGTGGTATAATGAAGTAGTTACTAGAACTTCTAACTGGAGAGAAGAGTTGAGAGAATTTGATTGCGGAGGACCAGGAAATGATAATGATAAGGTTAAAATCAAACTATTCTCAAAATTAAACAATAATAACGCTAAAGGCGGAGGTTTAAGAGTTAGAAAAATCATCGTTGACGGGAAGTATACTACAGATTATTATTACAATAAGCCTGGATCATCAATATCCCAAAATGACCCAAGTTATGTTTCCTCTGGTGTTACTAGTTTTGCTCCGTCTAAATTTTATAAAGAAATACCATATGGTAATTATATTCCATCTCCAGGGGTAATTTATGAGTATGTTACTGTTGTAAAGTCTGATGTTATAAATAAGTTTAATTTCAACGTTTTGCCAAAACATACTTTAGGCGTTACAGTAAAGTATTCATTAGGTGACTTCTTTAATATTATAGAGGATGCACCTGTACTTGATAATTTACCTATTACCGTTAATTCACCGTATCAAAACATTCCTTTAAAAAAATCAAGGTTTACTATTAAAGATAAATTATCGTTAATTGGAAGTCTTAAAGCAAAAAAAACATTCAATTTAAATAATCACCTCCTATCTTCAACTATAAATGATTATGGCAATATTATTAGTTCTAACGATAATGTTATTCAAGAGAATTTTAGTTCTTTAGAAAGAGTTTATACGAGAGTAAGTGGTCAGGGAACAACCACATCTAATCTAAATTTAGTAAATACATCAAAGCTTACTTACCCTGTCAAATTGTTTAATAGAAAAACTATTAGTAATAACTACGAAACAGTAACGAATTTTGACAAGCATGATATAAATACAGGTCAAGTCCTAGAAACCACCACAATAGATAGCAAGGGTAACGAATTTAAAACAGAACTCATTCCTGCATACACAAAGTCAGAATATAATCCGTCAGGAGGTTATGGCATGGGGTCTAAAGTTGATAATAGTACAAATAAAAACATGCTCACACAAGAAGCCATGACCAAAACCTATTTAAAAGTGGGTAGCAATTGGGAAGAAACAGGTGTTGGTATTACTACTTGGAATAACCAGTGGGATTATACAAATTATGATAACAATAAAACCTTAAATTCTGCGATTCCTGCCAGCCAAAAAACATGGCGTAAACACAAAATTTTTATTTGGGATGGAGCTGTTAACGCTACTACAGGTATTTACGAAAACTTTGTAGGTGATGATGATAGTTTTAATTGGGCAGTTGGACCAAATGTTGACCAAACCAATTCTAAATGGAAAAACACATCTACTACTACACAATACGATCATTATTCTATGCCATTAGAAGTAAAGGATATTAATGATAATTATGCATCTACTAAAACTTGCGATGCAGAAAGTAAGGTTTTAGCAGTATCAAACGCTATGTACACAGAAATGTACTATAGTGGCGCTGAATATATTGTTAAAGATAGTAATGGCAATAACACTATCTATTTTGATGGACAAGTAAAATCAGCAGGACAAAATGCTACTAAAGCACATACGGGAACACATTCAATAAGTGTTGCTTCCGGTGCAAAAGGATTTGAGGTAAACCTAAATTCTGGTGAGCATCGTGCAGGTAAATACAAAGTATCAGTGTGGGTAGATAAAGCAACCCATACTAGTGCCAGAATTAACATTAATGGAAGTACAAAAGCATTTAATGGGGAAGAAGTATTTGCAGGTAATTGGGTGCAAAAAACGCATTATGAAGATTTAAGTATCGGTGCAGAAACGGTTTATATAACTTCTGCTAGTGGTACTATTTATGCAGACGATTTTAAGCTCCATCCAATAGCCTCATCAATGACCAGTTATGTTTACAATGAGTGGGATGAACTCTGGTATATTATAGGAAATAACGGATTAGCCTCTAAATTTGAATATGATTCGGCGGGCAGATTAAAAGTTACCTATACCGAAGTAATAGACGATACTAATGTAACCGGTGGATTTAAAAAAGTAAGTGAAAATAGTTATAATTATAAAGCCCAATAATCATGAAGAATAATCTAAGATTTATAACCGTTATATGTTTGTTCCTTGGGATTAATACAAACTCCAATGTGTTTGCGCAAAGTTGTTATATGGATAACATAAATGCTGTTAACTTTGCATACCAAGGAGGAACACAAACCATTACAGTAACTTTTACGCAGTATGACCCAGCATGTGCCAATGAAAGTTTTGAGTTTGTAGATGTGCCCTCGTGGTTAACCATTACGCATGTATCGCAATTTGGTATACAAATTATTTGTCAAGCAAATAATGGTGCTCAGCGCACACAACTTATAGGTGTAAAACTATTTGGAAACTACGTAAACGGATTTCCAGTAATACAAGCGCAAAGCTGCCATAAAAACTGGTACCCTGATAGTGATGGTGATACTTTTGGTGATAAATATGGAGAGCCTATATGGAGTTGTACAGAACCTCCAGCACAGCACGGAATCAGTTATGTAGCTAACAACAGCGATCGTTGTCCAGATGACGCCAATACTGGTAACTATGGCTGTCCAGCTGATTATCTATATGAAAACATAAATTGGATTTCCTCAAAAGCCTATGATATAAACGGTAATCTAAAAGCGAATTCGAAAGCTTACTTCAATGGTTTAGGAAAAGGCATTCAATCACAAAGTGTGGATATTAAAACAAATCGTACCTGGGCTAACCAGACTCTTTACGATACTCAGGGACGACCAGCATTATCCACTTTAAGCGCCCCAGTGAATACTAACGGGACACCAACCTATAAGGCAGATTTTATAAGAAACATAAACAACCATACTTATGATAGTGCCGATTTTGAAAATGACCCAGAAAACCCAACAGCTATAGGAGAAACCACGACCAATACTTTAGGTTGGTACTATAGCGCTAATAATACAGATAGCTATCAAGCTGGTAATAACTATCAAGATGAAACAGATTACCCTTTTGCTCGAACCATTTATAGCGAATTAAACCCAGGAGTGGCATTAAAATCTATAGGGGGTAATAAACAAAATGGAGAATGGAAACAGGGTTATACTTTTAGTATGCCAGCAGGACAAGAATTATCACGCTCCAAAGCATTTAATGATCCAGCTTATAATACTATTAAAACCATTAAAACCATCAGTAAAGATGTGCATGGTAACGAAGTCGTGGCCTTTACAGATACTGATGGTAAAACCTTAGCGGCAGCTCGAGTTGGTGGCGTTTTAAACCCAGATAGCACCGTTGATATTAGTACACAAGGATTTGTAGATGTACATGTGCCAAAAGGCACTACTGGGTTTACTATTAATGGAGTTTCTGGTATTACAACAGAGGTTTACAATCTTATTACAGAGCAAGCTACGGCATCAGCAACTAATAGTTTAACAAACGGATTTTACCGTGTGTCTATTACTAATTTAGAAAGTTATAGTCCAACAACACCCTCTAATACTGTAAGTGTAACCTACCACGATAATTATTACGATTATAGTCTTAATGAGTATGATGAAGCAGGACGTTTAATAGCGTCTTACCAACCCGTTGGTAATACAAAAGCACAAAAGCCAGTGACTATATACAGTTACAATGCTGTTGGGCAACTATTAAGTACTACAAGCCCTGATGAAGGCACTGCTAATTTTAAATATCGTAAAGATGGACAAATACGTTTTTCGCAAAACTCAAAACAGTTGGCAGCAGGCGAATTCTCATATACCAACTATGATGATTTAGGCAGACCCATAGAAAGTGGTGTGGCTACTGGAACGTTTTCTGCTTTAAATGCAGACACATCAATTGTAACCACTAGTATAACTGCCGAAAAGCAAGAAACCACCTATGATGCCTTAGGAAGTTCAGATTTAAGTTACCTATCTGGAGTACATAGTACGTACGGTAATCCAAGTTTTTTAGCAAGCAATGTAGCAAAAACCTCAAATGTAAATACAACAACCTATTACAGTTACGATGTGTATGGGCGAGTTAAATGGGTTGTACAAAACATACTAGGATTAGGGGCTAAAACTATAGATTATAAATACGACCAAATTACAGGTGCTGTTACTGAAGTAGATTTTCAAAAGCATAATACCAATGAGCGTTTTATACATAAGTATACCTATGATACGGTAGATAACAGTTTAATAAAGGTAGAAACATCAACCAATGGTAGTACGTATACAACCCATGCCAATTACACCTATTATGAAACAGGTGCATTAAAACAGATAGAGTTAGCACCTCAAAATAATACAGGAACGCCTTTACAAAATATAGATTATGTATATAACCTAAATGGGCAGTTGAAAGCTATAAACTCTGGAAATGATGCTAATGATTTGTTTAGTATGCAAATTGATTACCATGCTGATGATTACAAACGTTCTGTTAGTAACGTAAGCACACCAAATTATGGAGAGAACCAATACAACGGCAATATAAAAGGGGTGCGTTGGAAAAATAAAGAGTTGGATAATACAGACCAAACCTATAGCTATTATTACAATAAAAACAATTGGCTTAAGGATGCCATAAACGGACAATATGCAAATTCGAATGAAAACGCAACAAAATTAAACATCCAGAATAATGATATACACGAAGGTGTTGTCAAAAATTTTAACGCCACCAATAGCATTACTTGGTTGCCAGGTTTTTATGCAAAGCCTAATACAGGGCAAGAAGTAACCGCTAAAATAATTACAGGTACACCTAGTACATTCCAGTCGGGGAAATATAATGTATTTGATATTACCTATGATGCCAACGGGAATATAAGAACCCTTAACCGTAATAGAGATGCTGGCGGAGGAGATAATAAGATGGACCAGTTAAACTACAGTTACAACCCAGAAAAACCTAACCAATTAAAACGAGTAGATGATGCTGCAGGACAAGTGTTAGTGGGTAAAGACATAGATGATCAAGATGGAAACAATTATGAGTATAACCAAATTGGTCAACTTATTAAAAATAATGAAGAAAATATTGAGTATATTTACAATGCAAGTGGATTAGTTACTCAAGTAAAAAAAGATGGTAACCCATTAGTAAAGTTTTTTTATAATGATAAAGGACATCGTGTAAAAAAAGAAGTTTACACAGGAATCTCATTGACAAGAACCGATTATTATGTACGCGATGCCTCAGGAACGGCATTAGCCATATACGAAGGTGCCACGGTAAAAGAGCATACCATTTATGGTGTAAGCCGCTTAGGTGTGTATAATAGAAGCGGAGGATCAAGTTATTACCAGTTAACTGACCATTTAGGTAATGTACGTGCTGTAACAGGTAGAACTAGTACTGGTACACCTATAGCTATAGTAAGTGCAACAGATTACTATCCTTTTGGGATGCCGATGCCTAATAGAGATAATAACCCTAACGGTTATCGTTATAAATATCAAGGACAGGAAAAAGACCCTGAGACTGGGAAAGAAGCTTTTGAACTGAGATTATGGGATAGTAGGATTGGAAGATGGTTGACTACTGACCCTGCGGGACAGTTTAATTCTCCTTATTTAGGGATGGGGAATAATCCTGTTGCTAGAATTGACCCTGATGGGGGCTTTAGTCCACCTACAGATTATATTTATACAGATGACAAAGGTAAAAGACATAGTGTTCATGTAAATGATGGAATAAATCAAGTTATAGAATTAACAGACCTTTTGCAATGGACTCATGCTCAGGTTCTATCTACGTCTTATGATGCTAGTAATTCGTCTCATGTAGCTATAAATAATATGCTACAAAGATTAGGAACTCTTAGACCTGATTTATTTTATACAATTGATAATGTTTTAGATGGGAAAAAATGGGTGTCCTATGCTGATGGTGGGCATGTTTG
Organism: Jejuia spongiicola; assembly: GCF_023502325.1. NCBI lineage: Bacteria > Pseudomonadati > Bacteroidota > Flavobacteriia > Flavobacteriales > Flavobacteriaceae > Jejuia > Jejuia spongiicola. The sequence continues at coordinate 70,544 of NZ_JAMFLZ010000003.1, forward strand.
TGGAAAAGCTGCAAGAATGCAATGTGGAGTAGGTGGTGCAACACCTGCTTGGGATTGGGGGCAAGTAGGTTTATATGTGGATACTGCAAGACAAAAGGCTGAAAGTGACTATAAAACTTTAACATCAAATGTACCTCTCGCTTTAACAACCATTGATGATAATTTGAATAGTGGGTTCCCCGTTATGACAGGAGTAGAATACCATGGAGGGGTGGTAGGTAACTTAAATGTGTTAAGTGACCATTATATAGTTATAGTAGGAAGGGGCAATGATGTACATGGAAATTATTATTCTTATTGGGACAACGTTGGGGACAGAATAGATACTAATTTAAATAGACTATATTACAACGGTAATAGTCTTATAGATAATAATACACCTTTAGGAACATATACTGTTACTGAAATTAGACCAAATAATTAATTTATTATGAAAAAAATATTATTAATGTTTTTTATTGGTATGAGTACTTTAAGTTGTTCTAAAAAAAAGGAACATGTTAATATTACTGGTCATACGGGTAATACTGAATCTATTCTATATAACGAATTTAAATCTAATTTTAGTATTGAATATAGTTTGCCTTTAGACTTTAATCAAAATTTTGTTTTTAACATAAAAAATGTAAAACTAGATTCTGAGAAGTACAAAGACTTTATATGTTCAGAAATTAATAATTGTGAGTTTGTTTCAAGTTATATGAGGAGTAGCTATTATCCAATGGGGATTATTTCTTCTAATGGGAAAAATGATTTTTTTTTACTTGGATTTTTTGACCCCCCGTTTACAAGAAAAATCTCTTTACTTATAGGAGACCCTACTAATGGAAGAATACTAAAAAGGATTTTATTATGGGAAGATGACCAAATAAAAAAAAGAGTAATTTCTAAAATTAGCATAGATAGAGAGATATCTTCTACGTATATTTTTGATACAACAAGCATACTGGGTAATAACAATGATTCTGATTCTTCATTAGTTAAATTAAAACATTCAAAAATCAAATTATACGATGATAATGCTGAAATCATAGAGACTAGTGACCTAGTAAATAAAAAAGTTCTCAGAACAGGCAATATCTACGAGCTAGAGTAAGTAAGAAAAAATATGAGAAAAGCAATTAACTGACAGTTATAGGAACAAGTAAAATATATTCAAGTACAGGTACTATGGAAAATGGTATTGCCCCTGCTGGTGCTAGTTTGTCAAAGTAACGGCTACCCCCCCCCGCTAGCGCTAGTTTGTAACTAGTGCCGAACAAGAGTAAGAAAATAAGATAGAGAAAGCTACTTTAGAAATAGAGTAGCTTTTTATGTTTTAGAGATAATTAAATTTTTCATTACCATTAGTTAATTTATTCTACCTTTTTTCAAGCCTTTTCAAAACAAAAAGCATTAAAAAGCACATTTTTATCTAAAAAAACAGCCTCTCACAAGTTTTTATTAAAAAAAACTGGAAAACCTTACTAAAAGTAAGGTTTTAGCTTACCGCTAATAATGTAAAAACCAATATTTTTATTCTATTCTAAATAAGAACAAAAATGAATAAAAATATTTACCTATTTTCCTTTATAATGCTACTCTTTTGTAGCTGTAAAACAGGTTCAATTTATGGAGAAGCTCAAAATGCAACCAAGCATAAAGTAGCTTTAGGAACCATAGGCACAGATAAAGATTTTATATTACAATCTGGCTTTAATAGCGCAGCAGTACCAACTTATAAAAACCCAATAAAGGTATCTGCATTGGTAACCCCATTTACTAAACAAACCTATAAAACATTCTTAAAGGCAAACGTATTACAATCGGCTAACCCTAATGTTGGTTATGTAGATTCTTTAAAAGTTAAGCCTAAGTACATTCAACTTAAAATAGCTGATAAGGTTAATCTTATTAAAGCGCTAAACGAAAAGAGTAATCAAAGTATAAAAGATTATTTAACTAATAAAACGTCAGCAAATATAGTAACGAATATATCTGTAGCTTTTAGTTCAGAAATTTTAGAAGCAGTTCAACAAGCCGATGCTATTTTTTTAGTAGAAACAAAAGCTAAAACCTATGCATTACAAATAGAAAACCCCGGCGCAGAAAAGCAAATTATTCATTTTAGCGAAGGTGTCGTTTTTGCTTATAACACCGCTAATTGCTGTTGGCAAGAAAACAAAAAACACCAATTAAATATTGTTGATTTTGTAACCGATTATAATAGTTGCCCAAATAAAACGTATCGGTCTTCCAATCGAGCAAAAAAGAAGATAAATTATTTTAAACTTTAAGATGATGAAGATAAAAACATTAATTTTTTGTTTGCTTTTAAGCGTTATAGCCTGTGATGATATTATAGAAGTTGTAGATATCTCTAACAAAACCGTTTCCATTTTAGCGCCTACTAATGATGCTATTTTAAAAACAAACGAAATAACATTTACATGGGATGCTTTGGAAGAAGCAGAAACTTACCAAATTCAAGTAGCATCTCCTAACTTTGTAAATGCAACTCAAATACTAGTTGATTCTACTCTAGCTAAAACAAGTTTTACCAAAACCTTAGACTCTGGAAGCTACCAATGGCGCGTTAGAGCAGGAAATTCTGATTATCAAACAGCATATACAGTTATAAGTTTTGATTTGGATACTGCAGTAGTTCCAGATATAAGTAATACACCGGTTGAATTATCGGCACCAGCTGACAATGCAACGTTTAGTAATTCTGAAGCGATTAATTTTTCTTGGAAAACTATTGACGGTGCAACAGAATATGTGTTACAAATAGCCACGCCTAATTTTGAAAACCCAGCTAAAACCCTAGAAGATAAAACACTTACAGAAACCACCTTTTCTGTAAGCAGTTTAGAAAAAGAAAACTACCAGTGGCGTGTAAAAGCTAAAAATGCTATACACGAAACAAATTATACAACCCGAAATTTTATCATTCAATAAAAATTAATAAATCATGAAAAGAATAACAATCATTTTTACCCTCAGTTTAGTTGTAAGTTTACAATTAAACGCTCAAACCGTTGTAGAAACGGTATCTTCTGGAACTTCTGGAGACGCTACTCTAAAAATTGAAGCAGATACCGATAATAACAACGAAGCTGATAATCCAAGAATTGAATTAAAACAAGATGGCGGACAAACAGGAGCCTATATTGGGTTTAATGCGGATTGGGGCGGTGTCGCTCCTGATAATCTTTTTAGGATAGGCACAAGGTATAGTGGCGTTGATAATTTTACTCGATTTATTATTAACCCTCAAAACGGTAATGTGGGTATTGGGACAACAGCTCCAGATGAAAAATTAGACGTTAATGGAACAATAATGTCTAATTATCTACGAGTTAATGCAACTACCTCAACAGAAGGAGGTGAAATTAAATTGGACGGTCCAATTAATTCTAATGATTGGCGTATTGATAATTTGTCTGGTGATTTTAGACTACATCATTCAGGAATAGAATATTTCAGATTAAAATCTAACGGAAATATAGGTATTGGCACAAATTCACCATCTGCAAAATTAGAAGTTAAGAGGCCTGGAAATACTCTAGGAGGTAAATGGGTTCCAAATAATAGTTATTTAACACTTGACAGCGATAATGGAAGTATATTATTATTAGATCCAAACGAAATTTACGGTAGTAGTGCTCTGTATTTTGGATCTAAATCTGGAGATATTGCAGTTTTTAGAACTGTTTCAGAGACATCAGCTGCATCAGATAAAATGATAATTAAGAATAATGGTAATGTAGGTATCGGCACAACTACACCAAGTGCTGCACTTCAAATAGAAAAAGCAATTCCTGTTGACTTTATTGCCAACTTTAAAAATACTGATACTGGAATCTCTTCTAATGGGCTAAAGGTAGAGATATCAAATTCTAGTACTAATAATACCGTCCAAAGGTGGGTGGTTAATAATGCTGAAGTTATGCGGGTTCGAGCTGACGGAAAAGTCGGCATTGGCACAACTACTCCAGGATCTAAATTGGAAATAAAAGACACAACAAATAACCAATTGTCTTTAGCTAATAGCACAGGGAATCTATGGCAGTTTAGAGCAGGTAGTACAGGTTCTCTCATTTTTAAGGACGATAATATTGAGCGTGTTAGAATTGATGCCTTAGGAAACTTAGGCATCGGCACCACAGATACCAAAGGTTTTAGACTAGGAGTAAATGGTAAAATAGCTGCCACAGAAGTAAAAGTAGCTACTTATGCTAATTGGGCAGATTTTGTTTTTAAAGATTCTTACAATTTGCCAACTCTAAAAGAAGTAGAACAACATATAAAAGAAAAAGGGCATTTAAAAGATATACCAAGTGCCGAAGAAGTAAAAAAAGATGGCATCTATTTAGGAGAAATGGATTCTAAATTACTTCAAAAGATAGAAGAGTTAATGCTTTATACTATTGAGCAGGAAAAGCGAATTGAATCTATAGAAGAGAATAATAAATCTCTCAAAAAAGAAAATGAAGTTTTAAAAACTTTATTGGAAAGGGTTGAAGAAATAGAAGCAAAAATAAAATCATAAAAAATGAAAAGAATAGCAATTGTTTTAAGTTTAATAATAACTCCTTTTGGGTTTTCGCAGGTAACAGATACAGGTGATAAAGTTGGGATTGGAACGACAACACCAGATGAGAAATTACATGTAAACGGTACAACTACGATTACAGCAGATATTGGCACTGTTACTAGTTCTCACTGGCATACTGGTGCTCATACTTTAGAGCTACAAAACAGTGATGCTGGAGATGCTGTGCTGTCATTTCATAGAGCTGGGTATTCCAATGCTGCAATCAAACATTCTTCTTTAGGAGGCTTAACTTTTTCGGGATCTGGTGCTTTTAATGCGAATCATTTATTTATAAAAAGTAACGGATATTTAGGAGTAGGAACAACAGCTCCAGCTAGTCAATTAGACGTTCGCACAGTTGATAATAAAGGAATTTGGATTAATTACAATAATGAGTCTGCTATTACTTTTAGACCTAATAATGGTAATTCTGTTTTTCATTTGAGCCATGGGCATGACAATAGGTTATACATATCTCAAGGAAGTACTGTTGGAGCAGGTAAGCTAATGACATTTGTTAATTCTGGTAATGTTGGGATTGGTACTACAAATCCCTCAAGTAAATTACATGTTTTTAATGATGGGAACCGAAATGGTTTAACAATTGAAAATAGTTCAACGTCTATGACAAATTATGGACTGACCGTTAATAACACGGCAACTACAAATGGGTATTTGCTTAGGTTAAGATCATCAGGAATTGATAAGGTTATTGTAACTGGAATTGGCAATGTAGGCATCGGTACCACAACTCCTGACGCTAAACTCGCAGTAAACGGAAACATTCATACCAAAGAAGTCAAAGTAGATTTAATAGGTTGGAGTGATTTTGTTTTTAAAAATTCTTATAAGCTGCCAACCTTAAAAGAAGTTGAGCAACATATAAAAGAAAAAGGGCATTTAAAAGATATACCAAGTGCCGAAGAAGTAAAAAAAGATGGCATCTATTTAGGAGAAATGGATTCTAAATTGCTACAAAAAATAGAAGAGTTAATGCTTTATACTATTGAGCAACAAAAGCAGATAGATATATTACTCAATAGAATTACTGAACTAGAAAAATCTAAAGAATAATTGTATCATGAAAAAACTTATATTAATTTTCTGTTTTAATTTTATAGTATGGCAATCTCAAGCACAAAGTACACCACCGCTTCCAGTGGGTAATATAGGAATAGGCACTACTAGTCCAGCACACGAGTTAGTTGTACAAGGAACATCGTCACCAAATATAGAACTTAAAAACTCTAATTATTCCAATGGAGGTTATATTCTTAATCGGACTAATTATGGTCACCAATGGAAATGGTGGGCGGAAAGTAATGTGATGTATTTTGGGTTTTCAACAAATGAATCTTCTTATGCAAATAAATTTACTATTCAGTCAGATGGAGATATAGGTATAGGTACAGCTTCACCAAATTCAAAATTACATGTAGCAGGAAATGGAGCAATCATAAAATTACAAAACACTGCTCATGAAGATACTGCCAATGCTTTTTATGGTTGGTTAGGGGGTTATGATAAAAGTGGAGATGAAGTTTGGTGGATAGGTGATGGTAGTAGTAACAACAAATCTATCGGATTAAATGTAAGTAGAGATGGTTATAATCTTAGTATTTTTAATAAAGGTAAAGGGTTAACCATTAACCAAAATGGCAATATCGGCATCGGCACCACAACTCCAGATGCTAAACTCGCAGTAAACGGAAACATTCACACCAAAGAAGTTAAAGTTGATTTAATAGGTTGGAGCGATTTTGTTTTTGAAGATTCTTATAAACTACCAACCCTAAAAGAAGTAGAACAGCATATAAAAGAAAAAGGACACTTACAAGATATCCCAAGTGCAGAAGAAGTAAAAAAAGATGGTATCTATTTAGGAGAGATGGATTCTAAATTACTACAAAAAATAGAAGAGTTAATGCTTTATACTATTGAGCAAGAGAAACGTATTGAATCTCTAGAAGATAAAAATGAAAAACTAATATTACTAGTAGAAAAATTATTAAAAGCGAAGATTGAAGAATAAAACGAAAACATATATATTATTATCATTGGTGTTAGGTGTTTGGGGTGTTGTAGGCTACAAAATTCTATCAGTTGCAAATCCAACATTGCCAGATATTGCTCAGCAAAATATAGATGCAAACTTTAATCCAAAAATTAGAACAGAAATAGACACGTTTTCTATTAAAACGGTTAACAGAGATCCTTTTTTAGGAACGTTATTGGTTAAAAAGAAGTCTGCACCTAAAAACCCAAAGCCCAAAACGGTTTTAGTTTGGAAACCAATAATATACCATGGTATTATTTCTAATCAAAATAGTAAAGTAAAAGTGTTTATTATTTCTATTGATAATCAGCAACATTTAATAAAATTAGGACAAACTATTAATGAGGTAAAATTAGTTAGAGGGAATAATACGCATGTTATATTAAGCTATAAAGGTAACAGGAAAACCATTCCAAAAACATGAGGTTTATTAAAAAAATAAATCACTTTGCAGTAAGTTATCTAGTCATTGATAATAGGAAGGTATTAAAAAAGGCGAAACAAACTTTGAAATATCTAAATCTCGATTATCGAGTGAAAGCTGGAGCTTTACAACTTACCACATTTATTGTAGTAGTTATTGCTTTGTTGTTATCAACTTTTATTATTTTATTACATACTCATAAAACCTTTAAAGCCCAAACTGGTTTTGTTATAGAAACCATTAATAATACAGATAAAGGCATTAATCATGCTTTGCAACATAAGCTTCAATTAAACGATACCGTGCTAGTTAATTTACAAGACGAAGCTTATAAAACTTTAAAAGTACATCGAGGTTTTTGGGGTGTTTTTGAAAAAGTGATAGCTGTTTCCAATATAAAAAATAAAACCTTTAAAAAAATAGCTTTAACTGGAGCGTCTCAACCTAATGTTAACCGAACAGCACTTTATCTAGAGGAGCAAAATAGACCTTTAGTAGTTGTTGGAAATACAAGAATTCAAGGAGGTGTCTATTTGCCAAAACAAGGTGTTAGGACGGGCAATATTTCTGGACATTCATATTATGGAAATCGACTTATCTATGGTAATGCTAAAACAAGTCAATCTTTGCCGAAACTTCAGAAAGAAACATTAAATCAAATTGCAACTATTAATAAAGTATATAGAAATATAGATGAAAATCAGTTTTTAGATTTAAGTATTAAAAGAACATATTTAAATTCGTTCTACAAGCCATTACAAGTTATATATAGTAGAGAAACAATTGTTCTTTCAGAAGTATCATTAACAGGACATATTTTAGTGCAATCTGAAGCCAGAATTATAGTTGATGCAACTTCTAATTTAAAAGATGTGGTTATAGTAGCTCCAATAATTCAGATTAAAAATAATGTTGAAGGTGTATTTCAAGCCTTTGCGACTAAGGAAATTACTATTGGTAATAATTGCAAACTAAATTATCCAACAGCCTTGGTTTTAAAAGAAAAAATGCAAACTAATTCACATGAAGCTACTAATCATAAAGAAACTCCGCTTATAAAAATAAAGAAAGGTTCAAAAATAAAAGGAAGTGTTATTTTTTTAGGAACCACAAAAAATTATAAGGCTCAAATACTAATTGATGAAAAAGCGACTATAATAGGAGAAGTGTATTGTAATAGAAACTTAGAGCTATTAGGAAGCATTTCTGGCAGTGTTTTTACTTCTGGCTTTGTGGCAAATCAATCTGGGTCAGTATATCAAAATCACATTTATAATGGAACGATAATCGTTAATAATCTAGCAGAAGAGTATGTCGGGCTCCCTTTTGAAAACTCTAAAAATGATGTTGCAAAATGGTTGTATTAAAAAAAATTAGAGCATCAACTTTAATGGAAACACTGGTAGCTACAGTTTTAATTGTTGTTGTTTTTATGATAGCGAGTATGATATTGAACAATTTGTTTTCAAACACCGTTAAAAACAATACAAGAGGAGTGGAAGCACATTTAAGTGAACTTAATTACTTATACCTTAATGATAAATTAAGTTTACCTTATTATGATGATTATAAGCAGTGGGAAATATCTATTGTTTCTGATAAAAATAGCACTCAAAATATAATATTATTTAAAGCCGAGAACTCTAGTACAAATCAAAATATTTTAAAAGAAACTATTGATTACTAAACACAAAATACAGGCTTTTACACTTAGCGAAATGATTGTTGTTATTATTTTGACCAGTATTGTAGTTGGTATGGCTTTTTCTGTATTAACCTTAGTTCAAAGGCATATGTCTGGCATTCAAAATAATTTTAATAAAAACACAGAGCTTAATATACTCGAGCAATCATTATGGTTAGACTTTAATAGATATTCTGAAATTGAATATAATATGATTAATGATGAACTAATTTTTACTTCTGATGTAAAAACTACTACTTATAAATTTGCAACAGACTATATCGTTAAAGAGTTAGATACATTTAATATATCAACACATAATAAATTACTCTTTTTTGATGGAGACAAAACAACCAATGGGAGAGTAGATGCTATAAAATTTGAAACCTCAAAAACATTCCAAAACCAACCAGTGTTTGTTTTTAAACAAAACGATGCTAACCAATTTATGAATTAATGGCCTTTCAGTTAGATAACATAGCAAAACAAGCACCAACAAAAAAAGAAGCTAATAATGACCTTTCTTTTTTAAAAAAGGAAATTACATTATTTAACAACACCTTTTCTAATAAAATAAAGGAAGATTTTTATACCGAGTTGGGTGTTCTGTTAAAAGCTGGAGTGTCGTTAAAAGAAGGTTTAGAGCTTATTGAAAATTCTCAGAAGAAAAAACAAAATAAAGATGTTTTAAATAAGATAGGTTTAGATGTGGTATCTGGACAAAGTTTGTCAGATGCTTTAAGTAAAAATAATCAATTTACTAGTTACGAATATTACTCCATAAAGATTGGTGAAGAAACTGGAACATTAGCTAGAGTTAGTGAACAATTAGGTGGTTTTTTCGCTAGAAAGAACGAGCAGCGAAGAAACTTGATTAGCGCGTTAACTTACCCTGTTATTATATTAAGCACAGCGATTTTGGTAGTGGCATTTATGTTAAACTATGTAGTGCCTATGTTTCAGGACATTTTTAAACAGCAAGGTGTAGAATTGCCTACTATAACTAAGCTTATAATTAAAGTATCAGAATTTATGCAAAGCTATGGATTAATATTGCTTTTTATAATAATAGCTATTATTACCTCACAATCGTTTTTAAATAAAAAAAAGCGTTTCAAACAATTAAAAGATAAGCTTATTTTAAAGCTCCCGTTTATAGGGAATTTTGTTAAAACAGTGTATTTATCTCAATTTACCCAAGCTGTTTCGTTACTTACAGCTTCAAAAGTTCCAGTAGTAAATAGTATCCAGTTAGTTAAGCAAATGATTAATTTTCATCCACTTCAGCATGCTTTGGGAATTGTTGAGCAACATATTTTGAAAGGAGAATCGCTTAGTAAAAGTTTAAGCCAGCATAAACTATTTGATGATAAAATGATAGCACTTGTTAAAGTTGCAGAAGAAACGAATCAAACCGAATTTATTTTTGATAGATTAAATATGCAATATAACACGCAAGTACAGCAGCAATCTAAAATGTTGTCTACTATTATGGAGCCTTTTATAATTTTAATTGTTGGAGTTTTAGTTGGTGTAATTTTAATTGCGATGTATTTACCAATGTTTAAGCTTAGTAGTGTTATAGGATAAAACATCTTCCCCTTGAAGAAATATTGTATTAATTGCAGGGTTAAAACAATAAGTATGATTACTAAAATGGCTTGTTAAAAATCAATATTTCATGAAGGATATTGTTAACTAAAAAGAAAAACCCTTGAAAATAAACTATTTACAAGGGTTTCAGCGGAGAAAGAGGCTCCGTAACTCTTTAATTTATCCTAGTGTTTTCAAGGCTTCCCATTTTTTAAGTTGCCTTAGGGTAACTTATAGGGTAACCACTTTTTCTTAAGTATCAAATGTTCTAATGTAAAAAAAGAGAAAATCTTATTTAATCAGTATTATGAAACTAATTTTATCTTATAAGACCTGATAGAATGAACATAGTTATTTTAATCTTATCAATTCGTTTCTATATTTATAAATAACATTATGCATTCTATCAACTTGGTCTATTGTAAACATAACTCGACAGCTAGAGTAATCCATAAAGTTGAAAAAATAAATAGGATTTCCGCATTGTATTTTAGAATCAGGACAATTACTTGTGGCTGTTTTTTGGTTAGGAGTATCGTCAATACCATCTCCCACTAAGTCGCATTTTTTCTTTCTTTCAAAAATATGGCGAAGACCAAGCCAATGACCAGTTTCATGAGTGAGTAATTTATTTCCTTTACCCATTCGGTTGTAGCTAACTGCTATTGCATCTTTTTCAGGAGACCTCCATATTCTTGGATGATCAACGTAACCACTTGTGTTCTTAAATTTGTTTACTCTAACGTTCCCCACATACACGTTCATATATTTTTTTGGGTTCCATAACGGATCTGCATAAAAAATAGGCCTAGCGAATGAGTAAAACTTTCTTTTGGTTTTTCTATATATTATTCCATCTGTGACATTCCCTTGAGGGTCTGTTTGTGCTAAATAAAATTCAATATTTGCCGTGCCTATTTTGTGTTTTATTTCGTCAGGAACTATGTTGTCTATCTCTTTATTACTAGCTGAAAAATTTTCATTTAAAACCGTTATTTCAGACTGTATAGATTCTTTACTAATCTTCATTGAGCTATTACGATAGAGGACGTGAAAAACAACAGGTATTCTTATTTTTTTAGCAATTTCTTTGTTTTCAATTGTATTATAATATTTATATTGAGTCTCCTGTTTCAATTGACTGTCGCTTGCGATAAAAGATTTATTATTTCTTTCTCCACAATACACTAGATATGAGTTGCAAGAACTCATAGTTACAATGACAATAATTAAGAATATTTTTTTAACCATTATTTATAACTTGTTGAATTACAGAATACCCAAGCAGTATGATTTGTAATTATTAGTTTTTACTAAACAAAAGAGAAGAGTGGTAAATAATTTACCATGTAATAAGACCCTAGTGAAAGCAAAAAAACTTATACTAATTATTAATTCTTATACTAATTATTAATTAATGTACTAGGGAAGTACTAAAAGTATTTAAAAATAATTAATTATCAAAATTAAAACTATTGATGATTAATAATATCTATTGATATTCAGGTTTTTCTAATTCTTTAAGTTAGAGTTTAGTTTTTTTATTATCTAGTTAATGGGTTTCCAATATTAGACTGGACATTTGATTGCGAGATTTAGAGTTGGAAAAATTAACTTAAAGATAAAAAAAATCATACAATAATTCATATTTAGTAAAAAAAAACTTATATTTAAATTCTCCTAAAAGAATTATTTACTGCAAATCTATTTCCCTTAAGGGAAGCTATTAAGTTATTTCCATAAATTAAAATTGTGAAATCATGACTGGAAGTGTAGCATTAGATGTAGTAATTGGGCTAGTATTCATTTATCTCTTATATAGTCTCTTTGCCACGGTAATAATGGAAATTATAAATTCATTTCTAGGACTTCGCGCTAGAAATCTAAGGTATGCGTTGAGACGTATGCTTATGAATGAAAGGCATGCCAAATGGTTCGATAATAAAATAGAAGATTCTTATTGGTTGAGCTTTTTTAAAAACTTAATAAATCTTATTCCAAGAGCTTTTTTAAAAATATGGAATACGTTTTTAAAGTTTTCAGGAAGATCAGGTAACCTAAAGGATCCAGAACTATTTCATTTATTTTACAATCAGCCAATCATTAAATACTTAGGAGGTGGTGGCATAGCCAATAAACCATCTTATATGTCTCCCAAGAATTTTTCGAAGGCATTGGTCGATAGTCTCAATTCAGATATTTCCATCGTTGTTTTATTTAAAAAATTTGGAGTTGATACTAACCTTCTAAAGCAAGAATTTATTTTGCTTGATGAAACCTCGGTTTTTATGAAAGCATATAATGAAATTGAGGACGAAAGCAAAACTTTTGAGGGTTGGTTTGAGAAAAGAACGGATATAGAAAAGTTGGGCATTGCTTCAGAGGTATTTCCAAATAATATTGGTTTAAAAAGAAACTTAAATGCCATGCAGCAACTCATCAATGGAGGTGAGGTAAAGAGGAGGCAACCTTTAGAACAATTATTTGAAGATGCCTCGTTTGACGCGAAGATTAAGGCGGGACTAGCATTATTACCTAAGGAATCCGATACTAGAAAGCACATAGAGTCATTATTAACTGATGCCGATACTAAAGTAGATGAGTTTAAACTTTTATTAGAACAATGGTTTAATGATACTATGGAGCGTTCAACAGGTTGGTTTAAGCGTAGGGTGCAGTATATACTCTTTATTGTGGGGTTTGTGCTAGCTGTAAGTTTTAATGCAGACACCATCAATATTGTTAAAAAGTTATCTAAGGACCCAGATGCTAGAGCTGAACTTGTTGAGCTAGCCGTGGAATATTCCAACGATTTTCAAGAGGTTAAGCAGATTCCAAAACCAGACGAGGATAAAGGAGAAGAAAACAAGGAAATTAATAATCCTGCTCACGATGCAATTAACAAGTCACCAACTGTAGAAGAAGATGAAAGATTTCAAGAAGTACGTGATTCATTAATCAATGTAGCTAAAGTGATTAATGATGATATTTATTCTGCTCAAAACATCATTGGCACCAATTGGAAAATACCTGAGCAATTAAGTGTGGTTAATTCTCTTGATAGTCTAAAAAAAGATGCAGTCAGGTTTGACTATCCATTAAAGGTAATTAAGAAGACGTATTTATTTGGCTTATTTAAGAAATGTGACACCATTGATGTCTATTTGGAAGCCAATAAATCTGCTGACACCATACATTTAAAAAATGCCATTCTTCCGGTGACTAAAGAGGATTTTGATAAACGTGAAATCCCTGTTAATTCTGCTTACTACAAACTATCCTACGTGTTTTTTTCTAAAGGGTTTTATAAAAACTTATGGGGTTATATCCTTACAGCCTTAGCCATTTCTCTTGGCTCCCCATTTTGGTTTGATGTATTAAATAAACTTATTAAGCTACGTAGTTCATTACAACATGAAAAACCAAACCCAAAGAAACAAACACCAAACTAAAGTATAAATAATTAAAACATCAACTGTAAAAATGGAAGTAATACTCTTTGAAAAGAATATCGAGTTATTTGAGAATAACGCAAATTTAGGAATAGAAATAAATTCAAATCAGGCAGTTATAATTAATAACCGTTTAAATAAAATATCCTTACCAATTATATTGGGTGAAGGAGAACTAACTGTATCGGGAGATACAGAAAAATTAAAGTTTAAAGATATTCCTAAAGTAAGTATTGAAGCCAAAGCTGGTTTAAAGATTGCTATTTACGATACAGCTGAAGAGGCCGTAAAAGACTTATTAATTAATGATACGCTTAACGTTGAACTACCAGAACTTGACAATGGTTTTGCTTATGGGGTATTCTCCTTTAACTATACTATAAGCGGAAAAGCAGAAGGGAAATGGCCTTTAGGCTCAGTATCTACCACTGCAAGTGTAAGTGCCTCTAAAAAGAAACGTGCAGCTGTAATAGTAAAACTTGCTAAAACCGAGCGTATTCGTTCTGCGATAGGACAACTCATAAGTGAATTACAATCTCCTAGTAGAGTTAAAAGAGCCAATGATCTAAGTCCTGGTACGTTTTTAGTGATGGAGCGAGAAGGAGCTTTAAATGCGAAATTAGGTGCACAAGCCGGTTTTGATTTTGATTGGGAAAAAGAATCTCAAAATCCGAATTTTTCTGGAACTGTAAGTCTACAAGCCAAATTAGCAGCCGAAATTAGTATTGGTCTTAATCTGCAAAATAACTTCTCTTTAGTAGTTAGTAGACCTGAAGAAGTACCAACTATTAGAGTGCAACTTTATAAAAGAAAATTAAATGGATGGAATTTCGCTGCTGGTTTAAACGCTTGGGGTAAGGCTGATTTAGGAGAGTTTAATGAATTGTCCGTAGAAGATCTTATTAAGGCTACCATAGGAATTCATCATGGCCAGATTTTGGAAGATATTAGAAAATATAGTAATCCTGATAATCTCAAAGATGAATTATTTGGGATAACAGAAGATATTGTCAAAAAAATCACCCAAATTGATATTATAAAAGATGCAAAGAAAACGTTGAATGATTTGTTTGAAAAATGGGATGCCGTTGGAGCAGAAGGAGGTGAAGCTATTTTCAAGCTTATAAAGGACAATACATCTGTAGATCTTCAGTCTTTACAGACAGAATTAAAAGATCTTGGAAACCCGGATACAGGAGTTAGTAAGTTCTTAGAAGAAAAAATGCAAGATACCGGTTTTCATGATACGGCACTAGGACAGGTTCTTGAATCCATAGTACCTTTTGATGATTTGTTTGACCTCGTTGGCGATCAAGAATTGGTTAAAAAGCTTCAGGAAAAAGCACTAAAAACCTCTGAACTATTAGATTTTGAAGCCTTAATTAAGAATCTTCATAAAGAAATTTCAGAAAAACTATCTATAGGTAAAATTAAAAAAGCAGCAAAATTCGCAGATGAAAAAGAATTAAGTGATTGGCTTAAAGGAAAATTAGAAAGCCTCTTTGATGGTCAAAAGGAACTTATAGATGAGCTTAAAGCTATAAATACCTTTATAGAAAATATGCATAAAAAAGGCGAAAAGATCCTGGAAAAGGTAAAGACTGCCCTTCAAAAAGAATATGAATTATCGTTAGCTTTTACGTATCAAAAAGAAAAAGAGCATAGCGCCCTTATTGATGCTTCCTTTAGTTTTAATGCAGATACAAACCCAACTAATGGCCTACAAGCACTGCTTAAAGGTGATTATGGGAATTTACTCACTAATGAAATAAAGGGAATTCATTTATCAAAAGGCGTTTTAACCCATAGAGTTAAAAAGCAGAAAACATTTTCTTTAAGTATTCCTGGGGTAAAAAGAGATTTTACACGTATAAATGAATCTTTTGTTAAAGGTACTTTTATGAGCGAAGTTGATGGTAGGTTCATTATGTACGAATTCGAATCTAGTGATACCATTAAAAAGAACCGCGAATTTATTAAGCTTGCTATCATGGGGGATTACCTTGGTAAAAAGAAGCAGAACGACTTTGGAGTAGAAAAAGAGTCTCTTAAAGTTTCATTTGATTTCAAATATCAAGAAAAAGCATTAAGCAAGAAACTTTTAACTCGTATTATAGACCCCTTTATCGAGATAAATCTTAAAGAGCCTTTTTCTGAAATAACGGATTTAACGAAAACCAATTGGGTAAAACAACTGAAATCAAATCATAGAAGGAAAAAAGTGCTTGGTAATACTCTAATTCGTATGACAGTAAAAATGTCTTCAGATCTTGGGAGGGCTTGGTATAGTGCACCTACTAAGAAAAAAGATGATAAATACAAAAAACTATCAGGAGCCTTGCAATCTAAACTAAGAGAACTATTGTTTATAACGGCTTTTGAGAATGAAGTTTTATTAACAAAGGGTTATGCTCTTGAAAAACTACAAGCAGTGATTTTATATGCTTCACTCCCAGTAATGTATGGCTATGATTATGATTATTATGATCTTATAAAAGATTTTAATTCACTAAAAACTAATCTGGCCAAAACAATAACAACTTTACATAATAAATTAGAAAACTCTACAGACCCCGAATTAAAAAAACGAGCCAAAAGGTTTAGGAATATAAATAATAGCATACAAGAAATTATAGAAAGAATAGAGACTAGTGAAGATTTTGAATTTTACCTAAACTTACTGGTTGGTAAAGAGGAAATGCTTATTGAAAAAGTTATTAATTCGGCTATAAAAATAGGGGAAGCCAAAGAAAATGCGGCCAGTGACCCTAAGAGAACAATGAGGCGTTTGTCCAGTTTTGGTAAAGATTTGACTAAAGCTTTAAATTCTTTTAATATTAATTTTATCACTAAGGGTAGTGGAGGAGATTTTACCCGATTTTTTGGAGCCAATTTATTTATTACTGCCTCTAAAGTTTTTGATCCTAATATTGACGAAAACACCACAGGTTATTTAGAACTCATTGTTCTTAATAAAGACTCAAAGTTTAAAATGAAAAGCTTTATGTATGGAGAAAAACCGCCTTCAGAAGATAGGTTTATGTCTCAATTAATTGTGGATTTAGAATAGTTCAGGCTTAGTACAGAAGAAGCGTCTAAATCTTGACATTCTCTTTTGCTATGGTTTACAAGGTTATATAATAATTTATGTGTTTTATATTAAATTTAGATGTGTTAGAAAACAGAATTGATAGAAGAGTAAGATTTTTAAATTTAGTGAATTACAAACTTCTTGCAGTAAGGAAACGAAAGTTGAATTTTTTAAATTTTCAATGTAAAAATTAACTAATCCAATAGTCCTTCTTTTGTAAAACCAATCGAGGCTATGCCTTCTCTTTCAAAAAAATCGCTGATTATTACTTCCTTTTGTGCTAAAAATGGTGAATCCACAGCAAACTCGTCATTAATAGCTTCCCTCATTATATTAAACTCTTCTTTGTGCTTCCTTTTTTTCGCTGGATCATTTTCCCGAATTATTAGTTTCAGCGTATTTCGTATTCCTATTAAATCTACTTTAAGTCTTTTACATTCTTTTCTTCTTGCCATTACCAAATCCTGTCTATTTAAAGCATAAGCTTTTTTAGATGCTTCTCCCATAGCATTAGGGTTACCTTGGTTATCTATTTTAGATCTAACGGTTCCATCTAGTTGAAATTCTAAATGGTCTGCTGGATTTTCTTTGCAAGGATCAATAAGTAAGCGTTCAAGTTCTTCTTTACTAATAAGTTCATGATGACTTCTAACTCGATTAGCTATTACCGGAAATCGATTTTTTTTACCTAAAGGCTCAAGTTCAACGGCATCAGGAATTAACTGCTTTGTTTTTCTATTGCATAGCGGGCAGGACCAAAGTAAATTATCCCAATCTGCGCCTAACCAATAATAACCAGGATAAATAAGATCTTCATCTATTTGATTTGTAAAAGGGTTTATTGCAGCTTTGGGTCTAAAATGCTCAATATCAGGAGGTGTGACGTGGGCAAGTTTACTTTCACAATAAGCACATTTATCGTTAAAAACGATCTTTAAATTTTCCTTTAGCTTAGCGTTTTTATAAACACTAAACTTTAAATTAGTTTTCTTAGTAAGTTTTTTGTCATTATTGAAATTATTGGTATCAGCAAAAAAGGCAATAGCTTTTAATGTTTCTGCTTCAGCCTTTGTGAATTTCTTTCCATTTTCCAACCTCTCGAAAATGTCCTTAAAATGTTCTACATTGGCATCAATTAATAACTTAAGGGTTTCGCGCAATGCATTATCCTTGTCTTGATTTCTATCAAGATTAGTATTCTTTGTTGTATAAATTGAAATATTTGGGCGTTTTGGGCGGTCTATCTTTATCATATTTGAACTTCTTTAATTATTGGTCCATAAAGACTTTATTTCATCTAATTCATCTGCACTAAGTGATTCTAATTCCTTTTTTAATGAACGTTCATCATCTTTAGCATATTCCTTTTCAACGGCTTTAAATGCTATTGCCTCATCCATAGTTTCACCTAGCAAGGTATTTGGACGTAATTTACCAGTTAATGAATCTTCAATTAAATGATCCTTTAATTCTAATTTCAATCCTTCTAAACGTTCCTCTTGAATTTCAGTGTGTTTTCTTAGCGATTGCAATTCATTAAACTCTGTAAATTTACGTTCCATTTCTGGATCTAAAGTTGTATAGAGTCCGAAGATAGAAGTTAATAATTGCCCTACTTGCATGCTCTTAGGTGAGGGTAAATCAGTCACAATCTCAATTTCTTTGTTTTCATCTAAGCGTATTAAAATAACCTCTCCTTCCTCTAAACCACGTAAACAAAGAGGTTCATGTGTAGCAATTATAAAGTTAATACCAGGAAACGTTTTTCTAAGCGCAGAAATAATACGCATTTTCCAACGTGGGTGAAGATGCACCCCTATTTCATCCACTAAAACAATACCTTGAGCGTTAAATATGGAAGGCCACACTTTGCCAAAGCCCATCATGATATCTAATGCTAGAGCTAAAATAGCTTTATAGCCTGCGCTTAACTCATCTAAGGAAATCCCTTCTTTATTTGCATATAATTTCAAACATACAATTTGGTTGCCTTCTTCATCTTGATCTGGATAAAAATACTGATCATCATCAAGCGACAATAAATCTGCTAAACTCTTTGTGATTTCCTGAAACAGTTCGTTATCCTTAATTTTTTCTGTAAGCCATTTATTACCATTTAGTAATAGTTTTAAAGGATTGAAAAGATTTTCTAAAAACGTAAAATCTTTACTATGTAAATTGTCTAAACTCTTCGAAAATAAACGAGTGGCTCCATAAGCACGAACAATTAGTTGTGGCGCTTTTGGAGTGACAGTAAATAAGTTAGTTGATTTATCAAAATTAAGAGTAATAGGCCTAGTTCTATCGTTTAAATACATCTTAACCCAACCACTTGTTACATCTGAATTTCTGTTCACAAAAGCACTAGCCTTTAGATCTAGCTTATCCAAACGTTCTTGACCCGCTAGTGTTAATGCAATAGCTTGTAGAATGGTGCTTTTTCCGGTGCCATTTTCACCTAAAAGGGCCATCCATGGTTCAATTATTTCTTCAGATTCATTTTCAGCAAAACTTAGTTCTAAATCTTCAATAATCTTAAAATTACTTATTTTAACTTTTGTAATCCATCTACTCTGTCCAAAATACGTGCTCTTACCTTCATCACCCATTTTATCTAAAGAATACGATTTTCTAGATTTTTGCTTTTTCTTGGCGCTTCCAGTATTACTTTCTCTAGATGGCTCTTGTTCTCCGTAAAAAGGCAAGTATTCTGGAATCTCATTTCCATATACTTCAAGAAGTTGAGACTTATAATTGCCCCATTTACAGTCTAAAAAAGGACTTGAAAGCCCTGTATGATCTTTAATTAGAGCAATACTATTTGAGGTGTCAAAATTGGGTAGTGATTTAACCTCATTATATTGCGCTATTAATTTAGCTAAATTCCTTAATTCTTGACGTCTCTGCCGGCGTAAAGCACTTCTGTTTAGCCCCAGTATTTTTATTGTCTGCTGACCTCGTTTCGTAAAACCAATGGCTTCTTCTTTTTCATATCCAATATGCTGTTCTAAAAAGTCGTTAGGATTACAAGGATCTAAAAGTAAAGGCTTCTCAACAGATAGATCCCCCATAACCGCTGCCCGATTTCCTTCTACCGGGAAATTATTTCGTTTGTATCTTCTGTTACATGCGGAGCAAGATAAATACATATTCAACCATTCATAGGCCAACCACCAATAGTGATCTGGGTCAAAAGAGCCATCTATATTCATGGAGCCATCTTTTGGTCTATATAAGTCATTATCCCCTTTACTTGTTGATTTTATTGGATCTTCGCAGTAGGCGCATTTTCCATTAAATAAATGCTCTAAAGCATCCATTACCTCTTTCTGATCGGTTATTCTGCTGAATTTATAGCGCTTAAAATCACTTTTAATATTATTTATATCATAAAAAGCTTTCAACTTTTCAAACTCTTGTTTCATTCGCTCAGAATCAAGAATGGCTGGCTTTTTAACGGATTGTCTATCTATATAAATCATAATATTCTAAAATTATTGACGGGATAGATAATTATCTGGATTCTCTCTGGCTATTAAATCAAAGCTTTCTTCGTCTATAGCTGTTTTAGTTTCAATAAATAAGTCTTTATCGGAATTATGATTTCTAACCACATAAAAATCTGTTCCATAAAGAATATGACTACGCAATCTGTTTCTACCTTGCATATGAGAAGCTTTTTTGTTCTTAATGGTCTCTGCATCATAAATCTCTTTTTGAGCTTCGTAATTGGTCCCTTTTTGTAAAGTTTCATTCAGCAATGGGTAAATAGATGGTTTGCTAATAATATAGCTTAAATCAGCATAAATATTCTCGTACTTCATAAGCATACTTGTAATGATAGCATACCAATCTGTATCAAACCATAGGCTGTTAATTTTATCCCAAGATATAGGATCATTCAACTCTTCTGGTATAAATTCTATCCCTTCATCTGGTTTAGTTATTATTGAACGTGTGTAAACATCTCTATCCGTCTCCAAATACTTTGTCCATTCTTCTTCACCACCGTAATGTGCTAAACAAATTTTAAGGTTACTCAAATTATAACTAAGTGGTGTTTCGGAGTCTTTATATCCAAACAAGTTCCTTATTTCTTTATCCTTCACCTTTGCTAAAACCTGTTTTAAAAGACGTTCTTCATATAAACACAGGTAATTCATTGGGTGTGTAAAATTGAATTGAAACTCTACATTTTTTTGCTGCGGCAGTAACATAGGTTCTGCTGGACTATGACGTCTATCTTTATAATGCTGCTTAAAAATAGGATGGAAGTTCCATTCCTTTTTCTTTTTACCTCGGTAGTAAATCACACCAACAACACAATGTGTCATAATAGGAATATTATTTTCAGAGGCATAACGCCAAAAGGGAAGCAAATGTTCATTAAATACATAATAACCCAGAGCCGGATAAATTTTAAAACCGCTAAAAGCTCTATCTTCCATATAGGTTTTCACAAAACAAGGTTTAAGCACCATTTTATTGTTCATTATTTTATAATCGAAAAATGCTTTTCCTTCCTTTTTAATTCGTCGAGGGTCTAAAAACAGAAATGGATGGTATTGTTCCTCATGTTCGTTTTCTCTTCTTGTTTTTACAAATTCCCATAGCTCTCGCATTTGGTATTTATAAGTGTCTTTAAAATCGTCTTCATGCCAACCATTTGCTATTTTTTCATCCTTCTTTTTTAATAAATCAGACCTTAATTTAGGTGTACCAGCCCCCATAAACTCCATATCCATAGGGAGGATAACCATATCAGAATCAGGCGGTAACTGGTGTAAGGCTCGTTCTGCAACTTTCTGTTGCGTTTTGTAAAGAGCAAATCTTCCCATGAGTAAATAACGCTCTAAAAGTTCCATACCTTGTGTACTGACAATCTTGTTAAAAACAGGAAAGAGCCCTTTAATCAGGCTCCATATTGTCCTTCGGCTCCAGTTTATAAAAACCATAATCACCCCAACCCACAAAAGTTTTAACCATAGACATATCTCAAAATAGAGGTAATACGTTCCCATTTTATTTTTTATCCATTCAATAACTTTTGAGGTAGTTTCATCCAAACCAAAAATGCTAGCCATAACTGTTATTGCATAGATAACGGCCACTACAGATAACCAAAGTACAAACAGTTTATATGGGTAATATAGATATGGTTTATTTTTAAAATTGAACCTTCTAATAGCACTATCGCGTTCTTCTTGTCTAAGCTTGTATATCCTATTCCATTCCTTATCCTTGTCTTGATCATTATCTGAACCTTTAAACTTTGGAAATTTTAAAGCATGCTTATAACTATAATAGCGTTTGGCAAGATTTACGACATGCCGTGTGTGAATAAAATAATACAAAGGCCATGGAATAATGGTTTTGGCCAAAAACGGAGGTACAAATTGACTTGTAAACACATGAGCATGTGCGTTAATTATTTTTTTCTTTGGCATAACTAGTATTATTAAATAATTATATTAAATGATAGGGTAAATACCTTGTATTAAAAAGCATATACTTTCTTTGGAGTGACAAGAATTCTATTGTCTTGTCGTCGATTGAAAATTAAGGGAGAATTTAAATATACAATCTTTTTGTTTTTTTTTCAAATTTTAACACCTTTTTTACTAGGTATTTGAGTGAGGTTGAAAACTATCAATTGATTGAAACCACAAGGTTTCTTTAAATAATTACTTTTGCAGGAAGAATATGCTGTATCTATTGCTATCGAAATAAAATATTTCTTAAACGTTCTATAAAGTAATCTTCGCAGGAGTTTTAAGTCCTTAAAAAACTTTCCTTTTTATGTCTTGATAACTTCATAATGAAAGGTACATCTAGTGTAAGAATTTTTAAAAACTTAAATGAAATGTTTTCCCTCCTCTAGAACCTCACACTCTAGAACCTACCTCTATTTTACCTGTGGTATTAAGCGGTTGATTTTTCAAAAGAGCCTGGAGTAACTAAAAGGGTAACTAACTGTTTAGGGCTTTTTTGGAAATTAAAAGAAGTTGTGTTGTTAGTAAACACCTAGTATTTGTTATAGGTTTATGTAGTTGAACCGATGGAAAGCTTTCCTTTTTTCTTTATTGAAGAAGGGGACGCTTTTTTGTTTATGAGAGGTTTTTATTTTTTTACAACCTTTTTAGTTTCTGAGTTTCCAAGTATATCTTCTATTTTTATAAAATAAAGCCCAGTATTTAATGAGGAAACGTTTATAGAAGCTTTATTTAATTCTAATAAAACAATTTGTCCTAAACTATTATAGACCTCTAATTTCGTTATTTGAGAATTAGATGTAATATTTAAAAAATCTTGAGTAGGATTTGGGAAAACACTATAATTTGAGGAGTTTACATTAAATTTTTCATTAGATAATAGGGTAGGATAATAAATAATGCCACAGTCTTCAGTAAAACGGGTCACTTTGCCAAAATAGTCATTTGAAGGTGCAATAATATTACCAAAATTGCTGTAACTTTCTCCAGCGTCATCAACTTTGCAATGAAAACTTAAATAATAATTATTTCCTTTGCCTTTAAAAAAATTAGTCGATTTATTACTAAAATGTTGCATGTTGGAAAAAACATTATCTCCATTTTCACCGTTTTGTATGATTCTTTTTATATTTCCTGAAGCATCATAAATGGCAATAAAATAATCATTTCTATTAATATTTAATGTTATACTGTTTCCATTAGAGTCTTTAAAAACGGTTTCAACGGATTTTTCTACTCTATCGGATATTTTTCCTAAAACACAAATTTCTTCACCATTTTTTATGATATCGGAACGGTTTCCATAATAAGAAAAGACACCACCTCTAATCCATTCACATATTCCATTTGTATTAACCTTAGCTACAAAAAAGCTGCCTACTTTTTCTTGCGTTAAAGAACCATCTGTATTCTCAAATGTGTGAATGTAATTTTCTATTTCGGCAGAATAAGACCCATTTATTGCGTTTCCACCTGTTACATAGCAATTCCCGTTTCCATCGGTAATCATAGAAGAGGGACGTGTGCCGTCAAGCAAAGAATTAAAGGTTCTACTCCTTAGTTTCCATTGTAATATGCCTTGGTTATTATACTTTGCCAAGTATAAAACTTCTCCAGAATTATCAACACCAGAAAGAAGCGTTTCATTAACATTGCTGCCTGTAGAACAAAAAGCAATTCTTCTTCTAAAGGTCCCTGTAAGATATAGATTATTTAAATTATCAAAATCAACATTTACAATAGAATGACTACCACCACTATCACTTATAAAGATATTTGTATTCCAAATTAGGGAACCATCAGAGTTAAATTTTGCAATGAAATGACTAAAGTAGGGTAATCCATCATTAGGCTTTGGATGTACCGACATAGTATCAGTTAAATTTCCGTTTAAATATATATCATAAATTGGTGAATCATTATAGTAATTTAATTGCCCAGTAATCACTAAATTATTTTCTTTGTCAATAAAAAGTTTTTCGAGTGCATAACTGTACTTTATATGCATATACCAAATTAATTTTCCGTTTGAATCAAGTTTAGTTATATAATATCCTTTATTTTGATCAAAAAAATTCTTTTTTAATTTAGTCTCTTTCCCGGTTGAATCATAGAATGAAGCTATTGAATTTCCAACTAAATATATGTTTCCTTCTTGGTCTTCAATGCCCTTTCGAATAGTGCCATAAGTATCAGTATACTTATCGTTAGGTT
Source organism: Jejuia spongiicola (assembly GCF_023502325.1). Taxonomy (NCBI): domain Bacteria; kingdom Pseudomonadati; phylum Bacteroidota; class Flavobacteriia; order Flavobacteriales; family Flavobacteriaceae; genus Jejuia; species Jejuia spongiicola. The sequence goes on from NZ_JAMFLZ010000003.1 coordinate 95,129, forward strand.
TTGTGTAAACTATCCACTTTAAAATCCCGTTAAAATCATATTTTGCAGCATATCCTCCAGTATGATTATAAACGTAATTAGTTCCCTTTTTCGAATTTAAATTTTGAGCTTTATTGTTACCTGTTACAATAAAGCCATCTGAAACTGAAAACATAGAGGATATATCAGGAGAATCAAGTATCCAGCAATCTTCGGTATGCCCTTCATCTTCATATGTATAGGGGCCTTTCAGCGCAGTAATTTCATCGTAGCAACCTTCATTAGACCAAACCTCTAAATCTACAGTATTATCACCTACAGCAGAATAAGAAACAATTGGGTTTTCTAAGTTAGAAGTTGAAGCATTTGCATTGGGCCCAAAATTCCAGCTAAAGTTTTGTGCATCTGTGGCGTGTTGATAAAATTCAACAGGTTCATTTTGTTTGGCATTGATTAGAGAAGCTACAAATTCTGCTTTAGTTTCTTCTACGGTTATTGTGAATGAATCTGTAAAATCTATAGAGCAATCTGCTAAAACATTTTTAGCAGTAAAATAAAATTCGCCTGTTAAATCTATGGGACTTGTTATAAAATTTATTGTGCCGCCATTTCCTATTGGGCTTGTACCAAAAACTTCATTTGTTTCTTTGTTTTTAAGAATATATTGGACATTTGGCTCTGAATTTTCAATAAAAATTTCAGTGGTTTCAATCTTACATAAAATATCATCTGAAATAGAAATTGTTTTGTTTATTTTTGGGGTTATAACAATATGGATGTTTTTAACTATTTCTTTAATTGTACCATTATAATTTAAAATCAGTTTTATTTCATATTCTCCTGGATTAGAGAATTTGTAAGAAATTGAGCTTTTATCGCAGGAGCTATATACAAGTTCATTGTTTACATACCATTCACAACTCTGCGTATCTCCTTTTATTATTGATATATTGTGTGAATATCCTTCAGTAAAGCAGCCTCCACTAAATTTAATTTCAGCATAAGGTTCAACTTCTTCTAATGGGATCTCGTTTTTTAGAACCACACCATTTTTACCACATGCATATAAAACTTGTGTTCCATTAGTGTTCCAGAAATCATTTATGAAGTAATTGTTAGAACTTGGTTGCCATTGAAGAATACCTCCTCCATTATTTGAAATGAAAATTCCATGATCAGTACCTACAAAAAGTCTTTCGCTAGTTCCGTATCTAAATATTTCATTGCCATTTAATGGGCCATAAAAGTAGTTGTTTCTGGGATACATAACAGAGCCACCATATAAAAGATATTGATTACTAACCGAATATATAAAGTTAGGATTATTTGGTGAATATATAACATCTTTATGTGAAACCCCTGGTGTTTCAAAAACATCAAAAGTAAGTCTTTGAGCATCAAAATCAAGATATCTTTCTTGGCAGCCAATTATTGGGTTATAGCCATATCGATCAAAATTTAAAGACGTAAAATTTCCATAATTGTTATTTACTTCAACTTTTGAATATTCTAAGACACTATCAGTAAAATAAATCAATAAAGAGTTATTACCAACTGCATAATATTTTTTTCTTTGAGTAGAATATTTAATGTCTTCAAGCCTAGAATCAATAATACCATTTAGACTAACTATTTCATAAGCCATAGAAGGAAATTCAATACTCATCAATACGGCTACTTTATTGACCTTGTCTTGTCCAGTGGCATATACTTTAAAACTACTTTCAGTGTTTTCTGGGTTCGAATAACAGGCTGTAAACTCAGTATTGTTATATAGCGTAGAATTTTGAATGTTATCTGAAATTTCAAAACGTTGCCAGTTTAAACTACCGTCTCCACCATTTAATGTGTAATACAAGCCTTTTGAGCCAGAAACTAAACCGTTATCTTGAAAAAAAACAACACTAGTCAAATCATCATTAATACCGGTATTAAGATTTGTCCATTGTCCAAAGCTTATTTGAAAATAGAAAAATAAAAGTATAAAAAGTAGTTTTGTTTTCATATGAGATAAGATAAAAAGATTACAAATTCAAATATATAAATTAGACTATAAATTAAATGATTATGCTAGTTAAGTTTGATTAATATTAGTTAAAAAGAGTAAAATATGGGGTGTATTGTATAGTGGCTCTCACTCCGGAACTTAAACGGATTTCACTAGTAATATTAAGGACTTGCTTTTTTAAGAGAACCTAGGTTAACTAAAAGGGTAATCTTTTTTTCAATCATATATTTATCCATTCCGCAATTTACATTCAAGACTTGAATTTTTTCTCCATTTTTAATAATACATTCTAAAAACTTATTCTAATTTGAGAAAACTTTGAAAGCAGAGTTGACGAAAAGATATTTAAGTAAAACCTCAAAAAATTTATTTTACTTTCATTATTAGGAATTCCGTATATGATATGGATGTACTCAATCCGAATTGAACTGAATAAAAATAATACGGACAATACCTACAATACGGAACAATACGGAATTTAGTATTAGTTGCTTATATCTGTATTTTTCAATAATTCTTTGAACTGGAGGTAAAACAGGGACATTAGCTCTAATACCAGTTTTAATTCTGTCTGTAATTATCCATAAATCTCCATCATTACTACAGATTAAATTCTCTGATGTTAAGCTTTCAGCATCAATAGGTGCATAACCGGTGTAGCAACTGAAAAGGAATATATCTTTTACCTTTTCCAACCGTTCAACTTTAAAGACTCTTTCTTCAATTTTATTCAATTCATCTTGTGTTAAAAATGTAGCATCCTTTTTCTGTAATTTGCCGTCATATTTTGAAAAAGGATTTTTAACAATTAGGTCTAGCTTAATTCCGAAATTACATACGGTTTTAAAAGTTTTAAAATACTTCACTACCGAATTATTTTGTATCCCAATCCTGCCTTGATATTCGCTTTCATACTTCAAAAAAGATTCGAGATTATGTATAAAAGCACCAGTGATTTTTTCCACAGCTATATTCTCAATCTTGTATTTTTTACGTAAGAATATTTTAATTAAGTCTTGGGCTCGATAGTATTTTTGTAAAGAAGCTGGAGAACGTTCTCCATAGCTCACTTTTCTTTCAAAATCTTTATTATGGATATTAAATATGTCTAGTAGACCAATTTTGGTTTTAGCTTTAATTAGTTTTTTTCCAAGAATGTCAATTTTAATTTCATTAAGGTTAATAGTAGCATGATTTTTTAGTAATAAATTGAATTTAGTTTCAAATAGCATTGCTAATGAGTCCAATGATGCTTTAATAACCTTTTCTTTTTGTATTTTTAATGAGGCTCGAAGATGACTTGTAAAGTTCCACCTTTCTTTGGTAATATATTTTCCGGTACTCATTGTAATGCTTTTTCCTTGATAAGAAATTTTGGCATAAATGGGACATTCACCATTTTTATTTGACTTTTCCGATTTGATAAAATAAATAATTTTAAGCATAGCTTAGTTTTTAAATTAGTACTAATTGATTTAAAAACATTTTGATAGCCTAGTGTTTTAGGCGAATTCGCTACGAATTCTTAAAAAGTAGTTACCCTAGGGGTTGGAATCGAACCTAAAAAACTAGAGGGTAACCTATAGGGTAACTGTTCTATGCGCATTTAGGTGCTTTTTAAAAATAACCAAAAAAAGAAAAACCCTTTAAACACTGAGTTTAAAGGGTTTTTGAAATTTTATGTTTCTTTTGAAACATCGTTTCAGCGGAGAAAGAGGGATTCGAACCCCCGGAGGTGTGACCCTCAACAGTTTTCAAGACTGCCGCATTCGACCACTCTGCCATTTCTCCAGTAGTGTCTCATCAAGTATTCCTTGAATGCGGGTGCAAATATAGAACCCTTTTTTAATTCTTTCAAATAAAAATCTACTTTTTTAAAAATAAATTTTGCCTATGTATATTTAAGTTTAATTTATCTCGCTTCATAGTAAAAAGAATATTTCAAACCTTATTTTTGCATAAATTTAAAGAGTAAAAATGGATACTATAAAACAGTTGCAATGGCGCTATGCCACTAAAAAGTTTGATGCCGATAAAAAACTAACTAAAAAAAAGTTAAACATTTTAAAGCAAGCATTTAACTTAACTGCTACATCTTTCGGGTTGCAAACTTTACGCTTAATAATTATTGAAAATAAAGACTTGAGAGCTTCCTTAGTCGAACATTCATACAATCAAAATCAAGTTTTAGAGGCATCTCATCTGTTAGTAATTTGTGTTCAAGATAATATTGAAATCAGCGACATAAATAATTACTATAAAAATATAAAAACAATACGAAATACGCCAGACAGTATTTTGGAGCCATACAGAAAAGACCTCATAGAAATGATGAGTAATAAGTCTATTGATGAACGTCAACAATGGTCTAAAAATCAAGCATATATTGCCTTAGGTAATTTAATGACAATTTGTGCAGTAGAAGGTATAGACTCTTGTCCAATGGAAGGTTTTGTTTCAGAAAGATACGATACTATTTTAAAATTAAAAGAAAGCGGATTAAAATCTGTATTATTGCTACCTGTAGGTTATAGGGCAAAAGACGACATGTTTTCGTCTTTCAAAAAAGTAAGAAAACCAATTGAAGAAACAATTATAGAACTATAAATATTGGGCGTTACCACAAGGGTCGGGCTTTACGCTACAATCTTTTTCAATAAAAATAAAAAAGGATTTTCACTACAATCCCTAACGCAAAAGCACCCAACATAAAATAAAAATAAAGTTATGCCAGGATTTGAATTATTTGGACAAGCCGAACGTGAAGAATTAAATGATGTTTTAGATAATGGCGTATTAATGCGCTATGGTTTCGATGGTATGCGAAACGGACATTGGAAAGCCAAATCACTAGAAAAACAATTAGAGCAGCAATTACAAGTAAAACACGCACAGTTAGTATCTAGCGGAACTGCAGCAGTATCTGTAGCTTTAGCGTCTGCAGGAGTAGGAGCAGGAGATGAGGTTATTATGCCAACATTTACTTTCGTGGCGAGCTTTGAAGCTATTATGATGCTTGGAGCTGTTCCTATTTTAGTAGATATAGATGATACCTTAACACTATGTCCAAATAAAGTTAAAGAAGCAATAACATCTAAGACAAAGGCTATCATGCCAGTACATATGTGTGGCAGTATGGCTAACTTAGAAGCTCTTCAAGATATTTGTAAAGCACACAATTTAATTCTTATTGAAGACTCTTCACAAGCAACTGGAGCAACTTACAAAGGGAAGCCATTAGGGAGTATTGGCGATTTAGGCTGTTTGTCACTCGATTTTGTAAAAATAATTACTGCAGGAGAAGGTGGTGCGGTACTAACAAATAATGAAGACTATTATAGACATGCAGATCATTATTCAGATCACGGCCATGACCATGTAGGTAATGACAGAGGAGCAGAAACCCATCCGTTTTTAGGTTATAATTTTCGAATCTCAGAATTGCATGCCGCAGTTGGTTTAGCACAATTAAAACGTTTAGATGAGTTTGTGTCAATTCAAAAGAAAAACTATACTATAATTCGTGAAGCGCTTTCAGAAGTTCCAGAAATTACCTTCAGAACCGTTCCAGAAGGCGGAGAAGAAAGCTATTCCTTTTTAAGCTTCTTTTTACCAGATTTACAGGTTTCAAGAAAAGTTTCGGAAGCTTTAAAAGAAAACGGTATTGATGGTTGTTTTCATTATTTCGATAACAATTGGCATTATATACGAGAATGGCAGCACCTTAAAAAAATAAAATCGTTGTATCCAATTTCTGAAGAGGTTAAAAACGGTTTAAATTATCTTCAAACAAAAACTTTTGAGCAGTCTGACCACTACATTGCTAGGAACATATCTTGTTTAATAAAATTGTCTTGGACAGAAGATGAAGTAAAGCAAAGAGTTACTAAAATGGTCAAAATAATTACCGAAAACATATAATTAATATTTTTTAACCTAATCCTATGAAAAAGCATACACTAATTTTTCTATGTGCATTATTTACTTTTAGTTCAATTTATTCCCAAAACACATACAATGAGTTTTGGAATAAGTTGTTGAATAACGATAGAGAGTCTGCAAATTCTATTTTTGAAAATTTAAAAAGTGATGATTTACAAGGGTTGGTGATTAATGAGATTTTAAGAGAAGAGAATGGACAGTTTTTTTCTAACAAACCATTCATTAACAAGGTTTTAAGTCAAAAAGATTTTGAATATTATTTATATGCTTTATGGAATAAAACCTATTTTTTTGATAATTATTTGGCAACGGGCTTAAATGGTAAAAATAAAAGAATCTTAGAAGAAGTTTCAAAATCAAAAATTACAAACGCTACAATTAAAGATGCGATTATTTATTTAAATTCCGTTGTAGCTCGCCATAGTAATAATTGGGAACGCTATTTTAGCTTAAATGATTCTATTAAAGTTATTAAAGATTGGGAATATTGTGGAGTTTTTGAAAACCTTAACGAAAGTGGTTTAGACAGTTATTACCCTCCAGAAACACTTCCATTTAGTAAAACAGACTTTGATGCTAAAAGTAATGGTTATGTTAACTGGTATAAATCAAATAATGCAAAAGAAGCATACCAATTTTTTACAAATCACGAGGAGTTTGGGTCTGGTGTAAATTATGCACAAACATTTGTTACTGCAAAGGCAGATAAAGAGGTTTCGCTACGAATTGGCTGTGGGTCAGCTTTTAAAGTATGGCTGAATGATGTTATTGTATTCGAAAACACAGAAGACGTTATAACAGAGTTAGATGCATATAAGCTAAACTTAACAATACCTAAAGGAACTAATAGATTATTATTTAAACTAGCAGAAAGTAATTCTTCAAGTTATTTCATAGCAAAGTTTATAGATAAAAATGGTAAAGAGCCAGAAGGAATAACTTACTCATCGACAGTTACAGATTATAATAAAAATGACAGATCTAAATTAAATATAGAAATTTTAGATAATGAATTTGAGACATATTTTTTAAATAAAATAAAGGAAGAACCAAATAACTTTTTTTATGTGTATTGTTTAAATGGTGTTTACTTACGTAATTCTAAGCAAAAGGAAGCAAAGGATTTACTAAGCCCTTATATTATTAAGTACCCAAAAAGTTCGCTAATTAGAAAAATGCTAATGTTAATTTATAGCAGCGAAGGAGATACAACAAGCTACAACGAATTAAAAAAGAATTTAGAATTAGATGATCCAAACTATTATTTGCCACTAGTTTTAAAAGTAATAGATTTTAGAGAACTAAATAGGATGTCTATAAGTGAATTAGAAGCTTTTTTAAAGCAATTTAAAGAAACTGTAAATAATGATATTTTACGTTTAACAGCTGATTTTATTTATTATGCTAGAAAAGAAGATTTAATAAACGTTAGAAAAAATCTAGACTCACTTTTAGAATTATCTCAAGATAATTTGAGATTATTATTGGCATATTCCCCTTTATATTCCTCTTTGTTTAAAGAAGACAACAAAACAAAGGCATTGCTAGAAGATATAAATAAACGCTATTTTGACATGTCGGCTATAACACAATTAGCAAGGTATTACGAAAAATTAAATAAAAAAGATAAGGTTATAGAGCTATATACCAAAAATCTACAACACTTGTCCGCAGATAATTTATATTTAATAAAGGTTATAAAAAAACTTCATAGTTATAAAAACTATAAAGAATCATTAAAATATATTGATATGGCATTGGGTAATTTCCCTTATTCATTTCAAGCACTAGAATTAAAAGGAGATGCGCTAGTGCAATTAAGCAAAAACAAAGAAGCGATACAAGCATACGAAAAATCATTGAGATTTAACAGTGCAAAGAGTTCTTTAAGAAAAAAAATTAAAGACTTAAAGAATGAATCGAATATTATAAACGACTTTGCATTGAAAAATGTTTATTCATACATTGAAAGCAATCGTGAAAAAATAAAAACTAATAACTACGGATATAATATTTTGCTAGATGATTATACAGTAGAATTATATAGTGAAGGAGGAGGAAGGTACAGAACTACATATATTTATGAAATAACTTCTGATGCAGGAGTTGAATCATTCAAAGAATATAATTTAGGATTATCTGGTAGTTATTTTATAAGTAAATCTGAGATTGTTAAAAAAGATAAAAGTGTAGTTCCAGCTGAAAAAAGTGGATCAAAATTAGTTTTTAATGGGCTCTCTACAGGTGATGTTGTTCACATAGATTATGAAGGTTCTTTTTCTAGTACTGGTCGATTTTATAAGGATTATACAGATAAATTCATGTTTGATTCTTTTCACCCTACAGTAAAAACTTCACTAAAATTAATTGTACCAAAAAACCATAAGATATTTTACAAAGCTGTAAATGGAAATTTAGAGCCTAAAAAATCTCAAATAGGAAATTATGATGTGTACGATTGGAGTCTTGAAGGTTTAGAAGGCTTAGCTCAAACTGAAGACTATATGCCTAACAATGAAGATATTGCTAGATATTTGCATATTAGTACAATACCAAGTTGGAATGACATCGCAGTTTGGTATTCAGATTTAGTAAGAGCTAGCATTGAAGAAACGTCTACTGTAAAAAAGGCATTTAATAAAATTTTTCCAAATGGATATCTAAAGCTTTCTGAAGATGAAAGATCTAAAGCAATTTACAATTACATTAAAAACAATTTTACTTATAGCTATGTAAATTTCAAACAAAGTGGTTTTGTGCCTCAAAAACCTACAAAAACTATAAAAACAAATTTAGGCGACTGTAAAGATTTTTCAACGTTATATGTCACTCTAGCAAATATGGCGCAATTGAATGCAAATTTAGTGTTGGTTTTAACTTCTGATTATGGCCAAAATAATTTGATACTTCCTAGCACAGATTTTAATCATTGTATTGTAAAAGTTGAAATTAATGAAAAAGAGCAGTTTTTAGAGCTTACAGATAAGTACTTACCATATAAATCTTTACCTAATTCATTAAGAGGGGCTACCGCTTTAGAAATCCCTTTTAAGACTAACGGGGAAGTTAAAAAATATGATTTGTTTAAGCTTAATGATGTTACAAGAGATAAATCAGTATTTACAAATAAAGTTGATGTTTTTGTCAAAGAAAACAAAATTAATATGACCATAGATACAGAGTTTAAAGGACATATAAATTCGTATTATGCAAGTGTTTTATCAGAACCAAATGAAGAAGTGGTGAAAAAATCTATTTTTGATGAGCTAAAGGGGTTAATTAATGAAGATTTTGTATTAAATAAATTATATAATGCGAATAGAATTGACGATGATAAAATTATTAAATATACATCAGAGGTGACAATTGATAAAAAAATTAATAAAATAGGTTCTATTAATATTTTTAAGTTACCAAAGGTTTCTAACCCATACACAAATAATATTGTAAGCCTTGATAAACGTTATTACCCAATTGAATATATTAAATATGAGAATATTGATGAGTATTATAATTACTATGATGTTTTTATTGAAGAAGGACAAAAATTTATTGAAATCCCAAAGAGCAATACATTTACCTATAAAGACCATTCTTACAGTGTTAGCTTTAAACTAATTAATGATAATCACTTAAGAGTTGAAAGGCATTCAAAAACACCAGCAAATGCGATTACTCCAGAAGATTATTCTACTTTTAAAGACTATGTCAAATCTATTATTGAAGCAGAAGAAGAGTTTATAGGTTTTAAATAAAATTATTTAAATATAAATAACGATTTAAGATATTGTGAAGAATAGTGTTTTAATATTTCACATACTCTACAATCTCCAAACCATAACCAATTAATCCAACACGTTTGGTTTGTTCGGTATTTGAGACCAAACTTAATTTATGAATATTTAAGTCGTGTAAAATTTGTGCACCAATACCAAAATCTCGGTTATCCATATTTATTTTTGGTGCTTTGGAAACTTTATTTGGACTTTGGCTTTCCTTTAAAAAGGATAAACGCTTCAAAATATTCATAGACTGAGATTCTTGATTTATAAAAATAATTGCCCCCTTACCGTTACTGTTAATAAGCTTAAACATATTATCAAGTTGCTTATCTACATTATTAGTAAGTGTACCAAGAATATCATTATTAATTAGAGTAGAATTTATTCTGGTAAGTACAGGTTCGTTGTCCTTCCATTGGCCTTTTGTTAAAGCTATATGCACTTGATTATTAGTAGTTTGCTTATATGCTCTTAAACGAAAACTTCCAAATCGAGTTTCTATTTGAAAATCTTCTTTTTTCTCAATTAATGAATCGTGTTGCATTCTATACGCAACTAAATCTTCAATCGAAACAATTTTTAAATCTAGTTTCTTCGCAACCTTCATAAGCTGTGGTAAACGTGCCATAGTACCATCTTCATTCATAATCTCTACTATTACACCAGCAGGTTCTAAACCTGCTAAACGTGCAAAATCAATAGCCGCTTCAGTATGTCCTGTACGTCGTAAAACACCACCTTCTTTAGCTACTAAAGGAAATATATGCCCAGGCCTACCAAGTTCAAAAGGTTTAGTGTCTATGTCTATTAACGCCTTTACCGTTTTTGCTCTATCGCTTGCAGAAATGCCTGTTGTTACTCCATTTCCTCTTAAATCTACAGATACAGTAAAAGCAGTTTCCATAGGGTCTGTATTATTGCGAACCATCATATTAAGTTCCAGTTCTTTACACCTATTTTCGGTAAGCGGAGTGCAAATAAGACCTCTACCATGAGTTGCCATAAAGTTTATCATTTGTGGGGTAACCTTATCAGCTGCGGCCACAAAATCACCTTCATTTTCACGGTTTTCGTCATCAACAACAATAATTACTTTTCCATTTCTGATATCATCTATTGCTTCATGGATTGTATTCAGTTTAAATTCCGAAGTTTTATTTGTTGTCATAGGTTCTAAAATCATAGTACAAAGATATTGCTTATTTTAAACTATCTAAACAATTTTGCTTTAAGTCTTCTTTAATCTTCACATTTAAAAAAGGATAGACTATCATATATAAAGGAAGACCAATTATTAAAAGGATAATACTCGGTTTTTTCTCTTTCTTATCAATATGGTTATAAAAGTTGTTTAAATTAAGAATCGATTTTAAATAATATATAATGAAAAGGAATAAAGCTACAATACTAAGTTGAATTGATGCCGATTGTAGCGATGGCATTTTATTGTTTTTAAACACAAAGAATAGTACTAATAAAACAACACCAATACCGTACAGTATAATTGCAAATTTAGAATGCGCATTGTAGTCTTTTCTACTTTTTTTAGCTTCAGTATTGATATTAACATCTTCTGAAACTAAATTTGGTTTTGAAGCAGAAACTTCTTTAATAAACAATTCTTCTTCCATTCTCTTTTTTTGATAGATGTATATAAAGAAGTATAGCGGAAGTCCAACAATAATGAATAAGAGAGCATTAGAAAACGAGTCTTTTTTAATATGTTTATAGAAGTTAGAGTTACTTATAAATGATTTTATCAGAGCAAATAAAAACAATACATACACTATTAAACCAATGATAATTAAAATGCTTCCAAGCAATGGAAATTTATTGTTTTCGAGTATAGCTCCTGGTATAGTTAATATATTTGATATTAAATATAAAATCAAAGCTAGTTTTGAATCTTCTTCAAAACTGTTTTTTAATCGTATAGTTTCTTCTTTTTTATGATTATAAAAATCCCCTGAAAACTTTAATTGTTGATTTGAAATACCTCTAGAGTTTATTATTGATAAAGCTGTATTTCTATATTTTGATGAATAACTATATTCTCTATAATTTTTAATAATATCAATTAATTTATTATTTTCATAAGCCTGTAAATCTTTATATTCAGAAGAATTTGAATTAAAGATTTCTTCTTTTTGATTAATTACAGTTTTCTTTAGTCTAAAGAACTTTTTAAGCATTTCAAGTATTCCAGCTCCTTCTGCAATACCTTTATCTTCAGTTGCTCTTTTTGTTAAAAACACACCTAAAGGAAGCATAACTAGAGTAGAAAACCAGCTAGCTAGTACAGGGTTGAAATCGCCACTTTTTGCACTATTTATTGCAAAAATACCTATGAAATGGTAAGTTAAAAATAATAGTATAGCAATTACCATAGGTAATCCTAAACCTCCCTTTCTAATTAGTGCACCAAGGGGAGCACCAACAAAAAATAAAATGATACATGCAAACCCTAATGCCAATTTTTCGTGAAAAGAAACTATATGTCTGTTATAATTTATTTTTGATAACTTATGTTCTGCCTTTTTAGATTGAATTATTTGTTTTGTGCTTTTTATGTTTCTTAATGCTAAATCAAGAAGTTGAGATTTGTTTTTAGTTTCAAAAAGGTCTAATATTTCTCCAGTATAAATGGAATCATTTTTAGGTTCTTTTTTATGCTTTTTTATGTTAATATTTTTTAACCTTGAAATGTTAGTTCGTTGATATAAATTTTTAGAAAGATCTTGATGGGTTTTATTTCTTTTTTGGGTAAGCGAATCTATAGTGTAGTCTAATTCGCTTAAATTAAGCATGTTAAATCTATCTGAATGTGATTTGTTTTCAAAATCTACTTCAGTATTTATCTGAGATAAATCTATATTAATAGTATATTTTTCAAACTTACTTTTTGCAAAAGGATGCTTTTCTCTTTCGTTTGGTTTTTTACGAGGTATATCATTATAATAATTACCATCATATAAAATAAGCTTTAATACATTTGAAGTCTCTTCACTTGCAAGTTCTCCGGTTTTAGATTTAATGGTAGTTCTGTTTTTCTTCCCATTATTACCTTTAATATGTATAAATACGTCTCTAAAATACTGACCTCTATCACCACTTTTTTCTTCAACCTTTATATTGTAATTCCCAATTTGATTAAATTGACCTTCGGCTATAGCAAGTGCTGGTTTAGTTTTTTTAATATTTGTTCTTAAATTATAAAAATTATAATTTGCCCATGGTATAATATTGTTTGAAAAAACAAAAGTTACCATAGCTACTACTACAATAAAAATACTAAGACCAGACATGGCACGTTGCAAAGAAATACCAGTTGATTTCATGGCAGCAAACTCATAGTTTTCAGCAAAATTACCAAACACCATTATAGACGAAAGAAGAATAGTAAGTGGTAAAATTAAAGGAATTAATGTAGGAGTAACATATAATAAAAACTTAAGTATAACATCAATGTCCAAATCTTTTCCCGCTAGCTCTTTGATATATAGCCAGATAGCTTGTAAAACAAAAATCAGCATGAGAATTATAAACACGCTGAGAAAAGTTTTTAAATATGTGGTTAGTATGTAACGGTCAAGAATTTTCACAAAAACACCTAATCTAATTTATTGATGTAATAGTCTTTATACTTATTGTTATCAAAGGTAAATAAGGTTTTTGACAAAGGTTCATTTGTTTTAAAAGAATTAACAGTAAGTGTTGTTTTTGTTCCGTTTTTTCCTATTTGAATCAGGTTATATATGTGTTTTGTTTGTTTATCAATTCCTAAAAGAATGTGCTTAATTTCGGAATTTGAATCAATAGGTGTCAATTTTACATATTGTACTTTTCTGCCTTTTATATTCTGTTCTATATCCATGGAGTATGTATAACCATCTTCATAAAACGATAGCATTTTACTTGGAGTAATATTATCTTCTTCATCAGTATTATCAGAAGAAATAGTCACTTCCTCATCCTCAGGACTAATACTATACATGGTTTTTCCATCGAAAAGGCGAGTAATTCCTAAAATATTTAACCTATATTTTTCGCCTTCCATAACCACATCACCACGTGTTTCTTGTTTTATGTTTTCAGAAGTGTTTTCAAGTACATATTTAAAATCTAGTGAAATATTATCATAGCTTTTTACTTTTGCAGATACTTCTTGTAATAAAGCTTTTCCCTTGCTTTGAGAAAATACACTTGCAGAAAGCATGATTAATAATAGGGTTATAAATTTTTTCATTTTCATTTTTAAATTATATTTCATTTTCTAAATGCTGATCAAGAGCAATTAAATCTGATATTAATACTTGTCTGGCTTTACTGCCTTCAAATGGACCAACAATACCGGCAGCTTCTAATTGATCTATAATTCTACCAGCCCGATTATATCCCAATTTTAATTTTCGTTGTAATAAAGATGCCGATCCTTGTTGCGCAGTAACAATAACTACTGCAGCATCTTTAAACAGTTTATCTCTATCTGAAATATCTATATCAAGACTTGTGCCACTTTCCTCACCAACATACTCAGGTAATTGATATGCATCTGGATATGCTTTTTGAGAGCCAATAAATTCTGTTATTCTTTCTACTTCTGGTGTGTCTACAAAGGCGCATTGCACACGTATAACATCATTACCTTGAGTAAATAGCATGTCTCCACGCCCTATTAATTGATCTGCACCAGAGCTATCTAAAATGGTTCGTGAGTCTATTTTACTAGTAACTCTAAAAGCTATACGTGCAGGGAAATTAGCTTTAATAATTCCAGTAATAACGTTTACCGACGGACGTTGTGTCGCAATAATTAAGTGAATCCCAATAGCACGTGCTAATTGTGCTAAACGCGCAATAGGTGTCTCCACCTCTTTACCAGCAGTCATAATTAAATCTGCAAACTCATCAACTACTAAAACAATGTATGGTAAAAACTGATGACCATCATTCGGATTTAATTTTCTAGCTTTAAATTTAGCATTGTATTCTGCTATATTTCTACATAATGCATTTTTCAGTAACTCATAACGATTATCCATTTCAATACATAATGAATTTAATGTATTGATTACTTTAGTGTTATCTGTAATAATGGCGTCTTCGCTATCTGGTAATTTTGCTAAATAATGACGTTCAATTTTATTAAAAAGAGTAAGCTCAACTTTTTTAGGGTCAACCAAAATAAACTTAACTTCAGCTGGGTGCTTTTTGTACAAAAGAGATGTTAAAACCGCATTTAATCCAACTGATTTTCCTTGTCCTGTTGCCCCCGCCATAAGTAAGTGTGGCATTTTTGCAAGATCGACTACAAAAGTTTCGTTGCTAATCGTTTTACCTAGAGCAATAGGTAATTGCATTTCGGAAGTTTGAAACTTTTTTGAAGCAATTACAGATCGCATTGAAACAATCGTTGAGTTTTTATTTGGAACCTCTATACCAATAGTACCCTTTCCTGGGATAGGTGCTATAATACGAATACCAAGTGCAGCAAGTGATAATGCTATATCATCCTCTAAATTTTTAATTTTTGAGATACGTACTCCAGCCTCTGGAACAATTTCATATAATGTAACGGTAGGACCAATGGTTGCTTTTATACTGGCTATACCTATTTTGTAATTGTTTAAAGTTTCAACAATTTTATTTTTGTTCTCTTCAAGTTCTTCTTGATTGATTGTAATACCTTCTGTATCATACTTTTTAAGAAGATCGAGTGGAGGAAATTGATAATTACCTAATTCTAGAGTTGGGTCAAATTGCCCAAAGTCTTCAACCAATTTATTAGCGAGATTATCAGTTTCAGATTGCTCTTCTGCTACTTCTTCAACCTTCATTTCTAATTCAGACTCAACCTCTTCTTCGCTTATTTTTACTTCTAACGGTGTTACTACTTCTGGTTTGGTTTCCTTTTTTACAGTTTGATCTTTATTTTCTAAAGGAATATCAAATGCCGTTTTAATAGCTTCGGCTTCTTCAGATAAATTATTATCTAATGGTATAGAAAATTCATCATTAGCTTGAGAGAACTCATCTTTTATATCTTTTTTGGCAGATTTAAAAAGTTTTGTAATACTTTCAAATGTAACTTTAAAGCGAGCAGCTAAATAGGTGATTAACCCAAATAGAAGTAGGAGAGAAGTACCTATTTTACCAATATAGTCTTGTAAAAAGGTATTAATTTCGTAGCCTATGGTACCACCAAGTATATCATTTTTATTACCAAAAAAACCAAAAAGTACTGCCAGCCAAATGATAATTAAAATGCCCCAGAACCAATGCTTGCGTAATTTTGCTTTACCTAAGTCCATTAAAACATAAACGCCAGAAAGAAATATTAGTCCAGAAAATATAAATGAAGCGATTCCAAAACCACGTTGTATAAATAAATCGCTTAACCAAGCTCCGCTTTTGCTTAACCAATTTTGAGTTTTTTCTTCGCGAGATGTAAAATTTGATAAACTACTTTGGTCTGCCTCACCAGTAAAGAAGAAAGAAATAAAAGCAATGCATAAAAGTACGCCTAGAATAACTAAGAAACTACCTAATACAAGCTTTTGCTGACTAGATAACTTAAAATTAGGTTTTTTAATTTTTCGCTTTGGTGCTTTGTTGGTTTTAGTTTTTTTCTTGGCCATGTTTTCTTTCCGTGTAAACGAAAAACTTTTAATTTAAAATGAGTTGTAAAAGCAACTCGACAAAAATACAAATTACTAACGTTTATCCTAGCGGTAATAGTATATTAAAAAATCTTTGGTATATATATTATAAAGCCAATTATTATAGCAAAAATACTAGCTATAAAAACAGCGCCAGCAGCAATATCTTTTATAAGTCCAATTTTTTCATGACGTTCTGGGTGCATAAAATCTGCAATTTCCTCGATGGCAGTGTTTACACCTTCAATACTAATAACCATACCTATAGCTAAGCATTGTATAATCCATTCGTTAGTTGATATATTAAAAATAAATCCTGCTATAGTTACAAAAAGAGCAATAACAAACTGTATTTTGATACTAGCTTCAGTTCTTAATAGGAGTATAGCTCCTTTAAAAGCATAACCAACACTTTTTAATCGATTAACCAAAAAGGAATCTTTTTTGTTTTTCAAATCAATTCTATTAAAACTATTTAAATGCGTTTAAAGCAGCTTCATAATTAGGTTCATCTCCAGTTTCGGAAACTTGTTCTGTATGAATAACTTCTCCTTTAGCATTAACAGCAATAATACTTCTTGAAAGCAATCCTTCAAAAGCACTATTTGTAAAGATTAACCCGTTGGTTTTACCAAAATCTCCGTTTCTAAAATCTGAAAGCATTACAACGTCTTCTAATCCTTCTGCACCGCAAAATTGATCTTGAGCAAAAGGTAAATCTCTGGAAATACATAACACTTTAGTATTGTTTAGCGAAGCACCAGTTTTATTAAATGTTCTAACCGAAGTAGCGCATACTCCTGTATTTACACTTGGGAAAATATTTAAGATAAGATTACTACCCTTAAAATCATCTAGAGTTTTTGTAGAAAGGTCTACCGCTACTAATTTAAAATTTGATAATTGAGAGCCTATTTTTGGTAAATCTCCAGACGTTTCTGCTGGGTTTCCTCCTAAAGTTATTTTTGC
Organism: Jejuia spongiicola; assembly: GCF_023502325.1. Lineage (NCBI taxonomy): Bacteria > Pseudomonadati > Bacteroidota > Flavobacteriia > Flavobacteriales > Flavobacteriaceae > Jejuia > Jejuia spongiicola. Next base: position 112,468 of record NZ_JAMFLZ010000003.1, read on the forward strand.
CATTATATATATATTAAGTGAATTGTAAAAATAGGTGTTTTAATTCATTTTTTGAAATATTTAATAAGACTGAATAATAAGCAATTTCTATTTTGTTATAGGAACAATCAATTTTGATTATGACGGATTAAATGCTAATTTTATGAAATCAAAAATATAAAACTATAATAATGGAAAACAATAAAATGAATGGAGACATCGGTCAATGCCCATTTATGAGTGGAGCTCAAAAAGAGCCAGCTGGTGGGGGAACTTCTAACAGAGATTGGTGGCCAAATGAATTAAAATTGAATATTCTACGCCAAAATGCTACTAAGTCTAATCCTATGGGAGAAGATTTTAATTATGCCGAAGCTTTTAATAGTGTTGATTATGCAACTCTAAAACAAGATGTTATTGACTTAATGACAGATTCTCAAGATTGGTGGCCTGCAGATTATGGTCACTATGGTGGGTTTATGATTCGTATGGCGTGGCATAGTGCTGGAACCTATCGTGTTGGTGATGGTAGAGGGGGAGCCGCTACGGGTAATCAACGTTTTGCTCCATTAAATAGTTGGCCAGATAACGGAAATCTAGATAAAGCACGATTATTATTGTGGCCAGTTAAGAAAAAATATGGAAATAAAATTTCCTGGGCAGATTTAATGATTCTAGCAGGAAATTGTGCATTAGAGTCTATGGGCTTTAAAACATTTGGTTTTGCTGGAGGAAGAGAAGATGTTTGGGAGCCAGAACAAGACATTTATTGGGGAAGTGAGAATCAATGGTTAGGAAATGATGAAAGATATGATACCAGTGATGGTGATTTAGAAGGGCATTTAGGAGCCGTACATATGGGGCTTATTTATGTTAACCCAGAAGGACCTAATGGAAATCCAGATCCATTAAAATCTGCTCATGATATAAAAATAACGTTTGGGCGTATGGCAATGAATGATGAGGAAACTGTAGCACTAGTTGCTGGCGGACATACATTTGGCAAAGCACATGGAGCTGCTAATCCGGATGAATATGTTGGTGCAGAGCCGCATGGAGCGTCTATTGAAGAAATGAGTACGGGTTGGAAAAATACTTTTGGAACAGGAGTTTTAGATGATGCTATTACAAGTGGAATTGAAGGTGCTTGGACACCAAATCCAACGCGATGGGATCATGACTATTTTGATGTACTACTAAATTATGATTGGGAATTAACTAAAAGTCCTGCAGGAGCACATCAATGGACACCAACTGCAGCATCAAATGCGAGAATGGCTCCAAAAGCTGGTGATGCAAATGCTAAGCAAGCATTAATGATGACTACTGCTGACATGGCTTTAAAAGTTGATCCAACGTATTTAGAAATATCTAAACGTTTCCATAACGACCACAAAGCTTTTGAAGATGCTTTTGCTAGAGCATGGTATAAGTTAACACATCGTGATATGGGACCAATTGATCGCTATTTAGGACCAGAAGTTCCTCAGGAAGAATTAATTTGGCAAGACCCTATTCCTAAAGTTGATTATACATTAAGTGATTTAGATATATCTTCATTGAAAAAAATGATTCTAGCTTCAGGGTTATCAGTATCACAATTAGTTTCTACGGCATGGGCTTCTGCTTCTACTTATAGAGGTTCTGATAAACGTGGAGGAGCAAATGGAGGTAGAATTAGATTAGAACCTCAAAGAAGCTGGGAAGTTAATAACCCAGCCGAATTAGATAATGTTTTAAAGACGTTAGAAAGCATTCAAAATGAATTTAGTGGAACTGTTTCTATGGCAGACTTAATTGTTCTTGCTGGTAATACAGGGGTAGAAGAGGCTGCTAAAAATGCAGGACATAACATTAGTGTACCTTTTTCTCAAGGCAGAGGAGATGCTACTAAAGAGCAAACTGATTTAGAATCTTTTGGATATTTAGAACCGCTAGCAGATGGATTTAGAAATTATATGAATTCAAAATTAAATGTTGCTGCAGAAGATTTATTAGTAGATCGCGCTAACTTACTAACACTTTCAATTCCTGAAATGACAGTACTTGTTGGAGGTTTACGTGTTTTAGGTGCTAATTATGATGGCTCTAAACACGGTGTTTTTACTGATAATGTTGGAAGTTTAACTAATGATTTTTTTACTAATGTTCTTGACTTTTCAATAACTTGGAAAGCGACAACATCTGAAGATAAAGAGTTTATTGGTCGTGACCGAAGAACCAACGCCATGAAGTTCTCTGGAACACGCGCCGACTTAATTTTTGGTTCTAATACAGAGTTAAGAGCAGTTGCCGAAGTTTATGGAGCAAATGATGGTCAAGATAAATTTGTAAACGATTTTGTAGCCGCTTGGACAAAAGTGATGAATCTTGATCGTTTTGATTTAGAATAAATAAGTTAGAAATTCTATTTAAAGTAAAAAGCCTACTAAATATTTAGTAGGCTTTTTTTTGCATATTGATTACAGTGTGTTAGTTCACATGTTTTTCTAAAAAATCTGCAACGCCTTCATGTGTAGCATTCATTCCTTCTTTTCCTTTATTCCAGTTTGCTGGACAAACCTCACCATTTTCTTCAGTAAATTGTAAAGCATCAACCATACGTAAAGCTTCATCTACATTTCTGCCTAAAGGTAAATCGTTTACGATTTGGTGACGTACAATACCTTCTTTATCTATTAAAAATAAACCACGGTAAGCAATTAACTCTCCTTCAGCTTGTAGCATATCATTTTCGTCATAAAAATAATCTCCAGCTAAAACATCATAGTTCTTAGAAATGGTTTTGTTTGTGTCTGCTACTAAAGGATAAGTAATACCTTTAATACCACCATTATTTTTATCTAATTGTAACCACCCCCAGTGAGATTGCTCAGTATCTGTTGAAACTGCAACTACTGCTGTGTTTCTTGTTTCAAATTCTGCTAATTTTTCTTGAAATGCATGAAGCTCAGTTGGACAAACAAAAGTAAAATCTTTAGGATAAAAGAATAATACAACGTGTTTTTTACCAATGAATTGATCTAATGAAAAATCGTTAGCAAATTCTCCACCATTAATTACTGCTTGTGCGTTAAACTGAGGTGCTTTTTTACCTACTAATACTGCCATCTTTTTTTATTTAAAATAATTATTATTTCGTTTTTAAGTGTGCAAAAATACTTTATAATGCGAGAAAAAGAAACAATAACAAAATTTTAAATATTTATTGATTAATAGTATTTATTTATACTAATTGAAAATGAGGTGGTTAAGTTTATTTTGATACTACTTGTCTAATTTTAATATTTAAAGCAGCAAAAAATAATGTAGTAAATGGGCTCAACCAATTAAAAATAGCATATACAAAATATTCGGCTACACCAACACCTAAAACACCACTTTGGTAAGCTCCACAAGTATTCCAAGGAATTAATACAGATGTAACTGTTCCAGAATCTTCAAGTGTTCTACTTAAATTCTCTGGAGCTAAACCTTTATCGTCAAAAGCTTTTTTAAACATTTTTCCTGGAATGACAATAGATAAGTATTGATCTGAAGCTACTGCATTTAAACCTAAACAACTAACAACGGTACTCGCAAACAACCCGAAAACCGAACTTGCAATAGAGAGTAGCGCTTTAGTAATTCTAGCTAATGCTCCAATGGCATCCATAATACCACCAAATACCATAGCACAAGCTATTAAAAGGATAGTCCAAATCATACCATTCATGCCACCTGAAGAGAAAAGCTCGTTTAACTTTTCGTTTTCTGTAGTTATTTGCGTGTCTGTTAAAATTGAATTAACTATAGCACTTAGTTTAGAATCACTTAAACTGTTCAATATTTCTGGCTGAAATATTAAAGCAAATATTACAGCCATTGTTACTCCAGCTCCTAGCGCAATTAAAGGTTTTGTTTTTAAAAGAATCAAAGCAATTACAGCAGCAGGCACTAAAAATAACCACGGAGTAATGTTGAACGTAGTATTTATTGTTGCTAGTAAATTGCTAATATCTGCACTTCCAGATGTTTCAATATTCATACTTATAATTCCAAAAACAATAAGTGTTATTATTATAGTAGGGACAGTTGTTATTGTCATGTACTTTATATGGGTAAATAAATCTGTACCTGCCATTGCAGGAGCTAAATTTGTTGTATCGCTTAAAGGAGACATTTTATCTCCAAAATAGGCGCCAGATATTACAGCTCCAGCTATCATTCCTGGATTAATACCTAAAGCTGACCCAATCCCAACTAGAGCAATACCAACAGTTGCAGATGTTGTCCATGAGCTTCCAGTAGCAATCGATATAATTGCAGAAATAATAATTGATGCAGGTAAAAATATTTCTGGACTTAAAACTTGTAATCCATAATACACCATAGCAGGGATGACACCGCTAATTAACCAAGTTCCAGCTAAAGCTCCTACTAAAAGAAGTATCATAATTGGTACAAAAACACTTCTTAGGTTTTCCCATATTTCTGTTAGCATTCTCCCAAATGATACTTTGTTGTAAATACCAACTATTGAAGAAACTAGACCACCAAGTAATAAAATAATTTGATTAGTATAAGTTCCAAACCATTCCTGATCTTCAACAAAAAAGATATTATAAGCTAGCATAGCCATTAATATTACAACAGGAATCATTGCTTCAATAAAGTTTAACTCTTTATTTTCAATAATGTTTTGTTTGTCTGCTTTAAATTCAGAAATATTGTCACCGTCTTGCATATAGTTTTTTTTTAGTCACGTAATGTTACGATTTTAGTTGAATCTATGCAAATAGAAATTGTTCAGTACTTTTGCGATTCATTATTTTAAAAAATAAATGGATTCACTAACTCAAATTGTATTAGGAGCTGCCTGCGGAGAAGCTGTTTTAGGAAAAAAAATAGGTAATAAAGCCCTATTGTTTGGTGCCATTGGTGGAACAATACCAGATTTAGATGTTTTTGTTGGTAGCTGGCTTTATGGCAATGAGATAGATGCGATGCTTTTTCATCGTGGGTTTATGCATTCCATTCTATTTTCTGTTTTGGCTGCTTTTGTTTTTGGGTGGCTAGTGTTTAAATTACACAATTCTGGAAGGCGAAAAGGCACAACTACTCAAAGAAATTGGATAAGTTTATTTTTCTGGGCACTTTTTACACATCCTATTTTAGATTGTTTTACACCTTATGGAACACAATTGTTTACACCTATTAGTAATTATAGAGTTGCCTTTAATAATATTGCTGTAGTAGACCCTATTTATACATTACCCTTTTTAATTTGCATCATAGTTTTGATGTTTTTCAATAGAAAATCTAAAGGAAGACAATTATGGTTAAAGCTGGGTTTAGGAATAAGTTCAGTCTATATGTTTTTTACTTTTGGAAACAAATTCTATATGGATTCGGTTTTTAAAGAAACTTTAAAAGATAAAGGTGTAAACTATAAAAGATATTATGCACAACCCACAATATTTAATAATGTTTTATGGTATGGTGTTGCAGAAACAGATACTACTTATCATGTAGGATATTATTCTTTGTTAGATAAAGAAAGTGTGTTTTCAGATTTTAAAGCATTACCAAAAGTGCGCGCTTTGAATCCAGAAAAATACAAGCGTGTAAAAAGTTTGGCTTGGTTTAGTAATGATTATTATAGTATTTATAAAATAGGGGATAATGACTATCAATATAACGATTTACGTTACCCTGTTACAGATAAAGAGAATTCAACGTCATCAGTTTTTAGGTTCCGCCTTTATGAAGAAAATGGCGAAATAAACATGAAACCTTTTGAGCGTAATGAAGATAATATATCTAATGCTTTAAAAGCACTCTGGGAGCGTTTAAAAGGAAAATAAAAACCTTTTAGTGATTAACTAAAAGGTTTTTAATATTATTATTAATTAGAAATTATGCAAGTTCTATTTCTGCTTTAGTGTCTAAAATGTTAAGCTCTTGCATACACTCACGCATCATTTGGTAAGTACGCTCTATATCTGCATCTAGTCCAATAGAAAAGCGAATTAAACCATCGCTTAGACCCATTTCTATTTGTTCTTCTTCAGGAATTTCTGAAGATGTAGAACTCCCTGGAGCAGAGAATAAGGTTTTATAAAACCCAAGGCTTACAGCTAGATACCCTAAGTTTTTGTTTTGCATTAGCTCCATAAGTTCGTTAGCTTTTTCTAACGACCCTACATCAATAGTTAGCATACCACCAAAGCCATATTTTTCATTCATCATCGATTTAAATAACTCATGCGAAGGATGGGACTTAAGACCTGGGTATACTGTTTTTAAGCCATCTGACTCAAACCTTTTAGCTAAAAAGGAAGCATTAAAGCTATGTTGTTGCATACGAATATGTAGCGTTCTCAGATTTTTTAAAACTGAAGCAGCTCTTAAGCTATCCATAGTAGAGCCTAAAAGCATAGAAGCACCATCGTTTACATTACGTAAATCGTTTATAAATTCTTGAGTACCACAAACTACGCCACCAACCGTATCACTAGATCCATTAATGAATTTAGTTAAACTATGGATTACTACATCTGCTCCTAATACTACTGGAGATATTGATAGTGGTGAGAATGTATTATCGACTACTAATTTTAAATTATGCCTTCTAGCTATGTCTGCTAATCCTTTAATATCAGCGACTTCTAAAAGTGGATTGCTTACGGATTCACAATATAAAACTTTAGTGTTTTTAGTAATTGAAGCTTCTACAATATCTAGTTTTGTAATATCTACAAACGATGTTTCAATATTAAAACGAGGTGTAAAATTTTTAAGAAAAGCATATGTTCCACCATAAATGGTTCTACTAGAAACTATATGGTCTCCAGCTCCACAAAGCTGTAATAAAACAGGGGTAATTGCACCCATTCCTGAGGCAGAAACATTTGCGGTTTCTGTGCCTTCCATGGCAGCTAATGCTTCTCCTAAGTATAGATTTGATGGAGAAGAATGTCGAGAATATAAATAGCATCCATCTGCATTTCCTTCAAACGTATCAAACATGGTTTTTGCTGATAAAAAAGTATAGGTTGAAGAATCTGAAATTGAAGGGTTAACACCTCCAAATTCACCAAAGTATTGTAAATCTTGAATTTTATTTGCGGGTTTAAAAGCCATAATGGTTTATTTTGATTGTTTATACAAAATTCAGAATACTTAGATTATAAAACAATATAAGTTTATAATTTTAGAAAATAAATCTATTTAAATGAGTTTTTATAGAATTAAAAATTGTATTTCTTATATATTTAATATCTTTATGAAAATTTTTCAATTATGGTATTTGATGATATAGATAAAAGACTTCTATTTTATTTGCAAGAAGATAGTAAGCAAACCAATAAAGAACTATCAAACAAATTAAACTTATCGGTTACTGCAGTTTACGAACGCATAAAAAAGCTAGAAAAGAGTGGGGTAATAGAAAATTATGTAGTTTTAGTTAATAAAGAAAAAGTTGAAAAATCATTTGTAGCGTTTTGTCATATCAAGCTAATACAACACAGCCAGGAATTTGTGGTTAAGTTTGAAAAGGAAGTTACTAATTTAAACGAGGTTTTAGAATGTTTCCATATTAGTGGTGATTACGACTATTTATTAAAAGTATTGGTTAAGGATATGGCAGCCTTTAGAGAGTTTATGGTAAAAAAACTAACAACTATAAACCATATTGGGAGTACGCATAGTATGTTTGTTATTAATGAGGTAAAACATACCACAGCTATTAATATATAAGCGATGCAGCTTAATTAACCAGTTTTGATTTATAACTACTAAAATTTTAATGTGTGAAATCTGTTTTATATAAAGCCACTGAGTTTTTTATCATTTTCATTTTAATACCGGTAAGCTTTGCTATAAGCTATTCGCCATGGGTAAAACTAGCTATAGGCGTTGTTGGCTTTGCTTATATAATTTATGTATTGTTAAAAGTTGAAAATGAAAAATTTAAAATAGCTAAAAATTTAAATTGGAAGTTGTTTTTTAGGCAAGCACTAATTAAACTTTTAATTATAGCATGTTTAACTACCATATTTGTTTGGTTTACAGCTAAAGAAGCGCTTTTTGGCGTACTATTAAATAAGCCTAAACTATGGCTTTTCATATTGTTTTTTTATAGCTTTTTTTCGGTATATCCACAAGAATTAATTTACAGGACCTTTTACTTTAAACGCTATCACGATATTTTTAAAAACAAATACTTGTTTATTTTTATAAACGCTATTGTATTTTCTTTAGGGCATATCTTTTTTAAAAACTCATTGGTTTTAGCACTAACTTTTTTAGGAGGGCTATTGTTTGCTTTTACTTTTTATAAAACAAAGTCTACGCTTATGGTATCTATAGAACATGCTATATATGGGTGTTGGCTATTTACGGTAGGCATGGGAAGCATGCTTGGTTTTCCTGCATAAAATATCGATGAATTTATATTTTAATATATATAATCTTACGAGAATTAAAAGTTTTTACTATTTTAGACCTGCTATTATTAACCATAAAACCGAATTAAAACATGAAAAAGCTTAGTTTCATTATTTTAGGATTTCTTTTAGGAGCTTTAGCTACCTATTTTTTTTGCCCAAGGCAAGTAGATAACATTGAAGATGTTAAAATTATTAAGCCAAAAGGCGCTATTGAACCAGGAAATGCAAAAGTATTAAATGACAATTGGACAAAATTTAGAGAAGCAGCAGTAGATTCTGCGGCTAAAAAACAAGGAAGAAATAAAGACGATCGTTCTACTTGGTGGTCTTTAGATGATATTGAAAATTACATAGCTTACTCAAAGCATGTGACTGATAGTTTAAAATATGACATGACGGGTATTCGTGTATATTTAGGTGTTTATGGCAATAATGCTGGAAGAACTAAAAAGAATTTAACAACCATGTTTTTAGTGCCAACTGTTAAGAAAGGTAAAGCAAACGCTAGTATGAATCCGTTTAACTTTAGTTTTCAAAATAATGGAGATTGTCCTGAATGCCCTCCTTTAAATGATGGACAAGGAGGAGGCTCAGGTTATCCTAAATAGTTTGTGGAAGAATTTCTATTAAATAACTATGGAATAATAACACACTGTGTTGAGGCTATGGCTGCTTTAACAGGTGTGTTTTTATTTAAATTATACAGAAATTCTGAAGTCAAATATTTTATTTACTTTTTAGTCTATCTAACGATTTGTGATTTTATTGGAGGCTATAAAGACTATGTGGGTGATGGAAGGTTTCTAAGCTTTTTACAGAACACTGTTTTTGCAACAAACCATTGGTGGTCAACATCTTATTGGAAAGTTGGAGCTATACTTTTTTTTACATTTTATTACTCAAAAATATTAAAAACAGTTCAGTTTAAAAATATAATTAAGATAAGCGGATATGTTTTTTTCTTTTTTTCTGTAATTTATATTGCTTTTAATTGGGATAAGTTTTTTAACACATTTTTCCCAATCATAAGTATTCTAGGCGCTATTATAGTATTTTTATGCTCGGTGTTTTATTTTATTGAAGTCTTACAAAGTGATAAAATATTAACCTTTTATAAATCTATAAATTTCTATATAAGTTTTGCAATATTTATTTGGTGGTTAATTATTACGCCTTTAGTATTTTATGATTTATACCATTCAAATGATGATTGGAATTTTATTTTCTTAAAATGGCAAATCTATCTATTTGCAAATATTTTTATGTACTCAACTTTTACATTTGCCTTAATTTATTGTAAACCAGATTCTAAAAATGAATAACTATTTAAATATATTTTTGGCTCAAACTAAGCCTGTTTCTACAGCTTCTGAACGCTATTTGCTAATATATATGATTATGGTATTAATCATTATTACGGCTTTAGTTGTTGTGTTTTTTGTGGTCTTTCAAAGGCGAAAAAATAAGTTGCTTATGGATAAGATTAAGCAACAACAAGCTTTTGAAGAAGAAATTGCATTGGCTCAAACTGAAAGCCAAGAACAAACATTAAAAAATATTGGTTGGGAATTACACGATAATGTAGGGCAGTTATTGGCTTTTGCGAGTATGCAATTAAGTATTTTAAAAACTCAGGTTGCAGATGATGTAAAAGATAAATTTAAAGATACCTCTGATGCACTTAAAGAGAGTTTAAAAGAAGTACGCTCGCTTTCAAAAACATTAAATAATGAAGTTGTGCTTAACATAGGTTTCGAAAAATCTATTAGTAATGAATTGAATCGTTTAAAGAAGATGAAATTTACGAGTGCCGAACAAGTTATTAAAGGCGAGACAGTAGATTTTAAAAACAGAAAACATGAAATCATTATTTTTAGAATATTACAAGAGTTTTTATCAAACTCGGTTAAATATTCTGATGCTAAAAACCTAAAAGTTGTTCTTGATTATCAACCCAAAGCATTAATAATTACTGCAACTGATGACGGAAAAGGATTTGATATGACTACAGTAGAAAAAGGATCAGGATTAATAAATATGCAGAGTAGAGCAGCTTTAATTAATGCCACATTGAATTTGGTTTCAAAACCAAACGAAGGTGTTAAGCTTACATTGAATTATCCCATTTCTTGATTAAGAAAACCACTTAAACATTTTTTTAATAAGCTTGAGCTTTCCTTTATAGGGTGCATATCTAATAGGAGGATCAGTCCAATTTCCGCGTTTTATAATGGATTTATTATGAGAAAAGGCATCAAAACCTAGTTTTCCATGGTAAGCACCCATACCACTTGCTCCAACACCTCCAAAAGGAAGTTTGTGGTTGCCAAATTGAATTAAAGGGTCGTTAATTGCACCGCCACCAAAACTATATTTATTTAGTATTTGTTTAATAAACGATTTCGTGTTGGAAAAAACATAAAGTGCTAATGGCTTTTCAAAATTCCAAATAATGGTTTCTATATCTTTTTCGGTATTATAGGACAGTATGGGTAAAATAGGACCAAATATTTCATCCTGCATCATGTCACTAGTTAAATCTGGCTCATCAACTAGAGTAGGAGCACAGTATCTAGAATTTTCATTAATTGTACCACCAAAAATAACATTAACTCCTTTTAGCATATTGGCTAAACGCAATGTGTTTTTTTCGTTAATTATTCTTGGTAAGTCTACTGATTTCTCTGGGTTTTCCCCATATCTTTTTGTTATTTCAGCTTTTAGAGCTTCAATTAATTTTTGCTTGATATTAGATTTTACAATAAGATAATCAGGAGCAATACAGGTTTGACCTGCGTTTAAAAATTTCCCCCAAGTTAATCGTCTTGCCACAAGCGAAACATCAACAGAATCATCAATAATACAAGGTGATTTTCCTCCTAATTCCAAAGTAACAGGAGTTAAGTGCTTTGCGGCAGCTTTAGCTATTATTTTTCCAACAGGAACACTTCCTGTAAAAAAGATATAATCCCACTTTTGATCTAATAATTCAGTAGCAACATCAACACCTCCTTGCACACTAGCTACATAAGATTTAGGAAATACCTTTTCTATAATATTAGTAATTAATTGTGATGTATTACTAGTAAGTTCACTAGGTTTTAAAACTACTGTATTTCCAGCAGCAATGGCCATTATAACAGGTTCTATTGCCAAGAGAAAGGGGTAATTCCAAGGTGCTATAACCAATACATTTCCAAAAGGTTCTTTATAAATATAGCTTTTAGAAGGAAAGGTTAGCATTGACGACTTAATTCGCTTAGGTTTTGTCCAGCGTTTTAAGTTTTTTAGAACTAAATTAATTTCAGAAATTACTAACCCGAATTCACTTATAAAAGTTTCAAATTCAGATTTATTAAAATCTGCTTTTAAAGCATTATAAACGGCTTGTTCATTTGCTTCGATTTCAGATTTTAATTGCTTAAGAAGGTTAATTCTATAAGCGACATCTTTTGTCTTTTGAGATTTAAAGAATGCTCTTTGTTCAGATAGTAATTCGGGAATTGTATTCAATTTTTTTTATATAAATATAACATTTTATAGGCAAGCATTCCAAATAGCATCATTTGGTAAAGGCGCAACAATATGGATTGGTTTTTTTGATACGGGATGGATAAACTCAATTGCTCTAGCATGTAAATGAATACCAGCATCTTTATTGCTTCTATCAAATCCGTATTTTAAATCTCCTTTAATAGGACTTCCAATAGTTGATAATTGACTTCGTATTTGATGATGCCTTCCCGTTTCCAATTGAATTTCTAATAAAAAGTAATTATCAAGCTTCTTTATTGTTTTATAATGAAGAATGGCTTTTTTACTATCATTTACTTCTTTAGAATACGCAAAAGACTTATTGTTTTTTGGATTCTTTTTTAACCAATTAATAAGTGTGTCTTCTTTTTTTTGAGGCTTATTCTTAACAACAGCCCAATAGGTTTTACTAATATCTTTTGAAACAAATAATTTATTAAGTCTTGGTAAAACCTTGCTTGTTTTGGCAAAAATAACTAAGCCCGAAGTGGGGCGATCTAATCGGTGTACTGTACCCAAATATACATTTCCAGGCTTATTATATTTGATTTTTATATAAGCCTTAACCACATCGTTTAATGGCTTATCTCCAGTTTTATCACCTTGAACAATATCTCCAACACGTTTATTTACAACAATAATATGATTGTCTTCGTAAAGAACTTGTAAGTTAGATTTGTTAGAAAGGATTTTTTTAGTCACTAATATTTTTGCTTACCACAATTAATATTGTTCATTTTCATTTGGAAAATCAACCGATTTCACATCATCAACATATTGGGAAATAGCAGTAGTCATGTCTTCATATAGGCTCATATATCTACGTAAAAAACGTGGATTAAACTCATGAGTCATGCCTAGCATATCGTGTAGCACTAAAACTTGGCCATCAACACCATTTCCAGCACCAATGCCAATAATTGGGATACTTACACTTTCGGCCACTTGTTTAGCAAGCTTAGCTGGAATTTTTTCTAGCACAATTGCAAAACACCCAATTTTTTCTAGCATTTTAGCATCTTCAATTAAATCGGCAGCTTCTTTTTCTTCTTTAGCACGAACAGTATAAGTTCCAAATTTATATATAGATTGTGGTGTTAACCCCAAATGCCCCATTACTGGAATACCAGCATTCAGAATACGTTTTATAGATTCTTTTATTTCTTTACCACCTTCTAATTTAACAGAATGAGCACCACATTCCTTCATAATTCTAATGGCAGAGCGAAGCGCTTCTTTTGGGTCACTTTGGTAGCTTCCAAATGGTAAATCTACAACCACTAAACACCTATCTATAGCTCTAATTACAGAAGATGCGTGATATATCATCTGATCTAAAGTAATAGGCAGTGTGGTTTCATGTCCTGCCATAACATTACTTGCAGAATCCCCAACAAGAATAACATCAATTCCAGCACCATCAACAATTTTTGCCATGGTATAATCGTAAGCAGTAAGCATTGATATTTTTTCTCCATTGGCTTTCATATCAACCAATGTTTTTACAGTAATGCGTTTGTATTCTTTTTTTGCTGTAGACATTTTAAAGTTCTTTATTTTGATAGTTTGTAAAAATAGTGAAATAAGTATATACTGTTAAACTTTTCTTTAAGAGGTATTGAGAATAATGATTTTAAACTAATTTAGATTAAAACTTTAATTTATGGCACGAATAATATTTTATTTAGCAATTTTAATAACCTCGACAGTTTTTGGTCAAAGGAATGAAAAAACGCAGGTTAAAGCTACTGTTGATACCTTTTTTGAAGGATTCCATAAAGGAGATACAACTTTAATGCGATCAGTTTTAGCAGACAAAGTCGTGCTGCAAACAGCATTTAAAAATAAAGACGGAAAAGACATTTTAAGAAACGATGGAGATGTTTCTAAGTTAATAAATGCTATTGCCACAAGATCTAAAGATCAAAAATGGGATGAACGTTTATTAGGGTATAGTATTCAAGTAGATGGCAATATGGCTAATGCTTGGACACCTTATGAGTTTTGGCTTAATGATGAGTTTTTACATTGTGGCGTTAATTCGTTTCAATTATTTAAAGACGGTGATAAATGGAAAATTATTTACCTTATTGATACACGAAGAAAGAAAGGGTGTCAAGAAGGGTAGTTTAAAGTGTGATGATTAACTGAATGGGATATTCGGCAGTTTGACCCGATAAGGTTAAATACTGCCAAACACTTATATCCATTCTTAATCATTGGTATTATTTGAAATTTAACCTCAAACATTTATTAAACAAAAAATATTAGCTAAGCCTAATATAATTTCGAATAAAATCCCTTGAGCAATTTGTTTACTAGGCTTACCATCAACTTTTAAACTGATTAATCTACCGATTGCAAAACCAACAAAAATTAGAGATGCAATACAATGTGAAGTAAAGGTTAACTTTTCAATAAATATACCGAGTGCAATAATGATTCCTCCTGAAAGCATTACAGCGCTAACACCTCTCATTTCGTTTAATAGGCTAGCATCATTCTCTAGCTTGATTCCTGAATTTTTTAAATACGTTTTTATTGGATTAGTTAATCTCATTATACCTACAAAGACTAACATTAAAGCTGATAATGACAAGATTACGATTCTGATAATTTCCATTTTTAGTTTTTTAATTAATATTTCTACAAATGTAAATTAGGTGTGTGACAAAGGTGTGTCAAGGGTACTTTTTAGTCTTTACATATTTTTCAAAATACTCTTTTATAGTCATATTATAAGAGCTAAAAGTTATGTTTTCAGTAATAAGATTTTCAATAAAATCGATTCTAAAATGTCTAAAATCGTTTCGTAATTGACAAAATGCTATTAGTAGAAAATCTCCATGAATACTGTAAATTGCAAAAGGCTCAATGCTACGTTTAGTTACTTTATTTTTTGAAGATAAGTAATCCATAGTTAAGACGTTATGTTTGGTTATAGCCGATTGTATTTGCATTAGGTTATTACTTGTTTTCTCTTCATTATTATTCCCACTAAAATAAATTCTATCTGCTAACAAATCTGCATTCCCCTTTTGAGAATATCTCAAAATGGCTTTTATTTTTTCTATGGCACTAGTGGTGTTTTTAACAAGTGATATGTCTTTGTTTTTAATTGCTAATTGTTCTATGGTAATTAAAGCATTTGCTTCTTCTTCTGTAAAAAGAACAGGAGGGAGGTGATATCCTTCCATAATCGAATAGCCTTTTCCTTCTTCGGTTACAATAGGTATTCCTGATTTTTCAAGTGTGCGAATATCTCGATAAATGGTTCTTATACTGACATTGTGCTTTTCAGCAAGCAGTTTTGCAGTAATAATTCTTTTGGATTGCAGTTGAGTAAGAATAGCAGTTAATCTTGAAAGCCTCGGTTTCTCTTTTTCTTCCATTTACGTTAGTTCTGCTTTAAGCAATGTTTTTTATAAATATAAATCAGTTAAACGAATCTATCGCTTTTTTCTAACAAAATCAAGTCTAAAGTAGAGGCTAACAATCCGCCATATTTACACTAACCGCTAAACCACCTTCGCTTGTTTCTTTGTATTTGGTATTCATATCCTTTGCGGTTTCCCACATGGTATTTATTACTTTATCAAGCGGTACTTTTACATTTTCAGGGTTAGTATCTAAGGCTAATTCTGCAGCATTAATAGCCTTAATTGCGCCCATAGCATTGCGTTCTATGCATGGTATTTGAACAAGTCCACCAATAGGGTCACAGGTTAAACCTAAGTGATGTTCCATAGCAATTTCTGAAGCAACTAAAACTTGTTCAGGTGTACCACCAAGCAATTCAGTAAGTGCTCCTGCTGCCATAGCAGAAGATACACCTATTTCGGCTTGACAACCACCCATAGCAGCACTAATAGTGGCGCCTTTTTTAAAGATGCTTCCTATTTCTCCAGCTACTAATAAAAACCGCTTTATATCTTCAAAGTTGCCGTCATGGTTTTCAATAACAAGGTAATACATTAAAACGGCAGGAATTACACCAGCACTACCATTAGTTGGAGCAGTAACTACTCGACCTAAAGAAGCATTAACTTCATTTACAGCCAATGCAAAACAGCTCACCCATTTTAATATTTGCCTGAATTTAACTTCGGTATCTCTTATAGCATAAATCCATTCCACAGGATTTGAGTATGGAGATTCTCCTTTTAAACTCTGGTGCATATCGTAAGCTCGACGTCTTACATTTAGTCCACCTGGAAGATTTCCTTCGGTGTGACAACCTATATACATGCATTCTAGCATAGTATCCCAAATGCGTTGTAATTCGCTATCAATTGCTTCCTTTGGGCGAATAGATGCTTCATTATCAAAAACTACTTCAGAAATGGGTTTATTTAATACATTACAAAATTTAAGCAGGTCTGTACCTTTGTCAATTGGATAAGGAAACGAGCATTTAATCTCGAAATTTTTCTTTGAGTTTTTTAATTCTTCTTTTACAACAAATCCGCCACCAATAGAGTAGAAGGTAGATTTTAACTTAATACCATTAACATGTGCAGTGAATGTCATTCCGTTAGAATGAAATGGTAAAAATTTTTTATTAAAAACGATGTCAGTTTTTGGATGAAACACTAAAGATTTTTCGCCATTAAAGCTTATTTCTTTGTTGCTTTTTATGGAAGTAATTAGCCTATCTATGTCAGCAGTAGGAATGGTTTCTGGGTTTGCTCCACTTAATCCAAGCATAACTGCATAATCTGTGGCATGCCCCTTTCCTGTTAAAGATAAAGAGCCAAATAGGTCAACAGATATTTTTTCAACAGCATCAAACTCTTTCTCATCTTTTAATTCTTTAATCCAGCGTTCGGCAGCGCGCCAAGGCCCAAGGGTATGTGAACTAGACGGACCAACGCCAATCTTTAACATGTCAAAAACAGAAATACATTCCATTAACTATATCGTTTTAGTTGGCAAATATAAATTGTTTTATTATAACTAAATTCTTTTTAATAGTATAAAAAAATGACAACGTGTCAGTATTATTCAAATGGCATAATCATTGACTTTAACAATTCGAAATTTAAAAAGAAAATTCAACACAATTTATAAAGTAAAAATATTATGAGTAAAATTATTGGAATCGATTTAGGAACAACAAACTCTTGCGTTTCTGTAATGGAAGGTAACGAACCTGTTGTTATCCCAAACGCAGAAGGTAAACGTACTACACCATCGGTTATCGCTTTTGTTGAAGGAGGCGAAATTAAAGTTGGTGATCCAGCAAAAAGGCAAGCAGTTACAAACCCAACAAAAACCGTTTATTCTATTAAACGTTTTATGGGAAATAAATATTCTGAATCTAAAAAAGAAGCAGAACGCGTACCATATAAAGTAGTAAAAGGTGATAATGACACACCTAGAGTTGACATTGAAGGGCGTTTATATACACCACAAGAATTGTCGGCTATGATTCTTCAAAAAATGAAGAAAACAGCTGAGGATTATTTAGGTGCTGATGTAACTAGAGCTGTAATTACAGTGCCGGCTTACTTTAATGATTCTCAACGTCAAGCTACTAAAGAAGCAGGAGAAATTGCTGGTTTAAAAGTAGAGCGTATTATTAACGAGCCTACTGCAGCTGCTTTAGCTTATGGTATGGACAAAAAAGGCACAGACCAAAAAATAGTGGTTTTTGACTTTGGTGGAGGAACACATGATGTATCTATTCTTGAATTGGGTGATGGTGTATTTGAAGTATTATCTACTGATGGAGACACACACTTAGGTGGTGATGATGTAGATGAGAAAATCATTAACTGGTTAGCTGATGAATTTAAAGCTGAAGAAAATATGGACTTGCGTCAAGACCCTATGTCTCTTCAACGTTTAAAAGAAGCTGCTGAAAAAGCGAAGATTGAGTTATCATCTTCTGCACAAACAGAAATTAACTTACCATATATTACGGCTACTGCTAGTGGACCAAAACACTTAGTACGTACATTAACACGTTCTAAATTTGAGCAATTAATTGATGATTTAGTAAAACGTACTATTGAGCCATGTCAGTCTGCATTAAAAGCAGCTGGTTTAAGTAAAAGTGATATTGACGAAGTGATTTTAGTAGGAGGTTCTACACGTATTCCTGCAGTACAAGCAGCGGTTGAGAAATTCTTTGGAAAAGCTCCAAGTAAAGGGGTTAACCCTGATGAAGTTGTGTCTTTAGGTGCTGGTATCCAAGGTGGTGTATTAACAGGAGATGTTAAAGATGTATTACTTTTAGATGTAACACCTTTATCTTTAGGTATTGAAACTATGGGTAATGTATTTACTAAGCTTATTGAAGCAAATACAACGATTCCTACCAAGAAATCGCAAGTATTTTCAACAGCAGCAGATAATCAGCCTTCTGTAGAAATTCATGTATTACAAGGAGAAAGAGCAATGGCAGCTGATAATAAAACGATTGGACGTTTTCACCTAGATGGTATTCCACCAGCAAGACGAGGAACACCTCAAATTGAAGTAACTTTTGATATTGATGCCAATGGTATTATTAAAGTATCGGCTACTGATAAAGCAACAAATAAAACTCAAGATATTCGTATTGAAGCATCTTCAGGATTAACTGAAGAGGAAATCGAGAAAATGAAAGCAGATGCTGAAGCAAATGCTGAATCTGATAAAGCTGCAGCTGAGCAAGCTCAAAAATTAAATGAAGCAGATTCTATGATTTTCCAAACGGAAAAACAATTAGAGGAGTTTGGTGATAAATTATCTGATGATAAAAAACAACCAATTGTTGATGCTTTAGAAGAATTGAAAAAAGCTTATGAAACTAAAGATTTAGAGGTTATTACACCTGCTTTAGATAAAATAAATGAAGCTTGGAAAGTAGCTTCTGAAGAAATGTACAAAGCACAAGCTGAAGCTCAAGGTGGTGCTCAACCAGGACCAGATGCTGGTGCAGGTGAGCAAACTGATCCAGAAGGAAGTGATGTGGAAGACGTAGACTTTGAAGAAGTAAAATAAAAACTTTGAAGTCGGAAGACTTAAGTTAAAAGTAAAAACGCAACCTTTATGGTTGCGTTTTTTTATTTGTTAAAGTATCAGATTAAAAAACCAATTCCATTTTTATATCGCTGCGGTTATATGGACTATCAGACTCTATTGGAATTTCAATAAACCCATACTTTCTGTAAATGTAAATAGCATTTTCAAGCTTTCTATTAGAGTAGAGTATAAGTTTTGGCAACCCCATTGATTTTGCAAAATCAATACAGTATTGCATCAGATGCTGTCCAATTTTTAAACCTCTACTTTCTGGCGAAACTGCCATTTTAGTTAACTCAAATAAGCCGTCGTTACCAATTGGCATTAATGCTACAGTACCAACAATTTGGTTGTCTTTTTTTGCAAAAAATATGTGTCCGCCTTTATTTATTATATAAGTTTCAGGCTTACCTAGTACCTCTTCATCATAAGGCTCAACATAAAAATAAGTTTGTAGCCATTCTCTGTTTAGTTCGTAAAAGTCTTTTGAATATTGACTTTCAAACGAAATGATTTCTATATCCCGTGTTTTTGTAGTATTCATTTTAATATGTTTAATTATTGTGTCACTAAAGCTTTTAGTATTAAGTTTGTTTTCAAGAGAATTTAAATGTTCAATTAAAGAACTAGATGTTTCTAAAGTATAGTCTTTAATAACTACATCTATACTTTTCCAAATAGGTTTTAGTTTTATTATTGAATCTTTTCCCTTTTTAGATAGATGAATTATTTTTTTTCTTTTATCTACTTCATCATGCTTAAATATTATAAAGCCTTTGTTGTTCAATTTGTTAATTGCTTGAGTTATTGCTGGTTGTGAAAACTGCAAAGCGTTTTGTATTTCTGTATTTGTAACCCCATCTTTATTCACTATTATTTTAAATATTGGAAATAGGTAAGGATCAAAATCTATATTAAAATAATCGTATACAATTTGAGTTTCCTTCATCATATATTCGCTTACTCTTTTTAATCTTGACCCTAAAGCTAGCTCACCTAATCCTCTTAATGCATCCATAATATTGCTATTTATATAAGTGCTTATGTAAATTTATAAAATTTATTTTAATTACCTATATTTTTTTAAGCTTTAATGTAATCTGTAATTAAATAGGTGATAAGCTTACCAACTTGATTTGCCGTTTTCTTTTTAGGTGCAGCCTCACAAATATGCAAATATGTAGCATTTTTATGTTTTGCAAAAAAACTAACAAACTGTCTCGTTTTTTTTGTGCTAAACCCAGATGGAGTCATTGCGCTGCTTGGAATATTTTCAATGGCATCACAATCTATTTCAATACCAAACTTGTTTTCTGAAATAAATTCGGAAACTTGCTCTAATTCTTTATTAAATTTTAATTCATTTCTAACTTCTAAGGCTTCAAACGTATTGTATTTAATCGTTTTGGTTTTATCTAATGTCTTAAAAATGGTATCAGAAGTATAGTTTTCATGCAATCCAAAAATAAAATAACGCTCTAAAAACCCTTCCGCGTAAGCGTAACTAAAACCATTTCCGCTATGTCTGCCTTCTTCTGACCTGAAATCGCTATGCGCATCAAAATTAACAACATTAATGGGCTTATTTAACGCTAATGATGCGCCTTTAATATTACCGTACGCGTTATTATGCCCGCCACCTATAGCTATAGCTTTTTTTCCAGACGAAATAATTAATTGCATTATATGTGCTACATAATTATCAATACGTTCAACAATTTTTCTAGCTTTTTGAATATCTCTTTTTTTACTTTGATTGAGTTTTGAAACTTCTAATAATTCATCAGAAAAATCTAGATGCCCTAAAATTAAAACAGAATTTGATTTAGTAAATGTATTACTTTGTATGTTTAATAAAACTTTTATTGTGGCTTCCCAAGCTAGTGAAGCTCCTGTTTTTCCGTAGTTTGCAAAAACACCAACATCTTCAGGCAACCCAATTATTACATGTGTAACATCCAAACTTTTAAGTTGTTCGTATATATTGGAAATATCGGTTAACATTTTAACATGTTCGCCAAATTTGGATTCACCAGTACGTTTGTTTAATAGTTTATTAAGCGTAATGTTGTTAAATAAAACAAGTTTATCCATCTAGTAATTATAATTTATTTTGAAGATTAAAATTAATCAATATTTATTAAAAACATTAGGAAAGTTAAAGTATTAAAAATTTAAATTAACAGTTAGACTCACAAACATTAAAACAAGTAAAATTATGGAAAATAGCAAAAGTAATATGGGATTAAAAGTGGCTTTAGGAATCGCTTTAGTTTTATTTTTAGGAACAGGTTTTTATACCATGAACCTTTATCAAAAAAGTAATGAGGATAAAAAAGAATTAACTGAGCAAAAGCAGTTAGTAATGAATGACTTAAATGCCATGGCTAAGCAATATGATGAAGCTATTGGAGAAAACGAAGTAGCAAATAACAATTTAATTGAAGCTAGAAGCAGAATTCAAGGTTTAATTGATTCTTTAAAAATATCTGAAACAAACGTAAAGAGTTTATGGAGATACAAAAAGAAATATCAGTCTTTACAAAAAGAAATGGATGTGTTATTAGCACAAAACGATTCGTTAAGAGTAGAGAATTCTTATTTAGCAACATCGTTAGATAGCACAAGAGTGCGTTTAGAAGAGCGTACTATGTTTACAGATTCTTTATTAGTACAAAATACAGCTTTAGCTGAAGTTGTTGAAAATGCAGCAGTTTTAAACACTGTAGGTTTAAAAGGTTTTGGAGTTATTGAAAGAACTTCTGGTAAATTAATTCCAACTGAAAGAGCTTCTAGAGTTGATAAAATTAGAGTTTGTTTTACTGTTGCAAAAAATGCATTGGTACAAGCTGGAGACCAAGAATTATACGTACAAGTTATCGACCCTAAAAACAATACATTAGGATCAAACGAGCAAGTACAGTTTGGAGAAAAAACATTAAACTATAGTATAATAAGCAAGTTTAATTATGAAAATGGAAGCCTTAATATTTGTGAGTTTGTTGCATCAAAAGGGGCAGAAAAGTTTGAAAAAGGACGTTATACAGTAAACGTTTTTAACGAAAAAGATTTAGTTTCTAGCTCAGAGTTTACCTTGAAGTAAACACCATTATATAACACTTAAGAGCAAAACCTCAAGTTTTTAACTTGAGGTTTTTTTTGTTTCATTAATTTGCAATTGATACCATGCAGAGTGGGGAAGGGGAATAATAAAATAATTTGTTGCCTTTTTTATTTGTTGTCATTCAAGATATAACTATCTTTAAGAGGACAAATTTTAACGAAACCAAAAAACTAAAACATTATGGAAGGATATTGTGTAAAATGTAAAGACAAAAAAGAAATTAAAGATGGTGCCGAAGTTACTATGAAAAATGGTAGAAAAGCTATGAAGGGAAAATGCCCTACATGCGGTACAGGAATGTTTAGAATACTAGGCAAGTAAATATAACTTGTTTCAGAATTTTAAGGGAATTTGATTCCCAACTTACTTTATTTTAATAGCAACAACATTGCTTATAACCGTTTTATGTGCGCTATATAAGCATCTATTTTCATCTATATCCCTAAAAATAAAAAAGGCTATAATTTTTAAATTATAGCCTTTTTTATTACCCTTTTTTCATTCCCTTATTATAAATTACCTTTATCGGGGTTTTGGCATAAATTTTGAGAATTTTTTAATTCCCCACTCTTATTGGTTCATTTACTCAGTTAAAAGCACCGTTTATTCATTTTCATCTGTATATAAGTTATTCAAAATATAACTTTATAAAAAATCGATATTCATGAACAAATCAAAGAGTATTCTTATAATAGAAAATGAAGCATTATTTTCTCACTCTATAGAATCGACTTTAAAAACAATATCAGATATTAATTTTTCTATTTATAAAACTAAAGACTATAAAGCGGCTTATCTAGTAATCCAAAAAGTAGAACAACTAGACTTTGTATTTTTTAATGTTGACCTTTTTCCTAATCATACTCAACGCTATACTATTATAGAAGATTTAATAGCTACCATTAGATATGATTTTACTAATGCTAAATTATTTTTACTAACATCATACTTTAATAATTACTTGATATTGGAAATGATTAAAACTTTTAACCCAGATAGTGTAATACTTAAAAGCGATATTAACTCAAATGATTTGATACAGGCAGTTAGTTCTGTAATTGAAAACAACCCTTTTTATAGTGCATCTATTCTTCGCTTATTGCGTAGTCAGTTTTCTTCTCATATTTCTATAGATAAAACAGACCGATTAATTCTTTATCATTTATCAAGAGGAATAAAGAGTAAAGATCTGCCAGATCTGGTTTTTTTATCATTAAGTAGTATAGAAAAAAGAAAACGCAACTTAAAAAGTGTTTTTAAAGTAGATAATGATCGTTTATTACTTGAAGAGGCACGAAACCGAGGAATTATATAGTATACCGTTTGTTCTGGCTGGCATTTGCTTACAACGAATACTGTACTAATAAATTCATTATTAAATTAATTCTATTCAAAAAAGCCAATAGAGTCTATTTCTAAAACAGTGTTATCATCTTGATAATTTCTAGCGCTCGAATATTTCCGGTCTATAGTATTTGTTACAAAACCACTTTCTACAGGGTTATTATGAATATAATCTATTTTTTGTTTGATTACTTTTTCGCTCCATAACTCTATAGGCTTATTATGATGTTGCCAAAATTGATACTTACCTGTAGTTGCACTCTTTTTTCCTGCTCTTTCAAACATCCATAATAACCATTCTTTTCTGCTTTCTTGTGGATTGTTTACTATGGCTTCTATTATCTTTTTTGATGTATGTCTTTTAAAATCTCTTAATAATCCTGATGGATCTTTATTTGTTGAACGAAAAATAAAATGCACATGACTTGGCATAAAACAATATGTATACAATTCCATACCTTTTTCTGTTCTGCAAAAATTGATGCTATCTGCCAATATATTAAAGTAAGCTTGCCTTGTAAAAACATCTATCCAATTTACAGTAGCAAACGATACAAAATATAAACCTGATTCATTATAAAATTTATAGTTTCTACTCATAATACTAATATAGCAAAAACAATAGGTATTTTAAATTGCTACCGCTAGCTTTTAGCTAGTGGACGCGAACACTAACTATAACACAAAAAACTTTGCATTTTTTAGTATAAAAGCTTTTGTGCAGCTTGTTTTGTTTATTCATTATCGTCACTAAGCTAAGCTTAGCGGCTGCTACCGCTAAGTTTTACTTAGTGGCAAGAAATTAATTATAAATATTTTAGTAAAAAAGCCTTTACATTAAGCTGTAAAAGCTTTTTATATATAATATTCTTACTCTTAACGCCACTAGTTGCAAACTAGCGGTAGCGGGGGAAAAGAACATCATGTTCTGTTTAAAAAAACTCTTTTTAAATTTTTAAGTAAAGATGAAACCATTTGGAAGAAAAAAGGAATGTCTGAATCTTACTGGGAAAATATTTGATTAAAAAATTCGATTGTGCCACGAAAAATATTACTAAAAAGTTATCTGAAGCAAGAGCTTAATAATAAATTTGTATTAGAAAATTTTATTGATAATAATCTTTCTGATAATGATGTCGAAAGAGCTTTGAGCTATTTGGAAGAACTAAATAAAACAACAAATCATCAAATAACTAATATCAAATATAGTGAGCAAGGAGATTTATATATTAAAGCTGAAACAGGATTGACTTTTATTAAATAAGAAGTCAATTATAGCATATTTAGTATATTTGAACTAATGGAAGTGTTAAATAACATCTTAATAAACTTGCTTTCTGACGGACTTTCTTATTTGTTAGGAACACTCCTTGTTATTTTATTCCCTTTTTTAAAAAATCCTAATGTGTTCAAAAAACTCATTCAAAATACACAAAACTACTTGAGGGTTTTTATGGATTTTGTTTTAACAAAAGACACTTTTGTACAAGTAATATCAGTACATATAAAAAAAATCTAAATTTTAGGTACCGTTGAAGAAAGCGAACAAAAACGAACTAAAGTTCTATAAATATGTTCTATAAGTTCGGATAGTTCTCTAAAAGTTCTATTATCTACATGTTTCGTTATACATAGCATGTACAAAATACATTAAACTAGTTCAAAAAACTAAAAGTAAAATTAGAGTTTAATGAACAGTAGCATATCTATTATAAACCCAGTAAATACAAGGAAAATACAAGAAATCAAGTATAGTTTTTTAAACACAACACAACACTATCATTTTTCAACTCCATTTCCATTATTTCTATTACTCAACAATAACACAAATAACCAAAATCACATCAAAAATTTAGACTACAAACCAAAACAGGCATACCATAAGCACACCTGTTTTAATATTTAAAATTTTTATTTTAACTGATTACCAAATAGTTAAATGTTTAATTTTCACTATCAACTAATTTGGACGATGACCCTATTGATATTCAAACCCTTTTTCCGATTGTAGGAACTTAATTGAATTACATTTATCTTTATAGACTCCAATATATTTTCCATCTTTAATATAGAATTCTTTGCTAAAAATATGATCATTATACTTAATACTTATTTTCAACTGCTGATCTATTTTTAGTTCTTTTAAATCAATTGATTCAGATTCAGGTTTAGAGAAATCTGCATATTCGAATTTTAACTGTTTTTCCTTTGATTCTATTATCCTTGATGACGTAGAAAGACCAACTATTTTATTACTAGTTAAATTCAAGTTTTCAATAATCTTAGTGTCATTAACTAATAAACTAATGGTATCATTTTTAAAATATTCCTGAAAATCAATACTAACAATATGTTTCTGTGCAAATAAATTAGTTGCACAGAACATAATAAATATTAATAATTTAATCTTCTGTTGCCGTTTGTTTTCCACTATTAAGTTGTCCATTATTAAATGCTTTTTCTATTTTTAATATCTGTTCTTCTGTAGCTTTAACCCCAGCATTTGGCTGATATGCTTGATGCATTATATTACCATCCATAGTGCCAACCTGAGGATGACCAGCTGGGTTGTCAGGACCTCCTTCTAAAGTTCCAGAATGCCCAAACTCATGAGCTGCACTTCTTCCTATAGTACCAAGTCCTGTAATTGTAAGTCCAGTACCTTTATATTTTCCTTTTTTAGCAACAGTTCTACCGAGTAATTTACTAGAAAGGTTTACTGAATTGTCTCCTGGTTCTGCAAAACCAATAGGTATAGTTCCTAGTAATTTTGCAAATGCTGGAGTCATTCCTGGCATAACATTCATCGGGTCTTGTATCCTTATAGCATGATCCGTCGCTTTTAGGTTTTTAGAATTACCCAGTTTTATGTTAGTTCTTGCAACAAATTTAATATTTTGCCCTTTCCCTTTATACGTCTGCTTGATTTGATTTTTTATATTGTTTTTAACTACTCTCAATTGTTTTTTAGATAATTTTGTCGATGAATTATTAAATAATTTGCCTCTAAATTTGATTACAACTTTGTCTTTTTTTCTAAAGAAATTCTTTTTTCTCCTTTTAACAATAATATCTTTTCCATCAGGATCAATGTTAGACATTGGATTGTTTGCAACATAATTATAAGGAGAATTATTATAGTATCTAAACGCATGCGGATCTATACTCATGAACCTTCCTAGAGTTGCATCATAATTTCTAGCACTATAATCATATAAATTTAACCCAAGTTCGTCTTGGAGTTCTTTCTGGTTATATTTTTTCTTAAGCGCAGGATTACTAGAATTTACTACCGTATTATACCCTTTATGTTTAAGACCAAAAGAGTAATACCCTGCTTACAAAAAAGAGCTTTACCTTAGTTTTCTATTTTCACCTAACTTTCAATTAGTGGTAATTATTTTAAAGAACGTTTTATACAATCAAAATTAAGTAATCAAATCACATTAAAAAAATAAGACTATTTGTATTATAGCTTAAAAAAATCATCAAAACTTATATCAGACCAACTAAAAGATTTAATAGGCTTTATTGGTCTAATCTCTTTAATTCCCTTTATAGGTTTTATGGATTTCACTCCTTTTATAGGCTTAAAAGATTTAAAGGGTTTAAACGGTCCACCACTTGCCTTATCACTAAAAAAAAGACAATCTCCATCTGAATCTATAATCCAACCATTATCTAACCAACCTAGATGATTTCCATCATAATCGTAAATTGAATCGTCTGAAAGATATGCTAGAGGTTCTCCATCAAAATCAAACAAATGTTCATTATCATCTGTGTAAAAGAGAGGGTTTCCATCATTATCATAAAAAGTCATAATAAATTATTTTTATTAGTTATATGAATAATCTGTAATCGTATGTTTTTCCTTCAAAGCGTGACAATAGCTTACCTATTCTAGCTATTTGGTTTGAGGAATTAATTGTGGCAGGTAACTTGGTATATAAATCAAAAGAGTTCCAATTCATTTTTGTTAATCCAAGTATTTCCGTTGCTATTGTATTTATATTTGAATCACCGTGATGTTTAATTATTTTTAAAGGAGCTGGAATGCTTCTACCACCTAAATAATATCGATAGCTTGGGTTCTTTACTGACGGTACAATTCCATGTGTCCATAATAAGGCTGTCGTTGCCCCTGTAATAATGCATGTACCTCTTGATAATGGGAACCTGTCTATTTGCATTTCTCCATTATAAACACTTGTAGCTACAAACCTTGCATCCGCTTCGTAGTTTATTTCTATTAAATCAATTTTATGAATTCCTGCCATTTGTAGACTCTCTGTAATTCCTTTAATCTCGTCTTTGGTAAATCGAGTTCTTTTATGAATTACTACCCTAGATGGCAATTTATTCATAGAGTTATAAAATAATTCCCTTATTGATACTCCAAATTGAAAAGCATCATTATAAGAGAGGAAAGGATTGGCTTGACCGTCCAAATAAAAATCATCTACTTTGGATAGTTTGTATTTTAAACCTTGTCCTTCAGAGTTATATATATGACTACATCCTACGACTATATCAGTTTTGTTTCCTGTACTTTTTAGGCTATAACCTATTCCAGCATATGCCGTATCTTTTTCTGTATTATTCAAAACCCATGGTGTTCTCAAAGATTTTACATAAAAAGATAATGATAGCCACCAAAATATCTGGCATTTTAAATTATCATGAAGTGTATCTTCTTGTATAAGTTGAGTGGAAACACCTTTTGAAGCAGCATATGCTTTAATATAATCATGTAAATCAAATTCCTCACCATTTTCTTCATATCTATAATATGGTTCCCATTCTATAGGAATAAATATTACTATTGTTGATTGACTTTCTTTATTAGCTAATTGTTCTATTTTAGAGGTAATTAATCTAGCTAAATTTAGCGCAATATCTTTTACCTCTCCATTGGAATGGCTTATTTCAATATCTAGCCATTTATCTTCATCTTCTGGGAGCGGAATATTTATGGGAATATTATAAGCTGTTGAAAATCCCGGAAAATCAATTAAATAATCTAAATTAACATTTGATTTATGTCTTTGATTTAATCCATTTAAAAACTCGAAAAAAATCTTTGAATAATTCTTACCACAAATTACACCTAAATTAATTTCATTAGAATATATTACGCCATTTAATTGAGAGTCATATGGCTTGTGATTCTTTAAAGCTCTCATTGGGTGGAAATCCTTAAATAACTTGTTAGAATTAATATTTGTAAAAATTAATTGTGGTTCTAAAAACTGAACTCCTTTATGTTGTGTTAATCTTTTATCATATCTATTTGGTTGGTAGGCTCTAAAGTTTTTATCTGCTACCATTATTTCGGCAAATGAAGTGCTTTTTGAAAGTGAAAATTCAAACCCTGTACCTGATTGGTTTGGAAATTCAAATTTGAGATTTGAGCCCTTAAATAGTGTGTTTTTCCAACCTTCTAAAATTTCATCATACTGTTTGTTGAATAATTTTTCTAAAGAAGTTTTACTTAGATTTTGCTTAACTTCTTTGGAGATTTCTGCTTGGCTTTTTAAATGTACAGATGGTCTAAAAGTTAAAAAAGCATACTTTTTATGATAGTCAAAAAAGAAAGAAAGTAGTAAAGAATTATGAATACTTATCTGCTGACCATTTTCAACAACATTCTTTACTGGTTTTTTAATCCACAATTTATCTTTATTATTAGACTCAATAATATCATTTTTTGATAAACTTTTCACTACAGCTTGTAACATCAAAGTTTTAAAATTAGTAACATTCTTAATGTCATTCTTTGATATTGGTACTCGGGAAATATCACCTTTAATCCCATCCCCAAAAACCTTGTTTATCTCAGATAATGTGGAAAGGGCAAATACTTTATTTTTAAAAGGAACTGCACATGTGTCTTTATCTTTAGTAAGTTCTTTTAATGTAGCCCACCTTTTTCTTTCACCAAATTCATATTTAAACTGAAAAACTTCTTTAGGAAATGTAATCGGATGTAAATTACTCTTAATATACTTATCTGTTTTTGGTATTTGTTGGGTGAATTTAGAAACCTCTGTATTTTCAGCACCAGATGAAGCTAGAATTTCTGCTATTTCTTCTAAAGCCAAATTGTCATTTTCAAAGCAAGACTTTGCTATATGTAATATTGTTTTATCAAAACCATCTGTAGGAACAAAAAAAGCCTCTCTACCTGACTTTCGGGCATTAACTAAAAGTTCTTCAACTTCTGGATTAATCTTATGACCATATCCGCACCAATAAATTCTACCTTCTCCTTTTTTTGAAAATGCTTTTGCTAGTGCTGCCATCAATGACTTATCTCTTCCACTATAACCAATAACGATTAAATTTTTGTCATGGTGATACCTTTCTAAAGCTTCTATAAACACCTCATTTTGACTATCTAGTTCTTCAGAAGTGTTTTTTAAAGAACTATATTTATAGTCACCATGTAAGGCTATAGAAAGAATTTCATTTCTACTTTGATTTCTATATATTCTATCAACACTATCAAGAGTGATTTCTATAGGTGTTATTTTTCCTTGATGCCCAGCCTTTATCACTAAACCATCAAAATTAGTAGTCCAAACAGCTTTGACAATTTCTTTTTCACTTAATAGCGACAATAACTTATATCCTATATATGGTTCTTTACCTTCTATTAGCGATTGAAAATATTTCCTTCTGTCACCTTCAATAGGATATGCTTTTTCAGCATAAAAGGAATATTCTTCTTCTGAATTTAATTTAGGATATATTCCCTCGGTATCTAGCCATAATTGAATACTATTTTTTACAGAATCATTTTTGGTATTATTATAATACTTTGATGCATTAGGGTTTTTTGAAATATAAATATCTTTTTTCCATTCCCAAATACAATCGTAAGCTGATTGTATTCCAGAACTTATCGATGCACCCGCACCTATTAATAAGGAATGAGGGATATCTTTATTCCTTTTTATTGACCTTAAAAAAGCATCATATTCTATATTTAAATTTTCTGTCATCCTTTATTTATTGTAACTATATACAAATAGTATCTACCATTCATTGCTTTTGCATCTCCAGCACTGCCACCTTTCTTATTGTCATTTTTTTTATGAGTTAAATATTTATCGTTATAATGTCCTTCCAAAACATTAATCATTTCTTTATCAGAAGATGAACAAAGCAGAAACATTCTGTCATAAATTTTATGATTGGCTGTCCTACTTTTTGGATTACCAGTTTTTCCAATTTTAAAACTTTTATGCTTTTCTATAATTAGGTTTATTGAGCGTGTTGTTTTTTGTTTAAGAATCCTTTCAGTTAAATCATTTTTATCAATATCGATAAGAAAATCTTTATAAATATCCTTATGAGTGATTTCACCTAATTCAGGGTTGTTTTTAAATATTTTTGCAAATAATTTACCAACACCTATTGCTACAGCAATTAATAAAAATGGATGCATCTTAAAGTTTTAAATTAATAAGTGAGCCAATATATTGAAAGGACTCATAAAGTTTTTGCGGAAATCCGCAGTGCTAAAAATTATTTCTTGAGAGAGCAGTAAATATACATCAATTTTGCAAGTAAAGAGGAGAAGTGTCCTACAAAATTTCACAGTATTGTGTAATATATAGCTATAGCCTGATGAAATATATTGAGGTCTCTTTTTAAGGTGCTTTTCTGTAATAGAAATACAATGTCCGGCTGTGATTAAATCTTTCTAGAGAATCCAATAATTCTTTTAAATTTGTCTATAGCATTATGTCTTGCTAATCTCCTTTTTACTTTTTTTTCATAGATTCTTTGTTTACCTCTTGCATTGGAATGAGTTTCTGTATTCAATCCAAAAAGTAAAATAGAGAATTGTCCTTTTCTAGTTCTATGCCTAATTAATATTTGGGTACTGTTGTTAATCCATTCATAATGATGATTTGGATTATCAAAATATGGATGAACAATTTTAAATGTGCAGTTAGAATAAATATTGTTTCTATTTAAAACAATATCTTTTTCACCTTTTTTACTAGAGCCATTACAAAACCCACACACCAGTGCTAAATTTTCTTTTTCAAATGTGAATTCTGGATAATCATTGATTCTGGAAGCCTTTGGAGCTATATGTTCAATTTCAGCTCTTGATGTTTCATATAAATCTAATCCACAATAACAACATTTTTTGCTTTGTAAGATATCTAGTTGAGACTTAATGGAATTCTTAATAGAATTTACCATTTGTGTATTTCTATTCCATTCAGCAACTTTATCAGCTGTAGGGATTCCTTGTATATGATTTTCTTGATTAACAGTTAAAGTAACTGCATTAGGAATTTGTGTTATCATTTAAGTATTCTTCAGCTTCAACAATTAATTCATTTAGAGGGTCACTGTCAGAAGTATCTAACCTTTTTAGGTTTTTTAAAATATTATTTATTTTTTTTGTGTCTCTGCTTTTTGAGTAAAGCAAGTCTATTAAATCAGCTACAGCCATTTCAAAATAGTGATTTCGAGAAGTTTTTAAGTTGAATATTCTGAATAGAACATCTTCAGCTGACCATCCATAAGTATTCAGGTTTTCAGAAAACTCAAAAATATTTAATTTTCTTTGTTGCTTACTAAGTCCTAGGATTTTAGAGCTTTTTCCTTTTAAATCTGAAATGAGAAAATGTGAATGAGTTGCAATCATAAAATGGCATGAAGCATATGCCGAATGGGAAAAAACCTCTCTAAGGAATTCTAAGTATTTTATTTGCCAATTAGGATGTAAACTTATTTCAGGTTCATCAATAAAAATTAAACTATAAGGTTTGACAGTAGCTAGTAAACCGACCATTGATGAAAAGAAATGATATTCTCCAGAGCTACTTTCTTGTAAGTGAAAATTGCCATTATCAAGTTTTATTTCCGGGGGTGTAAGAAATCCTAAATTTCTCAAATGTTCTAAATTAGAGAAATCAGAAGCTATCTCTTTTTTGTTAGTGTCATTCTGAATTATATCATAAATGATTTTTTTGTTGGAACTTCTATAGATATGTTCAAGACTATTTTGTTTAACTAATTCGTTCATGAAATTACAAACTCCATTCAAACCAAAATCTTTTTTCAATCTTTTGAAGTAGTTTAGCTTAAATGGGGGAATTTTATTAGAGTCCTTATATTTTTCATCAATTTCATCAAAATAGTTTTCTAAATCCTTTGGCTTAATATTTCCCGTGTAATAAGATTTCGTGTACCTAGTTTGGTATATCACCTGAACTGAGCTTCCAAGGTTAAGGAAATCTGTGGTTTTTTTCAGTCCATCTAAAAATAACATACCATCAATGTTTTGCACAATGAATTCTACTGTCTTTCGTATATAAGAGCGGGTACTAGCTTGTTGAGGTCTGTTTCTTACTCCTAAATATTTATAAGGACTAAATGCTCCTTGTTCAAGTTTATTCCTTGTAACAAGATATTTATCAGTTAGCATTATTGAATTAGCAATAATTGATGCGGGAAAACCTGCTTCAGAAAAGCTTACAAGCTCATCATTTTTAAGCAAATAGATAGAAGTCTTTTTTAAATCTTCTTGTATATACTTATTACTTCCATCATCAAATCTATAATTGGAATAAATATACTTATCACCGAAATAATAATATTCCAATCTAAATTTACCTTTGACATTATAGGTTCTTTTATCAGCAACCTTTAGAGTCCATAGTTCCCTAAATAGCTCGATAATAAACCGAAACAAATTACTTTTTCCAGTACCATTAGGGCCAATAATAACTGTGGTGTAAATTGAATCTTGATTGTCTTTGTCATCTACAAAGTTGAATGTATTATCACCAAAAAAGGGGTTCTCATTGACTTTTAATGATGTTACTCTAAAATTGTCATTCTTTAAATCCATTTAACTAACAAAATAAATTGAGTCCTTCCATAAAAATGAAAAAACTTATAGCATAAAAATTATTAAATAGGGTAATGCTAATAATTTAAAATAGGAGAAGCGTAAATATACGACTTACATTTATTAGTAGGAAGTAATTTACAAAATATTATTGCAATGGGTGATACTGCGTGATAGCCTCGTATAACGATTTGAGGTCTGTTTTCTGATACTTTTCGGTGGAAGAAATGTATCGATGTCCAGCCATGATTTGGACTCTTCTAAGGTCATGTTTTTCAGTCCATAAGGTAATTACGGAAGACCTGATTTGTCTGAAGTTGGTAACTCTAAGGTTAATCATTTTTAGTTTATTACAGATGTCATGGGTCATGCTATTGTAACGTGTGGAATTAAGCGAAAATAAAGCCTCTGTATAACAGTTTATTTTCTTTTGGAGTATTGCTCTGTCATGTTCCAGATACTGTCTTAAAAGATTAGTTTGAACTCGTTTTAAATCCAGTTTCCTTGCATTACTGCGTTTAGTCCCAGGGATGTGGATTTTTCCTTTGTTGAGGTCTATATTACCTTGGTAACCCACCACCTTTTTTATAAAGGTCTATAAGATATTCTTTCATGGTTAAAATTTTGATTTGCGAAGTCAAATATATAAAACAAAAGCATATTAAACAACCCTTTGTATACATTCCCTTAAATACGACTTCAATTGCTCAAATTTGTATATGTCTCGAATCAGAAAAAAACCAGTACCAGAAGTTGTTATAAAATTTGGTAAACGTATCAAACAATTACGATTAGAAAGAAAAATGACCCAATTTTCAGTTGGAGTTGAAATGGGTATTGATAGGGAAAGTATCCGTAAATATGAGAAAGGGCTTCAAGAACCCAAATTATCAACCATTGTTAAGTTTGCGAAGGTATTTGAGGTATCGTTAGATGAACTTATTAAAGTTTAAGTAAGAACTTACTTTAGGTTAGTGATGGTAGGTAAATAAAATTAACTCTTGACCATTTGGTCTAACCTTAAAAATACTGCATAAAAAAAACGAGCGCACATATTGTACACTCGTTCTTTCTTTTTTAGCTTACATGAATATTATTTGATTCATATTCATTTGATTACCATATCATGATTTGGTGGGTGTGTGATATGGAATGGATAATTTATGCGTTTGGGTTTTTGGTGGATTATAATCAATTATCAGAAAGCAAAATAACATCATCGTCAATTCCTGATATATATAATGCATCTGGCGTTTCATTATCCTTAGCTGATTCACTCCATGACATAGCCATAGTTCTTCCTAAACTCATTTTTGTAAATAACTTTTTAAAGAATTTATTAAAAGATTGCCCTTTTCTATTAATTATCATTACGAGATTAATTGAAACTTTTAATCCTTTTATATCATTTTGATAATTATCATAGTTATTATCCTTTGCAAAAAATAGATGTTTAGTTTTCATTTTTTGGATTTTTGAAATTAAAACAGAAAGTTTAATCATATTTCCATCGTTATCCATTATTTCTCCTTCTTCATTAATATCTATCAAAAAATGTAATAAATCATAATTATCCTCAATCAGATTTAATAATTCTGAAATACTCCTTACATTTCTTTGATATACATTTTTATATATATTCGAATATAAGAAAGAATCTTGCCTTACCAACTCTAAAACACCTTCATCTGTAGACATTGAGACTAATGCAATATTAGGTTCTACTATTTTTATTAGTTTTTTCTGTTTATTTTTTCTAAAAAGAAAAAACAAAATCAGTATTAATAGTGATAATAAAATTAAATAGTTCAAATTAATTATTATTTAAATGCATTTAATAACATTACTAAATATTACTCCAGTCATATTCTAAAATTTTATTGTATACATCATCGGTCATGAACTTTCTACATTGTTCATTCTCTTTTTCCATTAATGCTACCATTTCTTTCGAATACTTATTTGTATTAATCATAGTAATATTTGAAACTAATTGATGAATAAATCCAAACTCTTCTCCTGTAATCCCTTTTCGTTCACTTTCTTTCACACCTTTTTCAAATAACAAATCATATTCTCCATGAAACTTAATATAAACTCCTAATTTTTCTAATGTTATTAAATGCATTTATATAAATTATTTACCTTTTAAAATAGTTTCAGACCATTCTATTCCTCTTCTAAAAAGAGTTCTATATTCAACTCTTCTCCATGCTGACTGCGAATTTATACTCATTGAATTCATTAATTTTCCACCAATTCGTTGCGGTCCAAAGATAGTATGAGCAGAATTAGCTCCTCTGGCGTAAAGATAAGAGAATTTATCCCACATTGCTCTGCTATTAGTCTTAGATAGATAAGGAGATATTGTTTCTCCCAACCTACCATACCAAGTGTTGTATATGGTCATCATTCCACTATCATTTTGCGCCAAAGCTCTTGCTGCTGCCTCAGCTCCTTCACCTACATAAA
This sequence comes from Jejuia spongiicola, assembly GCF_023502325.1. Lineage (NCBI taxonomy): Bacteria > Pseudomonadati > Bacteroidota > Flavobacteriia > Flavobacteriales > Flavobacteriaceae > Jejuia > Jejuia spongiicola. The sequence goes on from NZ_JAMFLZ010000003.1 coordinate 148,250, forward strand.
ATATCCTAGTTTTACCTAAATGCCTTAAGCCACTTATACCAATTCCAAATCTTGATGCGATACCAAGTGTTCCAAAATGTAAAATAATACCAAGAGGGTCAGTAGGAGCAGCAAGTTCTTGAACCTTGGCATCAGAAATCATCGCTAAATAACTAGCTCTTCTTCTACTTAGCCTCTTATATTCTTTTGAGTCCTTATCTAAACCAACCATGTCAAACGCTATGCTATGCGCTTTAAACTCTCTTTTTGTGTTTCTTAGTTGGCATTCGGCGTCACAAAAACTTGATTCTGAATCGGAACTAGTATCTCTAGAATTTGAATTACTACTCATCATTCTTCCAGACCCCCAAACATCTCTTGCACTAGCACCAGCATCATAAGCAGCCCATTCTCCTTGTTTTTCTGCTGCCCAATCATCTACAGAATCAGCACCACTAGGGTCAGCCCAATAAACTGGGTTATTATCAAAAGCAGTATAAGTACTCATAGAATGATGCACTACAGGGTCAATACTAGTCCATCTAGCTATAGCTGGGTCATATTGCCTTAGTGGCATCTCATACAAATTTAAATCTAACGCTTCTTCATATTCTGTACCATTATACTTCCAATTAAGTGCTAAATGTGAAGTTCCAACATTATTATACCCTTTATGTTTAAGTCCAAAGGGATAGTAGTTGTTTTCTTCTAGTATTTCTAGTCCATTTTGAGTGAGTTTAAAGTTATCTACATAACAAGTGGTTAATGTACCATCATCCGAACTATTTCCTTTTTCAAAATATATACGTATATAATCGCCAGTTAATGTTAAATCTAAAGTGTAATGTCCATCTGACATATTGGCAATAGCGTCACGGTTTGAGTTTGATTCCCAAACACCGTTAATACGTTCTTGCACAAAAAAATATGGAAGGTTCATACTTCCTTTTTCAAAATCAAACTCAATATGAATAGGAACATTAGGTGTTATAGTTAAATATTTACTGGCTTTATGGTATTTATTAATTGTTGAAATATTTAATTTTTGATTAGAACTACTAACAGAACCGCTTCCTGTATGTGACCAACCATCAGTGCCACTATTAAAGTCATCATCAACATTAACAGGTGTTACGCTACTATCGCTTTTATAACTCAACCTCACATTTCCTAAATGGTCTTTGTATTGGTATACGTAGCTATAACTGCTACCATTAACATCTACATAGCCTTCTGGGTGGTTAAAGAATTTCAAAGAACCTCCTTCGTACACATAATTACCTGCATACTCCGTTGTTGCTCCTGTGCTTACTATTTTTTTAAGTTTTACTCCAGTCGCATCGTAAATGTAAGAAATATTTCCACCACTTAGTGTCACTAATGTAGGTAAATTTAGATGATTGTATGTAATATTCGATGAAATACCTTTATTTAAATCGGTTCGCATATTACCATTAGCATCGTAGGTGTAATCATTCCCCGTATTTGTTCCATCTTTAAAACCTTCGTTTGCAACACTACCTGATCTAGCATCTATAACTTTCAATAATTTATTATTTGAATAAGTATAATATAACTCATCTATATGTTGTGTAGCGCTTAAATATTTTCCTGCACGTGAGATTCTTGAAATATTACCATTTTTATCATAAGCTATACCCCAAATGCTAAATGAATCTCCAGTCATTAAAGTTGAACCTTTTGAGCTATGCCCATTTGTAATTCTATTCAAATCGTCATATGCGTAAGCATATCCTCTTTTTACATTATCATTAGCTGTTTTCCATATGGTTTGAGAAATATTACCATTATAAAGTTTATCCACAGATTGGTAACCTTCAGTTGATTCATTATAATTTATCTTAAACCCAAACAAGTCACTTCCTAAACTAATAGGGTTATTTATTTGTTTAAGCCAACCGCGTATGTTATAGGTATAATCTACATTTTGCAATCTGCCTTGTGTGGTTTTACCACCAACGCCTTTACTAATAAGTTGCCCTAAATCGTCATAATTATTTTGTACAATAGTTTCTTCGGCTAAACTGTTTATTTTTTGTTTTTGAGTTATTAAACGTCCTGCATCATCATAAGTAAAATAATCAATGGTTGTTATGGTACTTTGTCCCGTTTTTGCATGAGTAGTTGTGGTTTCGTCTACAGTTCCTGTAAAATCTAGCTTGCTTTTAACTTTATCGGTAGTGTTTAAATAATCGTTAAAGCTGTATACATAAATAGGTCTGGATTTATCGTCGTAATAACTTACTGTTGTTATCCAGTCACTAGTACCTAAAACTCTTACTTTACTGCCTGTAGCTAAGCCTTTGGCATTGGTTTCTGGGGTAACGCCATAAGAAGATTCAGAGTTACCTGAGATTTTATCAAAGGTGTAATTGTCGTAGTAATTGATGGTGTAAATTTCATGAACGCCATGTGGGAATGCTGTATTTGTATAATATATTAGAACACCAGCAATAGTTTGAGGACTGGATAATTTTTGTTCAAACTGAGTATAAGCAGAACTCGCATTATCTACTGAATTTTGTAATGTAATTCTAGATCCACTATTGTTGAATGTACCCGTAAAAGCTATTCTTCCAAAAGCATCATATTTAGTAAAGAGCCATTTGTTTTGAGCATCTAAATTAGCGTCCTGAGTATATATTGGCTGATCTAATTTATTATATACAATATACTCCCAACCTTTTCCTGGTATTTTCTTTTCTACCAAACGGCTTTTATGGTCGTATTTATACTGATAGCATAATTCTGATAATTCTGTAGCATCAGGCTTTGTTGTTTGTGGTTCAGCTTTTGGGGGTAATACGTAACTTAAATTACCAAATTTATCATATACATAATACGTATCGTGTGCTACGCTATTGTTGTAGGTACGCTTTAGTATAACCCGCCCTTGTTTGTCTTTAAACTCTTCGGTAGTATGGTTTTTAGTGCTTGTACCGTCATGGTTTTCGTCTTTGGTTACTGTTTTGTACAATGTGCCTGCACTAAAATATGTAGTTCCGCCCTGTAAAGTAGGGGTGTAGGTATTATTTGCAAATGCTAAGCTAACATCGTAAAATCGCACTTCGGTACTATGATTGGTTTGGTAATTAAACTCTATTTCGTGGCCATTACCTAGTTTCCAGTCTTTTCCTGGGGCTGCTTGTTTTAATACTCTATTAAGTGGTGAAGCTTCAAACTCTTTTTCCGAATATGCATTAATATTACTAACGGTTACACTCGGGAAATCGGCTTCATATTTTGTAGCATCATAATAGGTGTTTGTAGCGCTTAATCCATCGGTTCTAAAGCTTCCATCTGTAGAGCTGGCAGTATATGGTAAATAGTCTTTAGCTTGTCTGCCGTATTCATCATAACCCACATGGGTTATAATATCTTCGCCATTTCCTCCAGCTCTGATCCCTACACTTTGCATGGCTCTACCTAAGCCATCAAAATAGGCTATGGATTCTATTTTGTCAGTATTAGACAAACTAGAAACATTGGTAGTTGCTATTTTTGGTGTCGTTGTATGCACATAGTTTTGATCTGGTGAAGGTCCTGAAGTTGGTGCTGGCACCGATATAACAATATTGGCTAGGGTTGATAAAACAATTGTTTTTTTTCTGAAGGTTACCGAGCCTGTGCCCACGCCAGCCCAGGCTACATCTACATAATAGTTGGTGCCTGTATTGCCTTTAACAGCGCTTGTATATGGTCCTGAAACCACCCAATTGTTAAACGCATAAGAAATGCCATCATCATAATAATACCTATGGGTACTATGTGTATCTACAGCTGTTGGTCCTGTAACTTGTGCTTGTGTAAATGAACAAAAAAAGAAAAGCATAAATACACTTAACATTATTTTGTGTTGTAAAAACGTGTTAAATAATCGTATCATAATTGTAAGGTGTATTTATTGGTAAGAGATATTGTTAATGTAAAATGTATAGATTTCTCGCTCGGTTTCATTTAAATGAAACGTTAAGGTGGCGTAACGATTTAATGTGGTACCTTTTAGAAATAAATCGCAACGGTATCCATCTGTATTCATTTCATAAGTAATTGTTCCTGAAGAGCTAGAGGCCTCCCAATTGTTTTGAGGAATCCCAACAATAGTAAACGTAGCAGTGTCAGTTTTACCATTATTTGTTTGTGTCCATGTTATAGTATGCCCATTTTTTTCAATTGTGGAGGTAATTGAAATATCTTGACCAGATATATGTGCCTGATTACTGGTTAAGGTAAAATCTACATTAGTAGTTTGCGCGGTTGAGTATAAAAAACTTAACATTAATATGATACTCAGTATACTTGAAAGTTTGTATGTCATGATTTCTAAAAAGTTAAGTTATTATTGATTTTTATAGTAGTACTCGTTCTCGCTTAATACATAGCCTGTATCATCTTTAACCTGTTTTAAACGGTTAAATTCATCATACTCATAATACATGGTATACCCCTTAGGGTCAGTAACACTGGTTACACCCACTAAAGGGTCGTAGGTATAGGTGGTTACCATGGCATTGGGGACAGAATTTCTTAAGGTTGTTAAAGCGGTACGTAGGTTTTTCTCGTCGCAACTTCCAGAATCTAAGCAAGTATCATCATCTAAGTTGGATTTAGATTGTAAGTTTGAAACTTGGCTAGAGACTTGACCATAAGTCGCATTCTCTATTTTTGCTATAGGATATTGCTCCTGATAGCCCCAAATGTAAACTATGGTGGTGCCATCGGTTTTTTTAACTTCTTTGACATTACCATTACTATAGTAACTTTGAAACTGTATCCTATTATCTAGAGTATTAGATTCTAATGCGGTTTGTACATATTCGGGTAATATTAAGTTGGTTATCCATTCCCTATAATTAGTCCGTTGCCTGCTTAATAATTCGCCTGCTTCTGCAATACTATTTTTATTTTCATCTTTATAAGTTTCGGTTTGTATAGCTTCAGCTATGCGATGCTGTACGCCACTTTTTAACTTGTCAATGGCTGCTTTTTCTGAGCTTGTTAAATTATCTGCTCCTAAAGAGTTGGTTGCAGTAACATCATCTGGATAAAATGTTTTTGTGATGATAGATTCGCCATCGCTAGTAGTGCTTTTAGTTTCTGAAGCCAGTAGCGGATTATTATTGTAATAATTATTTTGAGTGCTTACAACAGGAGTACCACCTAAATACTCAGTGGTAACACTGTTTTTTAATCGATGCCATTCGGTGGTATAGGTGTAAGTGGTGATGTAGGCATTTACAATTGGAGACGCATCTCCTGTCATCCTTAATAACTGTATCCCAAAATGCTCTGCATGATTGGTACCAGCGGCTTCATATTCATTAGTGGTTTTTTGAATTAAGTTATTAGAGGCGTCATAGACTTCTAATTTTTCTAAGTTACCAGAAACCCAATCATTATACACTGGAGTTTCAAAGTTTGATGGAAATGGGCTTTGATAGTATCCGTTACCCATATAAGGATTATCGGTGCGTTCTGCTGGTGGAGAAAAGGTATATTCTTTTCTACCTTGCCCAATAGATCCATTATAAGTTTCAGTAACATTTTTATAGCCTACTAAACTCCCTTTTGTTGCAGTGAGTTGCGCCTGACTATTGGAAGTCACTTTTATTCCAGTTGGTGCACCACCAGAGGGTCCGCAATTTGCATCTCTATAATTATTCATACTTAAATCAACAAAGTTTAATGCAACACCGCTATTTAGGGTTGTATTAATAACAAAATTTGTATAATCAAAACTTCTAGAAAGTGCTAAATTACTAGGCGTGTCATAGGTTTTTATCTCAGCAATACGTAATCCTCCATATATCAGTTCTCCAGGCGTAGGATCTGTGGTCCATTTTAAGTTTGCACTAAATGTTTCAGGATTAGTACAACTAGGATCTGTATAAGGGTTACAACCTCCAGAATTATTTGAGTTAGCAATAATTTTATAGGTCCCAGCAGGAAACGTGTGATAAAAACTAGAATTAAAGATGTTAAGTAAATAACTCGGATTGGTTACTCCAACGACTTTCATTGAAAAATCGCAATTAACACTATTAAAATTAGTTGGTATAGGGCATCCCGTCATCATAACATTAAATTCTACGATGCCATCACTATCGGGGGAAATTGTAAAGGTTGATGAATAATCTATATTAGGGTCTGAGTCTGAAAATATTGAGGGATCATTAAAAAAGTAAGTAGAATTTTGAGTTAAGTGGTCTACATAGTCTGCAGCATTTCCTGTAAAGGCTGTAATCATATTATTTTCCCAAGTGAACTGGTCATAACCACCTGAAGGATAAATAATTTTTTCTAAAGTACAGGCATCTGTAAAAGCAGGATCTACCGATCTATCCGCATCTCCAATATACCCTGTTGTAAGCCCGTATTTTGCTTTTGGTATAAGTGTGGTATTGTTTTTACCATTATAATATCCAAAATAATCCTGTGACCTAGCATATCTATCTGGCAGTATTTTAGAATCATATTCAAATTTGTATGGTGGTAGCGTATTTAAATTTTTACCAAACTGAGATATGGAATCTAGTTTAAGTCTGTAAATACCTTCATTATAATAATCAAAATACGAATTCGTATTTATAGCACTAGTAAAATACGAGGTATGTAATTCTACGCCTTTAATCAGTTTATTGTCATTATCATAAAGTCTGATTTTTTTTAAAGGATATGAGTTTCGCAAATCAGTACGTACTGTTGTGCTTTTTTCAAAAGTGATTTCTCCATCAGGAAATGTAATGCTTGCAATTTTGGGCTGAGTGAATTTTCTATTCAGATAGATAATGTTATACTCTGGTGAACAAGCAAAATAAGTAGGATGAATGCGCTCTTCGTTTTGTAATTGGGTAGTTTCTACATTGGTTTCTGTAGTATAATCAAAGGCTATGGTTTCATTTGAGGTTGGAAATTCAATATCCATAAGCATCCAGCTTTGATAATATAGATTTGGGATTCCGTAAACAGAAGGATTACTATTAAAAACGCCGTTTAAAGTTAAATTGACACTTTTTGCTCCTGTAACTTGCTCTAGGCCTGTTCGTAAATTGTTTGAAGAGGTTCCAAAATGAAACTTTATTCCTGAAGTATCTGTAATAATAAAACCGGTAATAATACCATTACTATTAGTTTTTGTTTCTATTTTTAAATTAGAGTACGGGGTTTGTACAAACTTATTCAGGGTTTGATCGTAAAAGAATTGCCCTGAACCTCCTGGAAAACTAAAATTAAAAACATCTGGCTCATAATCTCTTGATTCTGCATTTATATCGAGAAACTGCCAATGTTGGCTTCCTGGTCCTGTCGAATTTGGATCCCTTTGAAATAAATCTTCTACGGTATATGTTGTACTCATATAACCATTGGTTATGGCGTCATCAGGTATACCTCGAATGGACCTACTTACTAAACCTCCAGCATTTAAGTTCCAGCCTAATCCTGCCCATGAGGCAATATCGCCTACTTTAATACCTCCAGAATTATAGCTTATTCCTACTGAAACATTTACCCCTTTATATGAAATAGTATGAAAGGGTACCGAAATATTTGGGGTACCTGTATATAGTGACACATCCATTTGAGAATGTTTAATCAACGAAGCCGCTTCTGGACTTGGAGGGACAATTTCTGGCAAATCTTGTGACAAAGCGTTTTTTGAGATTAGTAAAAGACATGCAAGGATTATAAAACGTGAATTCATAAGTACATTATTTAAAGTTTGTAATGTGCTTATAAAATTAGAAAGGAATTTTGGATTTGGAGTAAGCTAAAACCTTAGTATTGGTAAGCTAAAACCTCACTAATAGTAAGGTTTAAAGTGAATTTAGCTTACTCAAAGTAAGCTAAAACCTTACTGGTATTTCAAAAATATTTTGTATAAGAAAATGAAAAGGCTTTTACTTGATTTTATTTCATTTACTGAGTTATACTAAGCATTTTTCTGTTTTTTATTGAATTGCAATAAGCATATAAACAAGTTTTTTTGCAAATTGCAGACAAACTAATTAAGAATAAGGCAGAAGCTATAACTTTATGGTAAGTAAATTGCAATCTTATAATAAATGAATAGAAACTTTACTTTCTTAAATTCTATTTCTGACATATCAGAAGAGACCTTTTCTGAAATTAAAAAAATAACCGCTTTTAAAAGAATAGAGGCAGGAGCACAAATAGTAAAATTAGGTGATGTCCCTTCTAAGGCATATATGATAGTTTCTGGTATTATTCGTTGTTATTTAATAACAGAATCTGGTAAAGAGTTTAACAAAAGTTTTTATTTACCTGTAAGTTTTGCAGCTTCTTTAACCGCTTTAATGAAGAGAAAGCCATCATCATTTGTTTTTGAAGCATTGACAGATTGTAAAATTTATGAGATAGACTATTATAAATTAATGCGACTATGCGAAACAAACGATAATCTTAAATCATTATATACCAAAACATTAGAGTTTTTATATGTAAAGTATGAAAAACGTTTGGTAGAGTCTATGTCGCTAAATGCTACAGGTCGTTATTTAGAATTACAAAAGCAAATACCAAATGTTGATGAGCTGATTTCTCAATACCACATTGCATCATATTTAGGAATAACATCAGTACAGTTAAGCAGAATTAGAAAAAAATTAGACCGTTAATTAACATATGTTAATTTTTAAGAATATGTTAAATTATATATTTGACTCGATTTCCTTGTTAATTGTAAACTATTATTTAAGGATTGATAGCTAACCAACCAAAAAAACAGGTATAAATTATACCTGTTTTTTTATATATTGAGTTTTGTAAATTGTTTTACTTTAAACTTCCTACCATATCTTCAGGTTTAACCCAAGCATCATAATCTTCAGCTGTTACATAACCTAAATTAATAGCTTCTTCTTTTAATGTAGTACCGTTTTTATGTGCAGTATTTGCAATTTCTGCAGCTTTATAATATCCAATTTTCGTATTTAAAGCCGTTACTAGCATTAAAGAGTTATTTAATAGTTTAGTTATTACTTCATGATTTGGTTCTATACCAATAGCACAATTTAAATCAAAGCTTATGCATGCATCTCCAATTAATTGTGCAGATTGCAACAGATTTGCCGCCATTACAGGCTTGAAAACGTTTAGTTCATAATGCCCTTGTAAGCCACCAACACTAATGGCAACATCGTTACCTAAAACTTGTGCGCAAACCATTGTTAAAGCTTCACATTGGGTTGGGTTTACTTTTCCAGGCATAATAGAACTACCTGGTTCGTTAGCTGGAATTATAATTTCTCCTATGCCAGAACGCGGTCCAGATGCCATCATCCTAATATCATTTGCTATTTTATTTAATGATACTGCTAGTTGCTTTAATGCGCCATGAGTTTCTACAATAGCATCATGTGCTGCCAACGCTTCAAATTTATTTGGAGCTGTTATAAAAGGCAGCTTTGTAAATTCTGCAATATATTCAGCAACACGCTTACTGTAACCTTTTGGTGTGTTCAGCCCAGTGCCAACTGCTGTGCCACCTAAGGCTAATTCGCTTAAATGAGGTAGAGTGTTCTCTAAAGCTTTAATACCATGATTTAATTGGGCTACATAACCAGAAAGTTCTTGTCCAAGTGTAAGTGGTGTAGCATCCATTAAATGCGTACGGCCAATTTTTACTACGTTTTTAAACTCTTCTGCCTTTTTATTCAAAGTATCTCGTAGTTGTTTTACACCAGGAATTGTTGTTTCTACAACTTTTTTATAAGCTGCAATGTGCATTCCCGTTGGAAATGTATCGTTTGAAGATTGCGATTTATTTACATCGTCATTTGGCTGTATTGTTTTTTCTCCTTCACCAATAACTTTACCAGCTAATTGATGCGTTCTATTTGCAACAACTTCATTTACATTCATATTACTTTGCGTTCCAGAGCCAGTTTGCCATATAACTAATGGAAATTGGTTGTCGTGTTTCCCTTCTAGAATTTCATCGCAAACCTGAGCAATTAAATCACGCTTTTCAATTGGTAATACTCCAAGTTCACAATTCGTATATGCAGCAGCTTTTTTAAGATAAGCAAAGCCATAAACTATTTCTAATGGCATAGAAGCTGGAGCTCCAATTTTAAAGTTATTTCTTGAGCGTTCTGTTTGTGCTCCCCAAAGTTTATCGGCAGGTACTTTTACCTCACCCATAGTATCTTTTTCTATTCTGTAACTCATAGTAATAATGGTTTAATTGTATAATGCAAAGTTAATTGTTTTAAGGTGTTTTCTATTATGATATTTGTTAGTTTTTTATTACTACTTTTTAACATTTATATAACGTATCTTTTCATGCTGTTTGATTAAAATCTACTAATTTAGTAGGATTAAAAAATAATTATAAAAATAATATTATGGCAACAATTAGATTAGGGGACGAGGCACCGAATTTTACTGCTGAATCTTCAGAAGGAAATATTAATTTTCATGAATGGTTAGGGAATAGCTGGGGTATTTTATTTTCTCACCCAGCCGATTATACTCCAGTTTGTACTACTGAGTTAGGAACTGTAGCAAAGTATAAAGATGAATTTGATAAACGTAATGTTAAAGTTGTAGCATTAAGTGTTGATGGAGTTGAGTCTCATCATGGATGGATAAATGATATAAATGAAACTCAAAATACAACAGTAAATTTCCCAATTATTGCAGATGAGGACCGGAAAGTTTCTGAACTTTATGATATGATTCACCCTAATGCAGATAGTAAACTTACTGTACGATCGGTTTTTGTTATTGATGATAATAAAAAAGTTAAGTTAATTATTACTTATCCTGCTTCAACAGGTAGGAACTTTGATGAGTTATTACGTGTTATAGATTCTTTACAATTAACAGCTTATCACAAAGTAGCTACGCCTGCCAATTGGAATCATGGTGATGATGTTGTGGTAGTTCCTGCTGTAGCAACTGAAGATATTCCAAGTATATTTCCAAAAGGGTTTAAAGAGGTGAAGCCTTATTTGAGGCTAACACCACAACCAAATATAGATTAGTTAAAAACTCTTTAATAAATTTTAATTTGATATTGTAAAACACGACTCTTTATTATATCTTTGCATAAGATTTTTAAAAGACACTGACAATTATGTTTGATTTTGATCAATATTTAGGATTTTTAGCTTTTTTAACCATTTTAACAATCGGTTTTTGGTTAATGATATTTTTATTAACATTTGTAATTCCTTATTGGATTGGAGGTTCTTTAATTGAAAGATTAAAAGAAATTAGAGAAGAGAAAAAGGCTAAGCGAAATGCGGCTTAAAACATAAGTTTATATATTATAAAAAAAGGAAGCTATTTGGCTTCCTTTTTTTATGAACTTTATTTAAAGATACTACATATCCATTCCTCCACCGCCATTAAAATCTCCTGAACGTTCTCGTTTTTTCTTTTGATTAAATCTGTAGGTAACAGAAACGTTGTATATACGACCGCCTCTAAATTGAATTTCTTGATATGCTGTAAATGTTTCTGCAGTAATATTATTACTAAAAAACGCACTGTTAAATACATCTCTTATATTAAAAGCGATAGAGGCCTTCTCTTTGAATAAATCTTTACTAAAGGCAAGGTTTGCCGAAAAAATTCCATTCCTATCATTTTGTGCATCTAGGCTAGGTCCTCTATAATTTAAATTAGTTTGCCAATCAATTTTGTATGGTAGTGTTAGCTTGTTTGATAACCTTGCTCTCCAAGTTAGATTGCTAGCACTCAAATCTACTCCATTAAAATCACCATCTCTTTCAAATTTAAAAATATTGAAATCGGTATTTATACGCCATTTTCTTGTTGGACTATAATTTACGTTTAATTCAAAGCCATAGCGGTTGTCTGTCCCTAAATTTACTGGACCACGCTCAATTACAGGAAATTCTTCACCATCAACAAGTACAACAACACCAGTTTCTCTACTTACAAAAGCCATAATGTTTGACGAATGTGCGAAATAGATAGATGAGGATATAGTGAGCTTATTAATTCTATTTAAATACCCTATTTCAAATGTATTCGAAAAAGTTGGGTTTAACCCTGGGTTACCTTGAAACACGTTAGTAACGCTAGAACGAGAGGGGAAGGGATTAAGCATAAAACCTCTTGGTCTTCTTATTCGTCTGTTATATCCTAAGGTGAAACTTTGAGATTCACTTAGCTCATAATTCAAATTAATTGTTGGAAATAACCCGTTTAATTTTTGTCTACTAAAGTCTCCACTAGTAGGTTGGTCTAGAGTGGTTTTAGTATTTTCCATTCGTAACCCCAATAAATACGAAAACTTACCTATTTTACTCCCAAATTGTGAATACAATGCTGTTATATATTGTTTAAAATTAAGGAGATTAGTAAGGTCTTGATTGATATTAAAATCTCCAGAATTTGGATCCAGCAGCAATACTTCAAAATCTGTAGCTCTTGTATTAAAATCGCCTCTAAACCCCATTTCTATTTGGCTGTTTTCTCCAATAGGCACTACATAATCGGTTTGTAATAGTATGCTTTGTTGATCTTCTATAGTTGAAACAATTTCAGAGTCAACACCGTTTACATTAATTATAGAGTTTTCATCTTGATCTGTATCTTCATACTGAAAATCAAAAGTTAATTTGTGATCAGTTTTTTCAAAGTTTTTAGTAAAGTTAAGTGCATATTGTATGGTTCTAGAATCTTGAGTTTCTGGATCCAATCTTGTGCTTTCACTTGTTGAATTGTTGATTTTGTTAAACTGTATAAGCTTATTAACAGAGTTATTTTCATTACCATTATCTCTATAAACAATAGATGATGTTAGAGATGCAGAGTCGTTAATATACCACTCAACACCAGTATTTGTTGTAAAACCTTTACTGGTATCAGTCCAATTACGTCTTTCATTTAAATCGGGTGTATTAATATCAAAATATTGCACATCATTATACCATCTTCCAAGTCTTTCCGAATAATTGTATGCCGTAGTATTAAAAATATTAATATCACCAGTTCTATAATTTATATTTCCTGAAATACCGGCCGCAGTTGGGTGACCAGCATTTGTTGTTATAGAACCATTAAGCCCTTGTAACTTGCTTCTCCTTAAAATAATATTTAAAATTCCTGCAGTACCTTCTGCTTCATATCTAGCAGATGGAGAGGTTATAACTTCAACCTTTTCAATAGCATCAGCAGGTAATTGCTTTAGGGCATCAGTAGAGTTTAAACCAACTAATCCTGATGGTTTACCATTAATGAGTATGCGAACATTATCATTACCTCTTAGCGCTACATTACCTTCAGCATCGACTGAAACTGAAGGAACATTATCTAAAACATCACTTACAGTACCACCGCTGACGGTTAAATCTTTACCTACATTATATATTTTTTTATCTAGTTTAATTTCAACGGTAGTACGTTCTGCAATAACTTCAACTTCTGCTAAAGACTCAGCATCAATTTCTAAGGAGAATAAGCCTATATTTTCGTTAGCAGTTAGTTTTTTGTTTAGTATTCTTTGAGTTTTAAAAGCAATATATTCAATAGATATATCATAAACTCCAGTTTTTACAGGAATATTAAAAACACCATTTATATCGGTTATACCTCCAGTAACAATTTTGTTTTCTTTTTTACTAAAAAAAGCAATAGTTGCATATTCTAAAGGCTCTTGAGTTTCTTTGTCAATAACTTTTCCTGTTATTATTACTTCTTTAATTATTGAATTATTAATTGTAGAAGCTTCTGGCTTTTTAGGCTGTGAATTACCATTTGCAATGCAAAAAGTAAAAGAGAGGGCAAAAATAAAAAATTTGTTCATGGTTAGGTTTACCGTTTTAGACAGTAAAAATAACCTATGGTTTAAGGCGAAGTGGTTAAATGTTTGTTAAAAGATTATCTTCTAAAGAATATCTAAAATAAGTTCAGGAGGTCTGCCAATTACAGCTTTATTACCATTTATTATAATTGGGCGTTCAATAAGCTTAGGGTTTTCTACCATTGCATTAATAATTTCTGTATCAGTTAGGGTCTTATTTTTATAATTTTCTTTCCAAATGGCTTCATTTTTCCTAACTAAATCAATTGGCTTTATTTTTAAAAGTGTTATGATATCTTTTAGCGTTTTCGCGGAAAGCGTATCCTCTAAATATTTAATAATTTCAAAAGATTTACCTGATTTTTCAAGTATTTCTAACCCGCAACGCGATTTACTACAGCGATTATTATGGTATATTTTAATCATTATAAATTAATGTTATATGTTTTTAATTGTTGAATAAGTTGTTCTGGAGATTTAAAATGTATACCATTAATACTTAATCTGTTGGCTGCCTCGATATTGCCTAAATTGTCATCAATGAAAATGGCATTTTTAGCATTAATGTTAAAGCGCTCTAGGGTAAGATTATAAATTTCATCAAAAGGCTTTCTGGTTTTTTCTTCTCCAGAAACTAAAATACCTTCAAACCACTGTAAAAACTCAAAACGCTCTAGGGCAATAGGAAAAGTCTCAGCACTCCAGTTTGTAAGTGCAACAATTTTGTATGAGTTAGTTTTTATAAGTTTTTCAAGGATTTCAACAGTTTCAGAAATAGCATCTCCTAGCATATCTACCCAGCGCCCATAAAACATTTCAATTTCTTTTTTCCATTCTGGAAAGAGAGCTATACGCTCTTCAGTAGCTTTTGCCATTGGGTAACCTGCATCTTGATTTTCATTCCAATTACTAGTGCAAATATTATCGAAAAACCATTGCATTTTTTCTCGATCTCCATTAAATACATCTAAATAAACGTATTCTGGATTCCAATCGATTAATACACCACCAAGATCAAAAATTATAGTATCTATTGTATTCATAGTTGATTATCTTCTTCTTTTTGTCCCATCATCATTAAATAAGCTTTTAAAAATTGCTCAATATTTCCATCCATTATTGCATCTACATTTCCGGTTTCATGTGCAGTTCGAACGTCTTTAACAAGTTTATATGGATGCATAACGTAATTACGAATTTGACTTCCCCATTCAATTTTCATTTTGCCAGCCTCAATATCATCGCGTTGTGCTAATTGTTTTTGTAATTCAATTTCGTATAGTTGAGATTTAAGCATTTGCATAGCGCGAGAGCGATTGTCGTGTTGAGAACGCGTCTCAGAGCAAGATATTTGTATACCTGTAGGTTTATGGGTTAATTGCACTTTAGTTTCAACCTTGTTTACGTTTTGCCCACCAGCACCACTAGAGCGAGCTGTTGTTATTTCTATATCTGCAGGATTAATGTCTATTTCAATAGTATCATCAACAAGTGGATACACATAAACAGAGGCAAAACTTGTGTGTCGCTTTGCATTACTGTCAAAAGGAGAAATACGCACCAAACGATGAACACCGTTTTCACCCTTTAGCCACCCAAAAGCAAAATCACCTTCAATTTCTAAAGTAACCGTTTTAATACCTGCAACATCACCCTCTTGGAAGTTTAGTTCTTTAACTTTAAACCCACTTTTTTCAGCGTACATTAAGTACATACGCATTAGCATACTTGCCCAATCGCAACTTTCGGTTCCTCCTGCACCAGCAGTAACTTGCAATACAGCACTTAGGTTGTCTCCTTCTTCAGAAAGCATGTTTTTAAACTCTATGCCTTCTAGTAAAGTTGCAGCTTTATTAAATCGAGTTTCTACTTCTTCGGCTGTTGACTCTCCTTCTTTATAAAATTCATAAAGAACTTCTAAATCTTCAATAAGAGTTTTGACAGTATTGTAATCTTGTACCCATTTTTTCTTTACACGAAGTGACTTCATTATCACTTCAGCTGCTTTTGCGTCGTTCCAAAAATTTGGGTCGAAGGTTTGTTCTTCTTCGTTTTGTATTTCAATTAATTTTGCATCTACGTCAAAGGTAGTGCCTTAGTTTATCAAGGCGAGTATTAAGATCTTTAATTTGATCAGATGTAATCATAGAATGTTTTATTTTGAACAAAAATAGAATTAATAAACCTATATTAAAACACAAATCTTAGTTAATAGGAAAATTCTACGTTTTGACGGATATATTTAACTATGTTGTTATTTATAAATTATATTTGGTTTGCTATTAACTATTAAACCAACCATTTTCTTTAAAAATATTCATTTTGTTCGTTAACTCTAAAAAGCAAAAATTGAATCTTTTATTATAATTAAGGCATTTAATGGTAGGTTTTAATATAAACAAAATCTATTGAAACTAAGCATTATAATTCCAGTATATAATGTAGAAAAGCACATTGCTAGATGTATTCAAAGTCTTTTAAGTCAAGGTTTAAATGCTATTGAATATGAAATTATTATAGTTAATGATGGCTCGAAAGATAATAGTGTAGAAATTGCCAAAGGATTTCAATCAAAACACTCTAATGTATTTGTTTTTAACAAAGAAAATAGTGGCGTGGGGAGTGCTAGAAACTTTGGGCTTGACGTAGCTAAAGGAACCTATATTTATTTTATTGATCCAGACGATTATTTAGCTAATAATACTTTAAAATTAATTTTAGATTGTATAGAAATTAATGATTTAGAGGTATTAACGTTTTTATCAAAAGGCACTGAGAATACAAACTTATATGATTCTACTACAAATATTAGTGAGAATTTAAGTATTTCAAAAATAAGTGGAACTAATTATATTGGAAATAACGGCTATAAGAATGAAGTATGGTGGTACATTATTAAAAAAGAGCATTTAAATAAGATTGGTTTAAGGTTTATTGAAGGACGATGGATGGAAGACGCAATTTTTACAGCTAATTTACTTATAAATACAAGTAAGGCTGCGCATCTACCAATTGATGCACACAGGCATGTTAAAGTTAAAGGCTCTGCAATGACAAGTAAAGAACCTAGTCATTATTTAAAAGTTATTTATGATAATGCAAATGCTGCGTTAATGTACAAGCCTCTTATAGAGAGTATTAAAAGAAATGAAGAAAACGAGGCTTGCCTTGAACGGTTAAAGGCACGACAACAATCATTTGTATTTTTTTTAATGATTAGAATATTAAAATCAACCATAAAATTAAAAGAAGTAAAAAAAATAATAAAGAATATGAATAAAATTAACGCATATCCATTAAATTCATTTTTAGGAAATGATTACAATGGTTTTATTTACACTTTATTGGTTAAGCTATTTAATATTAAAAGTGTTTATTATTTTTTGTTTTTAGTAAGTAACCCATTATTAAAATTAAAAAAGTAGTTAAAATTGATTACTAATTTTTTATGAATAATATTTTAATAACATCAGGAGGTAGAAGGGTATCACTAGTTAAAGCTTTTATTAATGAATTGAAGCTAATAGAGCGTGAATCAAGTGTTTTTGTAGCAGACTATTCCCCAAACCTTTCTGCAGCAGCTCAGGTTGCAGATAATGCCTTTAAAATATGTAAAATTGAAGACGATTGCTATATCGATTCTTTGTATAACCTTTGTGTAAAAAATGATGTAAAGTTAATTGTTCCTACTCTAGATACTGAGCTACTAAAATTAGCTGAAAGTAAAGAAAGATTTTTAGCAGTTAATATTCAAATTGTTATATCAAGTGAAAAATTGATAAAAAGAAGTTTAAACAAATTAAAAACCCACGAATTATTTGAAGAATTAGGAATTGTTACAGCAAAAGTGTATTCAAAGAATAATTTTGAATTGCCTATGTTTATTAAGCCCATTAATGGTAGTAGTAGTAATAATAATCACATAATTAAAAGTAAAAATGAGATTTCCAAATTTCTGCTAGATGATAAAAGTTTGACGTTTTTTGAATATTTAGACCATGATGTTTATGATGAATATACGTGTGACTTGTATTATAGTAAATTGGGAACTCTAAAATGTGTTATCCCTAGAAAACGAATTGAAATTAGAGCTGGTGAGGTTAGTAAAGGAGTAACTATAAAAAACGAAGTTAAATCTTTGATAAATGAAAAACTAGCTAGTCTTGAAGGAGCGAGAGGGTGTATAACGCTTCAATTATTTTTGCACAAAGAGTCTAAAGAAATTAAAGGCATAGAAATTAACCCAAGATTTGGTGGAGGTTTTCCACTATCGTATTTGGCTGGAGGAAATTATCCTAAATGGATTATTCAAGAATATCTTTTTAATAAAGAAATAAGTTATTTTGATGATTGGGAAGAGAATTTATTAATGCTACGATATGATAGTGAAATTTTAATAAAAAATCATGAAGACTAATACCGTTTTAGTTTTTGATTTAGACGACACACTTTATAATGAAATAGATTTTTTAAAATCTGCTTTTAGCGAAATAGCTTTAAAAATAGCTAATGAAATAAACATAGATTATATTGAAATTTTCTGCCAAATACAATCTTTTTATTACGATAATACAAATGTATTTAAAGAAACAATAAAAAAATATAATGCACCATTTAGTATCGAAGAATTATTGCATATTTATAGAAATCATAAGCCTAAAATAAAGTTGTCACAGGATAAAATAAACCTACTTAACATGTTAAAATCTATGAATATAAGTTTAGGTTTATTAACAGATGGAAGAAGTATTCAGCAACGAAATAAAATAGAAGCTTTGGGACTTGATGATTGGTTTTCTGAAGTTGTAATCTCTGAAGAATTTGGTAGTGAAAAACCTCATGTTGAAAATTATAAATATTTCGAAAAAATATTTGGGAAAGGAAAATATTACTATATAGGGGACAATATTAAAAAAGACTTTATTACGCCAAATTCAATTAATTGGACAACCATATGTTTACAAGATAATGGTGTAAATATTCATAAGCAAGACATGCATTTCATTGATGAAAAATATTTAGCGAAATATACTATACTCAAATTACCAGAAGTGTTAAATATTGTTAGTTAGTATTATTAAATGTATAAAATGAAATTAAATCAATTATTAAGTAATATTTCTATTTTTTTTAAGGAAAATAAAATATTAATTACCTTATTGGTACTTGTAGATTTTGTTTTTATCCTAATGCATTGTTTCCTTTTGTGGAATATTATAGATTATAATCTTAACTTTTCGATTGAAAAAGATTTAGGATATGCAGAGTTTTATCAGTACTTAAAAGAATTTGGAATTCTCTCACTGCTTCTTTACTTGTTTTATAAACAAAAACAACTTATATATTTAGTATGGGCTATAATATTTTTATGTTTATTATTGGATGATTCTTTAAGCATTCATGAAAATTATGGTTTTTATTTAGCAGATTATTTTAATATTCAACCAAAATTTAATTTACGTCCAGAAGATTTTGGAGAGTTATTAATTTTTGTTTTTTTTGGTTTTATTTTTTTTATATCGATTGTATTTGCATTCTTAAAGGCAGATATAAAGGGAAGACTAATGACCAAAAAACTTTTTTCATTGTTCTTAATACTAGCATTTTTTGGAACCTGTATCGATCTATTGCATATAACTATACCTTATGGTAAAAATCATGTAGCTCTTATAGAAGACGGAGGAGAAATGGTAGCTATGAGTTTTATTTTTGTGTATGTTTTTAGTTTTTATTATTCTGAAAAAGTATCATGATTTTATAATATTTTTATCGTGCTTTAACATTCTAAAATTTAACCATAAATATAAAAAAGAACTCCCGGCTATTAATAATTCAATGAACTCTGAGGTTTTTACAATAGCAAAATCATACCTCATACTAATGGATACTCCATCTTGAATATAATCAACTGCTGCATGACAAAAAATGATTAAAAACCAAGATATAAGTACAATAGGAGCACTTATCTTTTTAAACTTGTTTAAAAAACCTAGCAAAACTCCAAAGATACCTCCTGCACCATAAAACATACGAAGAATTTCAGAACGCCCTTGCATCCCATTAAGGTTATGGAGGGTAGTTTCCTGTTGTCCATTAATTTTTGCCCATTCAGGTGGAGTTTCAAAATGAAAAAACCATTGACCCCATGAAATTTCTTCCATAGCAATTAAAATCAAAAAAAGAGAAAAGATTATATAAAAAAGTTTGACATATTTTTCTAAAGGGAAATTGAGATTTCTAATAGTATATATTCCAAATATACCACTAAACAAGAAAATAATAAATGTAAGTAATTCAATTGGAGAGTTTTCTTCAAGAAGCCAAAAACCAAAATTTTCTGTCGATCTAAAAATAAAAAAAGAACTCATTATAAGCGTTAAGAAAAAAGGAGTAATAAAAATAATCAGTGTTATTTGTTTAGAAACTCTGTATTGATAAGTAAATAAACTTTGCATATATTCTTTGAATTGTATTTGAAAAATAAGATTGTGTTTTTTATTAGTATTATATATTAAACGAATGGTTTGTTGTTTAATTTACCTGAAATAAATACTGCCATTAAAATAAACATAATTTTGTGTTTAATTAATATTTTGAAGCATAAATAAGCTTTTAATCTATTAATTGTTTCTCTAATTGGTTGTTCTTATTATTTTAGTGATTATATTTTATATTATGAAATTAAGTATAGTTGTCCCGTTTTATAATGCAGAACTGTATATAGAGAGATGCCTGTATAGTTTAATAAATCAGGACATAAATAGTAATGATTATGAAATATTAATGATAGATGATGGCTCTATAGATAATGGTAAAGATATTGTTGAATCGTTTATTAATAAGCATGCTAATATAAAGCTTTATAGTCAACCTAATATTGGTTTGGGAGCTACAAGAAATAGAGGAATGCAATTGGCTAAAGGAGATTATATTTATTTTATTGATGTTGATGATTATATAGCCTACAATACTTTTGGAAATATATTAAATTGTGCAATAGAAAATGATATCGAAATTTTGGGTTTTAATACACAGGTTACAGGTGAGTTAAATTTATTTAGTTCAAAAACCCAAAATACATTAATTGATTATTTAGTTTTGAGTGGCTCAGATTATTTATTTAAATGTAATAATCACAGGTTAGAAGCTTGGTGGTATATTATTAAGCGAGATTTTTTGCTAAAAACCAACCTTAAATTTGAAGAGGGTAGGTTTATGGAAGATGCTATTTTTAGTTTTAAAATTTTTATGGAAGCTAAAAGGGCACTGTTTTATCCAATGGATGTACATAGATATGTTAAAACACCTGATTCTATAATGAATAATGAAACTCAAGAACATTTACTAAAGCTTATTGAAGATTATATTAGCTTAATATTCAGATTTGATTTACTTATTGAAGAAATATCAAAAAAAAACGCTACAGGTACAGACAGAATTATAAAAAAAATAAAGTTTAAAAGTGAGGAAAGCATATTTCTTATGTTTTTTAAAATTATAAAATCGAAAATATCAATAAAGAAAATTGATAGAATTCTAATCAACCTTAAAGCGATAGATATGTACCCTTTAACAAGTTCAATAAGAGAAGTCTATACGCATAAAAAAATAGCAATTATGTCTTTTATTTTTAACCAAAAATACCTTTTTTATTTTCTTTTATACCCTTTCCGTATACTGTATAGATTTAAATTAATTAAGCTTCTTTAAATTTAGAATAAAATCATTATTGTATTTACTAATTAATTGGCATTAATTTTTCAAACCCTTTTCAGGTAGTTTTAACGTTTTAATTAAAAATATGAAGTTAAGTATAATTGTTCCATTTTATAATGCTGAAAATCATATTGAAAGGTGTATAAATAGCTTAGTTAACCAAAATATAAAAGAGAGAGATTATGAAATTATTTTGATTGACGATGGTTCTAATGATACAGGGGTAATGATTGCTGAAACTTTTAAAAAAAAACATACTAATATTACTATATATAGTCAACACAATATTGGACTTGGCGCTACACGTAATGTAGGAATTAGTTTAGCAAAAGGAGATTATATATATTTTATAGATGCAGATGATTATCTGGCTTACAGTACATTAAATATTGTTTTAAACTATTTAGATATATATGATTTGGAATTAATATGTTTTGAATCTTCTCTAACCGAAAAGCTGAATTTATTTAACACTAAAACAACAGAAGAAATAAAAGATGTTAAAATTTATAATGGAATAGATTTTTTATCTAAAACTAAGTTTCATAGAATTACTGTTTGGTGGTATATTATAAAGCGAGATTTTTTAATTAAAACGAAGCTTAAATTTGTTGAAGGACGCTATATGGAAGATGGACCATTTACATTTTCTTTGTTTTTACAAGCAAAAACAGTTATTAGTTTACCATTAGATGTTCATAGATATGTTAAAGTATCTAACTCAATTATGAATAATGATAGTCTAGAACATTTAAAAAAGATGATTGAGGATTATGTTTATTTAATTCATAAATTCAATTCAATCATTGTTGAACTATCAAAAAAGAAGGACCCAAAATTATTGAAGGTTATTAATAATGTAAAATATAGAAGTCAAGTTAATGTGTATTTCATGTTTTATAAATTAATAAAGTCAAATGTTTCAATTTATGCAATCAATAATATTTTAAATAATTTCAAAAAAATTGAAGCTTACCCATTAACTGATTTTATAGGAGAGGAGTATTCTAAACGAAAATTTGTGATTACCTCTAATGTTTTTAATAGTAAATTCCTTTTTTTTATTTTATTATATCCACTAAGATATCTGTATAGACTCAATATAATAAAGCTTGTTTGATTAAATATAAATGAATGATGAGATTAAGTATTTTAATCCCTATGTACAATGCAGAATCTTTTATTGAAAGATGCTTAGAGAGTTTGATGAATCAAAATATTTCGAAGCAAGATTATGAAGTGTTAGTATTCAATGATGGGTCAAACGATACTAGTAAAAATAAAGTTGAAGAATTTATAAAAACACATGATAATGTCTTTTTGTATTCTCATAAAAATGAAGGCGTCATATCGACTAGGAATAAGTTATTAAAGCTAGCAAAAGGGACTTACATTTATTTTATGGATGCTGATGACTATATTGCTTATAATTCTTTGAGTGATGTGCTTAAATTTGCAACACAAAACGAGATAGACATTATGGGGTTTAATACTTTAGTAACTAAAAAAGCAGCTTTATTTAATTTAAATGAAACTTTTCAGGAAATGGAGCTACCAAAAATAATTTCTGGAGATCAGTTTCTTAAGGAAAATATAAATCTTCGAATAGAGATTTGGTGGTATTTAGTGCGTAAAGATTTCTTACATAAACATAAGCTAGCTTTTAGTGAAGGAGACTATGATGGTGACGTAGTTTTTACATTACGATTATTTTTATATGCCAAAAAGGTTGCTTATTCCCCTGTTGTCATTTATAGATATTTTCAATCTCCAGAATCTACTAT
The DNA here is from genome assembly GCF_023502325.1 of Jejuia spongiicola. NCBI lineage: Bacteria > Pseudomonadati > Bacteroidota > Flavobacteriia > Flavobacteriales > Flavobacteriaceae > Jejuia > Jejuia spongiicola. The sequence goes on from NZ_JAMFLZ010000003.1 coordinate 171,551, forward strand.
GCGTAGCGAGAACAAAGTATATAAAAGAAAAATTGTACTATACTTTATGGCTTTAATTAATGACTTAAATAACTTAATAAAGGCATTAGATGGATTTTCTATTAAGCATAAGAAAGAGATAGCTGATAATTTTAAATTTAGAAGAGATGCTTTTACTTTTTTCACTATAATCAAAATGATTAAAGCAGATTTTAGTATAAAAACAATTGAAGAAAAACTATTTGAGTTAGAAAAGATTGGAGCTTACCCTATAGATTCATTTGTAAGGGAAGAATATAAAAGTTTTAAATACAAGCTGTTAACCTATGCTTTAAATCATAAAACGTTATTATTTATTTTAGCGAAATTGCACAAAATTTATGCTAAACTAGGCTAAATACCTTAGCGTATAATCTTAGGAAAGATAGAAATTTTTTTACCAAATAACTCATTAATAGTATGAAGCAAGCGATATTAATTACAGCTTATAAAAACTTTGCACATTTGGTTGATATAATTGATTTTTTTGATGATAGCTTTTATATATACATACATATTGACAAGAAAAGCAAAATACCTCAAAAGATTTATAAAGAATTACAAACCAATGTGTATGTTAAGATGGTGTCACAAAAATTTGTTGTAAACTGGGGTGGTTTGAATCATTTAAAGAGTATTTTATTTTTAGGAGGAGCTGCATTAAAAAATAAGGACATACAATATTTTCATTTGATTAGCGGGCAAGATTTTCCAATAAAAAATATCATACAATTTAAAAAAATGATAGACGACTCTAAAGCAAAAGGGTTTTTAGAATATTTTGAAATTCCTACAAAAGGTTGGGGAAATGAAAACGGAGGATTAGACAGGGTAACTTATTATCATTTGTATGATGTCTTAAATGCAAAAAAGCATATAAAATGGATGTGGAAGTTTGTTAATCTCCAAAAGAAGTTACATGTAAAGAGATCAATTACAAATAAAACCCCCAAGTTGTATGGAGGATCTACTTGGTGGAGTCTATCTAGAGGGGTATTACAATACGTTGTAGATTATACCAGTAAAAAATCGTACTTATTTAACAGGCTTAAATATACTTTTTGCCCTGAAGAAATATATTTTCAAACAGTTATAATGAATTCTGCATTTTCGAAACAAATCATTAACAATAATTTAAGGTATATAGATTGGAACCCTGATCGTGTTGGTAAACACAATCCTTCTCCCGCCATACTGAATCTCAGCGATTTTGAAAAAATTTCAACCTCCGATAAATTGTTTGCAAGAAAATTTGAAAAACCAACATCAGATATTTTAAAAGCAGCTGTACAAAAAAGTATAAATTGTAGGTAAAATAATTTATTATAAAATAAAAAGCCAGAGAAAACTTCTCTGGCTTTTTTAATAGTAATTTACTAAGTTATTATTTTTCACATACTACTGCGTGAGCAATTACATATATATCACCTGATAAATTTGGCGTTATAGTATATTGACCAGGAGCTACTGTATCTGATCCATTTTTAGTCGGATAAGGATCGTTTCCAGCATATGTATGTGTTTCACTTACAGTATAATCTTCATCTATATCATAAGTTACCGTAACATCTCCACTATCATATTTAACAGTGGCTGTACCTACCAATTCCCCTTTGTCAGTATCGCATTGGCCTGCGCCAGCGTATACATCATAGGTGTATTCGCCTTCAGAAAGAGGACCTATTGTCCAGCCCCATCTATTAAATCCATCTTCTAAAAAGCATGTAGAATCATCACCTTCGCCAGCATCTGTATTTCCTTTAGCAAAAGCAGTATCACATTCATCTTCACACTCAAGATTGAAATTAAAATCGAATATCCATGAACGTTCACCAGCATCATTAAGTAACCAACCCCATGTGCTTAGGCCATAAGCAAGCGGATCTGAATCATCAAATAAACCTGCTCCAGGACCAACAATAACTCCTAGATGCGGCGTTGTATCATCATTTGGATCTGGTCTTTGTTCTACCCCAAACGTGCCTTCTTCTAAACAATCGCCTCCAGTTGCAGTAATAGTACTTTTTGATGAGTCAATTACATAATAATGTAAATCTTCTTTTACCACATTGGTACAATCATTTTCTTCATCCTTAAAATCACCTCCATCAGCACTGAAAGTAGTCCAATCCTTTTTATCTGTTAACCAAACATCAACTTCAATGACACAAGTCCCCATAACTGCAGAACCTTTTATGTTAGCTGTGCCATTGTCATACTCTAAGAAAGACATTTGATGAGCATCAGATGAAGTGAATAGTCCATTCGTCCAAGCAGTTGGCTGGTTAGGCCACCAAAAATTTGAAGTTAGATTTAAATCACAACGATCTAAATCTATTACTTTACATTCTTTTATAACTTTAGGCTCTTTTAGCTTTTTAGCTCCATTTTTATTTGAGCTAACACTTGTGCTTTCTAATACAGCATTTTCTGTTGTATCCAATTTTTCGGTCTGGCAAGACACAAAAAGAAGACACACCCCCAATAAAATTGAAATGTTTTTTTTCATAATTTGTATATTTTAGATTAATAGCTATTTAACACGAAAATACTTGTAATTTATAGGCTTTTAAAAAAAACTAGTTAAGTGTGTTTTTTTATTCGCTAAATAGTTTAAATTCATATTATTAAAGATGAAATGCAAAAAATGACAATAGATCTAAGAAGCGATACCGTTACCAAACCAACAAAAGGCATGTTAAACACTATGATGCAAGCCCAAGTTGGTGACGATGTATATAAAGAAGACCCAACAGTTAATGCCTTAGAAGAGCGTATTGCTGATATGTTTGGAAAAGAAAAAGCATTATTTTTTCCAACAGGAAGTATGGCAAATCAAGCAGCAATAAAACTACATACCAACCCTGGAGACCAAGTTATTTGTGATAAATACGCGCATATTTATAATTATGAAGGTGGTGGCGCATCATTTAACAGTGGTGTGTCTTGTAAATTAATAGATGGTAATCGTGGTATGTTTTCAGTAAATCAAGTTTTAGACGCTATTAATCCTCCAGATTTTTATCATAGCCCACTAACGAGCTTGGTAGCAATAGAAAATACGACTAACAAAGGAGGTGGTGCTTGTTGGGATTTTAATGAAATTTTAAAAATTAAAGGAGTTTGTGATGAACAAAAACTTGGTTTTCATTTAGATGGAGCTCGCATATGGAATGCTTTGGTCGCAAAAAATGAAACTCCAAAACAATACGGTGAAGTGTTTGATACTATTTCGGTATGCTTAAGCAAAGGTTTAGGTTGCCCAATAGGATCAGTTTTAATTGGAGATGAGGCTATTATGAGTAACGCTATAAGGATTAGAAAGATTTTTGGTGGTGGAATGAGGCAAGTGGGCTATTTAGCTGCGGCGGGTTTATATGCTTTGGATAATAATATGGAAAGACTGAAAGAAGATCATAAAAAGGCCAAAGAAATAGGTGAGGAGCTAAAAAAATTACCAGTAGTTAAAACAGTTGAGTCTATTGAAACCAATATTGTTATTTTTGAATTGAATGAAGGTATTGATGAAACTGCTTTTGTGAAACAATTAGCTGATAAAAATGTACATATTATAGGTATGGGCGGAGGCAAACTGCGTATGGTTACACATTTAGATTACAGTAATGAAATGCATAAAACGGTTCTTAATATTTTCAAGGCTAAGTAAAAATATAATCTTTAGATTTGTTAATTCATATTATTGCTGTTACCTTTTCTTAAAGCTATGTAGCCACTAGGAGTAGTGCCAGTTATTAATTTAAATTGCCTGTTGAAATTAGAAAGATTATTATACCCAGATTCAAAGCAGATATATGTAATATTATATTTTTCTTCCATTAATAACTTACAAGCATAACCAATTCTAATTTCATTAAGGTATTTAGAAAAAGTTTTATTATTTAAACGTTTAAAACATCGACTAAACGAAGAAGGGTTCATATGGGCTATTTGTGCAATACTATCTAAGTCAATTTTTGACTTAAAGTTTTCAAATATATATTCATATACTTTTGTTAAAGAATTATACTCTTGTATAGTATCAGAGCTAATATATCCTTTACTGGCTAATAGTTTATAGTCAGAATGCTTAGCTAATAAGTTTAAAATTTTAAGAAACTTTATTGTTTTATTAAAACCTTTTTTTTCTAATGCTTTTTTAATTAGTTGAGTAATTTTTTTGTCTGTATTTATAAATTTAATTCCATGTTTAGATCTTTCAAGAAGTTTTGCTATTGGAATCATTTCTGGGCTGTCAAAAAAATTAGAACCTAAAAAGTCTTCTTTAAAATGAAATACTATAGATTCAGAAACTAATTTTGGAGACACTTTAGAATGATTTTTTTCACTTAACCACATGTGTGGTAAGTTTTTTCCAATTAAAACTATATCCCCTTCGTTAAATTGCTCTATATTATCTCCAACAAACCTGGTTCCGCTTCCTTTTTGTGATAATACCAATTCTAATTCTGGATGATAATGCCATACTTTTAAAAAGCTAGTATAAGAATGCTTTTCTACCTTAAAAGAAGAATTAAGTAAACTGTCTCTATTTAATAAATGTAATTTCATGAAAAGTAAGTGTACGAAGCTCTAAATTTAATAAAAATTATCATTAAATAGTTTTATTAGTCTAGTATCGCAAATAAAGTATTAGTGGTGGCAAATAATTCAGTGGTAACTAATTGACTTTGGTTTAATTTTGTAGAAGCCAACATAATATTGGTAATTAATTATTATATGATAAAGAGTAATAATAATATGAAATATATTGTTTGCGAAAAACCAGGGGAGTTTATTTTAAAAGAAAGAGAAGTTCCTATTAAAAAAGCAAATGAAGCGTTACTAAAAATTAAAAAGGTAGGTATTTGTGGTACAGATTTACACGCATATTCTGGAAATCAAGCATTTTTTACTTATCCAAGAGTTTTGGGGCATGAGCTAGCATCAAAAGTACTGGACATTGGTGAAAATAGTCAAGGAATTAAAATTGGAGATAAAGTTGTGGTTATGCCTTATATAAGTTGTGGTAACTGTATTGCTTGTAGAAATGATAAAACAAACTGTTGCATAAATATTAATGTTTTAGGCGTGCATGGAGATGGGGGTATGCAAGAGCAAATTGCGGTACCAATAGATATTTTGTTACCTGCAAATCAATTAACATATGATGAAATAAGCATTGTAGAACCTTTGGCTATTGGAGCTCATGCTTTAAGAAGAGCAGGTGTTAAGCAAGGAGAAATAGTTACTGTTGTTGGTTGCGGTCCAATAGGTATTGGTATTATGAAACTAGCTCAAATAGCAGGAGCAAAAGTGATTGCTGTCGATATAAATGAACAGCGTTTAGAGTATGCCAAAGAAAAAATAGGAGTAGATTATAAGGTGAAAGCTGGAGATAATACGGTAAAAGAAATTTCAGAAATTACGGGAGGAGAATTGTGCTCAGTAGTATTTGACGCCTCTGGTAATAAATTTGCGTTAGAAACTTGCCCTGACTATATGTCTCATGGAGGGCGTTTTATATTAGTTGGTTTGTCCAAAGGAGAGTTAGTTTATAATCATCCAAAAATACACGCAAAGGAAATGACTTTGATGTGCAGCCGTAATGCTACCAAAGAAGATTTTGAATATGTAATAAGTGTGTTAAATCAATTTCCAACGGCGTCGTATATTACTCATAATGTTTCATTCACTAAAATGATAGAAAATTTTGATAGTTGGCTTAACCCAGAAACCGGCGTTATAAAAGCTATAATTAATTTTTAAGAAGTAAATAACTATTTAGTAATGATTAAATCTGATTAAAACATAAATAATGAAATTGCTAAATAGAAGTGAAATATCTACTAAATTATATCCTGAAAGAATTTTGCAGTTTGGACAAGGAAATTTTTTAAGAGCCTTCGCAAATTGGATGATTCACGAAATGAATCATAAAGCAAATTTTGATTCTGGTGTAGTGGTAATAAAGCCTAGAGAGAAAGGGTCAATAGAAACATTAAACAATCAAGATGGATTGTATACTTTATACTTAAACGGAATTAAAAATGGAAAAGCAACTAGCGAACATACTGTTATTGATTGTATTCAACGTGCTATAAATCCATATAAAAACCATGAAGACTATTTAGCTATTGCCAAAAACTCGAACTTACGCTTTGTAATTTCTAATACAACAGAAGCTGGAATTATTTATAATGTTAAGGATAAATTAAATGATACGCCGCAAAGGAGCTTTCCAGGTAAATTAACAGCACTTTTATATAAAAGATTTCAGTTTTTCGAAGGAGCGCCAGAGCAAGGTTTAATAATAATTCCATGTGAATTAATTGAAAAAAACGGTGATAATCTAAAAGAAATAATTCTTCAATATGCTAAAGATTGGAATTTAGACAATGCATTTGCTGAGTGGATTAGTAAAGATAATATTTTCTGTAATACATTAGTAGATAGAATTGTATCTGGTTATCCAAAAGAAAAAATAGATAGTATTACAAAAACGTTGGGTTATAGAGATGAATTGGTTGTAGAAGGAGAACAATTCTATTTGTGGGTAATTGAAGGACCAGAATGCGTTAAAGAAGAACTTCCAGCTGAAATTTGTGGGTTAAATGTCGTATTTACCAATAATTTAGAACCCTATAGGATAAGGAAAGTCCGTATTTTAAATGGAGCTCATACAGTACTTGTTCCTATTGGTTATTTATATGGTATTAATAAAGTAAGAGAATCTATAGAGGATAAAACTATAGGTAAATATTTAACAGAAACCATTTTTGATGAAATTTCTCCTACTTTAGATTTACCTGAAGAAGAATTAAATCAATTCGCCAACGATGTCTTAAATCGTTTCAAAAACCCATATTTAGAGCATGAGCTGATGAGTATATCGTTAAATTCAATATCAAAATTTAAAACTCGAGTATTACCTTCAATTTTAGAATATATTAAACGAAACAATAGATTACCAAAGCGATTATTGTTTTCATTAGCAGCTTTAATTGCGTTTTATAAAGGAGATAGAGACGGTGAAAAAATTCTATTAAATGATAATCAAGAAGTACTAGAGTTTTTTAATAGACAATGGAAAACAAATGATCTATCACTTATTATAAAAGCTACTCTTCAAAACATAGGTTTTTGGGAAGTGGATTTAACACAGTTTGATGGTTTTTTGGAAACCACTACTGTAAATCTAGAAGCCATAATAAATAAAGGGATGAAAACAGCTTTAGATAACCTTATGGACTAATTGAATATGTATTTATAAGTGCTTCAAAAATTAATAGTTTTATGGATTTATTTTTAACTACTTAAACATATCCATTCCAGGAATATTAGGCATGCCCTCTTTAGCAACGGCAGCTAATTCAGCTTCATTAATACTGGTGGCCTTTTCAATAGCTTTATTTAATGTTAAAATAAGGTAGTCTTCAAGTTGTTCTTTATCTTCAAGCAATTCATCTGCAACTTCTATAGATTTAATTGTTCTATTGGCAGTAAGTGTTACTTTAAGTTTATTATCGTTACTAGATTCATCAACTAAAACTGTGTCTAAACGTTTTTTAGTGTCTTCCACTTTTTTCTGGGTCTCTTTAAGTTTACCCATCATACCCATCATATCTCCAAACATAATTTTATAATTTTTAATTCAATACAAAGCTATTTAATTTTTCTATTTTTGAAGCCTTAAATTCAAGAATAAATATATCTTCATTTGAAACAAGCAATTCAAACTCCAATAGCTAAAAAAATATCAAAGGCATTAACTATTCATAATGATACAAGAATAGATAATTATTATTGGCTGAACAATAAAGAAAATCCAGAAGTAATTGATTATTTGAATACCGAAAATGCATACACTAAAGATGTTATGCAACACACAGAAAGTTTTCAAAAAAAACTATTCAAAGAAATGAAGGGGCGTATTAAAGAGGATGATACTAGTGTACCTTACAAGCTTGATGGCTATTGGTATTTAACACGTTTTGAAAAAGGTAATGATTACCCTATATATTCAAGAAAAAAAGGAACTTTAGAGGATACAGAAGAAATTTTGTTTGATTGTAATGAGATGGCTAAAAATGTTGCTTATTTTAATTTAGGTAGTATTGCGATAAGTCCTGATAATAAACTAGCAGCTTTTTCAACAGATACAGTAAGTAGAAGACAATATACCATTCAAATTAAAAATTTAGAAACAGGAGAAATTTATACCGATAAAATTTTAAACACCACAGGAAGTGTTACATGGGCAAACGATAATAAAACCTTGTTTTATGCTATGAAAGATGAAGTGACTTTGCGGTCACACAAAATTTTTAGACATAAATTGCATACGGAAACAAAGGAAGATATTGAAGTTTTTCATGAAGTTGATGAGACTTTCAACACCTTTGTTTATAAATCAAAATCTAGAAAGTACATAGTTATTGGATCCTCAAGTACTTTAAGTTCAGAATATAGAATTTTAAATGCTGATACTCCAGATGCAGATTTTAAAGTATTTCAACCTAGGGAGCGTGATTTAGAATATTCAATAGCGCATTACAATGGTGTTTTCTATATTATTTCAAATTGTGATAAGGCTACTAATTTTAAACTTTTAAAAACGAATGAAACAACAACTGAAAAAGAAAATTGGGTTGATGTCATACCTCATAGAAAAGATGTTTTAATTGAAGATATTGAGATTTTTAAAGATTATTTGGTTGTTAATGAACGTGAAAACGGGCTAAATAGACTTCGCATAATTAAATGGGATGGAAGCGAAGACTACTATTTACCATTTAATTCGGATACCTATACCACTTATATTGGCAATAATCCAGATTTTAATAGTGATGTACTACGTTATGGGTTTAGTTCGCTGACTAATCCTAATTCTATTATTGATTATAACTTAAAAGATCAACAAAGCGAAATAAAGAAAGAACAAGAAGTTTTAGATGAAAACTTTAATAAAGAAAATTATGAATGTAAACGAATTTGGGCTACAGCTAGAGATGGTGTAAAAGTGCCTATATCATTAGTTTATAAAAAAGGAATGAAGCTGAATGGGAGTAACCCGCTGCTTCAATATGCTTATGGTTCTTATGGCTCTACTGTCGATCCTTCTTTTTCTACAATTAGATTAAGCTTGTTAGATAGAGGTTTTATTTATGCTATCGCACATATTAGAGGCGGAGAGTATTTAGGTAGAGACTGGTACGAAAACGGAAAGCTTTTAGCGAAAAAAAATACGTTTACAGATTTTATCGACTGTTCAAAATATTTAATTGAGCAAAATTACACTTCAAATAAGCATTTATACGCTTACGGCGGATCTGCAGGGGGGTTGCTTATGGGAGTTGTAATTAACATGAATCCAGAATTATATCATGGTATTCTAGCTGCAGTTCCATTTGTAGATGTAGTAACTACAATGCTAGATGATACAATTCCACTAACTACAGGTGAATATGATGAATGGGGAAATCCTAATGAAAAGGAATATTATAGTTATATGAAATCGTATTCTCCATATGATAATGTGGAAGCCAAAACATATCCAAACATGTTAGTAACAACAGGTTTACACGATTCCCAAGTGCAATACTGGGAACCAGCAAAATGGGTAGCGAAACTAAGAGAGTTAAAAAAAGACAATAACAAACTATTATTACATACTGATATGGACTCTGGCCATGGAGGAGCATCAGGGCGCTTTGAAAGCCTAAAAGAAGTAGCTTTAGAATATGCCTTTATATTAGATTTAGAAGGAATTAGTGCATGATAAAAAATTTACTTATTTTTGCCAAGTTTTGAGTTACAAATATTTTTAGTAATATTGATGGTAGCTTATAAAAAGCATTTATGAAACACAACAATCAAGTTTTTGATAATGTATTAGACTTAGTAGGCAATACACCGCTTATTAGACTTAATAAAATAACTTCAAAATTTAAAGGAAACTTCTTTGCTAAAGTTGAAGCCTTTAATCCCGGTAATTCTTCAAAGGATAGAATAGCATTACACATTATAGAAGAGGCAGAGAGGAAGGGGATTCTTTCTCCAGGCGATACTATTATAGAAACCACCTCTGGTAATACAGGTTTTAGTATAGCTATGGTTAGTATTATAAAAGGCTATGAATGTGTTTTGGCAGTTAGCTCAAAATCTTCTGCTGATAAAATTGACATGCTAAAAACTATGGGGGCAAAGGTTTATGTTTGTCCAGCACATGTTAGTGCAGATGATCCTAGATCATACTATCAAGTTGCAAAGCGTTTACATGAAGAAATAAATGGTTCAGTATATATTAATCAGTACTTCAATGAGTTAAACATTGATGCGCATTATAATTCTACTGGTCCAGAAATTTGGAATCAAACCGAAGGTAAAATCACACATTTAATAGCTTGTAGTGGTACTGGAGGAACTATTTCTGGAACTGCAAAATATCTAAAAGAACAAAACTCTAGCATTAAAGTTATTGGTGTTGATGCTTTTGGTTCAGTTATTAAAAAATATCACGAAACTAGAGAATTTGACGAAAAAGAAATTTATCCTTACAGAATTGAAGGTTTAGGGAAAAATTTAATTCCTACAGCAACAAATTTTGATGTTATTGATGAGTTTGTTAAAGTCACAGATGAAGAAAGTGCGCATACAGCAAGGTTAATAGCTAAAACCGAAGGGTTATTTGTAGGTTACACTTCAGGTGCAGCAATGCAAGCGGTTGCTCAATTAGGAGAAAATAATGAATTTAAGGAGGGAGATAATATTGTAATTATATTCCCAGATCATGGATCTCGCTATATGAGCAAGGTTTACAGTGATAAATGGATGAAAGAACAAGGCTTTTTTGATAGCATTAATGAAGAAGCAGCCGAAACTATACAGTATATAAAGTAGAATATTAAAAGATATAAAAAGAGCTTTATTTTTAAAAATAAGGCTCTTTTTTTGTTTTATAAATAATTGAAGCCTAAAAATTATGTACAAACAATTTAAATATTTAATTTTGCAGCTACTAACTAAAGAACTAAAAACAGTAATTGTATACACTTTTGTGTGATATGCAAGTTCGTTTTTGATAGCAAAAGATTTATAATAAATGAAAGATTTATTCGAAAAGATTTATAAAGATAAAGGGCCATTAGGTAAATGGGCTTCTCAGGCTGAAGGATATTTCGTGTTTCCGAAATTAGAAGGAGAGATTTCTAATCGTATGAAATTTCAAGGAAAAGATGTTATCACTTGGAGTATTAATGATTACTTAGGTTTAGCAAATCATCCAGAAGTTCGTAAAGTAGATGCCCAAGCAGCGGCAGATTATGGGTCGGCATATCCAATGGGAGCTAGAATGATGTCTGGACATACAGATTTGCATGAAAAGCTTCAAGACGAATTAGCGTCTTTCGTAAAAAAAGAAGCAGCATATCTTTTAAATTTTGGCTATCAGGGTATGGTCTCTACAATTGATGCTTTAGTTTCTAAAGATGATATTATAGTTTATGATGTTGATGCACATGCTTGTATTATTGACGGTGTTCGTTTGCATATGGGTAAACGATTTACATATAAGCACAATGATGTTGAGAGTTTAGAAAAAAACTTAGAACGTGCCACCAAAATGGCTGAGCAAACAGGAGGGGGTATTTTAGTTATCTCTGAAGGTGTGTTTGGAATGCGTGGAGAACAGGGGCGTTTAAAAGAAATAGTTGAACTTAAAAAGAAATTTAATTTCAGATTATTTGTTGATGATGCTCATGGCTTTGGAACTTTAGGAGCTACAGGAGCGGGAGCAGGAGAAGAACAAGGTGTTCAAGATGATATTGATGTGTATTTTGCGACATTCGCAAAATCTATGGCTAGTACTGGTGCTTTTATTGCTGCAGACCAAGAAATTATAGATTATTTAAAGTATAATTTGCGTTCGCAAATGTTTGCTAAATCTTTACAAATGCAACTAGTTGTAGGTGCATTGAAGCGTTTGGACATGTTACGTACAATGCCAGAATTAAAGCAGAATCTATGGACTATTGTTGATGCATTGCAGTCTGGTTTAAAAGAGCGTGGTTTCAATATAGGAACAACACAAAGCTGTGTAACACCTGTGTATTTAAAAGGTAGTATTCCTGAGGCTATGGCCTTAGTTAGAGATTTACGTGAAAATTACGGAATATTCTGTTCTATAGTAGTTTACCCTGTTATACCTAAAGGATTAATTTTGCTAAGGATGATACCTACAGCTACTCATACATTAAAAGATGTAGAAGAAACTTTAGATGCTTTTGATGCTATAAGAGACCGATTAGAAAACGGAACATATAAACGTTTATCTGCTGCAGTAATGGCTGCAATGGGTGAGTAGTTAAAAATATATAGTAATATAAAAAAATCCGATTTTATAAGAATCGGATTTTTTTTATGCAATATCTTTTCTAAAGGTGCAGCGCCTTTTATGAGTCACTGGTTTGAAATTCTTCCATAATTTATGGATAGCTTCATTGTCATCTAACTCTGGACCTCTAATACATAATTCTATACCTTTTTCAGAAAATGTTTTATGAAATTCATTGAAAATTATGGCTGTAATCCCTTTGTTTTGATATTCAGGCAAAACTCCAATCAAATAAAAAGTCACAGTTTTAGCATGTTTTTTGGCATGTAGCAAATGTCTTATTCCAAAAGGAAACAATTTGCCATTCATTTTTTGTAACGCTTCAGCATATGATGGGGTTACTATTCCAAAACCAATGAGTTTATCATTTTTGTCTAATACAAACTTTACATATTCAGGATTTAGAAATCCAATAAATTTCTTCTTAAAGTATGCCTTTTGCTCTTGGTTTATTTCTACGAAAGAAGAAAGAGTAGCGTGTGATTTTGAGAAAACCTCAAACATTTCATCAGTATATGGCATAATATCCTTATTCTTAGTAAAGTTTAAAGCTTTTAAGTGGTAACGCCTCTTTATTAAATCTTGTATTTTAGAAAAATATATAGGAAGAATATTTTTAAACTCCATTTTGTTTTCTGAGTATGTTTTAGCAACAGTATATCCCAGTTTTTCAAAATGAGTTGCATAATACGGGTGATTATGCCATGTAATCATACTGCCTATTTGATCGAAACCATGAGTTAACACTCCAACTTTATCTAAATTAGAGAAACCAACAGGGCCTTCAATAAATTCTAAATTATTAGCTTGTCCAATTTCATTAACTTTTTCTAATAATGTTTGGGTAACTTTAATATCATCTATAACATCAAACCATCCAAAACGCATTTTCTTTTGGTTTTGTTTATTAACTTCAATCCAATTGATAACGCAAGCAATTCTGCCTATAACTTCATTGTTTCTATACGCTAAAAAAAAGCGCGCATCTGCATCTTTGAAAGCTGGGTTTACTTTTTTGTCTAATGATCTTATTTCTTCAGAGATAATAGGAGGGACCCAATATTTTGAGCCCTTGTAAAGTTTAAAAGGAAACTTTACAAATGTTTTTAAGTCTTTTTTGGTGGTTACTTCTTTAAGTTTAATCATATAATTATGATGGATTTTGATTAGTTTTAGTTATCAAAATCGTTGTCTTTTCTTTTTTGCTTTTTCTTTGGTTCATCGTCTTCTTCATCTTTGTTTTTTCTACTTTTCTTACCTCTCGATTTTCTTTTTGATTCTTCTTCTGCCGAGTTTCCGTTGTCTATTTCTTTGTCTTTGTGAAAATCTAATCTATAAGATGCTCCAAAGTTTACACTAAAAACTGAGGGTGTATCTTTAGTGTTAAACGTAAGTGCTGTGTCTAACTGAAAGTCTTTTCCCCATAAATATGCGCCACCAAATCTAAAAAGATTATCTGCGTAAAAATCACTTTTTATACCTTGTGCTTCACCAAAAATTACCCATTTAGGGTTAAAAGAGTGTGTTAAAGTGAAAATATATTGAAAATCTGATTGGTCGGTACCAATTCTATCTTTAATTAAATTTAAAACCATTACCCACCCACCAGCAAAATTGTTTTGTGTAGCGACCATTACTTTAGGGCTAAAACCTTCAATTCCTGGAGCTGTATAAGGGTTTTGTTTGGTGTCATAATTTGCACCTAAATAAACTGATACTGCTGGAATTAATGATTTCCACTTAAAGCGATGATTTGCCTTCCAACTATATAAATTTGGCTTATCTTCTTCAGAATTTTTATAGGGGTCGTAAACCAAATATTTTGCGCCAACACTTAAAAATTTAAAATTTGAACGCGAATCTTCAGCAGCTAAATTCGAGGTATATGTTTTGGTATCGTTTTGATAAGAGCCTTCAAGATTTAACTCTAATTCTTCCCAAAGCAAACCGTATCTAGCAGCAAAGTCTATTCCAAAGCCAGAAACTTCAAAAGCAGTAGCTGGTGTTCTTTTTTCTTTTAGGATATAAGGACCAACTTCAAATTGTGCAACGTTTGTGCCTACTGAAAATGCACTGCGAGAAGTACCTGGTCTATTCGAATTAATAACATCTGTATATTGACTAAACGCATGTGTACTAATTAAGCTTAGCAATAAAATTAAAGTAGATTTGATTGGGCTCATAATGAATATTTTTTTACGTATCTATAGTTTAAGGATGCTCATTACTTTTATAATAAATCTTTAATAGGATGCTCAAATATAGATATTTTATACTTTTTTTATCATTTTTGAACGTTTTTTAAGTGTTTAGAATTGTATTTTTGTATAAAATATTTTTTTATGTTACAGTATGCATCTGTTGTAGGATTAGTAAAAATGATACTAATCATTATGCTAATTTATTTTGGAATTAAAATATTAGCACGATTATTTGCACCATTTTTAGTTAAATATGTTGCAAAAAAAGCTGAGCAACGGTTTGGAGATCAATTTGGACAATTTCAAGGGCGGCAACAAGAAAAACCAAAAAAAGAAGGGGAAGTAAGTATTGATAAAATGCCAAACACTAAAACCTCGAATAAAGATGTTGGTGATTATGTAGATTATGAGGAAATAGACTAATATTTTAGAAGCTCTTTTTCTTAATATTCTTTACAAAAAACTCAAAGCCTAATTATTTTATATGTTACAATTCTCCTATTTAAATGAAAATAGGAATCTAAAATAAATATAAGTTGGGTTTCAAAAATTATGTTTATTTTCACAACTATTGTTTTTAATACATATTCATGCAGTTTTCATTAAAAAAAGTACTTCCACACTTATTAGTTTTAGTAGGGTTTGTAATATTGTCTTTAGCATATTTTAGCCCAGTTTTAAAAGGAAAACAGATTTTGCAAAGCGACATCGTGCAATATATTGGCATGAGTAAGCAACAAAAAGACTTTAGCGCCAAAACTGGAGAGGAAACTTATTGGACAAATAGTGCTTTTGGTGGAATGCCTACCTATCAATTAGGCGCTAAATACTCTCATAATTATATTAAAAAGTTAGATTTAGCATTACGTTTTTTACCACGACCAGCCGACTATCTTTTCTTGTATTTGCTAAGCTTTTATGTGCTTCTCCTAGTTTTAAAAGTTGATTTTAAACTTGCAGCCATTGGGGCAATTGCTTTTGGGTTTTCTACCTATTTAATAATCATTCTTGGTGTTGGACATAATAGTAAAGCTCATGCAATAGCTTATATGCCCTTAGTTTTAAGTGGTGTTATTTTAACCTTTAGAAAAAAATATATTTTTGGGTTTTTGCTAACGGTAGTAGCGATGGGCTTAGAAATTGTGTCAAATCATTTTCAGATGACCTATTATTTGCTATTATTAGTTATTGTTTTAGGAATCGCGTACTTAATTGATGCTTATAAAAAGAAAATACTGGCTCATTACTTTAAATCAGTTGGAATTTTGTTTGCTGCGGTATTTCTTTCATTAGCCTTAAATGCTACAGGGATTTTAGCTACAAAAGAATATGTTAAAGAAAGTACACGAGGAAAAAGTGAGTTGACTATAAATGCTGATGGATCAGCAAAGGAGGTGACATCTGGTTTAGATAAGGATTATATTACTCAATTTAGTTACGGTATTTTAGAAACGTTTAATCTATACATCCCACGATTAATGGGGGGAGGTAATGGAGAAGATGTAGGTAAGGATTCTGCAACATACGAAGCTTTTAGGAAGTTAGGCGCATCTCCAAGTCAAGCTTTGCAAGAATCAAAGCGAGCACCAATGTACTGGGGAGCTCAGCCTATTGTAGAAGCTCCTGCTTATATTGGAGCAGTTGTCTTGTTTTTGTTTGTTTTTGCTTTGTTTTTGGTTAAAGGACGCATAAAATGGTGGTTAATTGGCGGAACAATTCTATCATTACTACTGTCTTATGGGAAGAATCAGCCATTTGCATTTTTAACGGACTTTTTTATTGATTATGTCCCGTTTTACAATAAGTTTAGAGCAGTAAGCTCTATACAAGTTATTTTAGAACTGTGTATTCCTGCTCTTGCAATTTTTGGGCTTGTAAGGTTGTTTAATGATTTTGAAAAGAAAGAAGAGAAACTAAAGGCTTTAAAATTTACTGCAATAATAACTGGAGGGGTAGCTATTCTGTTTTTATTTTTTAAATCATCTTTTGATTTTGCTGGTGTTAATGATGGATTTTATCGTCAGAATTATGGGCAAGCTTTTATTGATGCTATCAAGGAGGATAGAAAAGTGTTGTTTACTAATGATACCATTAGAACGCTTATACTAGTATTGCTTTCAGCGGGCTTAATTTTTATGTTTTTAAAAGAAAAACTAAAAGAAAAATGGGTTATGCTCGCTTTTGCAGCTCTTATTCTTTTTGATTTAATTGGTGTAGATAAACGTTATGTAAATAATGATGATTTTGTTTCTGCGATGCAAGTTAATAAGCCTTTTCAGATGAATGAAGCTGATAAGGAAATATTAAAAGATACAACGTATTTTAGAGTGTTTGATTTGGTTTCAGGGCCGTCAAAACCATCGTATTACCACAATTCGCTAAATGGCTATAATGCTGCTGAATTAAAACGATACCGAGAGTTGTTTGATTTTTATATTGCTAAAAACAACATTAATGTGCTTAATATGCTAAATACTAAGTATATCATTATTCAAGATGATAACGGTAACATTGTGCCTTACACAAACGAAGAAGCTAATGGAAATGCTTGGTTTGTAGAAAAACTAATTGGAGTGTCATCGGCTGATGAAGAAATTAAGCTTTTAGATAGCTTGAACAATAAGAAACAAGCTTTAATTGATATTAGAATTCCAGTTTCAAATTTTAATGATAGCTTTAAATTGGATTCTTTAGCATCAATAGCTTTGAAAAAAGTAACTCCTAATTATTTAAAATACGAATCAAACAATTCAAATGACGGGTTTGCAGTGTTTTCAGAGGTGTATTACGGTAATGGCTGGAAAACAATGGTAGATGGAAAAGAAACGATGCATATGCGTGTTAATTATACGCTTCGAGGTATGGAGGTTCCGGCTGGAAAGCATGTTATTGAATTTAAGTTTGATCCAGATGTTGTAAAAACAGGAAGTAGTATTGCTCTAGCGAGCTCTATCTTTTTTGGATTATTGCTTTTAGGAGGATTATTTTACGAGTTTAAGAAAAAACGACGAGAAAGTGCGTAAAAAAGCACTCATTATAACATATTATTGGCCGCCAGCTGGGGGTCCAGGAGTTCAACGTTGGTTGAAGTTTGTTAAATATTTGCCTCAATTTAATGTTGAACCTATAGTTTATATTCCAGAAAACCCTAATTATCCTTTGGTTGATGAGAGTTTAGTATCTGAAGTTTCAGATAGTTTGAAAATTATAAAACATCCCATAAAAGAGCCTTATAAACTAGCGGGGTTATTTTCGAAAAAATCATCTAAGACAATAAGTAAGGGTATTATTTCAGAAAAAAATAAACAGAGTTTTATTGAGAAAGCAATGCTTTACATTCGCGGTAATTATTTTATACCAGATGCTCGTAAAGGTTGGGTAAAACCTTCTGTGTCTTACCTATCAAACTATATTTCTGAAAACGATATAGATACTATTATTACTACTGGCCCGCCACATAGCTTGCATCTTATTGGCTTGCAGTTAAAAGAGAGATTAGAGGTTAGATGGTTAGCAGATTTTAGAGACCCTTGGACAACTATTGGGTATCATAAACAATTAAAACTAACAAAAAAGGCTCAACAAAAACATAAAAGGCTCGAAAAGCAAGTTTTAAATACTGCTGATCAAATTATCGTAACGAGTTCTGTAACTAAAAAAGAGTTTGAAAGTTTAACAAAGAAACCTATTGAAGTTATAACTAATGGATATGATTATGAACCTGTTGAAAAGATAGAATTAGACTCTAAGTTTTCAATAGCTCATATAGGGTCTTTATTATCTAAAAGGAATCCAGAAATTTTATGGAAAGTTTTAAGTGATTTAATTGAAGCTAACGAAGGTTTTGCTAAGGGTTTTCAGTTGAATTTCGTTGGTGCAGTAAGTCAAGATGTGCTTAATTCAATAGATAATAATAATTTAAGTAATTATATAAATAATGTAGGATATATTTCTCATAATGAATCAATAAAATATCAAAAAAAATCACAAATACTATTATTGATTGAAATCGATTCTGAGGAAACAAAATGCATTATTCCTGGAAAACTATTTGAGTATATGGTTTCTAATAGGCCAATTATTGCTTTAGGCCCGAAAGGCTCAGATATTGAAAAAATTATAAAAGAAACTAATACAGGGAATTACTTTTATTATAATGATTACGAATTGTTAAAATCGACTATATTAAATCACTATAAAGCATTTCAGAATAAAACATTACAATCTCATGCTATTGGATTACAAAAGTATAGTAGAAAATCGTTAACCGAATCCTTATCTAAATTAATATAATGGGAATTGTTGCATCACAATCATTTAAAAACATAATATCTACCTATCTAGGGTTTTTAATTGGTGCAATTAATACTTTATTTCTGTATACAGAGTTTTTAAGCGACGAATACTATGGTATGGTTGGTTATATGCTCTCTTTAGCATATGTAATAATGCCATTAATGGCTTTTGGTGTGCATAACACGTTGGTAAAATTTTATTCATCTTTTAAAACGCGTGTGTCGCTGAATAGCTTTTTAACACTTATGCTGTTTTTACCTCTGGCAATCATTTTTCCGCTAACTGTAATAACCCATTTTTGTTATGAAATGATTGGAGAATTCTTATCAATTAAAAACTCTATTATAACTAAGTACATATGGCACACTATTTTTATAGCAATTGCTTTAGCTTATTTTGAAATATTTTTTGCGTGGACTAAAGTGCAAATGCAAACCGTATTTGGTAATTTTATGAAAGAAGTTTTTCATAGAGTAGGAACCATGGTTTTATTGTTTTGTCTTTATTTTAAAGTTGTAGATGTTGAGCAATTTATGATTGGGTTAGTTGCTGTTTATGTTTTAAGGATGATAGTCATGTTGCTATATGCTTTTAGTATGAAACTTCCAATTATTACATTTAAAAAAGTAAACGGTTTAAGCGCTATAGTAAAATACTCTTTTTTAATAATAATTGCAGGTTCAATAGCAACCATTCTCTTAGATATAGATAAAGTGATGTTAGGTTATTATATTCCAATAGAGCAAATTGCGTACTATAATGTTGCAATTTTTATTGCTGCTGTTATTGCTGTTCCACAACGCTCAATGCATCAAATATTATTGCCATTATCTGCTAAATGCTTAAATGAAAAAGATTTTGATTCTTTAAAGGATTTATACAAGCGTAGTTCGCTTAACTTGTTTATTGTTAGTGGTTTTATTTTTTTATTGATTGTACTTAATATTAATCAACTATATAATATAATTCCAGAAGAGTTTAATGGCGGGATTTTTGTAGTTTTTATAATTAGTGTAGCAAAATTATATGATGCTATTTTAGGTAGTAATAATGCTATTTTATTTAATAGCGATTATTACAGAATGGTGTTGTTTTTTGGTGTAATTCTAGTAATAGTTATGATTTTTTTAAATATATTTTTCATTCCGCTTTACGGTATTAACGGAGCTGCTTTAGCAACTTTTTTAGCTATCTTTTTATACAATACAATTAAACTAGTTTTTGTTTATAAGAAATTCAATATGTTGCCATTTAGTGCTAATACATTTAAAATAGGATTATGTATCACATTGGTTATTGTTTTGTTTTATTTCTGGGATTTTTCTTTTCACCCTATAGTCAATATCATTTTAAAATCGGGACTTATTGCAATTTTATATGGGGTGGTTATTTATTTGTTCAAATTTTCAGAAAATATAACAGAACTTATAGATAAGGTGTTGAAGCGA
The DNA here is from genome assembly GCF_023502325.1 of Jejuia spongiicola. Taxonomy (NCBI): domain Bacteria; kingdom Pseudomonadati; phylum Bacteroidota; class Flavobacteriia; order Flavobacteriales; family Flavobacteriaceae; genus Jejuia; species Jejuia spongiicola. The sequence continues at coordinate 191,905 of NZ_JAMFLZ010000003.1, forward strand.
TAAATATTTTATGTAACTGCTATTTGTGAAAAAAACCTGAAACAAATTCAGAATTAGTTCAATAATCAATATTTAATGCATTGTTTTCCAGTTTTTAAATATTGAGTTTTACTAAAAAAAGAAACCCCCACGAATTTGCTTTGAGGCAAACTTATCGCGGGGATTTCCAACTAACCAACCAAAATTGTTATGATCTTCTTCTTGAAGTCGATCTTGTATTGTTATTACTAGAATTACTTCTTCTGCTTTGTGTTGCTCTAGGTTTACTTTGCGTAGACCTTGTAACTGTTCTTTGAGTCGATCTAGGTTTGCTAGTTCTAGTGACAGTTCTTTGAGTGGCTCTAGGCTTATTTTGAGAAGTCCTTGTAGCTACACGTTGAGTATTTCTAGTTGTATTCTGTCTTTTATTATATGTACGTGTGTTTGCGTTATTTGGTTTTCTAGTAACCGAAGTATTTCTATTTCTAGTTACTGTTCTAGTACTATTTACACTTGGTCTATTAGTTCTAGTAACGCTTTCTCTAGTTCTTTTAGTATTATTTGCACGTGTGTTATTTCTAGATGGTGTACTTGTTCTAGTGTTTTCACGTCTAGCAGGCTCTCTATTAATTCTCTGAGAATTTGCTCTAGAGTTTCTGTTTACAGTTGAACTATTTCTTCTTACAGCAGAACTATTTCTTCTTGTAGAGTTTGCTTGAGCTATATCTCTTCTAGAATTAGCACGTCTGTTTATTTGTGTTTTGTTTCTTGCGCTTCTATTTACAGTAGCGTAGTTTCTATTTCTATAAACTTTATGCCCGCGTCTAGTCGCAATAGCAGTTCTTGGCCTGTAGTTATTATAAAACGGTCTGTTATAAGTATAACGAATTGGGTTATAATACTGTCTGTATGGTCTGTTGTAAACTACACAATAATCGTACGATGGAATGCTGTAGTATCTGTGCCAAGGTCTGTAAATATAACTTCTATTATAAATGTTTATAAATCCTGTGAAATGTGAGTAACGGTTAAAACGGTTATAGTGTACATATAAACTTCCAATTCGTGAGATGTTACCAAAAGTGTTATAAAAAATATTTACATTACCTACTTGGTTTACACGACCATAATAATCGTAAAAAATAGGAGTATTCTCTATTTGAATAATCGCTCCAAACTCATCATATTGCACATAAGCGTTATAATCGTAACCCGAATTAAAACTAATATTTGCATTTGGAGACCCAACCGAAACACTAAAACGAGAATTCCCTCTTAGGATATTAAAATCGAATTGCCCATCGCGAAATACTGAAAATTCAATACCGTCTTCTACAAAAATGAAAGAATTACTATAGCCACCATAAAAGGTTGACATAGTATTTACTGTTGTATTTGTTGTCGTTGCATTAGCAGTAAATCCTGTAAGGACTAAACCAGCTAATAAGAATATTAATTTTTTCATAATTGTAAATTTTAAGGGTTACGATTATGTATTTACAAACAGCGTGCCAAAAAAAAGAGTGTGACTTAACCCTTTGTAAATCAGTAAACAATAGTTAATAACTTTTTTTAAGTAGAGATGAACAAGATTGTTTTTGTGGGAAAAATTAGCTAGCTTCGTTTAGCGTTGTGAATAAATTATAGAAGCCAAAGAATCTTTATCAAAAAACCTTTAACCAAATGTTACACATTTATAAAAAAATATTTAAAGCTTTTTTGTTAATGTTAGCCTTTGTTATAACTAGTTGCAATTCTGAAAATAAAAAAAAGACTGAGGTATATACCGAAGTTGTAAAAATTGATACGCGTATAAATGCTCTACCTTTAAAAATAAAACATCCTGTAAATAATCCACAATCTGAAGAAAAAATTAACTTAGGAAGACTACTTTTTTTCGATCCTATTCTATCAGGCGATAAAGATGTAGCTTGTGCTACATGTCATCACCCAAATAATGGCTATGCAGAATTTAGAGATCTTTCCATTGGTGCAAACGGAAAAGGCTTCGGTATTAACCGTAAGTTTAATACACCTAATAATATTCCTTTTGTCAAACGAAATGCACACACCGTTTTAAATACCGCATTTAATGGTATAACTCCTTCAAAACATTATAATCCAGAAGATGCACCCATGTTTTGGGATTCTAGGGTTAACAGTTTGGAGGCACAGGCTATAGAGCCTATTAAAGCACTTGAGGAAATGCGTGGTATAAATTACACAGAAGAAGAAATTTTAAACGAAGTAGTTTTAAGAATAAAAGAAATTTCTGAATATCAGAAACTCTTTAAAAAAGCATTTAGAGGGAATAATTCTATTAGTATTGAAAACATAGGGAAAGCTATTGCTACATATGAAAGAACTTTGGTTACCAATAACTCACGTTTTGATAAATATATGCGTGGTGATACTAATAGTATTTCTCTAGGTGAAAGAGAAGGTTTTGAAGTTTTTAAAAAAGTGGGATGTGCTAACTGTCATAACGGACCCATGTTTTCAGATTATAAAGTTCATACTTTAAGTGTGCCAGAAAATGATAAACTTTCAAAGGCTGACGATGGCTTCGAACATAAATTTAGTTTCCGTACGCCTACACTGCGTAATTTAAGATTTACTGCACCTTATATGCATAATGGCACATTACCAAGCCTGCAAAGAGTGTTAGAATTTTATGAGGATTTATCATTTAACAAGTCAAGAAACAACAAAGTAGCTGAAAATACCATAGATACATTAGCGAAAAACTTAACGATTAAAGTCAAGGACATGTCATTAATTATATCATTTTTAAACACTTTGAATGATGAAAGTTTTGATAAAACAATTCCAGAAAAAGTTCCAAGTGGACTTGAGGTTGGCGGGAATATTAAATAAACCTACCTTGAAAGCAAAGGCATTTTTCAAGTCTTTGTTTTAATACCAAGAGGGATTAGTTGGAGTCCATAGCAAATATATATTATCAAATGTCAAAAAAGTATTTGTACTTAGAAACTAAAAATAAGTAACTTTCAAAAATTCAATGCTATTAATGATATAAACGCTTAAAACCATATCAATGAAAAATTTAAATAGAAGAAACTTTATTAAAAAAACATCACTCTCTGGTGTTGCATTAAGCTTAGGTAGTATGTTACCAGCTTATTCAACTAACAATCCGATTTTTGAGCATGATGGTAAATATATGGGAGGATTTGCAGCCCCAAAATTAAGTAAAGTACGTATTGCAATGATTGGTGTTGGTGCTCGTGGTAGCGGTCATGCAACCCAATTAGCATCAATTGAAGGCACTGAAATAGTAGCTATAAGTGATTTATACGAAGATTTAGCTAATTTGTCTGCTGAGCGATGCAAAAAAATAGGGAAGGGTTCACGTCATAAAGACATAGCTGTTTATCATGGTGGAGAGGATAAATGGAAGTTAATGTTGGAAGAAGTAAAACCAGATGCTGTTTTTATTTCTACAAACTGGAGCAATCATGCTCCAATGGCTATTGAGGCTATGAAAAAGGGAGCCCATGCTTTTGTTGAGGTGCCTTTGGCGGTTACTTTAGAAGAAATGTGGGATATCGTGATTACTTCTGAGCAAACCCAAAAGCATTGTATGATGATGGAGAATGTTAATTATGGAAGAGAAGAACTTCTATATTTAAATATGTGCAGGCAAGGTGTTATTGGAGATCTTTTGCATGGTGAAGCTGCTTACATACACGAGTTAAGGGGGCAAATGAATCAACAAGAAAGAGGTACAGGATCATGGAGAACACATCATTATGCTGATAGAAATGGAAATCTTTACCCAACCCACGGTCTGGGTCCAGTAGCTCAATATATGAATTTAGCTAGAGGGGAAGACAACTTTAATAGCCTGGTTTCTTTTTCTACACCGGCTTTAGGAAGAAAATCTTATGCAGAGAAAAACTATGCTAAAGATCATAAGTGGAACAAACTAGACTATAAAGGAGGAGATTTTAACACATCAATTATTAAAACTACTTTAGGGAGAACAATTATGATTCAATGGGATGAAACTAGCCCTAGACCATATTCTCGCCTTAATTTAGTGCAAGGCACAAAGGGTGCGTTAGCTGGTTTTCCTACACGAATAGCATTAGAAGGAGGTGTAGAAGGAGTAACAGATGATCATCATAGTTGGGCTCAAGGCGAACAGCTAGAAAAAATATATGAAAAGTATGAACATCCGTTATATCTGCGCTTAGGTGAATTATCCAAAACAATGGGAGGTCACGGCGGAATGGATTTTATGATGCTTTACAGAATAGTTGAATGTTTACGTAATGGAGATCCACTAGATCAAAATGTTTACGAAGGTTGTCATTGGAGTGCTGTTGCGCCATTAAGTGAAAAGTCTGTAGCCTATGGTGGAGCACCTCAAGCATTTCCAGACTTTACAAGAGGCAAGTGGAAAAGCACTGAACCATTAGCTATATTGAAATAGAATATTTAAAATTTTAATAAAAATATCCCCTTGATGATTAATCATCAAGGGGATATTCACTTTTTTAGAATAAAGGATTAATGTTTTCTTTTTTTATGTTTCTTTGTTTTGCCATTTTGTTTGTAATAGTAAAAATCATCATCTTCGTCATACCAATCGTTGTCGTAATCATTGTCATGTCTATCTCTATGATTATGGTTTGTTTCACAAGAACTAACTCCACAAATATTACAACTATTGCTAAAACGATTTACCTGTCCACGAGTATATACAATTTCTCCCCAATGGTTATACTTAACTCTTAAGCCACCAACTTGAGTTAATGTGCCATTTCGGTGCTTATAGCTCATGTATATAGAGCCAACACGTTTAAGTTTCCCATATCTATCATAATTTAAAAAAATACTACCAATACGCCTTACTTTACCATCTCTATCGTGAGAAATTGAAACACCTCTATTTCTGTGTCTATAAGAAGTATACTTTACACGACTACCTGGAGCGCCGTATGTTGTGTTCACACGACCCCTTTTAGTGTTTCGTGTTCTATAATAAGAATCGTTATAAAACGTATCTTCATAATTTGTATTAAAATCGAAGCTTCCATCTGGAAATACTAAAAATTCAACACCTCGTTCTACAAACATAATAGGTTGCGCATAACGATAGCGTTTCGTTTTGTCCAACTTGGTTTTTTGGTTTTTGTAATTTAGCTCTGTTGCTGATACTGTTGTTAATCCTATTAACAAGCCTGTAAATAATAGTAATAATCTTTTCATAATCATATAGGATTTAATTTTGCCTACTCTTGAGCTTTTCGGCTTACGCTATTTGTTTTGTAGTTTTCAATTAATGTGCCAAAAATGTAAGTCGTTAATAGCCAGGTTTTTAATATTCAGCAATTGTTAATACTTTTTTTTACTTTTATAGAAATCATCATTTTAATGGAAAAACAATACGAAACTTGTAAAAATTGCGAAGAAAATTTTGAAGAAGGGTTTGAGTTTTGCCCACATTGTGGACAAAAAGCTAAAGACGAACTTACTATTGGTGTTTTATTTTATAACACAATAAGTAACTATTTTTCGTTTGATGCGCGATTTTTTAAAAGCTTTTTTCCGTTGTTGTTTAAACCTGGGTATTTAGCAAGTCGTTTTATTGAAGGTAAACGGTTATTATACCTGCATCCTGCACAACTATACCTATTTATATCGGTTGTATTCTTCTTTTTGCTAACTACGACTGTTGTCAGAGATCAAGTTCAAGAAATAGATACGGCGTTAAAGAAAACATTAGACAAACCTTTAGTTTCTGAGAATTTAAAGATTAAAACTCAACAAGCTTTAGATTCAGTAAAATTAGATAGTATATTATTACCTTTAAAAGAAGAAGGTATTGTAGGAATAAATGAGGAACAAGTAAAAGCATTAGATTCTTTAATAAAAACTAATGCAAAGAATGGTAAAAATATAAAGCCTACATTCGATTTTGACACAAAAAAAGTAGATTCTTTAATTGCTATAAATGCGTCTAATGAAGCTATTTTTAAAGCTATGGGAATGAATGATGATGCAGGGTCGATTAAAAGAAAGTTTTTTGAACAAAGCTTAAAGTTTTATAAGCAACGAAATGGTGGACAAATATTACAAGCTGCTTATGATGCCATTCCAATCTCTTTATTTATTCTATTGCCAATTTTTGCGTTAATTTTAAAATTATTATTTTATAGAAGAGGTGCATATTCTCATCATTTGGTATTTAGTTTTTACTTCTTTTCATATTTATTCACGGTTTTTAGTTTAATACTTATTGTGAATTATTTTTGGGATGTGCCTGATTGGATAGACTTTTTACTTGTTGTCTCTACATATTTCTATTTATTTATAGCAATAAAGCGTTTTTATAAACATGGTTGGTTTTTAAGCTTTTTTAAATCAGGCTTGGCTTCATTTGTTTATTTAATTATTGTAATTCCAATAGCAGTGGCTATTATTAGTTTTGTTGGATTTTTGTCTTATTGAAATAAAAATTATAATTTTTCTTTTAAGAATTTTCCGGTTTCTGAAGTTTTGATTTTTACTATATCTTCTGGTGTTCCTGTTGCTACAAGGTTTCCGCCAGTTTCACCCCCTGCTGGACCTAAATCAATTATGTAATCAGCACATTTAATAAGTTCTAGATTGTGTTCTACTACAATGATGGAATGTCCTTTCTCAATTAAAGCATTAAAAGATTTTAAGAGCTTTTGAATATCATGAAAATGTAATCCAGTTGTAGGTTCATCAAAAATAAAAAGCGTTTTATCTTTATTGTTTCCTTTACCCAAAAATGTAGCAAGTTTTATGCGTTGTGCTTCACCGCCAGAAAGGGTAGAAGAGCTTTGTCCTAAAGTAACGTAACCCAAGCCAACATCTTGTAACGGTTTAAGTTTTGTTTTAATTTTTTGTTGATCACTAGATTCAAAAAAAGCAACAGCATCATCAATAGTTAAGTTTAGGATATCGTCAATATTTTTGCCAGTAAAAGTTACTTCTAACACTTCTTTTTTGAAGCGTTTCCCTTTGCATGTTTCACATTCTAAATGCACATCTGCCATAAACTGCATTTCAATGGTTACTTCACCTTCCCCTTTACAAGTCTCACAGCGTCCGCCATCTACATTAAACGAAAAATGCTTTGCTTGATAATTTCTTATTTTGCTTAGTTTCTGATTTGAAAACAAAGCACGAATATCATCATAAGCTTTTATATATGTTACAGGGTTTGAACGAGATGATCGTCCGATAGGGTTTTGGTCAACAAACTCTATATGTTTAATATTACTAAAATTTCCCTTTAAAGCTGTAAATTGACCAGGTTTATCTCCAAAATCGGTTAATTTCTTTTGTAAAGCAGGATACAAAATCTTTTTTATTAAGGTGCTTTTTCCGCTACCAGAAACACCAGTAACAACTGTAAGCATATTTAATGGAAACCGAACATCAATATTTTTTAAATTGTTTTCGCGAGCTCCAATAATATCAACATAATATTTTGATTCCCTTCTTGTTTCTGGAACTATAATCTTTAAAGTTTCGTTTAAATATTGAGCTGTTAAAGAGTTTGAAGCCAAAATATCGGCAAAAGAGCCATTTGCTACCACATGACCGCCAAATGTTCCCGCTTCTGGACCAATGTCAATAATACTATCGGCCGCTTTCATAATATCTTCGTCGTGTTCTACAACAATAACAGTATTTCCTAAATCTTTTAACGATTTTAAAACAGAAATTAAACGCTCTGTGTCTTTTGGGTGTAAACCAATACTTGGTTCATCTAAAATATACATGGAGCCCACTAAACTGCTACCTAATGATGTGGCTAGATTAATCCGTTGACTTTCGCCACCAGATAGAGTGTTAGATTTTCTATTTAAAGTCAAATAATCCAAACCGACGTTTGATAGAAATAATAATCTGTTGTTAATTTCTTTTAAAAGTCTATTGGCTATTTGTATGTCATAATCGTTTAATTCTAGTTGTTTAAAAAAAATTGCCAATTTATTTAAAGGCATTTCTACTAAATCTGTAATTGTTGCTCCAGCTATTTTTACGTAATTAGCTTCAATACGCAATCGTTTACCATTACAAGTTTTGCATTTCGTTTTTCCCCGGTAACGCGATAGCATTACGCGGTTTTGTATTTTATATGCTTTAGATTCTAATTCAGAGAAAAAAGAGTTTAAACCTTCAAAATGCTTGTTGCCAGTCCAAATAAGTTGTTTTTGTGCTTCGTTTAACTCAAAAAATGGTTTGTGAATTGGGAAATCAAATTTATGAGAATTATTAACTAGCTGATCTCTATACCAGCTCATGCTTTCACCGCGCCATGGAAAAATAGCATTTTCGTAAACAGACAATCCTGTATTTGGAATTACTAAATCATCATCTATTCCAATAATATCGCCGTAACCCTCACATTTAGGGCAAGCACCGTAAGGGTTGTTAAAACTGAATAAATGTACATTAGGTTCTAGAAAAGTAATGCCATCCATTTCAAATTTATTACTAAAAATGCGTTTCTTCTTATCAGAAAGCGTTTCTACTATACATTCTCCTTTACCTTCAAAAAAAGCGGTTTGCACAGCATCAGCTAAGCGATTGAAAAAATCATCTTCATCTCTAATGATAATTCTGTCTACAACTAAAAATATGTTCTTTTTTCCTATATCATTGGCTTCATCAATTCTTATTACTGTATCCTTAACTTTAATTCTTGCATAGCCTTGTTGGTTAAGGGCTTTAAGTTTATCGGTCATAGAGCGTCCTTCTTCTAAATGAATAGGAGCTAAAAGCAATAATTTTTCACCCTCAGAAAATGTTTTTAAGTACTTTAAAACATCAGTGACCGAATCTTTTTTTACTTCATCTCCAGAAACCGGAGAATAAGTTTTACCAATTCTAGCAAATAGTAGCTTTAAATAATCATAAATCTCTGTAGTTGTACCTACAGTTGATCGTGGGTTGGTTGAATTTACCTTTTGTTCTATAGCAATAGCTGGAGCTATTCCTTTTATAAAATCTACTTTAGGCTTATTTAGTCGGCCTAAAAATTGTCTGGCGTAGCTGGAGAGGCTTTCAACATAACGCCGTTGTCCTTCAGCGTAAAGGGTGTCAAACGCTAAACTAGATTTGCCAGAACCCGATAGTCCGGTAATTACTACTAATTTATTTCTAGGTATAACTACATCTATATTCTTTAAGTTATGCAATTTTGCACCTTTAATAACGATATTTTGTTTCGGGTTTACTTCAGAAATATTAGTAATCATAGGCTATAAAAAGGAATAATTTTGCAAAGATACTATAAGTAAATCAGCTTAAAAAATGGATTTTTGTTTAATAAATAGTTAAAAAAAATAGATTTTTTTTGTTTTTTAGGAATGATTGTTGTTATATTTGATTTCGTATTAACTACAAAAACAACTCTCGCCTATAGCAGAACATTACTTTTTAAAAACTTAACCCCAAGCAAAGAAGCTTGCTTCAATGCACTAAAAGTAATGATTATGCAATACAAACTTATTTCAGATGCTACTTTAGTTAGCAACTATATTAAAGGAGATGAAAGTGCTTTAGAAATTCTTATAACAAGGCACAAGCAAAAAATTTACAGTTTTATTTATTCAAAAGTTTATGATAGAGATGTAGCTGAAGATATTTTTCAGGATACATTTATTAAAGTAATTCGTACTCTTAAACGTGGCGCTTATAATGAAGAGGGTAAGTTTTTGCCTTGGGTAATGCGTATTTCTCACAATTTGGTTATCGACTTTTTTAGAAAAAGTAATCGAATGCCAAAATTTGATAATAGTGGTGATTTTAGTATTTTTTCTGTACTTAGCGATAGTAGTTTGAATGCTGAGAAAACTATAATAAAAGAACAGGTGGAAAATGATGTAAGACGTTTGGTTGATGAATTGCCTGATGATCAAAAAGAAGTATTAATGATGCGTATTTACAGCGATATGAGTTTTAAAGAAATTTCAGATAGAACAGGGGTTAGTATCAATACAGCCCTGGGAAGAATGCGTTATGCATTAATTAATTTAAGAAAAATTATAGACAAGCATAATATAGTTTTAACAAACTAACACAATAAATATAGTTTTGTTACGTTACCTTAATAAATAACCCATAATTTATTAAAATGGCAAAACTTTACTCTGAAAATTCTATTAAAAGTTTAAACGAACTCGAACCGAGAGAAGAAACGGTTAAATTTCTTCTAAATTATTCTAAGGCTTTAAGTGTTATAAATTGTAATAAATTGAAGTTTGAAGCGCTTCTAAACTAAATTTTGAAAAGTCCTGATTGTTAGTCGTCAGGACTTCTTTTTTTTATAATATTCATTTAAAACACTCTTTCTGCCTATAGTTTTTGTGATAATATCCTTTTCTAGATTCCAACCTCTAGCTGGGGAATATTCACGGCCATACCATATAATTTGTAAATGTAAATCATTCCAAAGCTCTTCTGGAAATAAACGCTTTGCATCTTTTTCAGTTTGAACTACGTTTTTACCATTACTTAAATTCCATCTATACATTAACCTGTGGATATGAGTGTCTACAGGGAAAGCAGGAACACCAAAGGCTTGTGACATAACCACACTAGCAGTTTTATGACCAACAGCTGGGAGCTCTTCTAATGCCTCAAAACTTTGAGGTACTTTACCATTATGTTTTTCAATTAGAATTTTTGATAATCCATGAATTCCTTTACTTTTCATAGGAGATAAGCCCACAGGCTTTATAATTTCTCTAATTTCTTCAATAGTAAGCTTTACCATATCATAAGGGTTATCAGCTTTTTCAAACAACAAAGGCGTTATTTTGTTTACGCGAACATCGGTGCTTTGAGCTGACATTAGTACAGCTATAAGTAGTGTGTATGGGTCTTTGTGATCCAGAGGAATTGGTATTTCTGGATATAGTTTATATAGCGTATTAATAATAAAGTTTACACTTTCTTGTTTGGTCATTGAGTTGTATTTTAGCAACAACAAAGTTAAACAATATGACAACATTAAAAGTAGGTGATAAAGCACCAAATTTTGAAGCTTATGATGAGCAAGGGAACATCGTAAAACTATCTGATTATAAAGGAAAAAAATTAGTTGTTTTCTTTTACCCAAAGGCAAATACACCAACTTGCACAGTTGAAGCTTGTAATTTAAGAGATGAATATACGGTTTTACAAGAACAAGGCTATGAGATTTTAGGAGTAAGTGCAGATACTCAAAAAAAGCAATCAAATTTTAAAAAGAAATTTAATTTTCCTTATCCTTTATTAGCTGATGTTGATAAGATAGTTATAAATGCTTTTGGTGTTTGGGGAGAGAAAAAATTTATGGGGCGTATTTTTGATGGTATTCACCGCCTAACATTTGTAATAGATGAAAATGGCATTATTGAGAAGATCATTGATAAAGTAAAAGCCAAAATACATGCAACTCAAATTCTAGAGTAAGGACAAAAAAAGGCTTTGGTTTACCAAAGCCTTTTTTATTATAAAATCTATTCTTATTTTTTTACTACTCTTTTCTTTATAGTTATTGGTTTTAAAGGTTTGCGAGTGTATCCAAATAATCGGTAGTCTTTAATTAAATCTGCTGTGCCTTCTGGTAGCATATTTTCCCAACCACGTTCTCCATCTTCAATTTTTTGAAGGACTTCTCTGGAAAAGATACTCATAATACTAGTATCATAATCTTCAATATCAATTACTTTTCCGTTGTATTTAAAGAACTTATATAGCTCTTTCATACGAGGATAAACCTTTAAGTTTTTACTATTAATTAATTCTCCAGTTTTTGGATCAAGCATTGGGTATAAATAGACTTTTAAATCTTTGAAGAATAATTTTCCAAATGCTTCTAGTATCCCACCGCTTAAATGACGATAGTATTTTTCATCAAAAATATCAATCAAATTATTAACTCCCATGGCAAGTCCCATTCTTGCTTTAGTATAAGTTGAGAAGTATTCAACTACTTTGTAGTATTCTTGAAAATTAGAAATCATTACTGATTGCCCAAGCGAGCATAATAAATCTGCTCTATCCATAAAATCTTGCTCATCTATTTCTCCTTCAGCACGCAAATTAGATAAGGTTATTTCGAAAACAACTTCGGTTTTATCAGCATCCACTTTGTTTTCCTTAATAAACATGTCATATGATTTCTCATACATAGCCATATTTACTTTGGTAACAGGTCTGAAACTACCACGTAAAGCTAAAATATTCTTTTTATATAAAACTTTTGCTGGAAGTACATTGTTACCGTCTGGACCAAACATAACTGCATCAGTCATACCGTTTTTGACCAGCTGTAAACTCATAAGTCTATTATCAACATCTTTAAAAACAGGTCCAGAAAAGTTGATTGTATCAATTTCTAATTGATCTTTATCTAGGTGATCATATAAATAACGTAACAATTTTTTCGGTTCGTTGTACTTGTAAAAAGCTCCATAAATAAGGTTTGTACCTAAAACACCCAAGGTTTCTTGTTGCAAACGTGGATCGGTTTCTTTAAAGCGAACATGCAATATTATTTCGTTATAATCGCCATCAGCTTCAACTTGGTATTTAATTCCTACCCAGCCATGGCCTTTAAATTTTTTAGCAAAATCTATTGTTGCTACAGTATTAGCATATGTAAAAAATATTTTATTAGGATGCTTGTCACGAGTAATACGCTTTTCCATAAGACTCATTTCATGAGAAAGCATCTTGCGTAGGCGCGCTTCTGTTACATAGCGTCTATCATCTTCTATTCCATAAATGGCGTCACTAAAATCTTTATCATAAGCAGACATTGCTTTGGCAATAGTTCCTGATGCACCACCAGCTCTAAAAAAATGGCGACAAGTTTCTTGACCTGCACCAATCTCAGCAAATGTTCCGTAAATATTTTCGTTTAAATTTATGCGTAGTGCTTTAGACTTTAATGATGGAATATCATCAAATTCTTTATCCCCCTTTATGGTAATTTCCATAATATTTTTTTGAGTTGTTTTTAATAATACAAAGGTATTAAATAACTATAGCAAACAAAAAAATAAGCTTATTTTTGTAGTTAAATAATAGCTTTTTTTTTGAAAATCACATTTCTTGGCACAGGTACATCTCAAGGTATTCCGGTTATTGGAAGTAAGCACCCTGTGTGTTTAAGTGAAAACCCTAAAGATAAACGGTTAAGAGTTTCGGTTTTGATTGAATGGGATAATTTTGCATATGTAATTGACTGCGGTCCAGATTTTAGACAGCAAATGTTGAAATGCGGGTGCGAAAAAATTGATGGTATTATATTTACACACGAACATTCTGATCATGTAGCTGGTATTGATGATATTAGACCATTGTGCTACATGAATGGAGATATGAATATATATGCGCATGAGCGCGTAATTAAATCGATAAAAAATAGGTTTAATTATATTTTTGAAACTGAAAACAAATATCCAGGAGCGCCAACAATAATAACAAATGTTATTGAGAATAAGCCATTTAATTTATCGGGAACTAAAGTTGTACCTATTGATGCAAATCATTATTTTGTTCAAGTTTTTGGCTATCGATTTAATGACTTTGCGTATTTAACGGATATAAAGGAAGTAGATGAAGTTGAAATTGAAAAGCTTAAAAACCTTAAGGTTTTAGTTGTTAACGCGTTACGTATTCAACCTCATATTTCTCATTTCAATTTAGAAGAAGCTCTACGGTTTATTAAAGAAGTAAGGCCAGAAAGAACATATTTAACGCACATAAGTCATTTGCTAGGCTTTCATGATGAAGTACAGCAAAGTTTACCAAAAAATGTTTTTTTAGCTTATGATGGCTTAAAAATAACCGTGTAAAATTATAAAAGATGAAACAAAGAATTTTTATGTATCTGTTTGTGTTTTCGGTATTATTAGTATTGTTTCAGTATGTTAACTCTAAGCGTATATTCGAAGACATGAATACTAAACTAGAAAACTATAAAGCTAAATCCGTAAAGTATAAAGACTCTTTAGCAGTGCTCCAAGATGAAGTTTTAAGTCTTTCACATTTCAATCTAAGCAGAAATGAGGATGCAATTAGCTATTTTGAGAATGATGGTTACAATGTTGACGAATTGATTCCTTTTATAAAAGACGAACTTTATAAATTAAATGAAGTCAAAGGCGATCACCCTATTGTGCCATATGCCGCAAGTGAAGGCAGAAAAATATTAATTAACACAGTTAAAATGCTAAACCATAAGTGGATTATAGCTGATTTTTCTGATGGTGAATATTGGGGTGAAATATTTTTAACTTACGAAATAACTGCTAATAAAGAATTGAAATTTAATTTAGTAGAATCATTTTTGTACCCATTTGATTAGTTGCTATTTAGTCCTATAGGCTATTCCTCTTTGTTTTTTTGTTTCGCCAACATAAGAATACTCAAAAGTATATGAGGAATCTGTAGTGGTTAAAATTTTTAAGTGAATATCTTTTCTTTCAGCTCTGTTTTTAGGGTTCATAGTTTTGAAAATCACCTCACAGTCATTTATCCATCTTAATTTAGATGAATCTATTTTATTATTATAAGTTTCTATTTGCAATTTCTTTGTTCTATTAAATGTTGACTTAAATAATTCATCATTTATATAAACTTCACTATAAAACTTACCAGTTTTATAATCTTTACAGTCTCTAGTGGTTTCGTAACAACTAAAAAGGGTAAGCAATAAGAGGAGACATAAAAAGCGCATAAAAAATAGTTTATGCAAAGCTAGTAAAGAATGCTGTTAATTTTGAAAATTTTTAAAACTTCCGTCAGAATAAAAAATAATTATGCGTTCAATCTCTTTTTTGTTACCAATATCAGATTGCAATGCATCTTCAATCTTTAATTTTGGAGTTTTAGTTTTTTCATCGACTGGATTATTGTTAGTTGGAAATTCACCTTTGCCATTTAACAACCAATATAATTCAACCTCTGGAAAGGAGGAAAGAATCTTTAAAATAAAGTCTAGACTAGGCTTGTTTCTGCCAGATAATATATGAGAAATACTAGAACGCTGTGCTCCAATTTTTTCAGCGAAAGAGGAGGCAGATTCTCCGTAGTAATCTATTACTTTTTGGAGTCGTTTTACAAAATCTTCATTGTTTATCATTGTAAACTTGTATTAAAACCTAAATACGTTACAAATGTAACGATATATTTGAAATAATAGTATCCGTAACACATTATATTATTGTAAATATTAAACTTATAATTTATATAAACTAATTTAAACATCTGAAAATAAATATTTTAAATATATCTATGTAATTTTTGTTAGAATATTACGATTATTGGGCAATTAAAACACTCTATCTGTATAATAATGTAAACAAGATACTTGAAAACTTTGTTTACAATTGTAAATTAGTAAATGTTTACATTTGTATATTAAAAAAAATAAATGAACGTAGAAGATATTAAATCATTGTTTTTAAAACACAAAGAAAGTAGTCTAAACCATAGATATATTACTAACAACAATATTGAACCTTTATTAAAAAAATTAGACAAATCTTTAAGTGTAAATACAATTGGAAAATCTGTTTTAGGTAATCCCATCTATTCGATAAATGTTGGTAGCGGAAATAAAAAAATATTGATGTGGTCGCAAATGCATGGAAACGAATCGACTACTACTAAAGCAATATTTGATATTTTAAATACGCTTTTAAGTAAAGATTCTAATTTAGATTTTATTTTACAAGCATGTACTTTATGTATTATTCCTATTCTAAATCCAGATGGGGCTATTGCTTACACAAGAGTTAACGCAAAAAATGTAGATTTAAATAGAGACGCACAACATTTATCACAACCAGAAAGTAAAGTTATAAAATCGGTTTTTGATGAGTTTAAACCACATTTTTGTTACAATCTTCATGGGCAACGTACAATTTTTAGTGCAGGAAAGACAAATAAACCTGCTACGGTATCGTTTTTAGCTCCAGCGCAAGATAAGGATTGTACAATTACTTCAAATCGTAAAATAGCCATGGAGGTAATAGGAATTATGAATACTATGCTTCAAAATGTAATACCCAATCAAGTTGGTGTTTATGATGACGCTTTTAATTTGAATTGTGTAGGTGATACATTTCAAAGTGCAAATGTGCCTACAATTTTGTTTGAAGCTGGCCATTTTTACAACGATTATGCACGAGATAAAACGCGAGAGTATATTTATATTTCTATGCTTGAGTCATTAAATTATATTTCTAATAATATTGTTGATGGGAGTTTATATAAGGCGTATTTTGATATTCCTGAAAATGAAAAATGCTTTTTTGATGTTGTAATTAGAAATGCTAAACTAGGAGGGAAGTATGAAGGAGAATTGCAAGATATAGGTGTTATGTATCATGAAACTTTAAAAAACAATAAAATAGAATTTGTCCCTAAGGTTGAAAAAATAGAAAAACTAGATGCCTTTTTTGCTCATAAAACATTAAACGCCAATGGATTTAATGTATATGATGTAAAAGGTAATGAGCTACAGTTAGGTTACGAAAACGATTTCGTTATGATGAATAATGAGAAAATTGCATTATTTGAACAATAAAAGGCAAAAATAATATATAATTATTAGTAAAAATGTATTAATTTTGCTTTTTATTTAAGAATAGTTAATTATGGGGAAAATTAAATTAGACGAAATCGATCATCAAATTCTTGACATGTTAATTGATAATACAAGAATTCCTTTTACTGACATAGCCAAAAAATTATTAATATCTGCAGGTACGGTGCATGTTAGAGTTAAAAAAATGGAAGAATCTGGTATAATCAGAGGTTCATCATTAACATTGGATTACAAAAAACTTGGATATTCATTTATAGCATATGTTGGAGTATTTTTGAATAACACTTCTCAAACAAAATTTGTTTTAGAACGCATTAATAACATTCCATTCGTAACTGTTGCTCACATAACTACTGGTAAATTTAATATTTTTTGTAAAATTAGAGCTAAAAGTACAGAGCACGCAAAAGAAGTTATTTTTATGCTAGATGATATTGAAGGTGTTTATAGGACAGAAACCATGATTTCTCTAGAAGAAAGCTTAAATGATAAAAAGCGTTTAATGCATTCTATTTTTAACGAGTTATAATTGAATTTTATATAACTAAAAAGCCCTCTAAGAGGGCTTTTTTTTTGTTATTGAATTATTTTTTTTCGCAGCAAAAACAATTATTAGCTTTATAATAACCTCGTTTGTGCAATGATTGTATTATTCTTTCTTTAAGCTTTAAACTGTAAATCTCAAACTTTGTATAGCCAAAATTACTTATACTAATAGATGGTGTCAAGGCCTGTACATAATGCCACCAGTTTTGAGGAACAAATAAAACATCGCCAGGTTGAAGAATAACACTATGAAACTCAACTTCTTTGATTTTGGGATGTTCCTCATAGCTAAATTTATTTATATCTACTTCGCTTGCGACAGCTCCATATATATGCTTTTTACTAGGATACATGTATTTATTATACTTAGTAGAGGCTATGATAAACATTTTTTCACCTTTGATTTGTGCATACAAATTGTTGGCTGTATCTGCATGAAAACCAGAAATAGTATTGGCAGGACCTATCCAAGCCGAAACATCATTGGTTTTTGTGTGTTTTTCAAACAGAGAAAAATCAACATCATTTTTTAAATGTGGATAATATTTAAAAACATCTAGAGTTGTTAAATAATCTTTTACTGGGGTATTATTCTTTTCTGTGTCCTTTAGCCGTTGAATATATGCTTTGAATGAGTCGCTTTTGTATCTATTATCGTCTTGGATAAAGTTGTCAGATAATAAGAGAATATCTTTGTCATCTTTGAGTTTTAAGAAAAAATCTAAACCCCATTTTTTAGTTGCTCCCCAATCTTTAGCATGACCTTTAATTATAACTGGTCTTTTTTTATTGAAGTAGTTTTTTTTAAACGTTGTAGAATCAATAGAGGTTACTTCTTCAATTGGCTGGCTTTGTTTTACAATTTCTGATACGATATTCATTTGATATTAATTTTATTTTAGCTGATAAGCTATCAGTCAATAATATAACCATTTGATGTAACAAAATATCAATTTTAAATGCGATATGATTTATTATTAGATTAATAGCCAATTATTTCGACATAGTCTCTCATGGTTATAAATTATATTAGAATTATTTAAAAACATTTTATTAGCATTATTTCAATACCGATTGTATAATAATTTTGTAATTCAAAGAATAATTTTGATTTAGTTAAAGCATTGTAAGACATTTAATTATATTTCGACTGTTCATACATTTTTAATTTATAATGCATGGTATTTAATTCTTTAGACTTTTTTATATTTTTAGTTATAGTTTTCTCACTATACTGGTTAGTTTTAAAAAAAAATCTAAAGGCACAAAATTTCCTACTACTTTTTGCTAGTTATCTATTTTATGGCTGGTGGGATTGGAGGTTTCTTTCACTTATATTACTTAGTACCATAGTTGATTACATAGTTGGAATTAACATAGATTCAAGTGAAAAAAAATCTATAAGAAAATCGTGGCTATGGGTAAGTGTTCTTTTTAATGTTGGCCTTTTAGGCTTTTTTAAGTATTACAATTTTTTTGTTGATTCTTGGGTAGATATGTTTTCAATGTTTGGTTATAATATGAAAAGCACTTGGACATTACGCGTGATCCTACCAGTAGGAATATCGTTTTACACCTTTCAAACCATGTCCTATTCGTTCGATATTTATTATAGAAAACTAAAGCCCACTCGAGATTTTCTATCGTTTGCTGCATTTGTTAGTTTTTTTCCACAATTAGTAGCAGGGCCAATTGAGCGCGCATCTAATTTATTAGTACAAATTACGAGTAAAAGAAAGTTTAGTTATGATCGAACTGTAAGTGGTTTAAAGTTAATACTATGGGGGCTTTTTAAAAAGGTAGTTATTGCTGATTCTTTAGGGCCAATAGTTGATGATATTTTTGCAAACTATGCAAACTACCCTGCATCTACACTTATTCTAGGAGTGACTTTATTTAGTTTTCAAGTCTATGGCGATTTTAGTGGATATTCTGATATTGCTATAGGTACTGCAAAATTATTTGGTATAGAATTAATGTCTAACTTTAAATTTCCAAATTTCTCAAGAAACGTTGCAGAATATTGGCAGCGATGGCATGTATCGCTTTCAACATGGTTCAGACATTATGTGTATATACCGTTAGGCGGGTCGCGTGTTAGTAAGCTTAAATCTGTAAGAAATATTGTTATCATTTTTTTAGTTAGCGGCTTCTGGCATGGAGCAAATTGGACATTTATTTTTTGGGGAGCATTTCACGCACTTGCATTTATTCCTGTATTTTTATTGGGAAGAAATACTATTTATAAAAATAGTGTAGTAGGTGAGTACACAATTTTTCCATCATTAAAAGAAATTGGTCAAGTAGTTTTAACTTTTGGAATAGTAACATTTTCTAGAATCTTTTTTAGATCGGAATCTATTTCTGATGCCTTTGCATTTATAAAAGTAATAATATCTAACTTTACTTACGAAGTTTACCATCACCCAAATGGTTACAGAATGATTGACTACTATGTTCTTATAATACTATTTGTTTTATATGAATATAGAATTAGAAAAGACGAACGCTCTCCTTTTAAATTCAAATCAAAAGTTGTGAGATTCATTATGTATGTCATTATAATTCTTTTTATGTTATTGTTTTACGATGACAGTATTGATAGATCGTTTATTTATTTTCAATTTTAAGTAAAAATAAAATGAAAAAATTAATATTAAAAATCATTCTATACGCCTTTTTAATACTGTTAGTGTTAGAAGTTGTAATACGTGTTTTTCATTTAACTAAAGACTATCCTTCACGTTATGTCGATGAATTTAATGTAGAAAAATGGGTGCCTAATCAGGCAGGGAAATCAGTAACAGGAATAAGGAGACAAAACTTTTCTGAATATAAAATTAATAACTCAGGATATAATTCCTACAGAGAGTTTACACCATCTTATAGTAAAGTAGAGCTAGCTTTAGTAGGTGACTCTTTTATTGAAGGGTTTCATCAGCATTATTATAATTCTATTGGAAAAAAAATTGAGAATAGATTAAACAATGTAGAAGTTTATGAATTTGGATATGCTGGCTATGATTTTGCAGATCAATTGCACTTAATTCACGCCTATAAAGATGTATTTGATAAAATAGACTATGTAATTTTAGGATTAAAATTTGAAAATGATTTAACAAGAGGTGAGTATAATGTAGTTCAAGATAGGATGCATTTGGAAACACCTTTGTACAATGGCATTCGTAAAGTAAAACTAATAGTGTATGCTCAGAATAATGGGCTTTTTGACCCTGTGTTTGATATTATTGGTAAATTGGCTTCTCTTTTTAAAAAACAATCAAAGAAAATCGCTAAAGAAAAAACTGAGAAGGATATTAAAAAAGTACATTTGGAATATATAGAAAATTTTAAATCTTTAATAGAAAAATACGACTATGATAAAAAGCGATTTACCCTTCTTTTAGACTCAAATATTACACCCCAAATATTTTTGGAGTATTTAAATAAAAATAATTATAGATATATAGATTTTTATGAAGTTCTAAATAAATCTCAAACACCAACTACTTTAATTTATGATAGGCATTGGAATAATCATGGTAGAAGCTTAATTGCTAATCATATAGCTAAAGAATTAGAAACGTTATAAGCCATTACATCTGTACAAAGGGAAAAAGCTTGAGTCACAATCTGAAGTTGCATATTGTTCTACTAAGCTATCATAAGCATCATTATTTACTATGTGCTTCCATATTTTAAATGGTTTATAATCTTTTGAGAATGATGATTTAAATTTAAATAGACCATCGTCAGTATTTCCTAAACCTCCTCCAAGATTAAAATAAGTTTTGTTTTTTAATGTGGCTTTAATTCTCATTTCGTCTATCAATAATCGAATAGGGGATAAGTATAAGTATTCAGCTTTTGTACCAGACAGATGATATTGTACAATGTCATTGGTTTTTACCATTAATGCAGCGGATATAATTTCCCCAGTTTCTTTAAAAACAGCTAGCACTATATCTGTTTTATAATCTTCTCCATTAATGAACTTCAAAAAATATTCTTTGGAAAAATAATAATTTTCCTTAGCATTTACACGATTCATGTTTTCATAATATAAGTCAACAAAATCATCTATACTTGAAGCTGAATTACTTATTATTATATCACATAATTTTCGACATTTGTTTATATACCGTTTTGTGGTTCTGGAGTAAAGCTCACGTTGCTTTTTTAAATCAATAGTGAGGTCTATATTAACAACTTTCCACAATCTTTTTATTTCACCAATATGATTGAGCACAATATCTTGATTTGCTATATATGGATTTAATCTTGAAAAAACCGATATTATTTTTTCTTTGATGAAGTAATTATTTAATGCTTCAGAAAAAGCATCATTTTTAAAATTTTTATCTATATTTTTTTGTAATGGTCCAGAATAGCCATAAACAGATGTTGCATCATAAAAACCTGAATCACTTATTTTTCTTATTATTAAAGGAAAACAAATTACTTTATTTTCTTCTTCATATTTTAATAGTATAGCTTTTTCATTCTTAGACTTTGATAAATGATGATAATCATAAGTGTGATAAAAATCATAATGACCAATACCTTCAAGCGTATTTTGCCATTCATTTTTTTTATCTATGACTTTAAGATTTGCTATTAATTTGTTATTATTCACTATTCTATAAAATTATCTCTTTGCTAATCAAAAATGATTTTTTGTTTATTAGATTGCCCTATGATTAAATATGATTTTTCTTGTTTTGATAATTCAAATACCTCTACATTTATGACATTTTCCATGTTAGAATATAAAAAATCAAAAACTGGCTTTCTTAAAAATGAATGACTCTTTAAGTTGTAATCAATTTTACTTAAACTTTTATAATCTGCTATTTCTTCAATAGAATGCACATTATAGCTTGGGTGGAATGGGATACTTTTTTTTCGTTTAGTTTTCCATTTTTTATAACGCACATATGCTAGTTTGTAAACACTTTCCTTTAAATTCACTTTTATATATTCAACGGTAGCCTTTATTTTCGCAATAATTGATTTTTTTGGATAAATAATTTGATATTCAAAATTATAAATATTGTTAGACCATTCTCGCTTATAACTCAAATCACCCATACCAAATTCATATGTGTTATGGCTATTCTCTATACACCACTCTAATTTTTTGTAAATTTCAATGCTACCCATGCTGAATTTTGCAAAATCAATATCATAAGACGATACAGAGCTAAACATCTTTCCATTAAAATGATTACTTATTGATACACAAATAGGCTCTTCCTCATTTTTTATTACAAAGAGAGATGCTTTTTTATCATTGATTAAATCAAAGAATATTTTTTGATAGTGTTCCCAGTTTAATAAGTTTTGGCTAATATCATTTCTTTCTTTAAATCTATTAATTATCATTTTTTTTAAAGTATCCATAAAAAAGTGATAGTCTTTTTCAGAAATCTCGCCAAAATAGAAATGATAACTTATAGGGAAACTTAGTTCTAATCTTTTAATTCGTTTTCGTATAGATTTTGCATTCTTTTTAAAACGATACTTTAAGTATTCATCAATTGATTTAAATTCATCTAAAAGAATAGCATAACCTTTAAAAAATTGAGTTATTTTTTTTACATTAAATAGGTCATTGTTTACTCTTGGGTTGATATATTGAGGAACAAACATAACCGAATTAACAAGACTTAAGTTTTTAACTTCTTGATAATTTGAGTTTCTCCAAATCTTTTCTTCCTGAGTATAAAATACCTCTGAAAAAGAATCGGGAATTCTACATTTTTCATAATATTCAAAAAAAAAGTCACTATGCTTTTTATTCATTTGGAGATAGTAATTTATCAGAATTTGTCTTACCTGTTGTTAAATCTATATAAAGGAAAAAAATAATTTTTCAGCTCTTCTTTATGTATTTGAGCATAATCATCAATATGTTCTCCACATAACCTTTCATATACTTCATAATTAATTATTTTTCTGCCAGTATAAAACACAACGTCTTCATTTTTTGGAAAAAGAGCTTTCTTACTTTTATATAAACCATCCTTATCTTTCAATCCTCCCCCCAAAACATAATATTTTAAATTACTTTTAACAGCCCATTTTATAATTTCAACCCTTAAAAAATCATTGGGTCTATAACTGTAATAATTTGCATCGGTTCCTCCAAGAAAAGCAAATATTGTTTTGTCATTCTTTATTATTAGCTCAGTTGAAATAGGAATATTATCTAAGTAAGCAAATGCAATTGAAAACTCATTTAAATTATTTAATATTAAACTTTTAAAATAATTCAGTGAAAAGAAATATATAGCTTTGGCATTAAGCCTTTTCATTGTTTCCGTATAAATGTCAAAGAAAATTTGAATAGTATTTTCATTAATGTCATGAGTGTCAAAAATTTTAACCTCTAAATTATATGAAACGGCTTTGCGGTAATTATTCCGTACTTTAGGTAAGAATGATAGCCAATGTAAATCAAAATCTGATACTAGCGTTCCTTTTACGTTATTAAGGGTATTTATTAACAATCCATTATACCCAGAATAGTTTCCATTAAGGCTAAATCTTATAAATTCTGTAATAACATTATTTTCTTTATACCAATTATCAACCGCTTTCCAAAATTCTTTTAAACATTCTTCATTAACATCACCGTTATACAGAGGTCCGCTATATCCATATGGGGTGATCGCGTCAAAATGCTTAGTTTTTTCACCATTAACCTCAACCTGTCTTAAAATGATTGGCATTAATATCTTACTTGAACCATTAACTTTAAATAAAAAGTATTTTAGGACATTTGTCTCATTTTCAAAATATTTTAAATGATCGTAGGCATAGTAGATATTATTGTTCCAGTTTTCTATTAATAATTTTCTATATCTTTTAATGTAAGCATCGCTATTCAAGCTATGAATTTCCAATTCATAGCTTTTTGGAGTGTAATTATCGTTACGATAAAGATCATCAAACAGAATCTTTGATAATATTTTAGAAAGCCAAATAATTCTTCCACAGTGTTCAACATGCCATACAGCTCTATTACCTATTACATTACCAGCCAGCATAGGCCCCATTATATGGAGGTTTTCATGGGCTTCTAAAGATTTATTTACATGAAATCCAATATTTGACTGATTAGGGGTGCAATAATTTTTTTTAATTAAATTTTGATAGAGTATTGGTAAATCTTCACTATTTAAATTCTTGCTACCAACACAATTAATAATAACATGAAAAGGCTCTGTATGCGTAGTTTCGTTTTTTGTACCTGTATCTATGTATTCTAAATTGTAATCGCCATTGCTTGCAAGACTCAAGGTGCTAAAACGACCCGCAATGTGCACAAATCTATTTTGTTTTTCTAAATCAGTTATAACATTAGAGTAATGTAAACCAGCGCAGCGCTGTCTTTTTCCAATTTGATTTCCATATTGGCAAGCAAATATTTCAAGCTCCTTAGGATTAAGATCTTCTAGTAAAACGCCAAAATATTTAGAGACTATATCTACAGTCGATGCTGCTCCTAAATTAATTTCATCAGCCCTATCAAGGTCTTTAAAAGTAGCATGAGCAATTGATTTTGCTGTTACATTTTTTTCTTTCTTTAGCTCATTTAAATAGTTTGGAATAAACTTTTTTTGCCTTTCTTCATCAATTATTGCATCAGGAATAGTTCCTTGTGTAGAGAGAAATGTGAAATTGGTATTTTTGTATTCCTCATTTGAGAAGTCATTAATTTTGTAAATTAACTCTAGCGCACTAGCATTAGCTCCAACTATAAGAATATTTGTGGCCTTTTTGGTATCCCTACTTTTTATAAAATTATTAATTTTGTTTAAAACAATCCCTAATTCTGGCTTATAGGGATTATTAACAAACATTAGGTTTTTCTCTTGGATTATGTCTTTGTTTTTCCATAAATAGTTTATGGGTAAAGAGCCTACAGATAAAACTACTTTTTTAGAAACAATCTCATAGTTATTCTGTAGCGATATTTTATATGTGTTTTCATTTTTTTCAATATCGGTTACTTCTCCTGAAATAAAATTAACATTGATGTACCCTTTTTCAGATAGTTCTTTAATTTTATTATTAACTCTTAAATTAATATAACAACCAAAAAAGCGTCTTGGAATAAAAAGTTCCTTCCATCTGTTATTTTGAATATCATCTTTATTATCTTGAATCCATTTTTTTGACAAAATGCCTCCTTCTTTTTCAAACTCTTCTAAAAGCCATGTTTTGTTTTTGTTAAGCCATTTAATAAATAAGCTAAGTTCTGGTTCAATTAAAAAGTTTCTTAAAGATGTTATTAGAAGGGTTGAAAATCCAGACCTTGAGCCATATGGGATGCCTATGTTAAACTCAGAATATTTTTCGATTATGCTTATAGATATTTTATCATTTATACTGGCTCTAGTATTGATAAGATCTAAAAAATTTATAATACTGAAAGAGGTTGAAATTCCAGAACCAATAAATGTAATATCTGATGTTGTATCGTATGTATTCACTTTTAATTTGGTTTTTTTGTTTTAATTATTACGCCAGGGTTTCCTACAAGTGTTGAATAATCTGGAACATCTTTTAAAACAATTGTTCCAGCTCCAATGGTGCACCATTTGCCAATCTTTACTTTTGGGATAACTACAGCCCCTACACCTACATGAGATCCTTCTCCAACTTCTACATGCCCACATAAAGCTGCTTTAGGAGAGATATGTGCGAAATCTCCAATTACATTATCATGATCAACACTAGCTCCTGTATTTATAATAACATGCTTCCCTATAGTGGAGTTAGGTTGAATAATTGCACCTGCAAATACAACAGTTCCTTCCCCAATTTTAGAGGTGTCAGATATTATTGCTGAATGATGAACGGCTTTCTCATAATCACATTTTAAGAATTCAGCTATTTCTGCTCTTTCAGAATTTATTCCAACAGCTATTATAACAGGATCTCCAGAGTGAGGAAAGTTAGCTAGACTTTTTCTGGCACCGATAGAAACATTTTTAGAAGCATGATGCACGCCTTCAGGTTTATCATCAAAGGTTTCAGTTACTAAATAATTGTTTTTTTCCAAAACCTCTTTTATAACTTGAGAATGACCTCCAGCTCCATAAATTCTCACCTTCTTTTTATTAATAGGCTCTTTCATTATATATATTCTACTTTTTTATTAATTATTTA
This sequence comes from Jejuia spongiicola, assembly GCF_023502325.1. Lineage (NCBI taxonomy): Bacteria > Pseudomonadati > Bacteroidota > Flavobacteriia > Flavobacteriales > Flavobacteriaceae > Jejuia > Jejuia spongiicola. Next base: position 218,231 of record NZ_JAMFLZ010000003.1, read on the forward strand.
CGGATTATTACCTTTCCATGCCGGCATAGTCATATTTTCGTTTGTGTTAACACCATCTTTTTTAATAACTTTTAGCATCGTAAGAAATAAAATTTTCACATCTAACCCAAAGCTTAAATTTTTAACATACCATACATCATATTCAAACTTTTGGTCCCAACTTATTGCATTCCTACCCTTAATTTGTGCCCACCCTGTAATACCTGGTCTTACATTGTGCCTTGTTTTTTGAACATTGTTATATAATGGTAAATACTCAACTAATAAAGGTCTAGGACCAATTAAACTCATATCGCCTTTTAAAACGTTAACTAGTTGTAAAATTTCATCTAACGAATATTTTCTAATAAAAGCTCCTGTTTTAGTGACACGATTTAAACTGTGCTCTTCTTTTTTTAAACTTGGCTTTAAATCTGTCATTGTTTTAAACTTTATAATTTTAAAAAGTTTACCATACTTTCCTGGTCTTAATTGTAAAAAAAAAGGTTTACCATTATTGGTAAAAATTAATACTACTATGATTATTGCAATTATTGGTGATAGTATTATTAAACCAATTAGAGAAATAAAAAAATCTAATATGTTTTTAAAAAATAATGTATACATAAAATCGTTTTATTATTTAGCTAAATATGATTCTCCTTTTTGTCTTCCTTTTATATCCTTAGCTGGTGAGCCAAATGCAATTAAATTATTACCAATATCTTCTAATACTAATGCGCCAGCTCCAATAACTGAATGTTTTCCAATTTTAATACTTTGAATAATAGTAGCTCCTATTGATATCGCTGAAAATTCACCAATATTTACATGTCCTCCTGTAGTGGCATTTGGCGCTAAACTGGAGAACTTTTTCATTATGCTGTCATGTCCTAAAGAAGATTTTGTATTTAAAATGCAAAATTCTTCTATTAAAGAATCAGAATTTACAATAGCTCCTGCCATTATTACAACTCCTTGTTTTATCTTTAAGTTATTATATAAAGTTGAATTTGGGTGTATAGCTGGTAAAAACTTAAACTTAGGAGCTAAAGATTTTATTGTATCTCTAAGTTTACTTCTGGACCAATTATCACCAATGGCAATTACTCCACCTACTACTCCGTCTTTTATCATTAATTCAGGAATTAAATTTTCCTTTCCTAAAATGGGGTAGCCCATTATTTTTTGATTAGCTTCTTTGTACGAATCTATTAGCCCGATTATTTGATATTCATTACGTTTTTCAATAATATCAATGATGACCTTTGCGTGACCAGAAGCTCCAATTATTACAATCTTTTTCACTTTTTTTATTTGGGATTTTTGCTTAAATATGAAATGAAGTTACTAATTTATTAATAATTCAGATTCTATAGTGTTTAATAAGTCTCCAACACTATTCATATTCATTAAATCCATCAACTTAAACTTGATACTAAAAGTTTTTTCGATTTCAGAAATAATCATCATGTGCGTTATTGATTCCCAGCCATCAACATCATCAGCTGTTGTTTCGTCTTTTAGTTGAAAGTTATTGTGTTCTAGTATACTTGAAAAAGCAGCTGAAACTTTCTCTAAAATTTCTTTTCTATTCATAAATTTAATTTATATTAAAATATTTTTTTAATTCTTTTCTGTCAATTTTACCATTTATACTATGCGGAAATTCTTTAATAAACCGTACATGCATAGGAACCATATAGCTAGGCATCTTTGATTTCATATACTCAAATATTTCTTTGGTATCAAAAGTTTCAGATTCAATTGCTAATCCTAATTCGGCATTTCCAAGGTTGTTATAAATATCTAAAGCTACCATATTAACCTTTTCTTTAGATTTGGTTTTGGCATGGAATTCAATCTCTGATAATTCAACTCTATACCCTCTTATTTTTACTTGAAAATCACTTCTCCCAACATAAAGAAAATCTCCTTCCTCATCTTTAAGGCATAAATCTCCCGTTTTATAGTATCTTATATTTTTGCCATTTTCAGCTCTAACGAAAAAACTTAATTTATTTCTTTCTTCATTCTTCCAATAACCAGGTGTTATTTGAGGTCCGCCTAAACAGAGCTCCCCAGTTTCGCCAATTGCTACTTCTTCATTATTTTCATTTACTACTAGGTATAAAGTGTCCTTTTGAGGCGTCCCTATAGCTATTATGCCATTATGGGCTTTAGTATGAGTATCTTTATTATATGGGTAAAAACCGCTGTAAACGGTAAATTCTGTAGGTCCATAATAATTAAATATTTTACAATTTGGTAAGCAGTCACTCCATTCTTTTGCGATATCACTGTGTAAGGCCCCTCCACCAAAGCTGCAATATCTAACAGATGTTTCGTTAATTTCTGGAAAGTAGGGGCGTAGATAGTTTATTATAGAAGGCACCATTGTTAGAACAGTTAATGCTTTTTCTTTAATGAGTTTAAATATATAAAAATACTTAATTGTTCCTTTTGGTATAGTATACATACAGGAACCAGCTAATAATGGAAACAAATAAGTTACTACAGAGAAATCAAAAGTTAGTTCAAACATTTGAAGACATCTGTCTTTATTATTAAGATTAAATCCAGGCTCTGCATCAATTGCGTTTACCAATGCTTGAACATTATTAAATGTAATTGGAACCCCTTTTGGAGTACCTGTAGTACCAGAAGTAAATAAAATATATGCAATATCATTTTCAGATCCAGAAAAATTTTTTGGGCTCAAATTTGAATGCTGTTTTTGTAACTCACTTGAGTTAATAACCTCATAATTAGAATAAACGGATTCTTTGGAAGAATCAATTACATATTTGGTTTTCGTAGATTCGAAAATATGGTGATTTCTATCTAAAGGAGTGTCTGGGTTTACCGGAACATAAGCCTTTCCTTCTAACCATAGAGCAATTATACTGGCATATGTTTGTATGTCATCATTTGTTACTAAGCCTACTAACTTTTCTGATGAGTCAATAGAATTTACTATTGCATACCTGATTTTTTTTATTTCACTCTCAAAATCGTTATAAGTATAGTATACATTACTAACACAAAGCACATTGTACTCAGTATTATTTTCTATTGATTTTTGTATGTTTTTTAAAAATTTCATTAAATATACTACTCTACATTATAATTAATAAAAATGACCATCTCTGTCTAATAGATTTGCGTTTTCTATATTTAACCCCAAGCTATTGTGGGCCAATCCCTTTTTTAAAGATTTGTGAGTAAAAGTAGTTAAAAAACGTTTTTTTATATTTTTAGCTAGTTTAGTGTCATCAGTAAAAATAAATTTTGATTTTTTATTAATAAAATTTTCTATCAATACATCAATACATAAATTGTAATGCTCTTCTTTTTCAACTAAAAAGTATTTAACATTAAATTCATTGTAGTTTACTATGTAAGACAAAAAGCCTATCATATTTCCATCCTGGATAATTTTAAGGTTATGAATATGTATATTATTACTAGAACCTGTTTTTAAAACTTTATAACGTTGCTTAGACGGTACAGAGATTTGAGTATATTGCTTATTATCTATTGACCAATTGATATAGCCTTTAGATTTTATAATTAAGTCATTTTTACACAAAGGCTCTATAAATTTCCAAGCTTCATAATCTATTTCATTTATATAATCGTAAAAAAGATTTTTTGTGGTTTTCTTTAGTTTATTGTAGTTTATTCTATTAATAATTGAAGCTATTATATAATCAAAGCTATCTAATATACTACGAAATGGTTTAAGAAATTTAAATTTACCAACAAGCATTGACGGATCTAAACTTAGAAAAATTGTGTAACGTAATCTTGATGCTATAACAGTTAAGGGCAATTTATTATAAAATTCAGCAATATGCTCTGCATACCATTTAATTATAATTTTATTATTGGAAAGTTTTAATGCTTCGTAAAAAGTATAAGTGGCTACAACTGAATTTTGAAATTTTGGGGCGACCCACCAATAAACTATCCAATAAATTTTTTGAGGGTCTTGATTTTTTAAGTTTAAGAGGTCAGGTATCATGTGGACAAATGATACTATTTTTTCGTCCTCAGTTGTGATAACGAAACAATACTCATCTTCTTCTATTCTTTTGTTAGATAAAAGCCATATAGCTTTATTTTTATGAAAAGGAGCAATACCACGATTCCAATATGTATTTTTTTGAATGCTTTCTCTTAACATTCTTTTGGTAAGCCCTGTTGTTTTTAAATTGCTATTCATGCTTGCTGAAAATTGTATCTGTCTTCGGGGTGACTATTGGTTATTGTCCTCTCAATTTTGGTTAAAAAGATCTTACCTTAATTTTCAGAGGATGCTAATTCAGATTCTATGGCATCTAATAAGTCGCCAACATTAGCCATTTCCATTAAATCCATCAGCTTAAATTTAATACTAAACTTTTTTTCAACTTCTGAAATAATCATCATATGTGTTATTGATTCCCAACCGTCTACATCTTCCGCTGTAGTAGTATCTGTAAGGTTAAAATTTGAGTGTTCTAATATGGTACTAAAAGCTTGTGTAGCTTTTACTAAAATTTCTTCTCTGCTCATAATTAAATATTTTCGAAATATTGTTTTAATTTTTTTCTATCAATTTTCCCATTTGCATTATGGGGAAATTCCTTAATAAACTTTATTTTCATAGGAATCATATAGTCTGGCATTTTTGTTTTCATGTAATTAAGCATAGGCTGAGTATCAAAAGAATGGGATTCAATAGCTAAGGCCAACTCTGTATTACCTAGATTATTGGTTATGTCAATGGCAGTAATATTAGTAGCTCTTTTTTCCTTTAATTTGGCATGGAATTCAACTTCTGCAAGTTCAACTCTATATCCTCCAATTTTTACTTGAAAATCTTTTCTTCCTATAAAAATTAGATAACCATCATCATCTATACTACATAAATCACCAGTTCTATAAAATCGATTTTTTTCATTTAGGTGATTAATTTCAAAAAAAGATGATTTATTTTTGCTATCATTATTTAAATAACCAGAGGTCAATTGTAGGCCTGCAAGACATAATTCTCCTTCAGTATTAGGAGGTAAAATATTAAAGTCATCGTCAATAACAATGGCAATAATGTTTTTCATAGGTTTTCCTAACGAAACTACGCCATTCCTTGTCCTGTTAATTGCATTATCTTGAAACGAATAATATGACGTGGTAACAGTAAACTCAGTTGGACCATAAGAATTATATAGTTTTGCTTCTGGAATACATTTTTTCCATTGCTCAAAAACATCAATGTATAAAGGAGCTGCACCAAAACAACAATACCTCACATATTTTGCGTCGATTTCCTTAAAAAATGGTTTCAAATAATGAATAATTGAAGGAACCATAATTAAGTATGTTAAACGTTGTTTGATTATTAACTTATATATATATAAATACTTGATTTGATTCTTGGGAATTGTATAAACTGAAGCCCCATTTAATAAAGGCATCAAGTAGGTGACAACAGAAAAATCAAACGTTAAATCAAACATTTGCAGGCATTTATCCGTAGGGAAAATATTATGATTGGCATCTAAATTTATATTCTTTACAAGGCTATTTAGGTTTTTGAAAGAGATAGGAACCCCTTTAGGAGTGCCAGTAGAACCAGAGGTAAATAATATATATGCTAAATTTTCTTTAGAGTATTGCTTAGGTTGAATATTTATTTTTTGATTTGCTAGTCCGCTTGTTGTTATTAAATGAAAATCTGATTCATACTCATATAATTTTTTAGAGCTTAGTATAGTCTTGCTTTTTACTTCATTTAGAATAAATTTATTTCTTTCTTTTGGAGCAGTAGGGCTAATAGGTATGTAAGACTTTCCCTCAAACCATAATGCAAATATAGAAGCATAAGTTTCAATATCATCATAGGTAATTAGACCAATATTTGACTGCTCTATACTTGCTAATGAATAGCGAATATTAGAAATAACCTGTGAAAATTCTTTATAGGAGTAATTGGTATTATTAATATGAAAAGAGGTATTATCACCATATTTTTTAAGATTACTACTAATTTTATCAATTACTTCCATGAAACTACCTTTTAATTAGGCAAAATGCCCATCTTGTTGACACACCTTTTTATTTTTAAAGTCGATATCAATATCATTATGAGCTAATGATATTTGCTCTTTTAGGTTTTTATATATTTTAATGAACTTATTATTTATTTTTTTTCCTAAACCTTCGTCTTCAACTAACAAGTATATACATTGGGTTTTTATAAAATTTTCCATTAGTGCATCTAAGCAAAAGTTGTAGTTCTCTATATCACAAAGGAAATATCTAGTAATATATTCGTTATCCCTAACAAGAGAAGAAATAAACCCTATTATTTCATTATTACGAATTACAAAAAAATTGACATTATAAATTCTTCTTGAAATACTAGTTACAAGACACCGATAGGGGGTAGATTTGGTGTTGGTATATTGGCTGTTATCTATTTGCCAGTTTATATAGTTTTTAGACTTGGGTATTAAATCGTTTAAAGTATGTTTTTCAATAAAATGCCACTCATCATCATTTATAACATTCACTGACTTATATTGAAGTTCTTTTGTAGCAGTTTTGTTTGCATTAATTTTTGTAATTAAAAAATTTGATGACTTGGATATTAGTTTTAGTAGGGGAGTTAAGAATTTAAGAAAACTTAATCGCGATAATATTTGCTGTTCTTCTAAACCAAACACAAAAATGTATCTTGTTTTTTTAGAAAACTTAGTAAAAGGCTGTTTTTTGTAATATTCTATTGTATCATCGCCGATAAACTTTATTATAACTTGATTTTTTGTGCTTTCTAAAGAAAAATTCTGAGTATATGTAGAAAGAATTGAGTTTTTATATTTTTCATGAACCCACCAGCGGTTACTCCAAAAAATTTTCGTCATACCATTGTTAGTATGAATCCAGTCAGGAATTAAAAATATAAACGATACTAAGTTTTTATTTTCTATGCTTAATATGGCACAAACATCATCATTTTTGATACGCTCGTTTTTTAAAAGCCATCTTGCTTTAGATTTAGAGAAAGGAACTAAACTGATATCATCACCCCAATACAAATTCTGTTCCAGGGCTTCTTCTAACTGCTTTTTTGTTAGTTTTTTAATGTTTAAATTTCTACTCATTTAGATTAATTCTTTCCATTAAAATATTCAGAAGCTAATTCACTATTTAGATTGACATCTTTTTTCTGCAAAACGTTTATAAAAGTTTTTGCTAATATTTTAATATCTAAAGCCAAACTAATATTATCAACATACCAAACATCTAGTTCAAACTTTTTTTGCCATGTTATTGAATTTCTACCATTTATTTGAGCCCAACCAGTGATTCCTGGCTTAACATTATGACGTTTTTTTTGTATCTCATTATAAATAGGTAAATATTCTATAATAAGTGGTCGTGGACCAATTAATGACATATCGCCAATTAATACATTAAAAAGTTGAGGGATTTCGTCTAGTGAATATTTTCTAACAAATTTTCCTATAGAAGTTAAACGATCTTTGTCTGGAAGTAATTCTCCATTTTTATCTCTTAAGGAATTCATTGTTTTAAACTTAACAATTTTGAATATTTTTTCATTTTTGCCAGGTCTTCTTTGTAAAAAAAAGGGAGTCCCTCTATTTGCAATTATCATAATGATTATGATAGTTAACGTTAACGGAGATAATATAATTATTCCTAACAAGGCAAAAATAAAATCTAATAGTCGCTTTATTATATTTTTATACAAACTCTGTGGTTTACTTTAACTTTATTTTGCTGCTATTAATACTCAAATATATAATTATCTGTAAAAAATAAGCTTTTATATTAAGTAAAAACGTTCTCTTTTATTATTTTACCGTTGAGTTACTTGTTTTGTTATCTCTTAGAATTATTTTTAGAATAATTGTTTATAGTAGTCTTTCTTTTACCAGACGCTAATAGTGGAATTTCAAGAACATATTCTATTTTGATTTCAGCGTCCTTTCCTAAATAATCTTTAAAATCTTTTAAAACTTTTTCTTCTTGATTAAATAAGTTTGAAGTATTCAATTTTAAAGTATATATTTTTTCTCCTTCTTGTATAAGTTGACTTTGCTTTAATCCAACGTAAGTATAATTGTTAATCATAATAAAGGATGAAACTACTTCTCCTTTAGTATTAAAAATAGTATCCGTTTTTCTACCTTCAATGGCTTTAAAAACAGGAGGAGAGAAATTATAATTAATTATTCCTATATCGCCAGTATCGTATCTAATCATTGGGGTACAGTAGTTAAATAAATCTGTAATTACAATTCTTCCTAATTCACCTGGTTCTGCAGGTGTGTCTTCATTTAATTTAAATACTTCTACATAGAAGCTAGCCCAGTTTATGGTGAAACTATCTGTATTTATTTCTTGTTGTGCAATAATCCCATTTTCCATATTAGAATACCTAGACACTACGTGGGCCTTAAAATATTTTTTTAGGCGTGTTTTAGTACTTTTATTTAATCCTTCTGATATTGCAATCACTCCTTTTACCTTATTGTTTAATGGTGGAGCTTTAATTGATTCAATATAGTTACATGTTTGCTCAAAAGCAGATGCATAGCCTAACCAAAAAATGTTTGAGGAGTCATTCTTTACTTCATTGATTAATTCTTCTGTTGAATTTTTAGTAATTTTTAAAACTTCAATAGGTTTAATGTTTTGTATTATACGCAATAGCTTGCTCTTTTTGTAATACTCATTCCAATGTCTAAAATAAAACAGTTTTGCACCAGTTTTGAACCCAACTTTTTTAGAAAAATAAAGTGTATCTGCTGTGGTTCTTTGTACTTTATTCTTATCATGCCTTATTTTCAATACGGCGCCAGTTGAACCGCTTGTACAAATTAATTTGTTCTTTTTGTTGCTATAAAGTTTAGATTCAAACTCTTCTGGTTTGCTTTGGATTATGTTTTTATTTATTAAAGGAAAATCATCCAAAGAATTGTAGGTGGTACTTTGATAAAAAGTAGTAGTAGAAGTTGCATGTTTCAATAAACTTGATAAGTATTCCTTTCTTTTTTTTATTGATTCATTTGAGGAGTAATCATTTAAAATACTTGAAATATCTTTTATATGATTTTTAATTGGTGCCCCTTTAATTAAATCGATTTTCCAAAAGATAGAACGTCTCATATATTCAAAAAAAGCAAATAGCAAACTCATTATCTTTATTATTTACAATTGATGCTAATCTAAGTCATTATATTCAGCTAGTAATGCTTCCCAAACCCTTCTTCGTTCAAATTTTAAAACTATGTTAGCTCTAGATTGCATTCCCATTTCTATAGCTTCTTTTTTATTATTTAAAACATAATCCATTGCTTTGTATATAGCTTCATGGCTTTTTGTTGGAATAATAATGCCATGCTTTTTATCATCTATAATTTCATTGCAACCATTTATGTTAGTCACTATACTAGGTAATTCCATGGCACCAGATTGCATAACAACATTAGGAAAGCCTTCTCGATAGCTAGGGAACACCAAAACATTTGAAATCATAAAATAAGGCCTAACATCATCAACCCAACCTACAGAAACAATGTTTTTATTATTTTTTATAATCTCCATTGACTGCGGCAAAAGTGGGTCTAATTCATTTTCGTAAGTCCCAACAAGTAAAAGTTTTACTTTGTTATTTTCATTATTTATTTTGTTAAAAGCAAGCAATAGTTCATTAATACCTTTGTCAGATACCAACCTACCAACATAAACAAAAACAAAATCATCATTTTGCAATCCAAATGTGCTTTTCATTTTTAATAATTTGTCATGGTCGGTAAATAGTTTGGGGTCAAAGTATGAGGTGTCTATACCATTAGAACTCCCATTGGCAATGACTTTTAATTTACCTTTGTTTGTAAAGTTGTTTTCTAATATAATATCAACCAATCCAAAAGAATTTGGATATATTTTAGTTGCACATTTATAAGTTATTTTTTCTACAAAGTTTAATAAGTGCCTTTTAGCCCCTTTTGCTTCAACCAATGGCAAACCTGCAATAGTATGCAATCTGTGAGGAACTCTTGCTAGTTTTGCGGCAAGCATAGATAGCGTTCCAGCCTTTGGTGTATGAGAATGCACAATAAAGGGTTTTTCCTTTTTAAACAATTTATACAATTGCCAAACTGCATAAAGATCTTTAAAAGGCGTAATCTTCCTTGTCATTTCAATAGGGAGAGTAGGAACGCTTTCATATTCAGAAACCATGTTAAGCGCATTATCTTCTCCTCGCGATGATACAGCTATTATGTCAAAATAATTTGACATAAACTTTAACTGACCTTGCAATAAACCGCTTAGTGACAATGGTACAGTAGTAATTCTAATAAGTTTCTTTTTCATAAAAAAGCGGTTATAATAGTCTTCATAATTGGTACACGACAAATATATAAAAGTAATTAGTTCTCGTAAGGTTTCATCTTTATTTTACTTGGTTATGCGATTAACCGTACTATTTAATAAAAGAAACTTTTTGAAACTCATCTTTTCCTTTAATTATATACGAGTTTTTTGCTTTATAAATACTTATGTCATCTGCATGATTTTTTGACGTGTATAAAAAATCATTAATATATCTTTTTAAGCGATTATCTAAAGTGGCTACTTGATTCATTTTTATATAATTATCGGATGTTAAATGATTAATTGATTCAATTTCTGAAACAACTGCATCAACCTTATTCTTTTGTTTTTTAGTAAAAAAAGCTCTTATATCTGGATATATTTCATTTATCTTTTTGGATTTCAAATACTCCTTTAGTTGAATTTTGACAATTAAAAAATTGAGTTTAAAGGATGGATTTTTATATACAATATGGTGATTGTATCTGTAAATATTATTACTCCACCTACGCTTATAATCCATACCACCTACGCCCATTTCAAAAAGAATATACTTATTGTTAGCACACCATTCGATTTGTTTATAAATTTCAACATGACCTAAACCAAACTTTGAATAATCGACGTTATACGACGATAAATAACTAAATAATACTTTATCAAAATGATAATTTAAAGACACCTCAATAGGCTCATCTTTGTTATAAATTACAAATAAAGAAGCATTTTTATTAATAATTTCTGAGTATGTATTTTCTAATAAATAATCCCATTCATGTAAATTCTTATGTAATTCGTTTCGTTGATTAAACCTTGCTACTATCATTTCATATAAAGACTGCATAACAAAATTATAATCTGATTTATCAATATCACCATAAAACATTTTATATTCAATGTCAAAGCAAATTTCTAACCGCTTCACATATCTTGTTAAAACGTTCCTTTTTTTCGAATTGAATTGACGATTCATAAAGCTGTCAATTGAATCAGCAGGGTTTAATAAAATAGAATATCCCCAATTAAATTCTGATATTATCTTAGTTTTTAATGTATGATGTCTTAGGTTTAATTTAAAGTACTCTGGTACTAAACGGTGTGAATAAACAGAGTTTTCAGCTGTTTTGAAATGATTATTAGTAGGCTTGTTTTTTACCTTTAAATTAAAATACTCAATACTTTCATACAAGTAATGAATAGAACTAGTTTTAAATAATTTAGGAAATACAACTATTTTAGTTTTATTACTCATTTCAAGTTTTCTAAATATTTGGTTTTAATTTTTGATGATTAAATTTTGACTTTTTTTTGTGCCTTCAAAATAAAAGATTTGCGTGTCATTTAAATCCGCAAAAACATTTACATTCTTAATATTATCTTGATTTTTATGTATAAAATAGTTTAGTGGTTTTATTAAAAAATTATGTTCAATATTATTTACATCTATTCGCTTTAACTTTTCAGAGCTTGGAATTTCTGGAGTACTATTAGATGTAATAATGCATGGTATATTTTTTTTTAATTTAGATTTTGTAATTCTATATTTATACTTTGCATACCTGCCATATAATAAATGAATATTTGCCTTTTTAAGGAACTTAATTAAGCTATATCTCAATTTTAATTTTAAATGCTTTAAATGTGCTATAATAGAAGCAGGCAAGGATTTAGAGTTGTAAATTATATGTTCATTATAAACATAGCTTTTGTTTACATATTTTCTTTTATGCATAAAGTCACCTCGACTCATATCAAATAACTTAAATCCATTATTGAAAGCCCATTCTAAGTGATTTACCATATTTATATGCCCCAAATTGAACATTTGATAATCTATATCATAACTACTATTCCAATGGAAAATGCACTCCTCGTCTACAAAATTAAGCGTTATGTTTATTGGTTTTTTATCATGATAAATAACAAATAGGCTTGCTTTTTTATTTAGTATCATTGGATACATTATATCTCGATACAATTCTAAAAAGGGTAGTTCAAAATTTAATTCTTCTTTTTGAGCAAACCTGCGCTTTGTAATTAATATAAGCCTATTGAAAAGTATGTTATACTCATTTTTTGAAATATCGCCATAATATATTTTATAATTTGGAGCTATGCATAAATCCAAACGTTTTCGATACCTTTTTAATTGCGATTTTCTAGCCCTACCCAAATGATTGTTTAAATAATCTTCAAGGTTTTTGAAACATGCTAAATCTATTATATAACCCGAATAGAGGGGTGCTTCTAATAGTTTTAAAGGGGTAGATTTGCTAAACTCTGGTTTTAAGTAATTTGGTATATCATGTATTGTATATGTTAAATAATCAATGCTAAAATTTTCGCTTGCATTTGAATTGTAAGCATCAGTATTTAAAAAAATATTCGTTATTTTTTTGTAAAAAGGAGGAAAGCTCTTTTCTTTTAAAAAAAGATCTAAAAAAAAACTTGCCTTAATATGTTTCTTATTTCTTTGCATTAATTAATAACTACTTATGTGTTTGATTTGATTGTTGATTTTTAAGAGTTTGTTTTTATTTTTAAACTGAATTTTGAATGTACTTTCTGAGTCAACTAACTTACTAATAGTAACATTGTTGATAGATTCGTTATTTAAAAAAAGTAAGTTATATACAGGTTTTCTTAAAAATGCATATTTGTTATCATTATCAATGTTTATTTCAATTGTTTGGGTAGTATTTTTTGCATCGTTTTCTATTTGTACAATTGGTAGCTTTTTTTTGTAGGCTGGAGTACTTATACCAAAAGCAAGTCTTTTTATATTTTTATATTTTGTATGTAAATTATATGTTTTTAAGAATCTATAGCTTTTATACTTAATAATATCTTTGGCAGCAAGACATTGTCCAATTAATGAATTTGTAATTGAGCTTGAATTATAAATTATATGATTGTAATAATTATGCGTTTTGGTTGTCCATTTAGATTTATAATAATCATAGCCTTTTAAAAGATCGTAAATCTCAAAGTTGTTATTAATGCACCATTCTATATTTTTAAGCATATCAATAAAACCTAAATGAAATTTAGAATAATCTATATCATATCCGCTTAAAATATAATAAACTAATTTTTTTTTGCACATATTTATTCTGATACTAATAGGCTTATCTCTATCATATATCACAAACAAATTTGCTCTTTTTTCAAGTATCATATCAAATAAAACATCGTGATAACCTTCAAGGTGCTGCAATTCATAATTGTATTCCTGTTTCTCGGTAAACCTCTTGACTAATATCTCTTTTAGAACAACAAAAAGCCTATCGTACTCCTGCTTTTCTATATGGCCATAATAAGAAACACATCTAATATTAAAGCATGTTTTTAGTCTACTTTCATAACGTCTAAAATTTGATCGACTTTTGGATTTGAAATTAGATTCCAAATATTCTTTTATATTACTAAATAAATGGAGTTCTATTAAATGTCCTTTGATGGTTTTTATTTTATTAACAACTACATTTTCTGACTGTTCTAACAATTCAATATCTAAATAATCAGAAACATCTTTAAACATTATTACTTGCTTTTTTAAATCTACATCTAATACGGAATTAGTATTATCATAAATCTTTTCCCCATAAATAATTTTACTGCAAATAGGGGGTAAGCTATTTTCAGTAAAAGCCTTTAAAAATGTTATTTTTTTTACTTTATCCAAAACTATTGAAATGTTATTTTTTGTAGTTGTTTCTTTCCAGAGATAAGATAAGTGTTTACTTCTTTATTAAACTTAAATAACTCAACAGTTTCCATTGATTCATCATTATGATATAAGAATTTATAGGTGATTCTTTTTAAAAAACTAAAAGTCTCATCGTTTAAATCTATTCGATCTAGCTGTTCGTTAGGCTTTTTAGAAAGGTTAGCAATTATAATTTTTGGAGCATCGTTACCAATTTTATTCTTATATAAATTATTTGTAAGTTTATGATATAATAAATCAACATTTATCATTTTTAAAACATTTATTGCACCATAAAACAAACGAGTTTTGGCAAAAATAAAATTGGCATATATTATAGACAATAAAGATTTTGAGTTGTAAATAATATGCTTTTGATAATAAAACTCTTGGTCTATTAACTTATTCTTATAAGCATAATTTCCTTTTAATAAATCATAAACTTCAATGTTATTTTCAAAACACCATTTTAATTGCTGAATAAAATTGATAAAACCTATTGAAAACTTAGAATAATCAATATCATAAGTTTTTACATAGCCATATACGGTTTTATTATGCAATAAGTTTAAGTAAAAACTTATTGGCTTTCTATCAGAATAAATAACAAAAAAAACAGCTTCCTTGTTTTTAATTAAAGGAAAGGCGACCTCATGATATGCCTCCCAGCGAGACAAATCATGGTTTTTAATTTGTTTTTCTAAAAATCTAGTTTTTAGCATTTTATGAAATTCTTCAAAAAGAAAATCGTATTCTTTTTTTGAGATATCTCCGTAATAACTTTTATATTCAATATTAAAGCTATTTTCTAGTTTGCTTTGATATATTCTAAACCTCTTTGGGGTTTTAAACTTCTTTTTTAAATAATCCTTGGTGTTGTTATATTCTTTTAAAAGAATTAATGAACCTTTATAAGTGTTCACTTTTTTTGATTTCCAGATATTATCAGTAATACTTCCATTTATATATGATGGAAAATCGTTTATGCAGTATATATTTCTTTTAGTAATAGCACATGCATCATTACTTTTACTTGTAATATTACCAGAAATAGTATTTGTAAGACTATTATAAACTGGTAATGCTTTTCTTTTTTCAAGAAAGGTATTTAAAAAGTTTATATTTTCTGGTTTCATATTGTTTAACATGGAAACTTAACCTAGTGAAGTGTTATTTTTCGATTGTTTTTCGTTCCTTTAATTACATACGAGTTTACTTCATTTTTATGTTTGAATAGCTTAATGTTATGAATAAATTCTTGATTACTGTACAAAAAATCAAAAACAAACCTCTTTAAAAAACTTGAAGAATCGGCGTTAATATCTATTTCTGTTAGTGATTCATTCTGCTCGATTTCAAAATTATTCAAAATATTAATTTCTTGAAAATCGTTTTTTGATTCTTGTAATTCTCTATTTCGATATTTATAATTTATAAATGCATAGTACATTTTGTTTATATTTAATTTTTTCAAAATTTTTACTAAAGCATAAAAAGCTTGAGTTTTAACAATATTAATATTTGCCGAAACTGCTGTTAGAAAAGAGTTTGAATTATATAAAATATGTTTTTGAAAAGGATATTGAGTATCAATTAATCGCATTTTATAAGGGTAACTTCCTTTTAATAGATCAAAAATTTCAATATTGTTTTCAAAACACCAATAAAGTTGCTTAATAAAATCGGTAAAGCCTAAATAAAATTTTGAATAATCAGTGTCGTATGTTCTTAGGTAACCATAGGTGGTATTGTTTCTAACAAAATTCAAGCAAATACTTATAGGTTTTTTGTCACTAAAAATAACAAATAACACCGCTTCTTTACTATTAATTAATGGGTAAGCTATTTCATGGTAAATGTGCCAACGAGATAAATCATAATTTTGTATTTTCTTTTCTAAAAACCTTTTTTTAGTCATATCATGAAATGCTTTAAAAATCATTTCATACTCATTCTTAGTAATATTACCAAAATATGTTTTGTATTCAATATTAAAACAGGTTTCTAATCTTTTTTTGTAAGTTCTAAATTTGGATCGTCTACCCGCACTAAATTTTTGCTTTAGATAATCTTCAGTGTTCTTATAGTTTTTTAAAAGTATTAATGAGCCTTTATAAGTATTTACGAATTTTAGCTTCCATCCATTTTTGGTAACATAGCCTTTTAAATAGCCTGGAAAATCATAAATGCAATATAAATAATTATCGCCTTTGTTAATGTTGTTTTCAGCTTCATATATTGGTTTGTCAGAAATTGTATTTACAATTTTATTATAAACAGGCAATGCTTCTTTTCTTTCAAGAAAAGTACTTAAAACATCTAGAGTTTTTGGTTTTATTTTTTTTAACATTCCTCTGTTATTTTGTACCAATGTTTCTGTAATAATAAAGAAGCTTATCAAAATTCATTAACTTTCCAATAATATTTTTATCTCTTAAAAATTGAATAAGTTTTAATTCATTAGTAATAATCTTAGCATAAATTTTTGAAAACAATGATTTTTGTTTATAAAAAATGTGATATATAAACGTATAAGTGTAATTGCTCCATTTCTCTTTATAATATGTTTTCCCCATTGAGAGGTCAAATACATTAATGCTGTTATTTATAAGCCATTCTATTTGATTAATTACACAAATATCGCCCATATTGTACTTTGAATAGTTTGTATTATAGGCTTGGATATGGCTAAAAACAATGTCACCTTTATGAAAGTTTAAAGTAATTGCTATAGGTTTCATTTCGTCATAAATAATATGTAGTGATGCTTTCTTATCTAAAATTTTTTGAAATGTAGATGTTTGTATATCTTTCCAATTTGACAGATAGCGATTATGTATGTGCTTTTCATTAAATCTTTTCTTTAATAATATGTAAAATGTTTCAAATATATTGTCATGTTTTTCTTTACTGATGCTTCCAAAAAAAAACTGTGTTGAAATTTTATGGTTTTTGTTGAGACTCCTTTCTTTTGAATATAAATTTTTTCTGTTGCGCTTATTTAAATTATCGGTAATGAAAGCCTCTTTGTTATCGTATCCCTTTAAATTTATTAGATAACCTTTGTATTGTTTAACTGTTTTAAAATGATACGTATCATTTGGTGTTTGAAACTCAATGCTTAAATAGTCTGGAATGTCTTTAACTATATATATAGTTTTGAATGTATTTGATGAAATTAAAGTTGCTGCAAAACTTACGTTTGTTAGTTTATTTAGAAGGTGAGATGCGTAAAACGCATTTATTTTATTTTCCAAAAATAAATCAAAAGTGAAACGGCTATTTTTAAAATAAAAAAATTTATGAAACATCTCTAAACTTGGGTGTTTTGTTTAAGGTTGAAGTTACTTAATAATTATTCAGCATATTTTTTCTTGTTTAGAATAAAATTTATTTCATGTATAAAATTAGTAAGGTGCTTTTTTCTTAAATATAGTTTTAAGGCAAAAAAGTTTTTATAAAGAAACGCTAGTGCTTTTGCTTTAATTGATTCTTTATCATAATATATGTGATATTCAAACCAATATGGTTTATTCCCCCATCTTTTTTTATACTCAAAATAACCTTTTGAAAAATCTAAAATTTTGATATTATTTTTTAAGCACCAATCTATTTGCCCCATAATACTAACAGAGCCTAACCTGTATTTTGCATAATCAATATCAAAAGTTCTAATAACATCAAACATGGTACTTGTTGAAAAGTTAAGTAAAGTTATTGCTATGGGTTTGTCCTTGTCATAAACCACAAATAGTCCTGCCTCTTTGTTAAGCATCATTGGTAAAGTAACTTCTTTGTAGAATGTCCATTCATCAGGGTTTAAGTTGTTGTTTACTGTTTTTTTATCTAAAAAGCGTTTTTTTAAAAGGCGTTGAAAATCAGAAAAGATACTTTCATATAACTCTGGAGTAATATCGTTCAAATACATTTTGTAATGAATTTTGTACTTAGATTCCAGATTTCTTTTATAACTATTAAACTTATAACGACTTTTTCTACTAATAACATTTGCCATGTAATGTTTTAAGCTTTGATAGTTACTTAAATCGCAAATGTAGCCTGGATATTGTTCAATTTTATAACAACCCATTTTGCTGCTTTTAGTGTAATTCTCATTATTAACCCCATGTACATCAAAAATTATAAAAACTTTACCCTTATAATCATTTAAAAAGCGATTTGATAATTTATAATTTATTCCTTTTGTATTTGTTCCACCTGTATTGTAATATACAGGTAATCTCTTGTGCTTTACAAAAGTCAATCTATCAACAAAGCTAAACTCCAAAGCAGGGTTTTCATTATTAAAATGATTTAACCAAATTGATTTGAATGTATTCTGCAAATATGGATTCACTTTAATTTTTTGTTTTTAGATAGTTTTTTATATCCAAACACAGCTGTTTTGTAAACTTTTTTGCGCTTTCAGATTCTAAGTGCGAGCCATCATATGTTTTATATTCATTGGATTGACTGGAATAATTAAAATAAGGAACATTATAAAGGGCTGAAACGCTGTCCATATCATGATCAAAATCACTCCAATTATTTTTAGCAAATTTTAGCACACTTATATCTGATGGCATCCTTATTAAAAAAACGCTTCCTTTAGTTTTTAGAAACTCAATGGTTTTAATAAAATATGACATTCGATAATTAGAAATTCTAATTTTTTCAACCTCCCGTTTATAATAATCTATAGTTTGGCTTTTCCAGTTATTAATATCAGCTTCAGTTATAGTATCATTTTTGGATATTAAGATTACTTCATTCCAACCGTTGTTGTGTGAAACAAGATGTCCCCAGTTTTTTTTATCAAAAAAAGTGCTATATAGTGGGCTTTCATATTTAGAGATTAAGTAATCATAGTTCGGTTTTTTGGTTAAATTATTAATACTTCCAATAATTGATGCTTTATCTAAACTAAAAATATTTTCTTCACTAGTTGTAATAGGAACTGTAAAATTCCCAGGGTTAAGAGAAATAATAAAGATACCATTATTGTTATTGTTTTCTATTTTCTTTATAATACCTTTCAAATAAACTTCTCCGAAAGCTGATTGATGAGCATTCATAGCAAAATTGATGACTGGTTCACTAAAATTAAAAAAAGAAAGGTCATTCTCAATTATATAAGGGCTAATGCCCTGATCTGCCCTTGATAAGCCTAAAATTAAACTACCAGCTTCTTGATTAAGCTTATTGTAATATATATC
This sequence comes from Jejuia spongiicola, assembly GCF_023502325.1. Lineage (NCBI taxonomy): Bacteria > Pseudomonadati > Bacteroidota > Flavobacteriia > Flavobacteriales > Flavobacteriaceae > Jejuia > Jejuia spongiicola. The sequence goes on from NZ_JAMFLZ010000003.1 coordinate 237,530, forward strand.
TACAGTTCCTTTCGAAAGCTTATTAATGAATAAAACATAAACCCCTATAAAAGCAATACATAAAACAACTAATTTTATTAAAAATTTATTTAATTTCATATGCTTCAGAATTGGAAATATATAAAAGAATTTTGTCTATTAACAGCAAATAGTACAATAATTAAAATGTACACAAGATACATACTATATCTCAAATATTTTGGTCTGTTAACCACTAGCTCGTATACTTTAGCATTACCTTTATAGTAATGGATTGTTTGTACAATAAAAATGAGTAAAATACTTAGAAAAACTTCAAAATAATTGCCAATAATATTTATGTGCAAACTTCCAAATTTGTACATGTGTTCAATATATGTGAGTGCATGAGTAACTGAAGGTGATCTAAAAAATATTAATGTATGGAATAAATAACCAATTACTATAAAACACCCTAGAAAAGAAACTATCTTTTTAGGGATGTTTAATTTTTTAATTATCTTACCTCTTACCTTATTGGTTCCTATTTCTGCAATTAGAATTATTACATTTAACAAGCTCCAAATTATAAATGTCCAATTTGCTCCATGCCATAAACCGTTTACGAAAAAGACTATGAAAACAGCAGCTAACCTGCTAATTTTTAGTTTTCGAGTTAATGGACTATATAAATAATCCCTTAACCAATTTGCAAGTGAAATATGCCACCGTTGCCAAAATTGAGCCGCAGATGTAGAAAACACAGGTCTATTAAAATTTGCCATTAAGTTAACGCCCAATGTTTTTGCTGCTCCAATAGCTATGGAAACATAGGCGGAAAAATCATAATATATCTGAAAACTAAAAAAAATAAAACCGAGTATTAATGAAAGGGCATGAGTTGATTCTGGATTCTCAAAAGCAGCATCAGCATATATTCCTAATCTATCGGCGACAACAACTTTTAAAAAAAAACCCCAAGCCATCATTATTAGCCCTTCTTTAATATTTGAAAGATTAATATCTACTTTCTTTTTTAATTGAGGAATTAATCTAGATGCTCTTTCAATAGGGCCCGCTACCAGTTGAGGAAAAAATGATACATAAAGAGCAAAAACACCAAAATGCTTTTCAGGTTCAATTTTACCTCTGTAAATATCTATAGTATAGCTTAAAGTTTGAAATGTATAAAAGCTTATTCCTACTGGAATTAATATTTGGTTAAAGTTATATGACCCCAAATTTTCGGTATTAGAAATAATGATACCAAAAAAACCAAGCAAACCTTGTATAGAAGATGTGAAAAAGGATAAATATTTAAAAGAAAATAAAATACCAAGATTTACAAATATGCTTAAAAGTAAATATGCTTTTTTTGCTTTTTTGCTTGCGGTAGGCATTTTAAGTCCGCAAAAATAATCGACAGCAGTTGAGATGAATAGTAAAATAACTAACTCAAACTCTTGTGCCATATAAAAATAATAACTCCCCAATAAGAGCCATAACCATCTATACTTATGTGGAATAGTATAAAATCCAATAATAATTATTGGAAAAAAAAGAAGAAACTCAAAAGAGTTGAATAGCATTTCACTAACAAATTAGTAGGTTAATATTTTCGGTTATACGAACTTACTTAAATATGCTTAAAATTGATTATTAATAAGATAAAATGTAAATATAAAAGTTCAATTGATAAATTATACACTAAAAACATCTCTTATATTTTTCTTTAGTGTATTAATTTTCTTTTTTGTTTGTATTTGTTTGTTTATTAAATGTTTAGTTGTTAACAAGTAAGCTTAACTTATTAACAATTCTAAGCTCTTTATCGATAAAATTATATTTTTGTCCGATTAAAAATTGCAAGGGGTAATCCAAAATTGTTTTTAGTGCGTATATAAAAACTAAATCAGAGATAGTAAATTTCTTTTCATCGTTTAAAAATGTATTTCATCGAAATAAAAATATTAAATAAATGCATTTCGTCGAAAAAAAATGTCACTTGAACGATTTTTTAAAAAAATATTTTATTATTGACAAAGTTTAATGCCCCAAATTATGAGAACTATGAAAACGATTATGAAAACCTTTTTACTTACTTTATTATTTATGACTGTAATGACGTCATGCAATAAAGAAGAATTATTTGTAGAACCTGAAGTAGAAGTTGTTGAAGAAGAAACAGATGATACCGAAGATACTGATGAGACAGAAACCCCGACAGAAGAAGTAGATACTAGTGCACCTTGTGACTTTACATTAGATGATGTACAGCCTAACTCAACGGTTATAATAAATTGTGTTTTAGATTTAGGAGGGGCAACTGTAACCCTTCCAGAAAATGTTACTATTGTTTATGAAGGTGGAGATATAATTAACGGTACAATTAACTTTTCCGGAGGAAATGTTATTAGCGGTGAGCTTTTAAATTCAACTTTAATAATGGGAGGTTCTTCCCCTCAACTTAAAGACCCAGTGTTTAACTTTGATCCTAAAAGGTGGGGTATTGTAGAAGGTATTACAACTTCTGATATAGCTTGGGAAAACAATAAAATTCTTGAATCTTTAATGTTTAGAGTTAAAGATTTTGGAGTAACAACCTTTAAAATAGATAAGCTTGATGCTTATTTTGAAGGATCTAGACCAACTCCTCCTGAGACAAACTTTTATCCACATAGAGAAGCTGTAAATATCCCGTCGGATTTTAATTTAATAATGACAGACAATACGCATTTGAGAGTGCAGCCTGCTACAATTAATACAGAAAAATTAGATAACGGAGCTATTCTTTCAATTAGAGATGAAGATAATGTAACTGTTACTGGTGGAAATTTGCACGGAGATAGAAAAGTAAGATATTTTTCTCCAGACGATAATGGTTTGGAAGGTAGCCATTTATTCTATATACAATCTGGAAGAAATGTTACACTTGACGGAATTAAGTTTTTTGATGGCTCAAAAGGAGCTTTAAGTATTAGTTCTATTGGTTTTACTATTACGCCTGGATATAACCCTACTAGAAACCTCAAAGTATTAAACTGTGAGTTTACCAATACTAGAAGAATGAGTATTGCATTAACTGATGGTCGTGATATTTTAATTGAAGGATGTACTTTTACGGATACTGCCCAACCAGACGCAAATGCTGATGGTGGAGAAGTAGGATACGCAATTAATATAGAAGCAGGAAGAATACGTGATGCTAATGGAGTTTTAGTTGAGCGAGAAAAAGCTACAGATATTATCATTAGGGGATGTAAAGAGACAGGAAGTAGAGGAGGATCCATATCTGTGCATATTGGACAAAACGTAACTATTGAGGATAACGACTTGGAAACTCAAGTAGCTTATACTTATACTAATGGTACTAAAATTATAAACAATAGATTTGAAGGATCGCAATCAACATCTAACTACGCTATTTTTGCAACTGGTGATGGAGATACAGTTTATAATAATGAAATTGGAGGTAACATAATTAAAAATTATACATCTGGAATCATTTTAAATTCTAATGATATTGATGTGCATAGTAATGTTATTTCTGGAGGTACAATAGGTATTCAATTATCTAAAACTATAAACTCAAGGGTTTATAACAACAACATAGCTGCATCTTATGCTGGAATTAGTGTAAGTAACACATGGATTAATAATGTAGAAATAAAAGGAAATGAGATATCTGCAGGAAATTTAAATATGTCTTTTTCACATAGCAACAATAAGCCAGAACATGCTAGTTATACTTTTACAGTAACCGAGAATATTTTAAAAACATCTAAAAAAGTTAGTTTTTCGCATGTAAACGGAATTACTTTTAGTAAAAATGAAGTTGCTGGTATTCAAATTGGAAATTCTACAAACCTGAATATCAATGAGAATATTATTAAACCTTCCGATTTTGATGGAATTCGTCTTTTCGAAGGACACACAAATATCTCTCTTTTAAACAATACGATATATGAGCCTACAGGAGCGGATAGATTTGAGTGTATAAATAATAGTTCAACAAACCCAAATGAAATTTCGGATATTGGAAATACATGTAATTAATATAACAATAAAAAGGCTCTACTTAGTAGAGCCTTTTTATTTGCATAAAACTTTATAATTTTATTTTAAAATTTCTTTTTACAGCATCAAACTTACCATTAGGCCCTAAAGGAATATCTTCAACGATATTTATAGTATAACTTATATTTTCTCCTAATCTGGTTTTTAAGTTGTGTACAAAATTTGATTTCATTTTGTTATCAAATTTTTTATCTGCTATTAAATTAACAGTAATCTCTTGAGGGTTTTCTTGAATAATTTGGCTTTTAACAATGCCTTCTAAGCCTTTATATGCGGTATCCATTCTGCCTACATATCCTTTTTCTTCCGTCCATAAAATATCATCTTCTCTCCCTGTAAGTTTTTCTATAATTGGCATTGTACACCCACAAGTACATTTTTTATCTTCTTCACAAAGTAATACAGTATCTTCAATATTGTATCGTACTAGAGGAGTCTTTAAATTTGTAAAGCTAGTTACTACTAACTGAGCAACATCACCAGGTTTTGCCTTCTCTCCATTAGTATTAATAAATTCAAAAACACCCGAATCCAAATTTAAATGCAAATTACCTTGTGTACACTCGGTTATAAAAGGACTTCCTTCACTAGAAGCATATTGGTTAAAAACATGACAATTGAAAGCTTTTTCAATTTCTAATCGTTGGTAGTCATATAGAGTTTCAGCAGTAACAGCTATAGCTTTTGGTGTAAAATTTAAAACAATGCTATTCTCATTTATAAACCTACTAAGGATATAAATTGCAGAAGGGTAACCATCTAATAATATAGGCTTAAAACGGTTCAATTTTTTAACGTAATGGATTAAATTTTCTTCTGTGAGGTGATATGTAGACATTAATAATTGTCTTTCAAAATAATTATATACCCAAAACGGAGGTTTTTTAGCATCTGGTCGTACCATTAATCTTCCTGAAAAACGTACTTGCCTTACTTTTTTTGTATTAAGCCCTATAGTATGATGAAACCTTCTCCATAATGCAAATGAACGATTTATAGATTCCGAATCTAAATAATTAATCGTTGGAGAACCAGATGTTCCGCTGGTATAGCCAACACCATCTGTTTTACGATTAATATTTACAAGTAAATCAGCATTTGTCTTTCTTTCAGCTTTATTAAGAACAGGCATTTTTTTAAGAACATCGTAAGGTGCTTCTTTTATGCTTTTTAGAGTTATTCTCAAGTCTTTCATCTTACCTGCATACCATTTTGAGTATTGATAAACCTCAGAAAGTAAAAGAATTAATCTTTCTTTTTGATATTCTTTTATAACTTCTTCATCTGCATTCCATAAATTAATATATTCTTTTAAGTAAGTGTCAAACTCTTGAGTATATCGTTGTTTCGTATTTTGAAAAGCCTTTATATTTAATAATATATATTTAAAAGGATAGGGGAGTTTGTTATATACGTTTTCTTGAAATTTACCCATAATTACATGTTTACTTGTTGCATATAAAATTCTTGAATTTGTACAGTATTTGAAACAATATCATAATTTGCTTTGATGATTTTTTCAGTCTGATCCTTTTTTTCAATAGACTCTAATTCAATTATCTTTTTTGCCCATTCATCAGCAGTTTTATTAATTGAAAGAAATTGAATATTATCTGTTAAATGTACCTCATTCGTAATAGAATTTGACGCAAATATTTTTAAACCCGATGCTTGTGCTTCAATTAAGGTAACAGGCAAACCTTCATAAAAAGAAGGGAACACGAATATATCCATCATTTGGCATAATTGTGGAATATCTGTTCGAACCCCTAAAAAATGTACCTTATCAGTAATCTTTAACTTTTCAGCTTCTTTTTCCAAAGATTCTCTGAGTGGACCATCTCCAATTAGTGCCAAAGTGTAATTTGATTGCCTTTTTAATAGAGCTGCAAATATTTGTAATAAAAATGAATGATTTTTTTGGCTAACAAAACGACCAATATGTCCAATAACTATTTCATTTTGGAAATTGAACTTCTTCTTATAAGCTGTAGATGTTAATTTATCATACTTAAATTTTTCAGTATCAATCGCATTATTCATTGTTGTGAATGGTGTATCTCCAAATAACCAATTTCCAGCTTTTTCTCCACAAGAAAATAAATGTGTAGCATCTTTTTTTACTCTTTTTTTTAACTGTAGCTTTATTAGTTTTTTTAAAGTTTCTTTAGGGCTTTCTTTTAGGTTTAAAAACGATGCAAGGTTAACTTTATCAATAGCTATATGAGCATGAGCTATTCTACAAGGAATATTAAATTTTCTTGCTATTTTTAATGGAAAAGAACTAAAGGTATTTAAATGAGAATGAATTATAGAGTATTCAGTATGTTCTTTAAAAAATGTTCTTAACTCATTATAGTACTTTTTTGGAAAAAAAGGGCTTATGGGGTCAAACCTGTATATTTTGCCTCCTAAGCTTTCTATCTCATCGTCAAAAGCAGCTTTTTCTTTTCTATGCACTAAAAAATCAAACTGTACCTGATTTCTATCTAGTTTACGATAATAGTTCATAATCATAGATTCTGCGCCTCCACGATTCATAATCGTAAAAACTTGTAAAACTCTAATTGTTGCCATTAGAAGTCGTTTTTAGTTTTGTATCTTATATATAAGTTTAATGCTATTCCAAAAGGAATTGCTAAAAGAGTAGTAAGTTTCTTTGGAGATTCATTAAGGAAACTTATATTTTTAATAAACAATGAACTTGAGACATAATGAATAGCATTTTTAAACTTGTCTTTAAAACTTTTTGCTAATTTCATTCTACTCTTTCTAGAAAAAGCAAAGCCTCTAGGATGGCGTCTATATTGTTTAAGCATATTCATACTCGAACCATCTTCCATATATTCTACTATACAAAAAACATCATTTACTGGAAATAATTTATAGTCTTGATCAATGAGTTGGTATAAATAACCCAGAGGTACAAAACGCTCCCCTTCATAAATAGGATAGGGTGGATATTTTTTTACTACATCCGTTCGTAACACTAGCTTTTTGTCTCCTAAAACTTTATGTGTATTGTATAATTCATACAAAGTTGTTGCTTTAATGTTTTTTGGAATTTTTGTTCCTATAATTACACCACTTTCATCCGCATCTAAGCCAACTAAACCTGCAAATTTTGGCTTGTCTTTGATTCCTTCCCAATAACTAATAATTTTGTCTATGGCACCTTCAGCCATAAAATCATCGCTATCTATACAAACATTTAATGGTGTTTGAATCAATCTATACGCTGCATTATGGCCACCATGCATTCCCAAATTTTCTTGGAAATGATACCGAATATCAATTTTGTTTTCTTTAATCCATGATTCAATCAACTCTTTTGTATCATCTGTAGAGCCATCATCAATAATTAACCAAACAAAGTCCTGATTAGATTGATGGATTAAACTTTCATAGCATTTATGTAGACAATATGCTCGATTATATGTTGGAGTAAATACAGTAATTGTTTTCATGAAATTCTAATAACTAGTTATTACCAATAAAATAAATAATACATACAAAATGTAAACATAAAGTAGACAAATATTACTTTACCAATCATAAAATGCTGGCTTTTAAAAAGCCTTTCTTTAAGAAAAGGATAAATAATTACTAATGCCATCATAAACCAGCTTAAATAAGCAAATCTATTTGAGTAATTAGCATTAATAACTAATATCCAAAACCCATTACAAATTAAGTAAGTATTTAAAATTTGAAAATAAAGTTTATCTTGATATTTCTTTTTATATACAAAATACCAGCCCGCAAAAACAGCAAAAGAACTATGAAATAAAAAATCCCAACGAAATCCTGTATATGCAAATGTTCCTTCCTCGGCTTGTGTTGTTAAATACCCAGCAAGTCTATCATCATCACCAAAACCTAAGTTAGCAAATAACGAAATCCACACACTACCGAAAGCTAGCGATAAGGGTATGCATGCTAACCAGCCTTTCAAAAACACTCGTGGATTGTTATAAAAGTAAGTGATTAAGTATGCTATTATTGGTAAAAACATGGTTTTGTGGAACGAGACAGCAGCTAAAAAGCATAAACCCATAAGGAGTTTTCTGTTTTTAAAGCTTAAACCCAATAAAAATAAAGATCCTGCTGCGCCATTTCTAATGCCATTTACTCCATAAGTATAAAAAGAGAAAGATATTACAAACATAAAAAATGCGTAATACCAATACTCTTTAAAAAGTACTTTAGAAATTCTTACTAATGGCAACGTGTAGATCATGACACAGATTGTGAAGAACATGTGTACTGAAAAGAAATAAGAACATGTTTTCATGTATACATGAAAGAAAATATCTTTAGAACCTTTTATAGGGGCCCCCAGTTGGTAATCGGAGTAGTATGTGGCATAGGTTCTCATGTCTCCAAAATACCTCCCGCTTACAGGTCTTTGTCCAAGGTATAGAATTATAAATATCAGTAGAATGTACCCAGCAACCTTTATGAAATTTATATTTTTTGGATCATCTATTTTTAATATTCTTGTATGTAATAATGTAAACAAGACTAGAAATAGAAATGCATTTATCCAGACATCAAAGTAAAAATCTAAAGGAACTAAACTATTCATATTCTATATTTTCATTAAACACTTAGTTAATGAAATAGTTTTATATTAATTTTTTAAAATAGAATCACATAAACTTTCAGTGAACTTATCACTATAAAGTTTGCTTAAATGTGCACCATCTAATGTTTTATATGTATCACTTGTGTTTTTATAATTATAATACTTTACGTTATTTATATTAGACAAAGAATCAACTAATTTATCGAACCCTGGACACATTTCCTCTTCTAATGGAAGAAATATTGGATCGACAGGTAATCTAGCAATATGTACTTTACCATAACTTTTTAATGTTTTTATCAAAGTATCTAAGCTTGCAAGACGATATTTTGAAAACGAATACCTTTTATTGAAATTATTATAACTATTAATCCACCAATCTCGCCTTTTTTCATACTCTTCCCTTGTGTTTGGTAAGTTGTTATCTTGTAACCATCCATTTTTTTGCAAAATTAAATTTTCTCTAAAAACAGCTTTAAAATGAAAACTATTATAGTTATCAATAAGGTATTCATAATTTGGGTTAATATCTACAAAATCCATATTATGTGGTGATAAATTATCCTCAACAAATTCATTTTTATAATTATCATGTGAATTTTCAGAAAGCAGCATTAATGGAGAAAGTGATATTATAAACAACCCGTTTTTTGTGTTAGGTTTAAGTTTTTTTAAAATACTTTCTCTATAAAGTGGGCCAATTGGAGCCTGAGCAATTGTAAAACTATAATTAAGCATTGGCAAATCAAAACCTTTTCCGGCTAGTTTTTTATTAACCACATTTGGTCTAATTCCAGTTAAAGCTCTTGAGTCACCAATTATCATAGAACTAGCCTTGGGTGTTGTAAATTTATTATAAAAACTATCCACTTGTCCACCAAACTTAAGTAGAATAAATGTAACTATAGATAAACCTATAAATGATGCTAGAATAATTTTTAAAACTAATTTCATCCTTATTAAAATTGAAAATATATAAATGTTTCAGAACTTTTACCAAAAAATAAGATCAGCAAAAATATAATAATATACGAACTCCATCTGATAATGATGTTATAATTACTTATCTCAAAATCATGATGTCTTTCTCTATGCTTCCATTCTACTAAAATAAAGAAAGCTAATAACACTAAACCAATTAGATAACTTGAACTTAGCAATTCATTTGGAAATTTAAATAGGCTATAAGAAAAAATAGAAGCAATATAATTAAATGCTTCAGTAATAGTATTTGCTCTAAAAAATACATCAGTTAACATAATTAATACAAATAAAGTCAGCATTTTAAATAGCTCTATAAATGAAGGAATTAATTTACCTTTAGCTACTATTTGTGATTTATTCATTTTTCCAGAATAAACTAATGGAATAAAATATAGTCCGTGCAGTAGGCCATAAAAAATAAATGTCCAATTTGCACCATGCCAAAAGCCTACAAGAATAAAGGTCACTATAATCGAAATGACAAGCCCTTTTTTCTGATAACTCCTTAGTGTAAATGAAAGCGGAGTAAATACATAATCCATCATCCATGTTGTTAATGATATATGCCATTTACGCCAATAATCACTAATATTTGTAGAGAAAAAAGGTGTTGCAAAATTACGCATTAATTGAAGTCCGAATAGTTTCGAAACACCTATAGCCATATTTGAGTATCCAGAAAAATCAGCATATAATTGAATAGCATAGAAGAATGCTCCAATGAGTAATAAGCTTCCAGATTGGTTTTCATAGTTTTCAAAAATAGGGTTTACAATTTCTGCACATTTCTCTGCTATAACCATTTTTGCAAATAAACCCCATAGTATTTGCCTTAATCCATCAGTAAAAACTTCATAAGAAAATATTCTTTTCTTTTCTACTTGAGGAATAAGGCTTTTAGCTCTTTCAATTGGTCCAGAAAGTATTTTTGGAAAAAAAGCTATAAAAACTGAAAATTGAAGTAGGTTAGAAGTAGGTTTAACTTCTTCATTATATACATCAATTAAGTATCCTAATGTTTGAAATGTAAAAAAGCTGATACCAAGAGGCAATAATATTTTTAAGGTATTATAATCAGATTCTAATCCAAAGAGATTTAAAACTTTAAAAAAGCCTTCATAGAAAAAATTAAAATATTTAAAATATAGTAATAGTCCAATATTAAAGATCAATCCTATATTTAAAAACATTTTCTGTTTACTTTCTTTTTCAGTATTGTGTATTTTTAATCCTAAATAAAAATTTAGCAAAATACTTGTTATCAGTAAAATTAAAAATCTCCAATCTGCAAATGCGTAGAAAAACAAACTTGTAAGCAGTAAAAAAATATTTTGTAACAGGTTAGATTTCTTAAAAACAGCCCAATACAATAGGAGTACAGGTATGATAAAAACAATAAAATTGAAAGAATTAAATACCATGCTTATAAATTAAATTTTTGATTGTATTACTGCTACCAGTGTACCCATATTTTTAAGCTTATTTAAGTCTCTTAGTTTAAATTTAATATTGAAGCTTTCTTCAATTTTGGTAAGAATCATCATGTGAGATAGCGAATCCCAACCATCAACATCTGCCGCTGTTAATTCATCATACATTTCAAAGTTATCATGCCCTAAAATAGAAACAAGAACATCCTTTATTTTTTCTTTTATTACTGTGCCTTCCATATTGTTAATTAGTTAAATAAATCTTCTAAATTCTTTCTATCTGTTTTTCCGTTTGTGTTAAGCGGAAAATTATCAATAAACTTAATCTTTGTTGGTATCATATACTGCGGAAGTTTTGTTTTTAAGTCTTCCAATAATTGTTTAGTTTTAAACTGCTTTGATTCTATTACTAATCCTATTTCAGTATTATTAGTATTATTAGAGATAGCAAGAGCTACTGCATTCAATTTATTTAATGAGGCTTTGGCATGAAATTCAATTTCTGATAATTCTACTCTAAACCCTTGAATTTTCGCTTGGAAGTCAACCCTTCCATGATATAATATGTCACCATCTTTATCAACAGCACATAAATCTCCAGTTCTATAAAACCTTCTTTCTTCTCCTTTATGGTTTTTAAGAAAGAATGCTTCTTTGTTTTTAGCTTCATTTTTCCAATATCCAGGTGTAAGTTGTAAGCTGCTTAAACAAAGTTCTCCTTTTTCTCCAATGGGAACTTCATTATTGTTTTCATCAGCAATAATTGTTATGGTATTATCCATGTCTTTACCAACAGAAATAACACCATTATGTGTTTTATTTTGTGCATTACGTTTAAAAGTATAGTCCGTACAAAATACAGTACACTCTGTTGGTCCATATACATTAGCGATTATTGCGTTTGGAATACACTTACTCCACTCATTAGTTACATCTAATGGTAGGGCTTCACCACAAAATAGACTAAATCGTACTTTAGGGCAGTCTATCTCATCAAAATACGGTCTTAAATAGTGCAATATCGACGGAACCATAGGTAATATAGTAAGTCCGTGGTCTTCCATTAGTTCAAAAATATAGCTGTACTTAATCTCATCCTTTGGAATAGTATATATGCATGCTCCTTTCAGTAATGGAAACAAATAAGCCATAACTGAAAAATCAAATGTTAATTCAAACATTTGCAAGCATTTATCTGTATTGCTGTAAGTGTAATTTAATTTCCAAAACGCTTCAGCCAATGCATTTAGGTTATTTAGAGTTATAGGTACACCTTTTGGAGTTCCCGTAGTTCCAGAAGTAAATAATATATAACCTAGATTGTCTCCGGAAACATTTTCGGGCGTTAAGTTAATCTTTGTTTGGAGTAACTTTTTAGTAAGTATTGTTTGATGACCACAAAATGTTATATTATCTGATGAATCAAGAATAGTTAGAATATCTGCCTGTTGTATGATAGATGTATTCCTTTCTATTGGAAAATCGGGATTTAATGGAACATAAGCTTTTCCTTCTAGCCATAGCGCAATTATTGAAGCGTATGTTTGGACATCATTATTAGTTACGAGGCCGATATTTAATTCATTCTTTTTAGTACTCTCTTTTAAAGAAACTCTAATATTTGATATTTCTTGTGCAAAATCTTTATAACTATAAAACACTTCATTTAAACAAAGTGCATTATTATCATAATTGCTTTGAATAGAATTTTGTAGGTTAGAAAGTAAGTTCATTTGATTATTATTTTATCTCCTAAATTTATAAAACTAGGTTTTAACGGTACATTATCTTAAGCACTATTTTTAATACTCTAATAATTTAAAATTTATTTCCGAGGGATGAAACAATAACACTGCTAACATACAGTATTTACAAGATTGTGCAATGTTTAATCTGTGAATTAACAATAATTTCGTTGTAATAAGGGTTCCTAATATATTGAAGATATAAATTGGATTATTAAGTTATTGATAGGCATTATTTGCGATTGATAATTTTTGCTGGATTTCCTACAACTGTGCAATTATCAGGAACATCCTTTACAACAACTGTTCCCGCACCAATATTTACATTATTACCAATAGTAATATCTCCAATTATAATTGCTCCTGTATAAATGGATACATTGTTACCAATAGTTGGTCTTTTACCATTTACTTCTCCCACGGTTACTAAGTGATTGACATATAAGTTTTCCCCAATACTTTCAGCATTTAAAATGGTACTGTATGGATGACCAGTTAAAATACCTCCGCCTAATTTTGTACTCATATCTATTCGAAAATATTTTTCTTTCTTACAATACAAATTTAATACACTAGATACGATACCTCGGTTTCTAAAATAAAAGATGGTTCTAAAATCTGAAGAATAAGCTAATAAATGTAATAACAAAGAAACTTTACTTCCACTTTTATTTTGAGCCTTAGCCCAACGACCAATATCTTTTTCAATGTCAATCTTATTTTTACTCATTTTATAAAGAATGACATGAGGCATCAAAAAGATTTTAAAAATAAACATTACTAACTTCATTATTTATAGTTTCTTTCGTTATGTATGGCTTTAAACATATCGTTCCACATAGTCATTACTTTTTCAACACTGTAATTATTAGCATTTTTACGGGCATTTAAACCCATGTTAATAAGTTGTTCTTTATCATTTGCTAGTATGACTAATTTGTCTGAAAATGATTCATTATCACCTATCGGAATTAATATTCCGTCATTATGATTTATAATATTTCTTGGTCCATTTGGGCAGTCAAACGAAACAATTGGTAAACCACATGCTTGAGCCTCTAGTAATACTAATGGAAAGCATTCGTTATGCGACGTCATCGCAAAAATAGATGCATTTAACATTTTACTTTTTATATCGCTTGTAGAACCTTTCAAAATTATAGTTTCTTTTAGGTTTGCCTCATCAATTTTTCTTTGTAATTGTGCAATATAATCAATATTGCCATCACCATAAATGTGTAATTCCCAGTCTGGAATGTTTTTACTAGCTATTTTCCATATATCAATTAATAAATCATAGCCTTTAACTGGGGCTATTCTTCCAGCTGAAATAATTATTTTATTAGAAAGTTTCGAAACTTCTTTCGGAAAAAAGGTTAGGGGGTTAGGGATTACAATTGTATTATTACTTTTGTAATACTTCGATTCATCAGGATTTAATATTACTAAACGATTATATTTTGATTCGACATAATCTGTAATTTTAAAAAATATTTTCTTAAAAGTTATTCCTTTTTTGTTGCGTTTTTTTTCTTCAATGAATTTTGAATAATGAAATTCCTTTATTTTAGGCACCGTTCTATTTATAAAAGGGACAAAATGTGTGTCTGTGCTATGACTACAAACAACAACAATATCAGGACTTAATTTATTTACAACTTGTTTTAGTCTAAATAAATGCTTTATAGATTTTAAAAGGTTCAATGGGTGGAAATAAGATTTATTTCTGAAATAATTTATACTTAAATCTTGAAAAAAAATATTTTCATTGAAACTATAGCATGGTTTTTTTTTCTGTTGTTCAGTAGTTAATATAGAAATTTTATTATCCAGATTTTTGGCTAAATAGTTAGCCTTTATAGAAAGTACTCTTTCAATACCCCCATGCATGTAAACCTGATCAATAATAAATACTATATTCATTCTCTAGGTGTTAAAAATTAAGTCTTGAAATAATTTATCCCATTGAGAAACCACCTTTTCTGGTAAATACCTTTCTACATCTTTTCTAGCATTTTTACCCATAGATTTCCTTAATTCTGAATTATCTATTAATTGAATAATACTAGTAGAAAGTTTTTCAATATTACCATTCTCGACTAGAAGTCCATTTTTATTATGAGATATAATATCTGATGGACCAAATGGACAATCAAATGATATACATGGAACGCCGTATGCCATTGCTTCTGTTAAAACCATACCAAAACCTTCATATCTTGACGACATTATATATAATGATGCTTCTCTATATTTTTCCCCAATGTTTTTTTCTGGCGGGAAAAGATTAATAGAATTATCAAGATTTAATGAATTTACAAGGCTTTTTAAACCCATATTTTCATTAATAGTTCCATAAATTTCTAACTTCCAGTCTGGATGCTTTTTTGAAACATGTTTCCAACTCTTTATTAATCTATCAAACCCTTTTTGAAAGCTATGTTTTCCAACTGCTAAAACTTTTTTATTTTCTGAACTACTCAAATGTTTTTTTTCTGGATAAAAAGACAACGGGTTTGGAATAACTAATAAATTACTTAATTCCCATTCATTTTTATTGCCATTTGTAAGTACCACGAAATTATTAAATAATTTTCCTCCAAAGTTCATCGCTTTAAACTTTAAAAAAGTAAAAAAATTATTAATATATGATGCCTTATCTTTTTTTATTTCAATATTTCTAGATACATGCCTTTCATAAATCATTGGGCATGGTTTACCTATAAGTAATGGCGCAAAAAGCCCTTTAAGTCCATCATCACATACAGAAATAACGTCAGGGTTTATTTTTTTCAAAATTCGCCTAATTCCTATTAGATATGAAGATAAATAAGTGATATATTTTCCTCTAGTTTCGATATTGTGATAAATAATTTTATCACTAAACTTATAAAAATGGGAGCTATTCTGCTCATTCAATGAGATTATATGTACTTCATAACCAAAGTTATCTACCAAGTAACTTGCCTTTATTGATAACACGCGTTCTAAACCCCCAGGTCCAGATATACCATTGGTAATGTATAGAATTTTATGCGCCATTATTATATTTACTTTTTTAGAACAATATCTAAATAAGGATTACAAAAACCAGTGTGAAGGTTTCTTTTTAAAGATTTTAAAAACTTAATGTAGCGCATGCCTTTAAATCCAGCTTTTAGTAAGGTGGTTTTTTCAAACTGCATTAAAGAACCAACAACATTTAAATCTTTTAGTGGTGCTATAGCAATTTCAAATTCGTGATAACTTGCACCGCGACCCCAACGCGCAAAATTAACCCTGTTTTCGTCGTTCAATTCTTTTTTATACGAATCTTGGAAATTCTTTCGTTGTGAAAATTTTGAATAATGAAATGCAAGATCATCTGGTAACCAATCATAAAACGGCATTGCAGCTGTATGCGAATCAAAATACCACAATCTATTTGGTGTTTCAATAACTGATAAAAATCCACCTTCTGGTAACATGTCCCATGCTTGTTTAAGAGAAGATAGTCTTTCTTCAATAGTCATATGCTCAAGTACAGCATAATAGATAATGAAATCAAACTTTTTATCATCGAAATTTTCTTTAATTTCATCTGCATTCATTAAATGCAATTCGGTATCAAAACCTGCCATTTTCATTCTGTCTTTTGCAACATTTAAAGCACCTTCATCAACATCTATTCCAGTTACTTTAGCTCCTTGTTCGCTTAATGCAAGTGTTGATATTCCAGTACCACAGCCAATTTCTAAAACCCTAGCTCCGTTAAGGTCTTTTATACTATTTAACCAAGGTGCAATTCGGTTTCTATTATAATATAACCTTTCAAATAACTGTCCATTTATGGCACTATTATATTCCTCTTTTGATAATTTACTTTTAGTGTCACCTCTATCTAGGTAATTTTTTTCAAGCGAATTTCTTAGATTGTTAATTTGCTCATCACTAAATTCTAAATGGTTTTTCTGCATTGACTTTGGTGCAGTATAAAAAAGTTTTTTAGTAATTGATTTCATCAATGTTTTCATATCTATAAGTTTTCGGGTTGGTTAAATTTGCGATTTCACCTTTTCTTTTAATGCATTAGCCAAATCATGGTGCTTTTCAAGGTTTTTTACATTAGTATTTCTGTTAATTTTACCTTGTAAACCAAAATTTGATGAAAATTCGCCAGTTTTACTGTTAATATCTATGCGATTGAACAACTCTAAAATGCCATCAAATCTGCAAGAATCTACAAAGCTATCAAAACCATTAATAAAAATAACAGGAGTTCCAAGTGCTAAACAAGGTAGTGCACAATGAATTCTTGAAGTAATGACTAACTTTGCTTTTGCATATTTTTTTAATAGGGTTTCAGCCATTTCAAATTTTTCTTCATCTGTATATCTATTTGATGGTGGCTCTTGATTAATAAACTCTGATGAATTTAATAAGTCTGTACTAATAAAATTCTTTAGATGTTTGTTCTTTTTAGAAAGTTGAAAAGCAGTTCCATTTAATATGTTGCGTATTGTGATTTTTGCATTATAGAATATCTTTTCTGATCTAGGATAACTATATAAGGGGTCAACAATATAAATATTTTCATCTCTTTCAGAATCATCAACTTTATAGGAATCTAAAGTTAGTGTTAAGCACCCTGTAAAATAAGCATCAATTCCCTTAGCTTTTAAAGTGTCTGCTGTAAACTGATCTCTACATCCAATAGGCTCATGCTTTTTTAAGTATGCAATTCCTTTGTCACTCAACATTGCAGGAGCTGCAGTATTATTCATATGAAAAGACACAAATACCGGCGAAATATCTTCAGATGGTATCCAATTATGTATGTTATGTGTAAACCAACCATTCATAATCAGTCTTGTCTTTTCTCCTTTATATTCTGCCAATTTTTCTCTATTTAAAAGCATATCAACTTTTGGTAAAAATTGCTTAGCTGCTAAACTTTGTATATTATCACCAACATTAAAAAAGCGTTTATTCTCGTCGTATTTAAGTAATCCGTATTTCATTTTATTGTATCTGGTTGGTTATTTTTATATTAGTTATAGTTGTACTTGTTTAATTAAGAAGGTTTTACTTTTTTAATTAAATTGTAAACTTTAGAAAACTTATTTCTTAAAATAAATTTAATTTTTTGATTACCACTATTAGTCTTTAAATATATCTCATCTAGAAGATTATCAATTTTTCCATTTGCGATATCTTTAATTTGAGATAATTCCTTTTCTTTATTTTTAAAAACATATGGGTTTGTTGTAGTTTTTGCTTTCTCCATAAGTTCCCACCAGAAGTATTGCATTCCCTTATTAGAGTTGCCAATCTTTAATGTTTTAAACATTTCATCATAATAGTTTTCATCTACATCAAATCCATAATTATTTGGGTTTTCACCAGCGAGTACTAAGCCTAATATAGTTCTGTAGCATTTTTCACAATTACTACAATTAAACTGGTCCCTTACTTCAGAATAACATACTCTAAGGCGGAATGATTCATCTAATTTTGATGAAAAATTTGCAATTAAATCTACTTTATCTTGTCTTCTTAACTCAAATGCATCATGGTGTATTTGAATACCTGCCCAAGTTATTTTTTCATCTATTTCGGGTTTTGAACCCCATACTACATCCATTTGATCTGAGTACGTTGATGAAATTGTAAGATGTGCGTAGCCATTAATAAATGATAGAGGAGATACAACTCCTAATAATGACAAACCATGCTGGACTTTCCCCCACCAGCCTAAGCCTTCTATTAACAGGTTAACTTCATAAGTATAAAAATCACGAACATTAGACTCTATAAAATTCTTATTGTTTCTCTGTAATAAAGTCTGACCTTCAATAAACGTTTTTAAGTCATCCCATTGCTCAGTATCTTTTATAGCAATGTCTGGTCCATGTATAGTTACTAAATCTGGTAAATTATCTATTTCTCGAATATAAGTAGCAAACGCATCAACACCTCCACTAAATAGCAATGCGTGTTTTTTACCTTTTATTTTGTTCTTTACTAAATTATTAACTGTTAAGCTACTAGCAAGAGTATAAGAAGCATCTCTTAGCTCAAACTGGTTTTTTACAAGTTTCATAGAATTATAAAAATCCTCATCCAATTCATCTACCTCAACATTAAAACATCCATACCAAGCTATGGTTAAGATATTTGACAAGAAGGGAATGGCTAGAATACTTTTTGGAATATGGCTAACATCTACTTCATATTCTACATATAAAGGCTGATCTTCATTGAAAAATTTTTTGATTTTATTCCCAATTGAGTAGTCATAAATAACTCTCTTCCCATTATTTGAAAAAGAAATATTATTAAGTTTTAATACGTTGTTCATATTTTTATCGTTTTAATATTTTAGAAAAAGTGTTTTTAAACAACTCTTTCTCAAACTCTATTAAACCTGTATAATACATTATAACGCAAAAGACTATTGTATAAGGAATAGCTTTTACGATAAAATTCAACCATCCATTACCAAAAAAAGGCAGAAAGTTGATTAAATACCCTAATACAAACGCTACTATAACCGTTAAAAAGGTTTTGTTCAGTAATTCTTTAAAAAACCTAGGAATATTTAACCCAATATTCTTATGGTAATAAAAATTCATTACGTTTTGAACAATTACCCATGCGATAACAGAACCTGTCATCATTCCAATAGCTTCATGCTTTTCTGCTAGAATTGCTCCTAAACCAGTTCCCAGCACCATAAATGTAAGATATAAAATAGCTTTAAATTTCAATTTATTCTTTGCTTCTAAAATTGAATTACCAAAACCTTGAACAAGGGGTAAAGTATAGGCCACCATTATCATTAATGCGATTATCCATGACTGAAAACTTCCTTCTTCTCCTAGCTCACCGCCAACCCATAGGGTAACAAATTGTTTACCAAAAAGAATAAATGAAGTTAAAATAAACATTAAGACTATAAATGATAATCTACCAATTTTAATCATCATATCAGTTAATTCTTCACCTGAAGCATTATCCACAGACATTTTTGTTGCTCTAGGTAGAAAAACACTGGATATAGCTGTCGAAAACGCTCCATAATAAGTCCCCAAAACAATTCCTATACCATATATACTTAAAACTGCTGGAGGGCTTATTCTTCCTAGAACCCAATGGCCTGCTTTCCATTGAAATATTCCTACCAATGCAAATACAAAGATCCATACAGAATAACTAAAAATTTCTTTAATAAATTTAACGGAAAGTGAATGAAGTTTAATTTTAATACTTAGTTTATTAAATACAAAATAACTAGTAATAATAATTATAAGAATGTTAAATATAGTATCTACAACTACAAGAGCAATGGCTTTACCGCCATAGACTAGGACTCCAACCACTACAAGAGATCTTATTATGTATTTTATAAGACCGAGTGTTTTTGGAAAAACAAATTTTTCATAACCGTAACATATACCTGTTAATGCACCACCAGGTAAGCCAATCGCCACATTAAAAATTAGTATTCCAAAAATAACTTTAGCTATTTGAATTTCTTCCGAAGTCATTTTGGTAAAATAAGTATCTATGTAGCCATAGAAAATAAAACCAGTAATAAGAACTAATGATGAAATTCCTATATATATAAGCATGGTTGTAGCAAGAAAATTTTCTTGCCCAATTTTGTCTTTTTCTGCTTTATACTTAGCTACAAAGCGAACTACGGTATTATTTAGCCCAAAATCCAATAAGGAGATAGTTCCTACTAATGCTCCTATAGTTAAATATATACCATACTCATCTTTCCCTAAATGGTTAAGTATGAAAGGAGTCATTAACAACCCAACAACATTTATAACAACGATGGTTGTATAATTTAAAAAAGCTCCTTTTTTTAGTTGACTCAAAATTATTGATATTAGTTACGAAATTTAATGATAGGAAGGTTTACAATCTACCACTAACGCGTCCTTTCAAAATTCCTTTAACATCATATAAAACGCCATTCGGGTTTAATAATGATTGTAAATTTTCTTGTAGAAACTCCTTATGTGCCACGGTTAAAACAACAGCATCAAAAGTTTTGTTAGGCAATTTTTGAAAAGTTTTTAAACCATATTCATGCTTAACTTCTTCCGGATTTGCCCATGGATCATAAATAGTTACTTGTGTACCATAACTTTTAAGTTGATTAATAACATCAACAGCTTTGGTATTTCTAACATCTGGACAGTTCTCTTTAAAAGTAATTCCTAAAGCTAATATATTTGCCTCTTTTATATGTATATCGTTTTGTACCATTAGCTTAATAACTTCTGATGCTACATATTGCCCCATGCTATCATTTACACGACGTCCAGCTAATATAATTTCTGGATGATACCCAACTTCTTGTGCTTTTTGAGCTAAATAATAAGGGTCCACACCAATACAATGCCCACCTACTAAACCTGGTTTAAATGGTAAAAAATTCCATTTAGTTCCAGCTGCTTTCAATACATCATGTGTGTCTATATCCATCAGATTAAATATTTTTGCTAACTCATTTACGAAAGCAATATTTATATCGCGCTGAGAGTTTTCAATAACTTTTGCAGCTTCAGCAACCTTTATCGTTGGCGCTAAATGGGTGCCAGCAGTTATAATACTTGCATACAAATCATCTACTTTTCTTCCAATTTCTGGCGTAGATCCAGCTGTAACTTTCAAAATTTTATCGACAGTATGTAGTTTATCTCCAGGGTTAATACGTTCTGGCGAATATCCAGCAAAAAAGTCTTCATTGAATTTTAATCCGCTAATTTTTTCTAATACAGGGACACACTCATCTTCAGTAACACCAGGATATACAGTAGACTCATAAATTACTATATCACCTTTTTTTAAAACCTTTGCTACTGTTTCGCTAGATTTATAAAGAGGTGTTAAGTCTGGTCTGTTATTTTTGTCAATTGGAGTAGGTACCGTTATTATATAATAATTACAGTCTTGAATATCACCGATAGTTGATGAACAAAACAAACCAATTTCATTATTCGAATTTTTCTTTAATACAGATTTTAACGCATCTTCTTCAACTTCAAGAGTTGAATCATTCCCTTGCATTAATTCATTAATTCTAACTTGATTAATGTCAAAACCAACAACAGTGTACCTTGTTGCAAAAAGTCTTGCCAACGGAAGCCCTACATAGCCTAATCCGATAATAGCAATTTTAATATCCTTCATCTTTTTATTTTGATAATGTAAATTATTTTAAATGTTCCCAATACCAATTAACAGCTTCTTTTAATCCACTACTAATATTGTATTTAGGGTTGTAATTTAATAATTGTTTTGCTTTATCAATAGAAGCCAAAGAGTGAGGGATATCTCCAATTCTATTTTCTCTATGTTTTATTTCAATATTTTTTATAGAATTGTCAAATTCTGATAAATATGTTTTTAGTAATGTAGCTAATTCTAGTAAAGTTGTTCTTTCACCATATGCAACATTATATACATTATTTAATGCTTCCTTATTATTTATAGTAAGTGCATTAATATTCATTTGTACAACATTATCAATATAAGTAAAATCTCTAGAGTAACTCCCATCTCCGTTAATAATAGGAGATTCGTGACTTATAAATTGTTGAACAAACTTTGGGATTACTGCGGCATATGCACCATTTGGATCTTGCCTTTTTCCAAATACATTAAAGTAGCGCAAGCCAATAGTATCCATATTATAAGTGCTATGAAAAATATCTGCATATAATTCATTTACATATTTGGTGATAGCATAAGGAGATAAAGGTTTTCCTATTGTATCTTCAACTTTTGGCAATGCTTCATGGTCACCATATGTTGATGAACTTGCCGCATATACAAACCGCTCAACGCCAGCGTCTCTTGAAGCAACTAGCATGTTTAAAAAACCAGAAACATTTACATCATTAGTAGTAATTGGATCGTTAATAGACCTTGGTACTGAACCTAAAGCTGCTTGATGCAACACATAATGCACTCCTTTACATGCTTTATGACAATCTTCTAGATTCCTTATATCTCCTTCTACTAAGTAAAAATTGTTGTTACCTAAAAAAGGCTTAATATTAATTCTCTTTCCAGTAGAAAAATTATCTAAGCATACTACGTCTATGTTATTGCTTAATAAAGTTTCGCATAGGTTTGAGCCAATAAAACCTGCTCCTCCAGTTACGAGTACTTTCTTTCCTTTGAATGTTTTTAATTGTTGTGTATTCATTATAAATTTGGGGTGAATCTTGAATTATTAATAGCATCGCAAATATGAAGAAAATAAATGTATTTTAGTTAACTATTTATATCAAGGCCTTCTTTTTATCGACGAAATTCAGTTTTTTGCTAAAAACATCGACTAAATCATTTTTTTTTAATTTAAAAATACATAATATTTAACTTATTTTAAAGATGAAATCAAGTAATTATTTCAATAATAAAAACTTGATAAATGTAAAGTAAACCAATTCTTTTTTATGAAAAAGTTAATCTTAAAAATCGATAATCTGCATAGATTTACTACCAATGAAAACCGGTAATGTATTTAACCGATTTTTATTACTCTTTTAGCGAATTAACCTCTTATCATAGCTTTAGAATTAAAACAATTACTAAATTTACATCGTAAATAAAAAATTGAATTGATTAATAGCATTATTGATTTGATAAAAATATAAGTTGAATAACCGAAAAACCCTCTCAGTATTATTCTAAAATTTAAAGATTAATACAATTTTAAAAGTTATATTTTTATTAAGTTACAATTTTAGAGCTATAAATTATGAAACTGATTCTGTTTTTTGCATGTGAGGGATTCACAAAAGGACATTTTAAACTTTTACTAAAGTGGTGTAAAAACCCACTCTAAATTTTCTATGCAAAAAAGTTAATTGAATATTTAACAAGTAATGTTGACCAAAACTAAAATATATTTATCATCACCTCATATGGGAGGTTCAGAGCAAAAATTTGTTAATCAAGCTTTTGATACAAATTGGATAGCTCCGTTGGGGCCAAATGTTGATGGCTTTGAAAATGATATAAAAAGTTACTTAGGTGGTAATAATGAAGTTGCGGTGCTTAGTTCTGGTACGGCTGCCATACATTTAGCATTGCAATTGCTAGGTGTCTCAAAAGGCGATGAAGTTTTATGTCAAAGTTTTACATTTTCAGCTTCTGCTAATCCTATAATTTATCAAGGTGCATCACCAATTTTTATTGATAGCGAATCAGACACTTGGAATATGTCTCCTGAATTACTAGAAATAGCAATTAAAGATAGGATAGAAAAACATAAAAAACCAAAAGCTATAATAGCAGTTCATTTATATGGTATGCCATATAAAGCTGAAGAAATAAATAGTATCGCAAAAAAATATGATATTCCAGTAGTTGAAGATAGTGCTGAAGCTTTAGGAAGCACTTATTTTAATCAGGCATGTGGAACATTATCAGATGTTGGAATTTTATCTTTTAACGGAAATAAAATTATAACTACCTCTGGAGGAGGTGCATTAATAACAAAAAGTTCTGAATTAAAAAATAAAGCAATCTTTTTATCAACACAAGCCAGAGATAATGCGCCGCATTATCAACACTCTTCTATAGGGTATAATTATAGAATGAGTAATGTTTTAGCAGGAATAGGCAGAGGGCAAATGGAAGTGATTAATGATAGAGTTGAAGCAAGAAGGAAAAACCATAAATACTATAAAAATAATTTGTCAAAATTCAATACTATCGAATTTTTAGACGAACCAGAAGGATTCTTCTCTAATAGATGGATTACTTGTATAAAAACGAACTCTTATGAGCTCCGTGAAAGCATTAGACTAGCGTTACAAAAAGACGATATTGAATCTAGACCTTTATGGAAGCCAATGCACATGCAACCAGTTTTTAAAGACTATCTGTCGTATACAGACGGAACTTCTGAAAAACTATTTAATGTTGGACTTTGTTTACCAAGTGGATCTAATCTATCTCAAGATGATTTAGATAGAGTTCTTAGTATAATTACAAAAACCCCAAACTTATGATAAAAAATTACTTTTTATTTTATTCGCAAAAGTATGCATCAAAATGGCTAGTTTTAGGTATTGACCTAGCAATAGTTTTGTTAACATTTTTTGCAACTTACCTTGTAAGATTTAATTTCACTTTAAATTTTGATATAAATCAGTTTTTATTTCAGTTACCTTTCTTATTTATTATCGCAACGTTTAGTTTTTTAGTGATAGGGTCATTTAAGAGTGTAATACGTCATACTGGGTTTACAGATGTTGTTAACTTGTTTAAGTCAGTGGCGCTAATGTCGCTTTTATCTATTGTTTTTGTATTATTTAATAGAATAACAAATATAATTCCAGAGTTTACTATCCCGTTATCTATAATTGTAATGCATGCACTACTTAGTTTTGTAACACTCAGCGCTAGTAGATTGCTATTCAAAATGACTTATAAGTATTTAAAATGTAAGTTAGTTTCTTCAAAAAGAGTTCTTATTTATGGAGCAGGAGAGTCAGGTATTATAACATATAACGCATTAGTTAATAACTTAAGTTCAAGATTTAGTGTAGTTGGATTTATTGATGATGATTTAAAGAAGAATGGAAAATCTATAAACGGTGTTCCAATTTTTTCAAAAAATAAAGTCACAACGGCATACATAGAATCTAATGCAATAGATGAAATTGTAGTAGCGTCACAAACTATAGATCCAAACAGTTTGTTAAGTCTAATTGATAGTTTAATTGATTTGGATGTTAAAATAACTAAAGTTCCACCAATTGAAAAGTGGATTAATGGAGAGTTAAGCGCAAAACAAATAAAACAAGTTCAAATTGAAGACCTTCTTGGGAGAGCTCCTATAGAAATTGATAACCCAAATTTATTGAATGAATTTAATGGCGAAACTATTTTAGTTACAGGAGCAGCTGGCTCCATAGGTAGTGAGTTAGTAAAGCAATTAGCAAACTTTAGTGTAAAAAAATTGATACTAGTTGATCAAGCTGAATCTGCATTATATGATTTGCAACAAGATTTAAAACAAAACGGAAAAGAAAGTATTATTACTGCTATTGTTGCAGATATTAGAGATGGTCTAAGAATAGATAGTATTTTTCAAGAAAATAAACCAACAATGGTTTTTCATGCTGCTGCATATAAACATGTACCGCTAATGGAGAAGTCTCCATATGAAGCAATAAAAATTAATGTAAATGGAACTAAAATCCTAGCAGACACAGCATCTCGATACGATGTTAAAAAGTTTGTTTTTGTTTCTACTGATAAAGCTGTTAACCCAACAAGTGTAATGGGAGCGACCAAGCGTATGGCAGAAATGTATATTAGCTGTCTTCAAAAAGAAAGTAAAACAAAATTCATCACAACAAGATTTGGTAATGTTTTAGGATCTAATGGATCAGTAATTCCATTGTTTAAAAAACAAATAGAAATGGGTGGGCCATTAACTTTAACTCACAAAGAAATAACTCGTTATTTCATGACAATTCCTGAAGCATCACAATTAGTTTTAGAAGCTGGTACAATGGGTAAAGGAGGAGAGATATTTATTTTTGATATGGGAGAATCTGTTAAGATCTTCGATCTCGCCAAAAATATGATTAAATTATCTGGATTAAGATTTCCAGAAGATATAGATATTCAAATTTCAGGTTTACGACCAGGAGAAAAACTTTATGAAGAATTATTGGCAAATGGTGAAAATACGTTATCAACTTATCATAAAAAAATAATGATAAGTAAGACTAGAGAATTAGAATATAATAAAATAAAATCTGAAATTGAAGAGCTATGTATTACTAATCGTTTTCAAAACAACAACATTGTTATGAAAATGAAAAGCTTAATTCCTGAGTATAAATCAAACAATTCTGATTACGAAAAATTCGATAAAAGAGTACAAATTTATAAAAAAGTACGAGGCCTATCTGAAGAGAGATCAGATAAAAGCTATATTAATCTTTAATAAATTAAGTAGAAATTTATTAATTTCCCCAAACGAAAAAAAGATGATTACACCTTTTCCAAGACACAAACTGTTTGTTTTTAGTGCTATATTTACCTTATTTTTAACTTCCTGTGTTACAAAGAAGGATATTATTTATTTTCAAAATGCCAAAGATTTTGAAACAATTGTTGATACCGATACCTTCACTGCAAAATTAAAAGTTGGAGATATATTAAGCGTATATATATCTGTTATTTCAACAACAACTTCAGATGGGACTATAATTGATCCGGCAAGACCATATAACATTGTGAGACAAGGTGGAGGCGGAGGAACAAACTTTGTTGATTATCTTATAGATGTAGAGGGCAATATTGATTTTCCTGTTTTAGGAAAAATAAAACTACTGGGGTTAACAGTAGAAGAAGCTAAAGCGTTAATTAAGAAAAAATTCTCTGACGGGAATTTACTAAAAGACCCAGTGGTTATTATCCGCGTTTTAAATTTTAGAATTACCGTTGAAGGAGAGGTGGCTAGCCCAGGTGTTTATCCTGTTTCTGGCGAAAGAGTATCAGTACTTGAAGCAATTGGTATGGCTGGAGGTTTAACTATAAAAGGTAGACGAGATAATGTTATGATAATTAGAGATTTTAATGGGACAAAAACAATTTCTAGAATAGATTTAACAACAAAAGAAGTTTTTAATTCTCCTGTTTATTACTTAACGCAAAATGATTATGTTTATGTTGAACCGAATAATTCAGCAATAAGCATTGCATCTGGAGATGCAAGAATAGGCACCATTATTAGTATTACTTCTTTTCTTTTAACAGCTGCACTAATATTTGTAACTAGAAATTAGAATTAAAAAATGGCTTTGAAACAGAATAATAATTTATCGAATAATTCTGAAGATTTTAATTTTAATCTTAAGAAAACAGTATCTATTTATTTAAAGCAATGGAAATGGTTTGCTTTAAGTTTAATAATATGTTTAGGACTAACATATATAAACTTAAGATATACTACACCAGAATATTTAGCTCAGGCTAAAATAATCCTTTTAGATGATAAAGAGAATTCCTCAGCTGCTGCTTTAAAAGATTTGTCGTTATTCTCCGAAGGTGAAGATGCAATGGTTGAAGATGAAATACAAGTAATAAAATCTAGAAGCTTCCTTAGAAATATTGTAAAAAGGTTAAATTTAAATATTAGATATTATACTAAAGGAAGAGTTTATGAATCTGAATTATATAAAGACTCTCCAATTGTTATAAATTTTATAGAATCTGATTCAATAATAAATAGCACAAGCTCTAATTTTTATATTGAAATTCTTTCTTCTTCAAGTTTTAATTATCGGATTAATGAAGAGACTGCTCCGAAAAAATATGCATTTGGAGAAACAATTCCAACATCTTTTGGAGGCATTATCGTTACACCAAAAAATAAGAGTATTGAAAATAATGTTGGAAACTCTATAAGGGTAAATATTGCAAAAATAGAATATTTAGCAGAATCTCTTAAAAATAGAGTCTCTATATCACCTTCTGGAAAATCATCAAAAGTAGTCACAGTAAGCTTCGTAGATCCTGTTATAGAAAAAGCAAAAGACATAGTTAATACTTTAATAGATGAATACAATAAGTCTACTATTCAAAAGAAAAATAATATATCTGAAAACACAGCTAAGTTTATTGATAATCGTATACGGTTAGTAGCTAAAGATTTAGTTAGTGCAGATAGTAGCATTGTTAACTTTAAAACTGGTAATAAAGTTACAGATGTTGCTTCTGAAGCTGGACAATTCTTAAATTCAAGTGCTGTTAACGAACAACAGTTAGATGCTGCAAAAATGCAATTAGGTCAATTAAATTTCATGGAGTCAACTTTAGATGATGAGACTTCAATGTATAGTTCAATTCCGTCAAATTTAGGTTCCGGAGATCCTGCTATTAGTGCATTATCAACTAGGTATAATCAATTGCTTGAAAGGAGAAAAGCGCTCTTAAAAAGCGCAGGAGAACAAAATCCCATTGTATTAGAATTAGATCAAACATTGGCAGATATTAGACAAAATCTTCAGCAAAGTATTAATAACTCTACTAAATCCTTGAGAATTCAAATAGGAAGCCTAGAGAGCCAATCAAGACGCATTAATTCTAAAATATTCTCTGTTCCTGGTCAAGAACGCAAATTGAGATCGATTGAGCGTACAAGAGGTATTAAGGAGTCATTATATTTGTACTTATTAGAAAAAAGAGAAGAAGCTGCGATATCTTTAACTGCAACCTCACCAAGTGCAAAAATAATTGATGAAGCATATAATAAAGCTGGCGGTCCTATCTCTCCTAATAAACAAATTGCTTATGCTGGAGC
This sequence comes from Jejuia spongiicola, assembly GCF_023502325.1. Classification (NCBI taxonomy): domain Bacteria; kingdom Pseudomonadati; phylum Bacteroidota; class Flavobacteriia; order Flavobacteriales; family Flavobacteriaceae; genus Jejuia; species Jejuia spongiicola. The sequence continues at coordinate 266,648 of NZ_JAMFLZ010000003.1, forward strand.
ACTATTTATTGGATTATTAATCCCTTTTATGTTCTTTTATGTAAAGAATTTATTTGACACCAAAATTCATAATAAAGAAGATTTAGAAAAAGAAATTAAAAGAATTACTGTATTAGGCGAAATACCAAAAATAAAAGGCAATAATATTTTAGTAAAAAGAAACGATCGCTCAATTTTATCAGAATCGTTTAGAATTATACGAACCAATTTTGATTATATAAAACGAACAAGAAAGGTAGAGAATTATGACAATGTGATTTTTGTCACTTCAACTATTAATGGTGAAGGAAAATCTTTTTTTAGTATGAATATGGCATTAACATTGGCTAATACTGATAAAAGAGTATTGCTGATTGGTGCAGATATAAGGAACCCAAAATTACTTATGGGTATAAATAATCAAAAGAAAAATAACGAAGGGAAAGTTGGTTTAACTGAATATTTAGTTGATAAATCTGTAATTGTTGGTGAGGCTATAAATACATATGAGGTCAATGGTAATAAAATAGATATTTTATTATCTGGTAAAGTACCACCAAACCCTGCAGAATTATTAATGAGCGATAGAATGAAACCTCTTTTTGATAAAGTGTCTGAGCAATACGATTATGTAATTGTTGATACTGCTCCATCAATGTTAGTAACGGACACATTATTGTTTAGTCAATACGCTGGACATACTATTTATATGACACGTGCTGATTATACAGAAAAACGTATTTTGAATTTTGCAAAAGAATTACATGCTGAAAACAAACTTAATGGAATGATGCTTGTCGTTAATGATGTTAAACAAGCTAATTTTGGATATGGCGCAAAATATGGATATTATGGCGCCAAAAAAAAGAAAGGCTTTTTCAATAAACGTGCTTAAATAACAGAAAAAGTATTACAAGTTTTTTCTATAATTTTAGGAAGCTCTTTAGTCATATCCTTACTAAGGACAAGGTTAGAGAGCTTTTTTATATGATTATCATTATGAGTATCCGTTGCAACAAAGTCTATAAGTTGCTCTTCCAATAAATAATTAGCTGTTTTTTCTGCATTTTTCCCGTAGTGATCACTTAAAGACAATAAGTTAAGTTGAAAAAAACATCCAAGCTGTTTAAGCTTTCTATAATAATCTTTTGTATTATGATAAAATGAATATCGCTCTGGGTGTGCTAAAATTGGTAAGTAGCCTTTCATTTTAATTTTAAATATTATTTCTTCCAAATTAATAGGCGGCTGAAAATAAGACATCTCTATTAACAAATAGTTTCCTTTTAGTGTAAATAGTTCCTGAGAATCTAATTGTTTTTGGAAATTATCATCCAGCATGTATTCAGCTGCTGGGTTTATAGTAATTTCGGAAAGCATTTTAGAACCTAAAGCTTCCAATAGTTTTTGATATGAATCACCAATAGTTTCATCAGTATTCGGATAGAAATCTTGCATAACATGAGGTGTTGGCATAAACTGTTTAACACCCAATTCTTGCAATCCTTTAATTAAATCTATTGATTCGAAAGTGTTTTTTGCGCCATCATCTATTCCAGGTAAAATATGAGAATGCATATCTACAAAGTCTTCTAATAAATCTTTTAGAAATGCTTTTTTAGAAAAAAAGTGGAACATTATTTACGTAGGTTAGTTACAAGAAAAAAGAGTTTATTCCTCTTCATCTCCAAAAGTAGCAGGTTTAATAGTACTATCACTATCAACCACAACATTTCCTAATTCATTAACTTCTATATTATCACTATCAAAATTATTCATTGTGTAATGCAATTTGCTACTTACTTTAACTAAGTATATAGCGTCTAATGTCTTTATTTCTATAGCCTCTATAGTCTCGTTTCTATGGTTATCAAAAGTAATTATGTCATCATCTCCATAACCATCAGGAAATTTCTCTGTTAAAAGATTTAATAACTCTGGAGTTAGTTTTTTATAATCAACAATAATTCTTTTCATCTTAAAAATTTTGGTTGATAAATAAATTTAGCAGCAATATTTATAAAATTACAAAAAAAATATAATTAACTCTCATAAAATTTAAAAGCATCAATTATAATCTCATCCTTAACTAAACAATCAATTTTTGGGATACCAATGTCTTTAAGGAGAACAAAGTTTATATTTCCATGATTATTTTTCTTATCGTACTTCAATAGCTCAATAATACTTTGATACTCTTTTTCTTCAATATCTACCTTTTCATAATAACTTAAAAATAAGGCTTTAATTTCGTCTGTTGTTTTACTAGGAAAGCCAACTAACTCTGTAGATATATAGCTTGCCAAGATCATTCCAACCACAATGGCTTCACCATGTAACAAATCTTTTTTACTAGGGTTACTTAAAAAATAAGATTCAATGGCATGTCCAAGCGTATGCCCAAAATTTAATGTTTTTCTTAGCCCATTTTCAAAGGGGTCTTCCTCAACTACATTTTTTTTAATGATAACGGATTCATAAATTAATTCATCCAAGTCATCTAGTGTTAATTTTGAAAAATCTTTAAATTTATTCCAATAGTTTTTACTGTTTATTAAACCATGCTTTAACATTTCAGCTAAACCAGAGCGTAATTGATTTTGCGGCAATGTTTCTAAAAAATTAGTATCAATAAGCACTAAATTAGGCGTACTAATAACCCCTATTTGGTTTTTTAAATGACCAAGGTCGACACCCGTTTTTCCACCAACTGAAGCATCAACCATTGAAAGTAGTGATGTAGGAACATTTATGTAAGCAATTCCTCTTTTAAAAGTAGATGCTACAAAACCACCTAAATCTGTAATAACACCACCTCCAACATTTATAAGTAAACTTTTTCTATCTGCATCTAATTCTGATAAAGTATTCCAAACACCAGAGCAAGTATCTATTGTTTTATGCTCTTCGCCAGCTTCAATCTCAATAATTTCAACATCAGCTTTCGTTTCTAGTTTTGCTAAAAAATTTGGTAAACAATATTTATGCGTATTCTCATCTACTAAAACAAATATTTTAGAAAAATTATTTAGTTTAAGATGCTCATTTAGTGATGGATAACACAAATCATTAAAATGAATTATAGAATCATTTGCAGTAATCGATTTCATGAAAAATATATCTATTATTATAAAGGGTGAAATTAAGGAGTTTTTATATAAAATGATAACTAAGTCTTAATTATATTTGTACAAAATTTTACAGATAATGCAAAAAACTGACTCCATTTTTGAAAATACCGAAATAGCATTTGCTCTTAAAAGCGACTCAGAATTAGAACGTGCGTATTTTTTGTTTAAAATGATTTCTATTGAACCTTTGGTAAAAATAGGTACTGCAGCAACTAACTTTGCAATAAAGGCACATTTACCTATTGAAGGACTTATTCGATCTACCGTCTTTGATCACTTTTGTGGTGGTGTAAATGAAGAAGATTGCTTGCCAGTTATTGATAAAATGTATGAAAAAGGAGTAAGTTCAGTTTTAGATTACTCCGTAGAAGGTAAAGAAAATGAAGCTGAATTTGACGCAGCAATGCATATGATTCTTAAGATTATAGATTTTGCTAAAGCCATTGATTCGATTCCAATAGCGGTATTTAAACCCACAGGTTTTGGACGCTTTTACTTATACGAAAAACTAGGAAAAGGTGAAGCCTTAACCGAAAAAGAACAAGAAGAGTGGGATAGAGTTGTTAATAGATTTGATGTTGTTTGTAAAAAATCAAAGGACAATGATATAGCCATATTAATTGATGCTGAAGAGAGTTGGATGCAAGATGCTGCTGATGATTTGATAACTCAAATGATGAGAAAATATAATACTGATAAGCCTATTGTTTATAATACACTACAGATGTATAGACATGATAGGCTTGCATTTTTGGAAAAGCAGCATGAGATAGCTAAAACTGAAGGCTTTTATTTGGGATACAAGTTAGTACGAGGGGCGTATATGGAAAAAGAAAATGAGCGTGCTGAAGAAAACGGTTATATTTCACCAATTTGTATAAATAAAAAAGCAACAGATGAGAATTTTGATGTAGGCCTAAAGTATGTTTTGGATAATTTGGAAAAAATGTCACTGTTTGCAGGTACTCATAATGAGGAAAGTTCGTATTTGCTTATGCAATTAATGGAAGAAAGAGGGCTAGACAATAATGATTCCCGTATCTGGTTTGGTCAATTATATGGTATGAGTGATCATATTAGTTATAATTTAGCAAGTAAAGGCTATAATGTGGCAAAATACATGCCTTTTGGACCTGTAAAAGATGTGATGCCATATTTGATAAGACGTGCTGAAGAAAACACATCTGTCGCTGGGCAAACAAGTAGGGAGCTTAATTTATTATCTAAAGAGAAAAAACGCAGAAAGAAAAAATAATTTACACATATTTTTTAAGTGTCATTTTTATTTCAGAAACCGACTGAAAGGGCGTGATTTTTAATAACTCTTTAAGATTTTTCATGTTTTTTGATTTGTCGCTTTTGCTTTTTACCTGCATAATATCTTTATGAGTTGTTGGTATTAATGTTTCATTACTTGCTAATATATCTTCATGCAATTTCTCACCAGGACGAACTTCTGTAATCTCAATATTAATATCTTCATTATAAAACGTAATTAAAACTTTAGCTAAGTCAAATATCTTAATAGGTTTTCCCATATTAAAAGTAAAAACTGGGTTTTCAAAATCTTTAAAAGTTGCAATTTCTAGTATTAAATTACACGCTTTGTGCTTACAAATAAAGTAACGAGATATGCTTTTATCTGTAACTGTTATTGGTTTTCCAGAATTGATTTGACTTATAAATAATGGAACAACGGATCCACTAGAGCCAAATATATTACCAAAACGTGTAATAATGAATTTAGTTTTATTTTGATTATTTAAGCCCGACAAATAGTGCTCAGCAATTCGCTTACTCATTCCCATAACACTTATAGGGTTAACAGCCTTGTCAGTAGAAATAAATATAAATTTTTTAACCTGATGCTTAATTGATAAATCTGCCAATAATTTAGTGCCTATTATATTAAGTTTAACAGCTTCGTAGGGATTAGTTTCCATCAAAGGTACATGTTTGTAAGCAGCTGTATGAAAGACAAGCGTTGGAGTATAAGTTTCAAAAAGATAGCTTAGAGATTCTTTTTCGGTAATATTCAATAAAATAAATTCTGAATTAATAGATGCATTATTTTCTAATTCTTGTTGAAGTTCGTACAATGGAGATTCAGCAATATCGACCAAAATTAGCTTTTTATAAGTACATTGTGTAAGTTGCTTTGCAAGCTCACTACCTATTGAGCCTGCAGCTCCTGTAATTAAGATTGTATGGTCAGAAAAATCTAAATTTGGATATTTGCTTTTTGAGTTCTTTTTAAAATTAAATATACCTGAATCACGAATGAGTTGTTGAATATGATTTGGGGTGGGTGTATTCATTGATTATTAATTTCGGTGAATCGTAGATTTAGCGGGTAAATTACATACGCAAAGTATGAATAATAACCTTTTCAAACAAATACCCCTTTCTTATTACTTTTATTTTATAATCACCTTTACAATGGTCATCAAAATGAGTTTTAAATCAAAAAAGAAATTACGTTTTTTAATATAGATTTTATTAAATCGTAACTTATCAGGTATTATTGTTTTAATAAAGTATTCTTCTGGGTTTTTAGCTGCTTTTAAAAGCTCAACCTCGTTTCTGTACTTTAAGGATGCAAGCCCTGTAATACCAGGTCTTACTTGATAAATTTTCATATCATCATCAGTATAAAAATTTACATAATAACGTAACTCTGGTCTAGGGCCAACAAAACTCATATCGCCTTTTAAAACATTTATAAGTTGAGGAAACTCGTCTATCTTATAGCGTCTCAAAAAATATCCAATTTTAGTTATACGAGAATCATTATTTCCTAAGGTTAATAAACCTTTAGTTTCAGACGCCATGCGCATGGTTCTAAATTTATAAATATTGAAATCAACATTGTTTTTGCCAACTCTATTTTGAATAAATAAAACAGGGCCTCTAGAGTCTAGCTTAATTAAAATTGAAATTAATATAAGAATAGGGGAGAGTAGTAATAATCCAATAAGCGAAAAAATAAAATCAAAAATGCGTTTAGTCATTCTACTTTATAGTTAGTTACGGTAGCAATGCTGTCACAGTTTTCAACAGTAAGTATAATGTTTGCCTCGTTATAATCCCCTTCAATTACATAAATTCCACAGGGTTCTTTACGAGTGTCACTTTCAGAAAAATTAATATCTCCCTCTTTTAAAATATAATACATAGCTGTAGTATCGATTTGCATAGATCTACTATATTTTATTGCTTTTGAATTGATATTTTTCAATACTCTGGCATCTGGACCGTAATCGCATGATACTTTTTTACCATTTAAAAAAAAAGCTAAAATAATTAAGCCTAATGAGAACCCTCCCAAATAATAACCAATACGTTGTATTAATTTCATGTGTTATAAAAATGAATATTAAAAAAAAGGAAAGTTGTTTAAAATATAAGCAAATTTACATCACTATAATCTAAATTAAACCATTCACCAACTGGTTTGCTAGTTAAAATTCCGTGGTAAAAATACAACCCATTTTTTAAACCTTTATCAAATCTAAGAGAATTTTCTATACCACCTTCTTCTGCTATTTTCAATAAGTATGGGGTGAATATATTACTTATTGAAACAGAAGCCGTTCGCGAGTATTTAGCAGGAATATTAGGCACACAATAGTGCACCACATTATGCTTTATAAATGTGGGATTTTTATGTGTAGTAACTTCACTAGTTTCAAAACAGCCACCCATATCTATACTAACATCTATAATTACAGCACCTTTTTTCATGTGTTGCACCATGGCTTCAGAGACAACAATAGGTGATCTGTTTTTTCCACGTACTGCGCCAATAGCAACATCACAACGTTTTAATGCTTTAGTTAAATTTTTTGGCTGAAGTGTTGATGTGAAAAGTGGGCGACCAAGATTTGTTTGTATGGTTCTCAATTTTGTAATCGAATTATCAAATATTTTCACATTGGCACCTAAACCAATGGCACTTCTAGAAGCAAATTCTCCAACTGTACCAGCTCCAAGAATTACAACTTCGATAGGAGGAACGCCACTAATATTACCAAACATGAGTCCATTTCCATCTTTGCTATTCGATAACAACTCTGCTGCAATTAATGTAGATGCTGTACCTGCAATCTCACTTAGTGATCTAACTGCGGGATATGTTCCATCTGCATCTCTAATAAACTCAAAAGCTAGGGCAGTAACACGCTTGGACGCTAAAGCTTCAAAATATTTTTTCTCTTGAGTCTTAAGTTGTAAAGCAGAGATTAATATGGCCTGAGGGTTTATTAATTTTATTTGATCAATGCTTGGCGGTTCAACTTTTAAAATCATTGGGCAAGCAAAAACTTTTGCAGTATCTTTTGTTATTTCTGCACCAGCTTCACTATAATCTTTATCACTGAAATTGGCACCTTCACCAGCTCCAGATTCTAATAAAACCTTATGCCCATTATAAACAAGAGCAGATACCGCATCGGGAGTTAAACAAACTCTTTTTTCTTGATATGCAGTTTCTTTTGGGATTCCAATAAAAAGTTCTCCTTTACGTTTGTTAATTTCAAGCATTTCCTCTTGTGGTAAAAGTTGTTGCTTTGTAAAAGGTGACAAAGATTTTGACATGTTTAGGTTTCTTAAATAAAAATCAAATTACGAATAAATTTCTGATTGTTTTTATTGTAAGCGAAATTATTTTAATTGATACAAACTGCTAGTTTTAGATGAAATGCTGTTTTAACCAGTTTTTTTCCAATATAATTATTATATGTTTGTGTTTTAATTAGATTATGACCTTTAAACCTTTTCATTTCCTTTTACTTATTTTCTCTATGTCGTGCTTTGCTCAAGAGTATCGGGTTAATGGATATGTTAAAGACGTTAATAATAATCCTATTGCTTATGCTAATGTGGTAATTACTAAAAACTCCGAAGGCATTGAAGGTTCTGCTAATGGAACATCAACTGATGAAAGTGGTTATTTTATAATTGAAAGCTTAAGTGCGGGTAATTATACTTTAAAAATTAGCTTTTTAGGGTATACTACTTACACTAAGGCGGTTGATTTAGATGGGCATACCAAGTTTGATACCGTTGTTTTAGAAGAAAATTTAGAAGCGCTTGAAGATGTAACCATTGTTGCAAAAAGACCTACAGTAAAGCGATTAGTAGATCGTTTAGTTTTTAATGTTGAAAACTCCACGTTATCAAATAATAATGTTTTAGATGTTTTAAAGCACACTCCAGGAGTTTTGGTTCATGATGGTAGCATTACTATAAAAAATTCTACTCCTACTGTTTATATAAATGATAGAAGAGTTCATTTATCATCTAGTGAAGTTCAACAGCTTTTAGAAGGCACATCAGCAACCAATGTTAAGTCTATTGAAGTTATTACAAATCCACCTGCTAAATACGAAGCTGAAGGGGGAGCAGTACTCAATATTGTAACTAGTAAAAATATTGTTGCAGGTTATAATGGTAGCGTTTTTGGTAATTATAAACAAGGTTCGGAATTTCCAAAATATTCTTTTGGTACAAGTCATTTTTTTAAAACAAAAAAGTTAAATACCTATGTAAATTATAGTATAAATCCTAGGAAGGATTTTAGGAATAATAGTGAATCATTAAATTTTACAGATAATACGAGTTGGGAAACAGATTTAAAAAAAACACGTAAAAGTAAGAATCAAAATATAAATGCCAATATTGATTATGATTTTAATGAGAATAACAGCTTAGGGTTTTCAACAAATATATTAGTAGCTCCTAGAGAAGATACCAAAACAAGGATAAACTCCTTGACTGAAGTTTTTAATAGTACTAAAGTTTTAGATTCGACATTTAACACATCAAATAATCAAGTTAACGAAACTTTTAACTTAGCTTTCACACTAGATTATACTCATAAATTTAAAAAAATAGGAGAGAAGTTATCGGTAAGTTTACATCATACCAATTATGATTTTTCTGGTTTTCAAGATGTAAATACTGGTTATTTTTTACCAAATACTTCTGTTGCTTTTAGAAATAACAAATTTCAAACATTTTCAAGCCAAGAAATAAAATTATACACAGGTCAGATTGATTATGAGTTACCAATAAGTGATTCTGAACAATTTGAAGCTGGTGGGAAGGTTTCTAATATTAATTCCGAAAGCATTTTAAATCAATTTACTTTTGAAAATGATATTAAAACTGAAGACTTACAAAATTCTGATACGTTTTTATATGACGAAACTAATTATGCATTGTATACTAGTTATTCAAAAGATTGGGATGCATGGAGTCTTCAAGGAGGCCTTAGAGCGGAGTTTACCAATATTAAAGGAAACTCTTTGTCTACAAACCTGATTAATAATAATGATTATATTAAATTTTTTCCATCCTTATATATTTTAAATAGATTAAATGAAAATAACGAGATTTACTTTAGTTATAATAGACGTATACACAGACCAAGATACAGCCAATTAAACCCTTTTAAATATTTTCTAAATGATAATGCTTATGTAACAGGAGATCCAAATTTAAGACCACAGATAGATGATATTTTTACTTTTGGTTACACTTTAAATAACAAGTATACTTTTGAGATTTATTACAGTTTTGAAAAAGATCCAACTTACGAAGTTACATTTCAAGATAATGTTGATAATATCTTAAAATATATTAACACCAATATAGATAGTAATATTTCTTATGGGCTAGATTTTACAACATATACAGAAATCCTACCAAAATGGAACTTATATGCTCTAACTTCACTATTTTATTACGAAAACCAATTTTTTACATTTGAAGGAACAAATGAATTGTTAGCAGTTGATAAATGGTCTTTATATGCTCAAATTATTAACTACTTTACTTTTCTTAAAGATAATAGTTTAACAGCAGATATTACCTATTTGTATATATCACCATTAGTAGATGGTGTTTCTAATATTAGCTCAAGATCTGGTTTAGACATTAATCTTAGAAAGACTTTATGGAATAATAGAGCCTCAATAAGCATAGGTGCAATGGATATCTTTAACACACAAAATTTCACTCAATCTACAAAGTATTTAAATCAAGATGTGTTTTTAAAATCTAGAATGGAGAATAGGCTATTTACTTTTGGTTTTAATTACAAATTTGGTAACTATAGGCTTACATCTAACAAAAAAGATATAGAGTTAAACGAACGAGAAAGATTGGGAAACTCTTCTAATTAAAAATACTCCTTTACTCTACCCCAAAAGTTTTTAGGTGATATTTTAAACTCTTCTTCAAGTTCTTCTAAAGATTTATTAGCCTCATTAATCCTATTAAATATTCTAGCTCTTACTAAATATATTGAAGGAATAACCACTGCCATAACAGGTATTAAATATAGTATTTGATTATCATCAGCAAACGATAAATCATCATTAAGGACAATTAATATTTGATAAATATACATGGCAATAGGGACTAATATGGTATGATACCACCAATGCTTACAAGTGAAAATCCAAATAAATAATAAGAATAATGGAATCACCTTACTTGTTAAAGTCCAAGCTAGTACAAATAAGCTTTCGTAATATTTACTTTCATATACACCAAAAAAAGTGTCCATGACTTTTACATCAGGGACACTTTCATGTAAGCTGAACAGGTAAGGTGTAATTGCTATTAAAGTAGCAATTACACTACCTAAGACAAGGTTCTTTTTATTGTTGTCCTTGCCCAGGAACTTTAATTCTGTTTTTTTCAATTTTTGCTGTTTGCTCTGCATCTAGGTTATATTGTGTAGCAGATTGTGCTAAAAACAACATACCTCCGAAAATTGCGATTGCAATTAAGTACTTTTTAGTTTTCATTTTATAAGGGATTTAATTAATTAATTATTCCAAATGTAACTAAAGAGTATTTTGAAGAAATGGTGCAAATGTTAAAATTATGTTAAAAACAATATTTTTTAAAATTTAAGCTGCGGGTTTTCCGTAAATCTTCAAAAATCAGAGTATTTCATGTCATTTTATTATCACAAATCATGCTTGTTTAGGGCTATTTGCTTTTATATTTAATTTTAATATTCTTTTGTTTTCAGAGTTAAATTCTATAAAAATCTCATCAAATTCATCAAACAAAATAGGTTCAATTTTTTCTGGCCATTCTATTAATTTGTAATGATCAGAATATAAATAATCTTCTATTCCAAAATTATAGGCTTCTTCAATATCATTGATTCTATATAAATCAAAATGATAAATCACATCGTTCACAGTTTCATATTCATTAACAATTGAAAACGTGGGGCTACTCACTTCGTCATTACTACCTAGTATTTTAACTATAGCTTTTATAAGTGTTGTTTTACCAACTCCCATGTTTCCATAGAATAATAATGTTTTACTAGTTGCATGGTTTATTAACTGTTTTGCAACATGCTCTACTTCATTTAACTCATAACTTATTTCCAATGTACACACTGTTTACTATGCAATACTAATAATAATTTTTGATAAATCCTAAGAAAAAATGCATTTCATCGATGTTTTATGTATTACATGGATTTTATTTAGGGTTTAACACCACAAAAGGAATAATCATTTCTTCTAAAGAAACACCACCATGTTGATATGTATTTCTAAAATAACTTACATAATGATTGTAGTTATTTGGATAAGCAAAAAACAAATCACTTTTTGCAAAAATATACGAGCTACTCATGGTAATAGAAGGTAAATGTACATCTTTAGGGTTCTTTGCTACAAATACATCTTTGGAGTCGTATGTTAAGCTTCTACCCGTTTTATAACGTAGGTTTAAACTGGTATCTCTATCTCCAACTACCTTTGATGGGTTTTTTACATTAATTGTACCATGGTCTGTAGTTAGCATCAACTTAAAACCAAGTTGATGAGCAAGTTGAATCATTTCTAATAAAGGAGAATTTTTAAACCAACTAAGCGCTAAAGAGCGGTATGCTTTATCGTTTGATGCCAATTCTTTAACGACCTCCATTTCAGTTTTTGAATGCGAAAGCATATCAACAAAATTATACACAACTACAGTTAAGTCGTTGTTTTTTAGTGAGTTGAAGTTTTCGACTAATTTTCTTCCTGTCTTGAGATTTGTTATTTTATGATACTCATAATCTAGGTTATCCAAACCTAATCGCTTCATTTGGCTTTGTAAAAATTCGGCTTCATATAGATTTTTTCCGCCTTCATCTGTATCATTTTTCCAATATTGAGGAAACAATTTTTCCATATCGCTAGGCATTAACCCAGAAAAAATAGCATTTCTCGCATATTGGGTTGCCGTAGGCAGAATACTAAAAAAAGCATCCTCAGTTTCTTTCTTGTAATAATTGTTAATAATTGGCTCAAAAACTTTCCATTGGTCATAACGCAGATTATCAATAACTACCAATAACGTTGGCTGTTCTTTACTCAATTTTGGCGCAATCTTTTCTTTAAATAATGTATGCGACATTATGGGCGCATCTGTATTTGGCTCAAACCAATCAGAATAATTTTTATCTATAAATTTACCAAACTGTATATTGGCTTCGTTTTTTTGTGATTCTAAAATCTCAAACATACCCACATCTTCTATATCTTCTAATTGAATTTCCCAATAAATAAGTTTCTGGTAAAGATTCACCCATTCTTCATAAGAGTTTACCATAGATAAATCCATAGCAATTTTCCTGAACTCTTGCTGATAGTTTGATGTTGTTTTCTCTGAAACTAGTCTAGAATGATCTAAATTCTTTTTTAAGCTTAATAATATTTGGTTTGGGTTTACGGGTTTAATCAAATAGTCTGCAATTTTATTACCAATAGCTTCTTCCATTATATACTCTTCTTCACTTTTAGTAATCATAACTACAGGAAGGTTATCTTGTTTCTCTTTAATTTCATGTAACGTTTCAAGACCTGTTAATCCAGGCATATTTTCATCTAAAAAAACGATATCAAACTTTGCATCGTCTAAAACATCAATAGCTTCAGTGCCACTGTTACAAGTAGTAACATTATAATTTTTCTTTTCTAAAAATAAAATATGCGGTTTTAGTAAATCTATTTCATCATCAACCCAAAGAATATTAATCATATTGTTTTAAATTATATTATTAAATGTGCTTTAAATAACTGCGCAATTATTTTGAAGCGTTATAGTTATATTTGTAAATATTTAATGCTAAAAGTTAAAGTTTGAACAAACTTAAAATATTAAACGACCCAATTTACGGTTTTATTACTATACCAAATTCACTAATTTTTGATATAATACAGCACAAATACTTTCAGAGGCTGCGCAGAATTACACAAATGGGTATGTCGTATTTAGTTTACCCTGGTGCACATCATACGCGTTTTCATCATGCTATTGGTTGTGTACATTTAATGCAGCAAGCGGTTAATGTGCTTCGTTTTAAGGAAGTTACAATTACAAAAGAAGAAGAAGAAGCCTTATATGTGGCAATTTTATTGCATGATATTGGCCATGGTCCATTCTCACATGCTATGGAACACAGCATTGTAAACAATGTATCTCATGAGCAAATTTCTTTGCTTTTTATGGAACGTTTAAATGAAGAATTTAACTCAAATTTAACTCTAGCCATTAAAATTTTTAAGGGCGAATACCATAGAAATTTTATGTGCCAGCTAATTTCTGGGCAATTAGATATGGATAGGGCTGATTATTTAAAACGCGATAGTTTTTATACAGGTGTAGCAGAGGGTAATATTAATAGTGAACGTTTAATAACGATGTTAAATGTTGTAAATGATGAATTGGTTGTTGAGGAAAAAGGAATTTATAGTGTTGAAAAATTTATTGTAGCCAGACGGCTTATGTATTGGCAAGTGTATTTGCACAAAACAGGTTTAGTTGCAGAGCAGTTGCTCATTAGAGTTTTAAAACGAGCAAAAGAATTAACCAACTTGGGAGAAAGGCTAAATGGGAGTAAAGCATTACAATATTTTTTGAATAATGAAATTTCAATCGACAATTTTAATCATGATGCACTAAATATATTTTCAGAATTGGATGATTATGATATTATTTCAGCAATGAAGGAGTGGCAACACCATAAAGACTTTGTTTTAAGTAACTTATGTGAAATGATTATTAATAGAAATCTTCTAAAAATAAAAATAAAGAATAAGTTGATTAAAAAAAATAGCCTTGAAAAGCACACAAAGAGTTTAATTGAAAAATATAATATTTCTAAAGAAGAAGCAGAATATTTTGTGTTTGCTGGTAGTATTTCAAATCAAGCTTACCAACTAAAACATCAAAATATAAATATTCTACATAAGTCTGGTAAAATTGAAGATATCGTTAAAGCATCTGATCAATTAAATCTAAAAGCCTTATCAAAACCTGTTACTAAATATTATATATGTTACCCCAAGGAGGATATATCAACTAAAAAACAATAGACAGTAACACATGAAAACTTTAGTACATTTTTCCTATTTTTGCGGTAATCAAAAAACAACAAAAACTAAAGTGTGAAATTTAAAGCACAACAAATAGCAGACATATTAGAAGGAGAGATAGTTGGTAATCCAGATATTGAAGTCTCAAAATTATCAAAAATTGAAGAAGGCACTGAAGGATCGTTAACATTTCTTGCAAACCCAAAATACACATCATTTATATATTCAACAAAAGCTTCAGTTACAATAGTAAATAAGTCATTTCAACCAGAGAACGAAATTAAAACAACACTTATTAAAGTTGATGATGCTTACGAATCATTCTCAAAATTACTAGAGTATTACAATCAAGTAAAAAATAACAAAGTTGGCTTAGAAAGCCCCATCTTTATTTCTGATACTGCTAAGTACGGAGATAATATATATATAGGTGCGTTTTCATATATAGGTGAAAATGTAAGCATAGGTGATAACGTTAAAATTTGTCCAAACTCTTATATAGGTGATAATGTAGCTATAGATGATAATACAATTGTGTTTTCTGGAGCTAAAATTTACTCAGATTGTATCATAGGAAAACATTGTGTAATTAATTCTGGAGCCATTATTGGCGCCGACGGTTTTGGCTTTGCACCAAATGAAAATGGAGAGTACAGTAAAGTACCTCAAATTGGAAATGTAATTATTGAGGACTATGTTGATATTGGAGCCGCTACTACAATAGATAGAGCTACTTTGGGCTCAACTATTATACGAAAAGGTGTTAAGCTAGATAATCAAATTCAAATAGCTCATAATGTAGAGATTGGTAAAAACACTGTAATTGCAGCGCAAACAGGCGTTGCGGGCTCTACTAAAATAGGAGAAAATTGTCAAATAGGAGGTCAAGTAGGTATTGTTGGACATATTACTATTGGTAATAATGTAAAAATACAAGCACAATCTGGAATTGGCCGAAATGTAAAAGATAATGAAGTGCTACAAGGCTCTCCTGCTTTACCATATGGAGACTATAACAAATCGTATGTTCATTTTAAAAACTTACCAAAAATTGTTAAAAACATTAATGATTTAGAAAAAAACAAATGGGAATAGTTAATACAGAAATAAAACAAAAAACACTAAAGAACGAAGTTTCTTTAACAGGTGTTGGTTTACATACAGGCAAAAATGTAACATTAACATTTAAACCTGCTGCAGCAAATTTTGGCTTAGCTTTTAAACGAATAGATTTAGAAGGTGAACCAGTTATTGAAGCAGATGCAAATTATGTTACTAACACACAGCGTGGCACATGCATAGAAAAAAACGGAGTTACTATACAAACCTCTGAGCATGTACTTGCAGCTTTAGTAGGCTTAGATGTTGATAATGCAATTATTGAATTAAACGAATCTGAACCACCAATTATGGATGGGTCTTCAAAGTTCTTTGTTGAAGCCATTGAAAAATCTGGGATTGTAGAGCTTGATGCTTTTAGAGAAGAGTATGTTGTAAATGATGTTATTTCTTATACAGATGAAGAGTCTGGTAGCGAAATTTTGGTAATGCCAGCAAAAGAGTATCAAATTACAACTATGGTAGATTTTGGAACTAAAGTTTTAGGAACTCAAAATGCAACTTTAAACCATATTTCTAATTTTAAAAAGGATATTTCAGATTCACGAACATTTAGCTTTTTGCATGAAATTGAAATGCTATTGGAACATGGATTGATAAAAGGTGGCGACTTGAATAATGCTATTGTTTATGTCGATAAAGAACTATCTCCTGAAACCATGGAAAAATTAAGGGTGGCATTTAAAAAAGATAATATCGCTGTAAAGCCAAACGGAATTTTAGACAACCTTACATTGCATCATCCAAATGAAGCCGCAAGGCATAAACTACTGGATGTTTTAGGTGATTTAGCGCTTATTGGCACAAGAATTAGAGGAAAAGTAATTGCAAATAAACCAGGGCACTTTGTGAATACCCAGTTTGCAAAAAAACTTTCTAAAATTATTAAAAACGAGCGTCGTAATAATATGCCAAATATTGATTTGAATCAACCTCCTTTAATGGATATTACGCAAATCATGGCAATGCTTCCACACAGACAACCTTTTTTACTTATAGATAAAGTTTTTGAGCTATCAGATAAACATGTTATAGCAACCAAAAACGTAACCATGAATGAAGAGTTCTTTAAGGGGCATTTTCCAGGAGCTCCAGTAATGCCAGGTGTTTTAATTGTTGAAGCTATGGCGCAAACTGGTGGTATTTTAGTTTTAAATACGGTACCAGACCCTGAAAATTACTTAACCTTTTTCATGAAAATGGATAATGTTAAATTCAAACAAAAAGTAAGCCCTGGAGATACGTTAATTTTTAAATGCGAATTAATTACACCTATACGCCGTGGTATTTGCCATATGCAAGGTTACGCTTATACTAACGGAAAACTATGTGCAGAAGCTGAACTAATGGCTCAAATATCAAAAGTTAAATAATTATGAACCAACCACTTGCTTATGTGCACCCAGGTGCAAAAATTGCTAAAAATGTAGTTATTGAGCCCTTTACAACCATACACAATAATGTAAAGATAGGTGAAGGAACTTGGATAGGTAGTAATGTTACTATTATGGAAGGTGCCCGCATTGGTAAAAACTGCAACATCTTTCCTGGTTCAGTAATTTCTGCAGTTCCACAAGATTTAAAATACAATGATGAAGACACTACTGTAGAGATAGGAAATAACGTTACTATTCGAGAATGTGTTACTATAAATAGAGGTACTTCTGACAGAATGAAAACTGTTATTGGAGATAACTGCTTAATTATGGCTTATTGTCACATTGCTCACGATTGTATTGTTGGTAATAATTGTATTTTTTCAAATAACAGCACACTTGCAGGGCACATAACTATAGGAGATTATGTTGTTTTAGCAGGTATGACTGCAGTTCACCAATTTGTATCTGTTGGAAATCATGCTTTTGTTACTGGTGGTTCTTTGGTTAGAAAAGATGTACCTCCATATGTAAAAGCAGCAAGAGAGCCATTATCATATGTAGGAATCAATTCTGTTGGATTGAGACGACGTGGGTATTCAACTGAAAAAATTAGAGAGATTCAGAATATATTCAGAATTCTTTATCAAAAAAATTATAATAATACACAAGCTTCAGAAATCATTGAAGCTGAAATGGAAGCAACTCCAGAACGCGATGAAATTCTTCAATTTATCAAGAATTCGCATCGAGGAATCATGAAAGGATATTTTAAATCAAACTAAATTATATGGCAAGTACATCAGACATTAGAAATGGATTATGCATAAAGTACAATCACGATATATACAAAATTATAGAGTTTTTACACGTAAAACCAGGTAAAGGACCAGCTTTTGTGAGAACAAAATTAAAAAGTGTAACCAACGGAAAAGTTATCGACAATACCTTTTCTGCTGGACATAAATTAGATGATGTTCGTGTAGAAACTCACAAATTTCAATTTTTATATAATGATGGAGATTATTACCATTTTATGAATACTGAAGATTATACACAAATTCAATTGGTAGAAGCTGCTTTAGATAACCCTGGCTTAATGAAAGAAGGAGAAATTGTAACAGTTATTATTAATTCTGAAGATAACATGCCCCTTTCTGTAGAAATGCCAGCAAGTGTTATTTTAGAAGTTACAGCAACAGAACCAGGCGTTAAAGGAA
The DNA here is from genome assembly GCF_023502325.1 of Jejuia spongiicola. NCBI lineage: Bacteria > Pseudomonadati > Bacteroidota > Flavobacteriia > Flavobacteriales > Flavobacteriaceae > Jejuia > Jejuia spongiicola. The sequence goes on from NZ_JAMFLZ010000003.1 coordinate 284,872, forward strand.
ATACAGCTACAAATGCTACAAAACCTGCGACTGTTGAAACTGGAGCTACTGTAAATGTGCCTTTGTTTATAAATGAAGGAGACAAAATTAAGGTTGAAACAGAAAAAGGCACCTATAAAGAACGTGTTAAGGAATAGCTAAATGAAAAAAACTATTTTTTTTTTAATTGTTTTAGCCTTAACTACTTCATCTTGTATTGAGATGCTCCAAAAAGCAGGAGAAGGTTTAAATTCTACTCCAGCTACTACTTCTGAGTCTAATTATAAAACTGTTGGAATTGATAGTTTGTTTGAAATTGATATTCCTATCTATATGAAACCGCTTCCTGAGTTAAATCCAGAAGCAATATTGCAATATGCAAACATTTACAAAGAGACTTACTTTGTAGTAATTACAGAAAACAAAGAAGAATATATAGGTCTTTTTAAACGATATGGAGAGTTTGATAATAAGCTTCCGGTAATAGAAAACTATAAAAACGCACAAAAAGCATTGTTTATAGAAAGCATAGATAATGCAAGAATTCAAGAATACGGATTGGCTAATATAAACGACTATCCTGCTAGACAAATTAAAATTATAGGTGAAGTTGATGGTATAAAAGCCGCTTATATCGTTGCTTTTATTGAAGGTGAAAGTGATATATTCATGTTAATGAATTGGACGACTGATAACCGATTAACAAAATTCGAAAACTCATTTGAGTATATAAATGCTTCTTTTAAATTAATTGATTAATTAATGAAATTTTCAAAACCACATACTTTAAAACAAATAGCAAGTTTAATTAATGTAAAATTTGTTGGAAGTGAGGATTTTCCAGTTTTAGGAATGAATGAAATTCATGTTGTGGAATCTGGAGATATTGTTTTTGTAGATCACCCAAAATATTATGACAAGGCGCTACAATCAAATGCTACTATAATATTAATTAATAAAGAAGTAGATTGTCCAGAAGGGAAAGCTCTATTGATAAGTGATGACCCATTTAGAGATTTTAATACCCTTACAAATCATTTTAAGCCATTTCAAGCATCTAGTTCTGCTATATCAAACTCTGCTATCATAGGTAAAAGCACTATAATACAACCTAATTGTTTTATTGGAAACAATGTTGTAATAGGAGATAACTGTATTATCCATAGTAATGTAAGTCTCTATGATAATACTATAATAGGCGATAATGTAGAAATTCATGCAGGTAGCATTTTAGGAAGTAGTGCTTTTTATTATAAAAACAGACCTTCGGGGTTTGATCAACTAAAATCTGGTGGGCGTGTTGTTATTGAAAATAATGTAGATATTGGTGCTGCTTGTACCATAGACAAAGGAGTGACTGGTGATACAACTATTAAGGAAGGAACAAAAATTGATAACCAAGTACAGATTGGTCACGACACAGTTATAGGTAAAAAATGTTTAATAGCATCACAAGTTGGTATTGCAGGTTGCGTTATTATTGAAGATGAAGTAACTATTTGGGGACAAGTTGGAATAACTAGTGCTATAACCATTGGAGCAAAAGCAGTAATATCTGCAAAAGCTGGAGTTAGCAAATCTTTAGAAGGAGGCAAAAGCTATTTTGGAATTCCAGCAGATGATTTTCGATCAAAATACAAGGAAATTGCTTCTATCAGAAAGATTCCAGAAATATTAGAAAGGTTAAAACAGCAAGACAAGTAAAAAGTGTATTACTAGTTTTAAAATAAAAACCCGTTTTTACTTTAAAGTTTTAATACAAAAAATTACTTTTGCTCAGCATTATAAACAAATACAAATAATCTCATATGAGTGTTTTAGTAAACAAAGATTCAAAAATAATTGTTCAAGGATTTACAGGTAGCGAAGGTACATTTCACGCTAGCCAAATGATAGAATACGGAACCAATGTGGTTGGTGGTGTAACTCCAGGAAAAGGTGGTCAGACACATTTAGACAAACCTGTTTTTAATACAGTACAAGAAGCTGTAGAAAAAGTAGGAGCAGATACTACTATTATTTTTGTTCCGCCAGCTTTTGCTGCCGACGCTATTATGGAAGCTGCCGATGCAGGAATTAAAGTAATTATTACAATTACTGAAGGTATACCTGTTGCAGATATGATAACAGCATCAAATTACATAAAGAATAAAGATTGTAGGTTAATTGGTCCAAATTGTCCAGGAGTTATTACTCCTGACGAAGCAAAAGTTGGTATTATGCCAGGATTTGTATTCAAAAAAGGTAAAGTTGGAATTGTTTCTAAATCCGGAACATTAACTTACGAAGCTGCTGATCAAGTTGTTAAACAAGGTTTAGGAATTACTACAGCTATTGGAATCGGCGGGGATCCAATTATAGGTACAACAACTAAAGAAGCCGTTGAGTTATTAATTAATGACCCAGAAACAGAAGCAGTTGTTATGATTGGTGAAATAGGAGGTCAGTTAGAAGCCGATGCTGCTAATTGGTACAAAGCAAGTGGAAGTAATAAACCAGTAGTTGGTTTTATTGCTGGAGAAACTGCCCCTGCTGGTCGTACTATGGGACATGCTGGAGCTATTGTTGGAGGTAGTGATGATACTGCCCAAGCTAAAAAGAAAATTATGAGAGCTTGTGGAATTCATGTTGTTGATTCTCCTGCTGAAATTGGAAAGAAAATTGCTGAAGTTTTAGCGTAAACTTAAACATTATATACTATTGAAAACCTCACAGAATTTTGTGAGGTTTTTTTATTTGAAGCAACTAGTATTTAGTATATTTGAATTGAATATATGCCTTCAATTTGTAAATTGAAGAGCTATTTTGAAATTGTCATTCCTGTAAAGCAGGAATTTAACTAATCATATTTTACACATGAAATTATTAGAAGGGAAAACAGCCATTGTAACTGGAGCAAGTAGAGGTATTGGAAAAGGCATTGCTAAAGTATTTGCAGAACAAGGTGCAAATGTGGCATTTACGTACAGTTCTTCTGTTGAAGCGGCAAATGAATTAGAAAACGAATTAAATGCTTTGGGTGTTAAAGTTAAAGGGTACCAAAGTAATGCGGCGAGTTTTGATGACGCCCAAAAATTAGCAGAAGATGTTGTAACCGAGTTTGGTAGCATTGATATTTTAGTAAATAATGCAGGTATTACCAAAGATAACTTGCTAATGCGTATTACAGAAGAAGATTTTGACAAGGTAATTGAAGTTAACTTGAAATCTGTTTTTAATATGACTAAAGCTGTACAGCGTACCATGCTCAAACAACGTAAAGGCTCTATCATTAACATGAGCTCTGTTGTTGGTGTAAAAGGAAATGCAGGACAAACCAACTATGCAGCATCAAAGGCTGGAATTATTGGTTTTTCAAAATCTGTAGCTTTAGAGTTAGGTTCAAGAAACATTAGAAGTAATGTAGTTGCTCCTGGATTTATTGAAACAGAAATGACTGCTAAATTAGACGAAGAAGTTGTAAAAGGATGGAGAGCAGCAATCCCTTTAAAACGTGGCGGAACTCCAGATGATATTGCTAATGTTTGTGTGTTTTTAGCTAGCGACATGAGTGCTTATGTAACTGGACAGACATTAAATGTTGATGGAGGAATGTTGACATAAGCATTATGAACAAGTCAATTTTATTGTTATTTTTTATTTTTAATTTATCGCCTTTAATAGCTCAAAATTATGATTGGGTAAAAGTTAAAGACACTGCTTCTGCATACGTTATTGAGTTTCCCTCAAATCCAGAAAAAGGAATTGAAGATGTTCCTACTGTAAAAGGGAATGTAAAAATGCATACATATACTTATCAATCAGATGATAATGATGACAATCTAATCTATATGGCATTCTTTACCCAATATCCTGATTCTTTTTTTCCAGACGGACTAAAGACTTTAGAAAAAAGAAATATAGCTTTAGATAATGCCGTTAGTGGTGCAGTAACAAATGTAAAAGGAACACTAGTATCTAAATCTGAAATAATTTTTAATGGTTTTAATGGTAGAGATGCTAAAATTGGGCTTGAGTCAGGAGGAATTCAGTATATTATTAAAATGAAAACTATTTTAGTAGGCACTAGTTTATATTCTGCTCAAGTTATTTGCAAAAAAGAGAATGATGATAATTTAAATTCAAAATATTTTTTCAATTCTTTCGAGTTAATAAATGTAAAACAATAATTGGAGGCACAAACCATATTATATATTATACTTGCTGGAATTATAGCGCTTTTATTAGCGCTTTTTCAGTATTTTACTAATAAGAAAAGCATGTCAAAATTGAATGTGCTTTTTTCTTTTTTAAGGTTTCTTACGCTGTTTTCAGTTTTTCTATTACTTATCAATCCAAAGTTTGATCATGTAACTTTATCTGCTGAAAAGCCAAATTTAGTTCTAGCAATAGATAATTCTAGCTCTATAAGACATCTAAATCAAAGTGAGAATGCTTTAGATATTGTTGATAAACTATCACAAAATAATGAATTAAGTAATAAATTTACTGTATCAAAATATATTTTTGGAGAACAACTAAAACTATCTGATACCATTCTGTTCTCTGAAAGTCAAACAAATATATCGAATGCATTTAATCAATTGTCACAGGTATATAAAGACACAAATGTAGCAACTATTCTAATATCTGATGGAAATCAAACCTATGGCAATGATTACGAGTTTATAACTTCAAAATATAAAAACCCAATTTACCCAGTAATTTTGGGTGATACAATAACTCATACCGATTTAAAGATTAAACAACTCAATGTTAATAAATATGCCTATTTAAAAAATCGTTTTCCTGTTGAAACAATAATTACCTATAATGGAAACAATAATATAAATTCTCGCTTTGTAGTTACTAGCGGAAAAACAACAGTATTTTCTGAAGCAGTTAGTTTTTCAAAAGATAAAAATTCTAAAACTATAACCTTTACTTTGCCCGCAAATAGAGTTGGTGTTAATAGTTTGAAAGCAACAATACTGCCCGCCGAAAACGAGAAAAACATTATTAACAATTCTAAAAATTTTGCAGTTGAAGTTATAGATCAAAAAACAAAAATTGCAATTGTTAGCGATTTTCCTCATCCAGATTTAGGAGCTTTAAAAAAGAGTATTGAAAGCAATGAGCAACGATCGGTTACGTTCATGAATTCGAACAATACAACTAGTCAGGTAAATGATTTTCAATTAATTATAATTAATCAGCCAGACAATAAATTTAATAATTTGTTTGATGAGCTTAATAAAGAAAACAAGAATAGACTTATAATTATTGGAACTAAAACCGATTTAAGTTTTATAAATAGAATAAATCAAAGTTTTACTCACGAAATAACAAATCAGACAGAAGATTATCAGGCTGAATTAAATTTAAATTATTCACCTTTTATAATTGATGATTTAGACTTTGAATCATTTCCACCACTAAAATCTAATTTCGGAACGGTTAATTTTTCAGCACCTTTTGAAACTATCTTAAATAAAAAGTTAGGAAACGTTTCTACAAATCAATCGCTTCTAGTAACAAATGAAGCGAATAGTAGAAGGGAAGCCATTTTATTTGGAGAAAATATATGGCAATGGCGTGCGCAAAGTTTTATAAATACAAAATCGTTTAATGCGTTTGATAATTTTATAGGGAAACTTGTTCAGTATCTAGCTTCAAACAAGCGTAGAAGTAGGCTAAATGTTGAATATGAATCGTTTTACAATGGAAATACTAACGTAATAATTAAAGCTCAGTTTTTTGATAAAAATTATGTGTTTGACACAAGAGAAACTCTAAATATTGTAGTAAAAGACAAAGCTTCTAATCTGGAAAAGGTATTTCCTTTTGTTTTAAAAAATAATAATTATCAAATCGATTTAAGTAATTTACCCCCTTCAGAGTATAGCTTTATAGTTAGAGCTACTAACGAAAATATTTCAAAATCTGGTGTTTTTCAAATTTTAGAATATGATGCTGAGCAACAATTTTTAAACGCCAATGTAACAAAGCTAAGTCAACTAGCTACTAACAGTAGTGGTGCAGATTACTTTGTTGATGAAGTAGATAACTTAATAAATGACTTAGTAAACGATAATCGTTATGCTACTATACAAAAAAGCAGCAAAAATACCATACCTTTGATTGACTGGAAATATTTGCTTGGAATAATAGTATTAAGCTTGGCAAGCGAGTGGTTTTTAAGAAAATATAACGGATTAATTTAAATAAAAAAATAGAATGGAAAAATTACCAAAAATTGCATTACCCTTTATAATTGTTGCGATTGTATTAGTTATCTTATTATCAAAATCTGCAGTAACTATAGATTCTGGTGAAGCAGGCGTATTGTTTAAAACCTTTGGAGATGGTGTTGTTACTGATGAGCCACCAATGGGAGAAGGGTTTCATATTGTTGCTCCTTGGAACAAGGTGTATGTTTATGAAGTAAGACAACAAGAGCTTTTTGAAAAAATGAAAGTATTATCTTCAAACGGATTAGAAATTCAAATTGATGCTTCGGCATGGTATGAACCCGTTTATAGCGAATTAGGTAATTTGCACCAGTCTCTTGGTCAAGGCTATTTGCAGCGTGTTATTCAGCCTGCAATTCGTAGTGCAGCAAGAAGTGTAATTGGGCGTTATACTCCAGACGATTTGTATTCAACTAAACGTGACGCCATTCAAGTTGAAATTTTTGAAGAAACAAAAAAAATACTTGATAAACAATATGTTCAATTAAATGAGGTATTAGTAAGGGATGTAACTTTACCGCCAACAATTAAAGACGCCATAGAACGTAAATTAAAGCAAGAACAAGAATCTTTAGAATATGAATTCAGATTAGTGACTGCTGAAAAAGAAGCTGAGAAAGTAATTATTGAAGCAAAAGGTAAAGCAGATGCAAATCGAATTTTAAGCGCATCATTAACAGATAAGATTCTTCAAGACAAAGGTATAGAAGCTACAGTTAAGCTTTCAGAGTCTCCAAATAGCAAAGTTATTGTTATTGGTTCTGGTGATAGTGGAATGCCTATTATTTTGGGTAATCAATAATCAAATAATTCAGCATTTAAAGCATTCTATTAAAAATTATTAATTTTTAGTGGCCAATTTTTTAATATTGTTGAATTGTTACAAGAATTATATTTATAATTTGGATTTAATCATATAAATTATAGATATTTGTACAGATAAAAAAAGACATGACTTTTATTCAATTACATCATCATTTTCATATTTGCTCTCAGGCGAAGTGAAAATGTATTGAGTAAAATCAACATATATTTTAAACCCGTTTGAGACAATCAAGCGGGTTTTTTAATTATAATACTAGCTAGATTGTTTCAAACTCATAAAAACAACAGAATGAGTAAATTAAGAATTGCAGTACAAAAGTCGGGGCGTTTAAATGAGGACTCCATGAGGATTTTAAAAGACATAGGTATTTCTATTGATAATGGAAAGGATCAATTGAAGGCGTCAGCTAAAAATTTTCCTGTAGAAGTTTTTTATTTAAGAAATGGCGATATTCCACAATATCTAAAAGACGGCGTTGTTGATGCAGCTATTATTGGAGAAAATGTTCTAATTGAAAAAGGAAAAGGTATAAAAGTTATTGAAAAACTAGGCTTTTCTACTTGTCGCGTATGTATAGCAGTCCCAAAATCTGCAAAATATACAGATGTTAAAGATTTAGAAGGTAAACGCATTGCAACTTCATATCCAAATACAGTACAAATGTATTTAGATGAAAATGGGGTAAAAGCCAATCTTCATATTATTAACGGTTCAGTTGAAATAGCTCCAAATATAGGGCTTGCAGATGCTATTTGTGATATAGTTTCCAGCGGAAGTACTTTGTTTAAAAATAATTTAAAAGAAGTAGATACTATTTTAAAATCGGAAGCAGTTTTAGCAGTCTCGCCTATTTTAAGTGATGAAAAACTAGCTATATTAAATACGATTCAATTTAGAATTCAATCGGTTTTAAAAGGCAGAAATTCTAAGTACGTGTTACTTAATGCTCCAAACGATAAAATTCAAGATATAATCAATGTATTACCTGGTATGAAAAGCCCAACAGTTTTACCGCTAGCAGAAGCGGGTTGGAGCTCAGTACATTCAGTAATTAGTAAAAACGAATTTTGGAATGTTATAGACGCTCTAAAAGCCAATGGAGCTGAAGGAATCTTAGTATGTCCTATTGAAAAAATGGTACTTTAATTAATTATCATGAAAATAATTAATAATCCAAATAGAGAAAGCTGGTCTGAGGTTTTAAAACGCCCAACACAAACTGTTGGAGATATTGAAGATGTTGTAAATAAAGTATTTAGCGAAGTCTCTAAGAGAGGCGATGTTGCTATTAAGGCATTTACAAATAAGTTTGATGGCGTTTCTTTAGAATCAAACATAGTTACGTCAAAGGAAATAGAACATGCTATTCAGCAAGTTCCTATAAGCCTTCAAAATGCAATTAAAAAAGCAAAAGAAAACATTGAAGCATTTCACACTGCACAAAAAACATCTAAGGTAGAAATAGAAACAACTATTGGTGTAGCTTGCTGGCAAGAAAAACGTCCTATTCAAAAAATTGGCTTATATATTCCAGGGGGTACTGCACCACTTTTCTCAACAGTTTTAATGTTAGCAGTTCCTGCACGAATAGCAGGTTGCAAAGAGGTTGTATTATGTTCACCTCCTAATAAAGAAGGAAAACTAGCCCCCGAGATTTTATTTGCTGCAAAGCTTTGTGGTGTTACAAAAATTATAAAAGTAGGTGGGATTCAAGCTATAGCTGGTTTAACATTTGGAACTGACAATATTCCTCAAGTATATAAAATTTTCGGACCAGGAAATCAGTTTGTAACTGTGGCTAAGCAATTAGCTACAAAGTACGGTGTTGCTATAGATATGCCTGCTGGTCCGAGTGAATTATTAGTGGTTGCAGATGAATCTGCCAACGCTTCGTATATTGCATCTGACTTATTGAGTCAAGCAGAACATGGTACTGATAGCCAAGTAATTTTAGTATCTACATCAAAAGACTTAATTAATAATGTTTCTATAGAAGTAGAAAACCAATTAGCTATACTTCCGCGTAAAACAATTGCAGAAAAGGCCATTGCTAATTCTAAACTAATTTATGTTGAAAATGATGATTTAGCATTAGAATTAATTGATGAATATGGGCCAGAACATTTCATTATCTGTTCTAAAAAAGAAGATTTTTTTGTTGAAGGTATAAATAATGCAGGGTCAGTGTTTATTGGAGATTACACACCTGAAAGTGCAGGTGACTACGCTTCTGGAACAAACCATACATTACCTACTAATGGGTTTGCAAAATCCTATTCTGGAGTGAATTTAGATAGTTTTTTAAAGAGCATGACATTTCAGAAAATATCAAAAGAAGGTCTTTTGAATATTGGAGAAACGATAGAGTTAATGGCAGAAGCTGAAGGTTTGCAAGCACATAAAAACGCTGTAACAATCAGATTAAAGGATTTAAAATAATGAATATTCAAAATTTAATCAGACCGACAATAAAAGCATTAAAACCGTATTCGTCTGCAAGAGATGAATTTCAAGGTAATAGTAGTGCTATGGTATTTTTAGATGCGAACGAAAACCCTTTTGAAAATGGAGTTAATCGTTATCCAGATCCTCAACAAAGAACTGTAAAGTCTTTGCTTTCAAAAATTAAGGATATACCGCAGCAAAACATACTTTTGGGAAATGGAAGTGATGAAGTTTTAGATTTAATATTTAGAGCATTTTGCGAACCCAATCAAGATAACATAATTACATTGCCACCAACGTATGGTATGTATAGTGTATTAGCAAATATCAACGCTATTGAAATTAAAAGTACCCTATTAGACAATAATTTTCAACCTAAAGTTGATGACATATTAAAAACAGTGAATGAAAACTCAAAGTTGCTTTTTTTATGTACACCAAACAATCCAACAGGTAATAGTTTTAAAACTAAATCTATTGAAAGATTGATTAAAGAATTTAAAGGCATTGTAGTTATAGACGAAGCCTATATTGATTTTTCAAATGAAGAAAGTTGGGCAAGTCGATTGAAAGATTTTCCAAATTTAATTGTTACCCAAACACTTTCAAAAGCCTATGGAATGGCAGGTATAAGATTAGGGATTTGTTATTCTTCAGAAGAGATTATTTCTGTTTTAAACCGCATCAAACCTCCTTATAACGTGAATGAATTAACGCAGTTAAAAGCTATTGATAGATTATCTAATATTGAAAATGTTCAAGGAGAAATTAAAAGAATTGTATTAGACAGAAATCAATTGGCACAAGAATTATCGGCTATCAATTTTATTGAAAAAATATATCCTTCTGATGCTAATTTCCTTCTTGTTAAAGTAGATGATGCAAATTTAAGATATCAACAACTTATAAAAAATGGAATTGTGATTAGAAACAGAACCAATCAAGCACTTTGTGATAATTGTTTGAGAATTACAATTGGAACATTTGCAGAAAATGAAAATTTAATAATGACACTAAAATCATTAAAATAATGAAGAAAGTATTATTTATAGATAGAGATGGGACATTAATAAAAGAACCAGCTGACGAACAAGTTGATGCATTTGAGAAGTTAATTTTCTATCCAAAGGTATTTCAATATCTAGGTAAGATATGCAAGGAGTTAGATTATGAAATAATCATGGTGACCAATCAAGATGGCTTGGGGACCCCTGATAATCCTTCTGAAAAGTTTTGGCCTATTCATAATTTTATAATTGATACTTTTAAAAATGAAGGTATCGAGTTTAAAGAAGTATATATAGATGAAACCTATGCAAAAGATAATGCGCCAACACGTAAACCAAATACAGGATTGCTTACCAAGTTTTTTTCTAATGAATATGATTTGGAAAACTCTTTCGTGATTGGAGATAGGTTAACTGATATAGAATTAGCAAAAAACTTAGGAGCAAAGGGTGTTTTTATAAATGATGAAACTCATTTAGGTACAAACGAAATCACTGTTAAAAGAGAAGAGTTAAATACGTTTATTGCTTTAGAAAGCAATGATTGGGAAAAGATCTATCAGTTTTTAAAGGCAGATGAGCGTTCTGGTGGTGTTATAAGAAATACAAATGAAACCAAAATAGCTATTCAGTTAAACCTAGATGGTACTGGAAAAAGCAAGATTGATACTGGGCTTCCTTTTTTCGATCATATGCTAGACCAGATTGCTCGCCACGGTCAATTAGATTTAAATATTAAAGTTGATGGCGATTTAGAAGTAGATGAACACCATACTATTGAAGATACAGCCATTGCTTTAGGAGAACTGTTCAATAAAACTCTAGGGAATAAATTAGGTATTGAGCGCTATGGATTTTGTTTACCAATGGACGATTGCTTTGCTCAAGCAGCAATTGATTTTGGTGGTAGAAACTGGTTGGTTTGGGAAGCAGATTTTAAGCGGGAAATGATTGGTAAGATGCCAACCGAAATGTTTTATCATTTTTTTAAATCATTTACCGATGGTGCTAAATGCAATTTAAACATAAAAGCTGATGGGACTAACGAACATCATAAAATTGAAGCTATTTTTAAAGCCTTTGCAAAAGCTATTAAAATGGCTGTGAAGCGTGATATTGAAAAGATGATTTTACCATCAACAAAAGGAATGTTATAAAATGACTATTAGCCTATAGCTGTTTACTAATAGCTATAGAGACAAAATTAAAAAAATGAAACTTATAATTATTAATTACGGTGCAGGAAATATAAAAAGCATTCAGTTTGCTTTCAATCGCTTAGGATATGATGCTATTTTGTCCAATGATCCTAAGGAAATAAAATCAGCTGATAAAGTAATATTTCCTGGTGTAGGAGAAGCAAGTTCTGCTATGAAAATGCTTAAAGAAAGTGGTCTTGATACACTAATACCAACATTAAAACAACCTGTTTTGGGTATTTGTTTGGGTATGCAATTAATGTGTTTACATACTGAAGAAGGTGATACTCAAGGGTTAGGTATATTTCAAACTCATGTAAAACGTTTTTCAAACCGTGTAAAAGTGCCACAAATGGGTTGGAATGTAATAAAAAACCTAAAATCTGATTTATTTAAAGGAGTTAAAGAAAATGAATACATGTATTTGGTACACAGTTTCTATGTTGAACATTGCAATGAAACCATTGCTGCAACAGATTATGAGATTAATTATGCTTCGGCATTACAGCATAAAAATTTTTATGGAACACAATTTCACCCAGAAAAAAGCAGCCACGCAGGAGCTAAAATATTACAGAATTTTATAGAATTATAAACATATGAGAATAATACCAGCCATAGATATCATTGACGGAAAATGTGTTCGCTTAACCAAAGGAGATTATGACACTAAAAAAGTATATAACGAAAACCCTTTGGAAGTAGCTAAAATGTTTGAAGCTTCAGGAATTGAGTATTTACATTTAGTAGATTTAGATGGAGCAAAAGCTAAGCATATAGTAAACTACAAAGTTTTAGACCAAATTGCTTCAAAAACAAACCTGAAGATTGATTTTGGTGGTGGATTAAAAGCCAATGAAGACTTGCATATAGCCTTTAACTCTGGAGCAAGACAAGTAACTGGAGGAAGTATCGCTGTAAAAGATCGTGATACTTTTGAAGGTTGGATTTCAAAGTATGGTTCAGCAAAAATTATTTTAGGTGCAGATAGTGATGATGGCAAAGTATCAATTAGTGGCTGGATGGAGCAAAGCAAAGAAGATGTTATTCCGTTTATAAAAAATTATCAAAAAAGGAGTATTCAATATGTAATTTGTACTGATATTTCTAAAGACGGTATGTTAGAAGGTCCTTCTATAGAGTTGTATAAACAGATTATTGAAGAATGTTCGAACAGTAGTAAAGGACAATCCATTAAATTGATAGCTTCTGGAGGTATTTCTCATATTGATGAGTTACCAATTCTAAAAGAAATTGGCTGCGAAGGTGTCATCATTGGCAAAGCTATTTATGAAAATAGAATCAGTTTAAAACAATTAGAGAAATTTGTATAAATGTTAACAAAGCGAATCATACCCTGCCTAGATATAAAAAACGGTCGAACCGTTAAAGGCGTAAATTTTGTTGATTTACGTGATGCTGGCGACCCTGTAGAATTAGCTAAGCAGTATGCTGAATTAGGAGCAGACGAATTGGTGTTTTTAGATATTTCGGCTACACTAGAAGGAAGAGCAACTACCTTAGATATGGTATTACATGTTGCCGAACAGGTAAATATTCCGTTTACTGTAGGTGGTGGTATTTCTTCTATTGAAGATGTAGATGCCTTATTGCAATGTGGCGCAGATAAAGTATCTATCAATTCCTCAGCATTAAAGCGTCCAGAACTGGTTAACGATTTGTCAAGTAAATTTGGAAGCCAATGTGTTGTAGTTGCTATTGATGCAAAACAAATTGATGGACAGTGGAAAGTACACTTAGCAGGAGGAAGTATTCCAACAGATATAGATTTATTCGAATGGGCTAAGGATGTAGAGGAACGTGGTGCTGGAGAAATTTTATTTACATCTATGAATCATGATGGGACAAAAAATGGTTTTGCAAATGAGGCACTTGCAAAACTATCAGACTTATTAAACATTCCTATCATAGCCTCAGGTGGAGCAGGAAATGTGCAACATTTTATAGATACGTTTAAAGAAGGAAAATCTGATGCAGCTTTGGCAGCAAGTGTATTTCATTTTGGCGAAATTCCAATTCCAGATTTAAAAAAAGAATTAAAAGATAATAATATAGAAGTACGGCTTTAGTCGTCATACTGAAATTGTTTCAGTATCACATAATGAATTAGATTATGAAAATACAATATGATTTAAACGGACTAGTTCCTGCAATAATACAAGACGCCACAACTAAAAACGTGTTAATGTTAGGCTATATGAATCAAGAGGCTTATCAAAAAACCCTCGAAACAAAGCAGGTCACTTTTTTTAGTAGAAGTAAGCAACGTTTGTGGACAAAAGGAGAAGAAAGTGGTAATTTTTTAAATCTTGTAAATATCAAGAATGATTGTGATAACGACTCGCTTTTAATTCAGGTAAACCCAGAGGGGCCAACGTGTCATAAAGGAACAGATACTTGCTGGAAAGAAGAAAACACGCCAAATTATAGTTTCTTTTCAACCTTAGAAAATGTGATTTCAGAACGTGTTGCTAACAAAGACACTAATAAATCATATGTCGCAAGTTTATTTTCTAAAGGAATTAATAAGATTGCACAGAAAGTAGGTGAGGAGGCTGTAGAAACAGTTATTGAAGCTATGGATAATAATGATGAATTGTTTTTATATGAGTCAGCAGATTTACTCTTTCACTATCTCATGCTGTTACAAGCCAAAGGTTTTACTTTAAAGGATATTGAAACAGAATTAAAAAGTAGACATAAATAAAAGAGGTATTAATCTGGTTAGAAATAATACCTCCTAGTAATTGGTTGATTGAAATATTTTATGAAATCCACCCTTTACTAATTGAGTTTTTAGAAAACCAAATTAGGAATAAGCAAACAACAATAATCATTATTGGCATAACCATGCTAGGTATATCGACATTCATAAATAAGTAAATATGTTGAATAATAGCACTTAGTCCAGAAAGTACAAATAAAATATAAGCCATTTTTTTTCTTAAAAGTAAGGCAATACATCCTAAAGCACCAGCAAAAACTGCAATTGCAAAAGCAGCTGTATACCATGTAGGGTGCTCAACTAGAAACTCTGCTTGCTGTTCTTCGGGTAATGCTGCAATCATTTCATCAGTTGCATAAGCCCTTGCTAAATATGCCATAACACCCATACCGTTCCAAATTAGAGCTAATACACTCACAACCCAGAACCAAACAGGTGGTTTTGTAGAAGAATTTGTCATAATTATTTGTTTTTAGTTAGTTAATAATTGATTACAATGTATAAATTTTTTGTTACAAATAATAAAAATCAAAGATTTTCACCTCTGCATTAAGACAAATTATGAAGAACTAGTTATAATTTATTACTGCTCACAATACTTTTAACCTATTACTATTATTATTGTACTGTACTTTTTTCCAACCTTATTATATCTTTGATACCTAATAATCCATTTCTATCAACTCGCCATTTAGCTTATAAGAGAAAGTAAACGTAGTACCGCCATTCTTTGGCTCTAGCATTATTACATACTGCGCTTCATTGATATCTCCATTGTCTGGAAAGCTTATAAATGCCATATTTAGCTTTGGGCTTTCAATATTTTTTTCATTTTTTAATTGTTCAATAGCTTTTTCTGCTAACTCACCCAGTCTTTTTAAATTAATTTGCTCATTTAATTGAAACATGAAATCTGCAGCTTTACTGCCTTCAGATATTTCAAGAGTAACTTCAGATATTTGTTTCCAAGCTCCTTGAAAATGGCTCCATTCTTCCATTTTCAAAGATTCTGGTGCATCAGTTACAGTAATACCTAAAATATTCCCCATAGGATCTGCATTGGTAATTGTTAAATTTGTATAATAAGCATCATCACCAAACTTGCTTTTTATATTTTCCTCTATGGTTGAGAATCCTTTTGCATTGGCTGGTTGTTTACTTGTTCCGCCACCACAAGCCATTAATGTTGTTATTGTAATTGCTACTAGTGTAAATTTTAATGTTTTCATCTTTTTGTTTTATTTATTTGTGTTTATTCATCATTGTAACTTCCATAAAAGAAAAACAAAGCGCCTCCTCCAAGTATTAGCAAAATTCGTATAATCCAACCTATAGCATTACCCCAAATATCTATCCAAGCAAGTAATCGTAAATTATAATTGAAAATTGAGAGTACTGCAGATAAGATACCCATAGCGGCTAGTACTAATCCGCCTTTTCCTAGTTTTGATTTAATTTCTTCCATGTTTTTAATTTTGCGGGTTAAACTAATGCCCTTTTTTTTTCAAAAAAAACAAAAAGTAATAAGTGCGATATATAGAAGATAGGTGGTATAATAATCGTGGGTTTTTATCCAAAAACAGCCTATAATCTATTAAAACTGGTTAGGAAACTACTTTTTTTAGATTAGTATCTGAAAATTGTAAAATATGCACTTATTACATAAAATGGTCAGTTGTTAGCATATATAATCGCTTATTACATTGTAAATTGAATTGTATTGGTATATACATTTCTTTGCTGATTAATTTTAAACAGTAAAACAATGAAATATCACTACAAACTTTTAATTACTCTATTTTTTGCAATTAATATTCAATTGCTTTCCTCTCAAAATGAAGCTAATCCTTGGGCTATAGAGATTGGTGCTAATGCAATCGATGTATATCCAGTTGGCGAGAGTACACCACATGGCAATTATTTTGATGAATTCTTTAATCTAAACGATCATTGGAATTTTGGAACTTATGTAGCTATAACTAGAAGTTTAACAGACAGAATTTCTTTAACAGCTAAAGGATCGGTAAATGAAATTAGTAAATGGGGAGATTTAGGAAAAGTTGATGAAAGCATTCTAGTGGATAATTTAAAATATTATGGATTAGATGCTATGGTAAACTTCAAAATTTTAAAAGATACTAAGTTAAAACCTTTTATTTCAATTGGAGGAGGATATACATGGATAGAAGAAGGCCTATACAATACATTTTCTAATAGAAATGGTATAAAAAACTTAGTAGGAGCAGGAACAGTAAATGGAGCTATGGGTGTTAAATATGATATTACTAACCAGTTTGGTTTAAATTTTCAAACTACTTATAAACATGCTTTTAAAGATTATTTAACCAAGCATTGGCAGCATAGTTTGGGTGTAACTTTTAATCTTGGAAAGCAAGAAAAAGAACAGATTTCTGAAAATGCAGATTTAGATACAGATGGCGATGGTATAATTGATGCATATGACCTTTGTCCAAAAACTTATGGATCAAAAACATTTGCTGGTTGTCCAGATACGGATAACGATGGTGTGCCAGATAGTATTGATAAATGTCCTAACGTTAAAGGAGGAGATAGAGGTTGCCCACAAAAAGAAACACAAATAGTACAAAACACAGCAAAACCATCTAAAGTCATCACTAATACTAGTAAAGTGGTATATTTTAATTCAAATATTAGCACATTAGGTGCGGAAGCAAAATCTATTTTAAATGAAATAGCAAAAATTTCTAAAGAAGGAGGACAATATAAAATACAAATTGATGCTCATACAGACAGTGATGGTAGTAACCAATTTAATAACAAGTTATCGGTTAATAGAGCTAATAATGTAAAGCAATATTTAGTTTCTAAACAATTATCGAGTAATAACATAAGTGTAAACAATTATGGAGAAACACAACCCGTCTCTGATAACAATACAAACCTAGGAAAAGCCTTAAACAGAAGAGCCAAGGTTATTATAAAAGTTGTCTCTAATTAGATAACTGAGTTTGATTTTTTTTAATGGTGCTTGCAAATATGTGGGCACCATTTTTTGTAAACTTAATTAAGAATATATTCTTAATTATATTTTTGTCACAAATAATAAAAGGATGTATTTTCACTTCTGTAAAATAGAATAATGAAGAAATATTTTTACGTCATTACCGTTCAATATTTGGGGTATCGTTTTCATGGTTGGCAAAAACAACCAGATGTTAAAACATTGCATTTAATGGTAGACAGAACCTTAAACTATATCTTAGAAGGAAAACGTTTTAAAAGCTTAAGTTCTGGTAGAACAGATGCTATGGTGTCAGCAGAATGTGCTGCTTTTGAGCTTTTTTTATTTGAACCTATTACAGACGAGACTGCTTTTTTAGAATTATTCAATTATAATTTACCACAAGATATTCGAGCTTTGGATATTAGAGAAGTTGATGAAAAATTCAATATCATCAAACACTCAAAAATTAAAGAGTATTTATATTTATTTACTTTTGGCGAAAAATGCCATCCCTTTTGTGCGCCTATAATGACAACCATTTTAGATGATTTAGATATTGATAAAATGAAGCAAGGAGCAAAATTATTTGAAGGGGAGCATTACTTTAAGTCGTATTGTTATAAAGCAACCAATAATGGTGTTTATACGCGCGAAATATTGACTTGCGAGTTGGTAGAAAACACCATTTACAACGCAAATTACTTTCCAAAGAAAACATATATATTGCGAGTAAGAGGTAAAGGTTTTATGCGAAACCAAATTAGATTAATGATGGGAGCACTGATAGACTTGGGTAAAGGGAAGTTAACTACGGAATATATAAAAAGAAGTTTGCTAGCTGATAGCGCTATAAAAATGGATTACATAGCTCCAGCTTCTGGCTTAATTCTTAACAAAATTGAGTTTGAATAATTCATAAGCTTTTGTAACTTGAAAAAAATTAAATTTTATGAGTATTGCTATACCAAAAAGCGCCTTAGATTTCTTTAAGAAGTTAGAAAAAAATAATAATAGAGATTGGTTTAACGAAAACAAACCAGAATTCAAAGCCATAGAGGCTGAGATAAAAAAAGTCTACAATTCAGTTTTAGAAAATTTAAATGAACATGATGAAATAGATAAGCTAAAAATGTTTAGAATATATCGAGATGTTCGTTTTTCAAAAAACAAAC
This sequence comes from Jejuia spongiicola, assembly GCF_023502325.1. Lineage (NCBI taxonomy): Bacteria > Pseudomonadati > Bacteroidota > Flavobacteriia > Flavobacteriales > Flavobacteriaceae > Jejuia > Jejuia spongiicola. Next base: position 303,462 of record NZ_JAMFLZ010000003.1, read on the forward strand.
TACCATATAAAACACACTTTGGAGGCTCTTTCCATAGAACAAAGCCCAGGTTAAGAGGTGGCTATTATTTACATCTACAGCCCAATAATGAAAGTTTTATTGCTACGGGTTTTTGGGAACCTGCAAAAGAAGATTTATTGCGTATCAGAAAAGAATTCGAAATGGACGACAGTGATATTCGTAGTATTATCAATAACAAAAAATTTAAAAGTATTTGGGGAGATTTTGTTGGAGATGAAGTTAAAACAGCTCCTAAAGGCTTTAGTAAAGAACATAAAGCCATCGATTTAATAAGGAAAAAACAATACATTTTTGTTAAAAAATATACTGACAAAGAAGTTTTAGATACTAACTTTTTAAATGGTGTAAATACTGCATTTAAAGCCATTCGCCCATATTTTGATTATATGAGCGATGTATTAACTACAGATTTAAATGGAGTTTCTCTAATAGATTAAACTGCAGTCAATAATTCTGATTTTTCAAAAAGTTGAATATTGCTAAGCAATCGCTCTTTTACAATATTCATCATACGTTTATTTAATGCTGAAGAATTTTCAATATATATTAAATATTCGTCAACAGCAAAAAGCCCAATAATCATTCCTTTTATTGAGTTTCTAAACTTCATATCTTTTTGAATAGCATTTTCAATATAATCCATGCGCTTTTGTAGCGATAAATCATAAAAAACTGATTTATGCTTAACTACATAGTTTTTAAAAACTTCAATAAGTAATTCGTTTTGTAACTTAATAACTGGTCGCAATACTAAATTTTGGAAACGTTCGTCTGCACTCATATCGTCATTAATAGTTGCAGTTGCAATTTCAGGACGAATACTTTTTAAATTTGATTGTCTTGAGTTCATGAATTTGAGTTTTAATAAAAATATAGATTATTAAAGCTTGCAAAGTTTTGATAAGTATTAATTATCAACGAGGTTATTAACATTAAAGATTTTTCTATATTTATCTCAAAACATTTATAATGAAATTTGGAAGTGTAGACAATCCTGAAGATATCGACTTTATATTACCAAAAGACCACTCAGACACAAAGCGTGTATTGAATAAAGTTAAGGATGATAATATACCTGAAATTTATGTAGGTTGTGCCAAATGGAATAGGGCAGACCTTAAGGGCTTTTATCCAAGAGGTACTAAAGATGAATTAGGTTATTATTCAACTCAATTCAATTCCATTGAGCTAAACGCAACATTTTACAGAATTTTTCCTGCAGAACAATTTGCAACATGGTATGATAAAACACCAAGCGGTTTTAAATTCTTTCCTAAATTAAATCAAGAGATTAGTCACTGGAAAAGATTAAATGAAACTAATGAAGTTGTTGAAAATTATCTATATAATGCCTCTAACCTAAAAGAAAAATTAGGAACTATTTTTTTGCAAATGCATAGTAATTTTGCTCCAAAAGATTTTAGTAAAGTTGTAAATTTTGTTGAAAATTGGCCAAAAGAAATCCCGTTAGCTATTGAGTTTAGACACACTAATTGGTATAATGATGATGCTGTGTCAAAAGATTTGTACCAACTTCTGGAAGTTAATAATATATCTAATGTTATTGTAGATACAGCTGGCAGACGAGATTTAATGCATATGCGATTAACAAATGCTACAGCGTTTGTCCGTTATGTTGGGGCAAACTATCCTAGTGATTACTCTAGGCTTGACGATTGGGTTACGAGGTTAAAATTGTGGAAACAGCAAGGCATTAAAGAAATAGATTTTTTTATTCATCAAAACATTGAAAAGGAATCACCATTATTATCGGCATATTTTATTAAAAAAATTAACTCAGAATTAGGCTATTCACTTATTGTTCCTAACGAAAATGATCAACAACAATTATTTTAAAATGCTCTTATTTTAAAATTATAAGCGATTTGAATATTCTATTGCAAAAAAATCAGTAAAAAGTATATTCTTTAATGATTTTATAAAAATTTATTACGAATCTATCTTAGACATTAAAATATCTGCAATAAAAAGGCAGTTTTCTTAAATTTGTCAGCCTTTTTGGTTGAATTGTATTTGGCCAATAATTATTCATATTAAGATAGAAATTAAATTATAAATATTTATGAGCAAATCATTGTTTGACAAAGTATGGGATTCGCATGTTGTGAGACATATTGAAGATGGACCAGATGTCTTTTTTATAGACCGTCACTTAATTCACGAAGTAACAAGCCCTGTAGCCTTTGTGGGTTTAAAAAGTAGAGGTTTAAGTGTGCTATACCCTGAGCGTACATTTGCTGTAGCTGACCATAACACTCCAACAATTAATCAACATTTACCAGTTCAAGATCCATTATCAGCAAATCAATTAAAAACATTAGAAGATAATGCTAATGAATATGGTATAAGCCATTGGGGCTTAGGGCATCAAAATAATGGAATTGTACATGTTGTAGGTCCAGAAAACGGAATAACACTTCCAGGTGCTACCATTGTTTGTGGTGATTCGCATACATCTACTCATGGCGCCTTTGGAGCTATTGCTTTTGGTATTGGCACTTCTGAGGTTGAAATGGTTTTAACTACACAGTGTATTATGCAGCCTAAGCCTAAGAAAATGCGTATTAACATAAATGGGCCATTAAGTAAAGGGGTTACTCCAAAAGATGTTGGTTTATATATTATTTCGCAATTAACAACTTCTGGTGCAACAGGATATTTTGTTGAATATGCTGGTGATGTTTTTGAAAATATGACTATGGAAGGGCGTATGACGGTTTGTAACTTATCTATTGAAATGGGTGCTCGTGGAGGCATGATTGCTCCTGACGAAAAAACATTTAAATACATTAAAGGCCGAGCAATGACTCCAAAAGGTGCAGATTGGGATAAGGCTATGGCTTACTGGAAAACTTTAAAAACTGATGAAGGTGCTATATTTGATAAGGAATTATCATTTAATGCTACCAATATTGAACCAATGATTACCTATGGTACAAACCCTGGAATGGGAATGGGGATTTCTAAAAATATTCCATCTGCAGAATCTGTTGAAGGCGGTAAGGCTACTTATGACAAATCTCTAGCTTATATGGGATATGCAGAAAACGAGCAAATGATTGGAAAGAAAATCGATTATGTATTTATTGGTAGCTGTACTAATGGTAGAATTGAAGATTTTCGCGCTTTTGCATCTATTGTTAAAGGAAGACAAAAGGCTGATAACGTAACAGCATGGTTAGTTCCAGGTTCGCATGTTGTAGAAGAAAAGATTAAAGAAGAAGGTTTACTAGATATTTTTGAAGATGCTGGTTTTGTTTTGAGAGAACCAGGATGTTCTGCTTGTTTAGCTATGAATGATGATAAAGTACCAGCTGGAAAATATGCAGTAAGTACATCAAATAGAAACTTTGAAGGCAGACAAGGTCCTGGGTCGAGAACATTATTAGCTAGTCCACTAGTCGCAGCCGCAGCTGCAGTAACTGGGGTAGTGACAGATCCAAGAGAATTACTTTAAAATAGCTATTAGCTAAAGAAACTTAATAATAAAACATGCCAATAGCCAAAAGCTAAAGGCCAAAAGCAAAATAAAATGGCTTACGATAAATTTACAACTTTAACTAGTACTGCAGTTCCGTTACCAATTGAGAATGTAGACACAGATCAAATTATACCAGCACGTTTTTTAAAAGCAACAACCCGTGACGGTTTCGGAGATAATTTATTCCGCGATTGGAGATACAATAGTGATAATACGCCAAAAGAGGATTTTATTTTAAACAATCCTATTTATAGTGGTAAAATATTAGTAGGAGGGATGAACTTTGGTTCTGGGTCTTCTAGAGAACATGCTGCATGGGCGGTTTACGATTATGGTTTTCGTTGTGTAGTATCTAGTTTTTTTGCTGATATTTTTAAAAATAACTGTTTAAATATTGGTGTTTTACCAGTTCAAATTAGCCCAGAATTTTCTACAGAGATTTTTGAAGCTATTTATGCCGATCCAAATACTGAATTAGAAGTAAACTTAGAAGCTCAAACAATTACCTTATTGTCATCTGGAACACAGGAATCGTTTGACATAAACGGATATAAAAAAGGTAATATGCTAAATGGTTTTGATGATATTGACTATTTACAAAACATGAAAAGTGAGATAGAAACATTTACAGAATCTCGTCCTTTTTAAACAATGAGCGCTAGAAAAATAGAAATAATGGACACGACATTACGCGACGGTGAGCAAACCTCGAGTGTGTCGTTTTCTGCTTCTGAGAAATTAACCATAGCTAAACTCTTATTAGAAGAGTTAAGGGTAGATCGTATTGAAATTGCGTCTGCTAGAGTATCTGAGGGCGAACTTCAGGCTGTAAAAGATGTTACTGAATGGGCGGCTGAAAACGATTATTTAAATACGGTTGAAGTTTTAACTTTTGTTGATGATGGAGTATCTATCGATTGGATGATTGAAGCTGGAGCGAAGGTTCAAAATTTACTAACTAAAGGGTCATTAAACCATTTAACTCATCAACTTAAAAAAACTTCTAATCAGCACTTTAAGGAAATAAAAAAAGTTATTTCTATTGCTAGAAAAAATGACATTGAAACAAATATCTATTTAGAAGATTGGAGCAATGGTATGCGAAATTCTAAAGACTATGTATTTGAGTTTTTAGAATTTTTGTCTACACAAAATGTCAGAAGAATTATGCTACCAGACACTTTAGGTGTTTTAACACCAAGAGAGTCTTATGAGTTCGTTTCAGAAATTAAGGTTAAATACCCAAATTTGCATTTTGATTTTCATGCGCATAATGATTATGATTTGGGTGTATCTAATGCTATGGAAGCCTTAAAGGCTGGTGCAGATGGATTACATTTAACAGTTAATGGTATGGGAGAACGTGCCGGAAATGCACCAATGGCCAGCACGATTGCTGTAATTAACGATTTTATGCCAGATATTGAAGTAGGTGTAAATGAAAAGGTTTTATATACGGTAAGTAAATTAGTTGAGAACTTTTCTGGAATTATGATTCCTGCAAATAAGCCCGTAATAGGCGCCAATGTATTTACTCAAACCGCAGGTATACATGCTGATGGAGATAATAAAAAGAATTTGTACTTCAGCGACTTGCTTCCTGAACGTTTTGGCAGAACTAGACAATATGCTTTAGGAAAATCTTCAGGTAAAGCAAACATTCAAAAGAATTTACAAGAGTTAGGACTTCAACTTAATGATGAAGATTTAAAGAAAGTAACACAACGTATTATAAAGTTAGGAGATAAAAAGCAAGTAGTTACCAAAGAAGATTTGCCTTATATTATTTCTGATGTTTTAGACCGCACATATGAAGAAAAAGTAAAAGTAAACTCTTATGTATTAACACATTCAAAAGGGTTAAAACCTTCTACAACAGTTTCTATTACCATAAATAATGAAACTTTTGAAGAAAACGCACAAGGTGACGGTCAATTTGATGCTTTTATGAATGCCATTAGAAATCTATTTAAAAAGAAAAAAATGGTACTCGCAGATTTGATTGACTATGCAGTGAGAATACCTCCTGGAAGCCATTCTGATGCTTTATGCGAAACTATTATTACCTGGAAAAATTCAGAAAAAGAATTTAAAACGCGTGGATTAGATTCAGATCAAACAGTATCAGCAATTAAAGCCACTGAGAAAATGCTAAATATTATTATTAATTAAGATTAAAATATAGAGATGAAATTTAATATTGCCCTTTTAGCCGGAGACGGAATTGGACCAGAAGTTATAGATCAAGCCGTAAAGGTTAGTGATGCTGTTGCAAATAAATTTGGACATGAAATTACATGGAAACCAGCATTAACTGGTGCTGCAGCTATTGATGCAGTTGGAGAGCCTTATCCAGATGAAACCCACGACGTGTGTGCAAATGCTGATGCTGTTTTATTTGGAGCCATTGGACATCCAAAATTTGATAACGATCCTTCTGCTCAGGTTAGGCCAGAACAAGGACTGTTAAAAATGCGAAAAAAATTAGGGTTATTCGCTAATGTACGTCCAACTTTTACATTTCCTTCTTTGTTAGATAAATCTCCTTTAAAGCAAGAGCGTATCGAAGGTACTGATTTGGTGTTTTTACGTGAATTAACTGGTGGTATTTATTTTGGCGAAAAAGGAAGAAGAGATGATGGTGAAACAGCTTACGATAATTGTGTTTATACAAGAGCAGAAGTACAACGTTTAGCTAAAAAGGGGTTTGAATTGGCTATGACTCGCTCAAAAAAGTTATGCTGTGTTGATAAAGCTAACGTATTAGAAACATCGCGTTTATGGAGAGAAACTGTTCAAGCAATGGAAAAAGATTATCCAGAAGTAGAAGTTAGCTACGAGTTTGTTGATGCTGTAGCTATGCGTTTGGTACAGTGGCCTAACGAATATGATGTTTTGATTACAGAAAATTTATTTGGAGATATTTTAACTGATGAAGCTTCGGTTATTTCTGGTTCTATGGGACTAATGCCTTCTGCCTCTATGGGAGCAGATATTGCATTATTTGAACCTATACATGGGTCATACCCTCAAGCTACTGGATTAAATATAGCTAACCCTATGGCAACTATTTTATCTGCGGCAATGATGTTTGAAACGGCTTTTAATTTGCCAGAAGAAGGCAAAGCAATTAGAGATGCCGTTAACAGAGCTTTAGCAGAAGGAATTGTAACAGAAGATTTAGCAGATGGTGGTAAGTCTTATGGAACAAAAGAAGTAGGGGATTGGCTTGCCTCTAATATTTAAAAAACAACAACTTATATAAGTGATTTTTAAAATGGATTTAGTAATTTTATACTAAATCCATTTTTTTATGGATACTATTTTCAGTATTAATTTTAAAAATAGAAATTATGAAACTATTAAAAATTACAATACTGTCCCTTTTCTTTATCAACACCTATATTGTTAATTCTCAAAACATTGGAGATTTTACATCCATTGATCCTACTGTTGCTCAATCTGCTTCATTTGTAATATCATCAAGCCATACGTTTCAAAAAATTGGTGAAGTTGGAGACCCTTTAAGTGAAGGAGGTACTTTTAAGCCTAAACCAGACTTTACTGCTTATGTTCCTATAGCCAATAGCAGTACCAATGGTTATTTAAGTATAAATTCAGAAGGAAGTGCAGTTACAGATGGAGGTGGAGGTGTTATGGTTTTTGATATTAATTTTAATGCCACGACTGAATTATGGGAAAGCACAGCGTCAGAAGATCTAGATTTCTCTGGAGTTGGTGGTACAGCTGCCAATTGTTCTGGAACTGTAACGTCATGGGGAAATGTAATTTCTTGTGAAGAAGGTGTTGTTGGAGATATACTTGTTCCTGATGGCTATAACGATTTAGGTTGGAATGTTGAAATCAATCCTGCAACTAAAACAGTTGTAGGGAAACATTATGCCATGGGAAGTTTTGCTCATGAAAATGTAACGATTCATTCAAATGATAGAACTGTTTATCAAGGTGCAGATTCTAATCCAGGTTATTTGTACAAATTTGTAGCAAACACAGCTCAAGATTTAAGCAGTGGGAATCTTTATGTTTTCAAAGGGTTAAAAAATGGTGTTGGTAGTTGGATTCTTTTAGATAATTCTACTCAATCTGAACAAAATTCAACATTAACGCAAAGTGGACCAGGAGATCATGATGCAACAGTATTTAATGGTATTGAAGATGTAGAGATAGGACCAGATGGCATGGTATATTTTGCTGTAAAAGGAGAGGGAACTGTATATAGGTTTTCTGATTCAGATGTTTTAGAAGCTACAGCATCTACTGTAACCATGGAAACATTTGTTGGAGGTGGTGTTAGCTACGATGTAAATGATGGATCTGGCACTACATCTGTTGCTTGGGGCAACGGAAATGATAACCTCGCGTTTGATGGTGACGGGAATTTATGGGTACTACAAGATAGTGGTAAAGGCTATATTTGGGTTGTTAAAAACGGGCACACACAAGCTAGTCCAGATGTTGAAATATTTGGCAGTACCCCAACAGGTTCTGAACCAACAGGGATTACTTTTACTCCAGATTATAAATATCTATTTCTGTCTATTCAGCATCCAGATGCAGGGAATATTGCAAATCAAGTAGATGCAGCAGGAAACACACTTAACTTTGATAAAGGAACATCTTTGGTTATTGCTTTATCAGGAAACTTGGGCTCTCCATTATCTGTTGTGAACAAAGATTTAATCAAAGAATTTGAATTTTTTCCTAACCCTATAAAGTCAGATAAAGATTTAATCATAAAAGGCAAACAAATTAATAACACAAAGCTGTATTCTTTACTAGGAGAGAAAATATTCGATATAGATTATAATGATGTAAATGAAGTTAAATTAAATTTTAAAAATATTAGCCCTGGCTTATATTTAATTCAGATAAATAATAAAGAAACGTCTAAGCTGGTAATTAAGTAGCCTTTTTAAGGGTTGAAAGATGAATTGCTTGGTAATTCAAAAATTTCTAAATTGAAATAGGTCAGTGCCGCGATAAGGTGATCAAAAATGTCGGACATGATATATTCATAATTCTCCCAACGTTTATCGCTGCTAAAGGCATATATTTCTAAAGGAACACCTTGAGTTGTTGGTGCTAACTGTCGTGCCATAATCATCATATCTTTATTAATAGCTGGGTGCTGATTCAAATACGAATCAATATACTTTCTAAAAACGCCAAGATTCGTTAAGTTTCTACCATTCAGCAAAAGTTTTTTGTTTGTATTATTAGCTGCATTATAAGATTTAATATCGCTTTGACGTGCTTCTAAATATGATGATATTAATTGAATATCTTTAAGCTTTTCAACTTCAGAATCAGTTAAATATTTGACTCCGTCTTGCTTAATAAATAAAGCCCTTTTAATGCGCCTTCCATCAGAACTTGTCATTCCTCTCCAATTTTTAAAAGAATCAGAGATTAGAGCATATGTTGGAATTGTTGTTATGGTTTTATCAAAATTTTGAACTTTAACAGTAGCTAAGTTAATTTCAATAACGTCTCCATCTGCTCCATATTTTTCAAAAGTTATCCAATCTCCAATGCGCACCATGTCATTTATAGATACCTGAATACTAGCAACAAAGCCCAAAATTGTATCTTTAAAAACTAAGATCACAACAGCAGATATAGCTCCTAAGCCTGTAACAAACTTTAAAAAAGGTATATCGGTAATTATAGCAATTGCTGACATGAAACCTGCTAACCAAGCAAAAATCATGAACACCTGAATGTAACTATCTATAGGCTTATCTTTTAAACGAGGTAAGGTTTTTAAGTAATCCTTTAATGTGTTTAATAAACTTCTAACAATCCAAAGTGTTAAAACAATAGCAAAAACTTGCAACCCTTTCTCAACTATATTTTCAAAAGAAGGGAAATCAAAAAAAACTATTGGAATAAATTCTAAAGCTATCAATAAAGGTATGATGTGGGCGATATTCCTTGGGACTTTATTAGTGATTAAAATGTCGTCAAAATTAGTTTTTGTTTTACTTGCAAATTGTGTAAAAGTACCTCTAATCAATCTCCTAATAATAAAATCGACAATAAATACAATAAGCAATAGCACAATTAAAAGTGCCAACATATTTAAATATTTGGCAGTAATTTCTGAGGTGCCAACGGATACTAAATAGTCATAAAGCAAATGTTTATAATTATTCATTTATTTTACAGGTTTTAAATAATTTCTGCCTACATAAAATGTCCCAAACGGTATAATAGATGCTAAAAGCACGATGATAAATTGTTTATTATTCCAAGAAAAATCTTTTTTGAAAACAAAAGCAAAAGCTATATAGGCTATAAACAAAATACCATGAGGCATTCCTAAAAGTTTAACATACTGAGGATCTTCAGCTAAATATTTAATAGGTGTAGCAATAAATAGTAAAAGGATATATGAAACACCCTCTAAAAGGGCAACAAGTCTGAAAATATTTATAAGAGAAAACATGAAAATTTAATTTCTGCAAAAGTAGAATAGAAATGGCTAAAAACCGTATGATTTTAGACTTTTTTAAATCGCGTTAAAAATTATAAGTCCGTATATAGCAAAGCGTAACAATCTTAATGAACCATATAATACAACATTCTTAAAAGGAAACTTAATAATTCCAGCTGCAATACATGAAATAGAAAAGGGCAGAGGTAATAAGGCTCCAACAACAATTAAAAAGCCTCCCCATTTTTTTGAGTTTTTAAGCTGCTTTTCCATTTTTACTTCTAAGTAATTATGAACCGACGGTATTTTAGTAATAGTTCTACCCATCCAATACGATAAAAGTCCACCCGTATATGATAAAATAGCCAAAATGCTTAGATAAAACCAAGGGCTATACATTTTTCCGGCCCAAGCAATAAAAACTTCAGGTGGAACTAAGCCTAAAAGGGTTTCGGAAACAAAGAAAAAACTTAATACTCCAAAAGCAGGCAATACTTCTGTAAGTCGAGTTAAAGCCGCATTAATATCAAAAAAGTGATTTATTACATAAATAGCAATAACTATAGCAATAATGTACGGTAAAGCTTTCTTTACAGCTTGCCATACAAATGTATAAAACCCTGTATACGAATAATACTGGTGCAGTAATTGTAAACGTGATTTACCAAACTTCGATTTTGGTTTTGTTTTCGGCTTCATTTTATCTTGATAAATTAAAGGGAAAGCAAATATACGATATGAGTATTTGCAAAAAAAACAATATTTATTAATTAGTTGTTAATTAACATCTTTTCAAGTTAGTGGGCATACATTAAAATATTCTATTTTACATAATATAAATTATAGTACAAATGTTATCATTGGTATTTTATGAGAGAAATCCATTTGATAGCTATAATGTAGTATTATGTAAAATATCCCATAAAGTCTTGTATACACAATAAACTGTAGTACTTGGGTCATTAAACATTTGGCTTTTTGGTTTCGTACTAAACAAGAAACATTCTGCTGTTTGTACTATAATTAGACGCTATGTAAAATTGCCGCTGCTATGCGCTCGATTGCTTTTTATAAATTAAACGCTTCTGGCGTTTATTTCTAAACACAATTTCCAACCGCATAGCCACCGCCAAAAAAAAGCTAACCTTTTAGATTTGTTTAAAAATCGCGTATTCGATAATAATCCTGCAATATTTTTTTCTACGACATTCTCGTAAAGGTTTCCGCAAGAGTACAAAATTACTCTGCGAGATAATTTCTGTACACTTTCTCTAATTGTGCTATTATTCAACCTTTTTTGTTTTAAGTTGTTTAACAACATTTAGAACTGGAATTTGAAATCGTTACTATTAATGGTTTATTATTATCTTTTTTTCTTGATAAAAAAAGAAACAAAAAAATCAAGGCTGCACAAAACTTTGGAAACAATCACGGCTCAATCGCTATATTTTAGAAAGCATTGGAACAAATTAAGATTGATTTGAACTAGCTTTAAACCTTATTATTGTTAAGAATATGTATTGCTAGACCTCTAAAATATGTACGCTCATTCACCTATTGTTTTGACCAAAGTTTTCTGAGGCCGTTTTGCCATCGCTTCATCTGGGTAAAAACGCACGCTCTATTTTACATAATATTATAAAACTAAGCTTTTAGTTTTTCTACCATATTTTCCAGCGAGTATTTTGCTAATTCTGGAATTGAATTGGTAGATACTTTAATCTCCCAATTGGATAAACTGGGCATTAAACTTACTTCGTTCTCAATAAACGTGTTACTATTATTTTGCGATAAATCTTCTGATGGAATTAAATAAACAACTTTTGGTTCTTTATCTATTACTAATATTAAGGCGATAAACAAGTTTCTTTTTAATTCTCCTAAATCTTGCTTAGATATTTTAAGACTACGTTGTATGGTGTCTAAATCAATAGATTCTAGGTATAATTGATTGTCTCCAATTAAAAAATCTACCTCTTCCCTCCCATTTGGTTTTTTAGATAATTCTAAATTTAAATCTTTTAGCTCATATTTTAAATATTCACTATTCATTCTCTAATGGATTTGTTCCCAATATTTGATTAGTACGTTTCATATCTACATATACAGAATTACCGTGCATTATAAATTTATCAAGTAATAAATTAGAAACGTCTATATTTTTTAAAAGTAGATATCCAATAACATAATCAATTAAAAAACTAATATATAACAGTTCGAAATCAGTAAAAATATTTTTATTATTTAAATTGCTATGAACGTGATAATCCCTAGATCTTATTAGTTTACTAGGAAACGTTTCCCAATCATCATCGCTTAGTTTTCCTATTAATTTAAAAACAGATTCATAGTGTTTTATATATTTCTTTAAGTTAGGAGAATTAATACCCGAGTATATTTTACAAAATGCCTCGAATGCCGATATGCTATTTGTAAATCTTTTACTATGACTAGAATGGTTTGTAATAAAGTTCTCCATCAATCTATCTAGGCAAAACCTAAAGTCATTATCATTATAAGCTACTTCCAAGACTTTATTTAAGTCTTCTGTTATCTCGTCATAATTAGTATGAACAAAAGTGGATGTTTTTTTAGATAGATTTTTATCATTATAATAAATCTCTTTCCATTCATTACAACTTAGGCATTTAAAACTAAACTTACTAAATTTTTCTGAGCCACCTCTTAATAGCTGTAATACTTTTTGGAACTGATTATAAATCTCAATAGCCTTTAGAATTGCAACTGGCTTATCTAAAGTAAATTTTATGGCTCCTTTATTTGTTATATGAAGTTCTGAACGATTTTTTGAATGATAATTGATGTAATGTTGAATTTCAATTATTAGTCCTTCTTTTTCAATTTTGAATTCATCTTTAAACTCTTTCTTTGATAAGCTATTTGTTTCGGTATCGAACCAGTTCATAAAATTCACCCATTTAACAATAGCATTATTTTCAACAGAGAACTCTTTGATTTGTAAATCAATTCCATTAATAAAATGACTTGGGCTAACGAATGTATATTTAGGTCTATATATTCTTAGTTCTGAAATGCCAGAAGTAGAACTTTGGATTCTACAATCAATAAAAGTGACATAACCAACACCTGTGAATGTACCTATAATTTGTAATTCTTTATAAACTCTTTTTTCGGAGTATAGATTCGTTTCAAGAAATATATCATCATCTTTAAAAATGAGAACACAAAATTGTTTTTGCTCTTCTTTACCTACAAACCAAATATCTCCGTAATATTTTTTATCTTTTTTCACTATGTATTATAGGTTTATATTTCATTAGTGCTAATTAAAAAATGGACTCCTTGCCTCTTGTTTTGTTTGGACATTAATTCAACTCCAAAATTATAGAGATTAGCTTTAAAGAAACTCTTCATTACTCTACCATTTTTTCTAAAACTTCTTGATATCATTCAAACTATTCGTTTTTCTATCATTATCAAAATATCCTTTAATTTGAATTCTAACAAGCTTAGATTTTTTACTAAACCTTAAAGTTGTTCTATAGTTAATTCCTTGATATACATACTTTTTTAAATCAGTGTCTTTATCCTTACCTTCTTTAATAATGGCTTCTCGTAATGTATTGTTAGTATTTAAATCTGATACAGAACTGTATAGTTTATACTTTTTATTTATTAGCTTTAGTTCATATAAATTAACAAACTCTTCTGGGATTTCATTAAAGTTTATCCAAGGTAAATGCTTTTTCTTAATTACAAATAATGACGTTCCAACATTTCTAACACTAACAGGGAAACTTATAATGTCAATTCCCTTATAATTAGTTTCACTTAATCCATCCACATTCAAGTTATTGATGTAATAACTAAAATTCATAACTCCAAATATTACAATAATGTAATTTTCTGAATTTATTTTAAGATTATCAACGGCTTTAAAAGCATCTTCTTGTGTTACATAATAATGCTCTTTTGAATTCACATAAAATATTGAAGACAAATTCTCTTTAAACTTCCTTGAAGTAGTTTCTGGTAAAAAACTATGAAAATTAAGATGAGCAATTCCATTGTCTGTAAAAGAACCCTTTTCAGTTAAATTAGTTTGCCCATTCATATTGAAAACATCTGTTTCAGTATTATCTGGTTCTTTCTTAATATTAATTAAAGGTTTTAAGGATTTAAAAGCAGGAGTCAAAAGTTCTTTTACTGTTTTATAATACAACTCTACTTTCTCATCTAAAGGAACTGCTGTTCTTTCTGCATAATCAAAATCATTTTTAATTTCTATTTCTATTTCATTGATTTTTTCCAAGTATGGAGAATCAACTTTAAAATTTAAATTATCCATTAATTCTTTATCATTGACTTTATCTTTAATTATTTCTTTAAAATAACTAATGTTATCAAGCCAATGTCTTTTTTCAGATGTAGTTGTTGGTAGAATTGGGTTTTCAATTGGTGCTTGATAAGTATAAAACGCGTGAATATTAAATTGTCTTATAAAGAGTATACTAATATATTGGCATACCCAATTTTTAATTACTCCTTGAGCTCCTACTCCATCTAAATCTGGAAAATAATATTTGGTTGTTATCCAAGGAAAATGTCTTTCATTTGGGTCGAAAAATTTAAAAAACATATGAAAAACTTGATTCATATGTATTGGTAATAAATAATAATCAGCTGGTTGACTTGTTGTATATCCAAACAGTTTTTTAATAAATTTTACTTTATTCTTGTAAAGAAGTAGACCTCCTAATGCATAATGGAATTCTAAAAACAATTCTCTTTCTTTAGCTCTTTCATCTAATAGTTTTTGGTTTGTTACAATTAATTCATCAGCAGAATTGTCGTACTCTGGTGTTAAATACTCTAAATTCATTTGAAAATATTGATGTGCACTACTCCAATGCATAAAAACTAAATCTAATCGATTATTTTCAATTGCTAGTACGATATTTCTCCACATCCAGACATAAGTTCTTTCACTAATCTTTGGACATCTAAACTCGCCAAGTAACCAAGTTAAACCACTTGTTCTTGCTTCTAAAAATTTGAAACTGTTTTTGTCTGCTTTTACACTTTGCTCTATTGTATTATAAACCATTCCATAAAATAAATCAGGGTAAATTAAACCTTCATTTTTTTTATCCTTTTCTTTATCCCAATTTTCTCTGTATTCTTGAAATATTTCATAGAAATAAGAACTAACCTTTTTTGCAACTTTCAAATTTTGATTTTGAATAGACCAAAACAAAATATCTGACATTCCTTCAAAAGAAATAAAATCATTTTTCTCAATTACTTTTTTCCTTTGCTTCCCTAAATAATCAATAAGCTTAGTGGTTCTATAAAATGTCTGTATTAAATTAATAAGCCTAAAGAAATTTATTATGAGAAGAACAGAAAAAATCAGAAGTAAAATCTTAGCTGAATTACTAAATAAATAATCCAGCCACTCAACATTGAATGTAAAAAGAGGTGGTAATTTTAGATACACTAAGAGTACTAAAACTAGAGATATTATTAAATTTACTGTAAAAAATTTCTTTCCATTACTAGTTTCGAAAAGGTCAAGTATAGCTTCCGAAGAATACTTGTCTTCTGATGTGATTTGTATTAAAATAGGATAGGCTATACCTAATAAAAGAGAGATAAAAGTGACGCAAAGTGTAAAATAATCCATAGTCAAATTTAGTTAATTTTAACAAGTAACTTATTGTGGAATTCCGTAATTGATTGAAAATTAGATAAAATAATCTCATTCCATACACATTCCCACTTCACTCCTATCGTCGCTTCGGGCAAAGAGTATTCCATTACATTTTTAAAGAAACATTTGAGAAGAAAAAAATAAAAGAAAATTTGAGATAAGAACTTCGCTTTTACCAAAGCAAAGTTACATAACGCAGAACATTATAGTACAAATGTTCATGTGTAGCCGTTTTGCCCAATCGTGCCATTTGATAGCTATAATTCCATATTATGTAAAATATCCCAGGAAGTCCCGTAGATACAATAAACTATTGTCTGGGGGTCATTAAACTTTTGAGCTTTGGGTTTGGTACTAAATAAGAAACATCCTGCTATTTGTAGCTATAATTAGACGCCTCCACCCTCCTCTTGCTTTACAAAAATTTTATGAGGGACAAATTACAAATTAGTTAAAATAGAAATAACTTCATCATAATTTTTTTTCTCATTTTGTAATATGCATTTGAAATATCTTTGGTTCCTGAACGTAATCCTGTATTACAAAAAATGGCAATTGTCATTTTTTGTTTGGGGAAATAATATAAATCTGTAGTTATTCCTATGCCTCTTCCAGAATGTCCTATTAAAAATTTATAGGGAAAGCCTTTATCTGCCATTAACCCTAATCCATAATCGGGATTTTTAGCATCATTCCATGTCATCATATCTTCAAGGGTCTCTTCTTTTAATATTTCTCCTTTTATTAATTTTTGAAGAAAACTCGCAGCTTCTTCAATTGGAGCATAAATACCATCATCACCACTATACCAGTTTGTGGTTTCTACAGTTTCATTCGAGAGGTTCTCAATAACGTTATCTTTATTAATATCACCATAATGGTTCACTAAATTATTAGGTGGTGTTTGTTTGTAATACGAGTTAGAAAATCCATTGTTAGTTAAAATGTTTTTTCTTAAATATGCTTCATGTCCTTCAGGAAGTATACTATCCATTATCATTGTTAGTAATAAATAGTTTGTACTACTATATTGATAGGTTCCAAGGGGTTTTGTATGTGGGTAGACACCATAGGCGTATCTTCTTAAGGCATTCATATGCGATAAAGTATCTAACTTTAATTTGCCGGTTAAATATAACTCATTTAATACTGGATGTCTATTGTAATTATGAAACCCAGAAGTATGACCTAAAAGATGTTTTATAGTTACTTCTTTAGCATTCGGAATACTATCTGTAATTTCTTGTGGTAAATATTTTTTAATTTTATCATTCAATCCTAATTTTCCATCTTCAATAAGTTTTAATACTGCAACTGCATTATATGTTTTTCCTATGCTTGCTAACGAAAAAATATCTTCCTTTTTAATAAGAATTTTATTTTCTATATCTGAATAGCCTGATACTCCAATCCATTTGCCATATTTTGGGCTGTTAATATAAATTACAACTCCTGCTAATTTTTCTGCAGTTGCAATATCCATATATTTCTGAACTTTATTTAATTTTTGATGTGGTGTTTGAGAAGTTGCAGAATAGATAAAAATACCAGAAAGTGCAATTAAGCACATAATGACGAGCTTTGATTTTGATAATTTCATTGTTCTTTTTTTAAGGTTACTAAACAAAGAAATAAAAGGAAACACCTTTGAAGCAATGAAAATACTATCAAAATACTTGAGTTGCTATCAAAAAGCAATTCAATTGCTATTGTACCATTTTCTAAATTGAGATGCTTTAGGTCGGCTTACGGTTAATGTATTGTCTGCAAGCAGTTTTTCATTAAGTTTCACATCAATTTTACCATAAGTAGCTGAAGAAATTGAAACTATGATATCCTTTCTCAAAACCGTATTACGCGTTGCTTGAAAAAACAAAAAATCAGGAAGTAGCATTTTTAAATTGTTTAATTTTCCTTGATACACTCCTTTATTATCTGTTTCAAAATATACCCAGACTATACCGTACTCTATTTTTGCAAGTCGTATATCATTTACATTAATTCTATAGATGTCATTACTTTTCAACAACTCAATTTGTTGTTCTGATTTCCCAATTTCTGATTTTAACTCATCGAATTTCTTCGTAGAATCCGCAAGATGAATTTCTGCTTTACTCCAATTATTGTAGAAATGAGTAGCCCATTTAAGTACTGTTAACAAAAAGGCTAGAATAAGAACACTCAAATTGATAATCAATAATTCATTTATCGTATGAAAACCATCGCCAATTATCCATAGATATATATTTCCAAGTACATTGAGTATTAAGGCTAGAGATATAGTTAAATAAATTAAATGATAAATAAAACGCTTCCTAAAATTATGCGTCCAACTAATTTTTTTATCAAGAACCATATTAATTTTTCGATTTACTTCTGTTACCACAAAAGCAAACATGAAGGCTACTAAAAACTCATTTAAGAGAAAGTCAGGGTTTTTGGGGTCAAAAATGTAATTAATTATTATGTTCGCTATTCCCCCCAATAATATTGGTTCTAATACTCTCCAAAAGTCAAAATTCTTCAAAATAAAAATTATCTTTTTTTAAAGTTAAAACAAATAACTGAAATCTCATTCCACACATTTTATAATTCCCCCTTACGTCGTCGTATAAAAAGTGTTCCATTTACATTGTAAAAAACATTTAGAAATATTTTTTTTTAAGAAAATAGAAACTCAAGCAGCAACTTTCGCTATTGCCAAAGCTCAAGTTACAAAACACAAGGATATAATATAAAATATCTCAGGAAGTCATGCTTCATTTATACAACTTCTAAAGACTATTAAAATCAATTCCTAAAAGTTTAACACGTTTAGATTTCCGATTTCTACACCTGTAAGTGAGCCTTTTTTTCGCTTTATAACTTGCTATTCTGAAACTTTGCATTGTCAAATTAAAACATAAAGACAATGAAAAAAATCATTATTTATCTGTTTCTATCCATCCCCATATTTACGATAGCACAGACCCAAGAAAAGTATAGTTCTTGGAATTCACTAATTGTTGACTTTCAACTCAACGATAACTTTTACCTCAAAAATGAAGCTCATGTTAGGCGAACCAATTTTCTTTCAGACTGGCAGCAAATACTTGTGAGGCCTTCGTTTCATTATAAATATAACGAAACGGTCGATCTTGCTGTTGGATATACCTATTCAAGAAATTACAGAAGTACGCGCAACTTCAATGAAAACGATGCTTGGCAACAATTACAGCTTGCCCATAAATCAGGCAAATCTTCTTTCAAACATCGTTTTCGCCTGGAACAGCGATTTATTGAAAAAGTGTTGCAAATGCCTAACGGCAACTATGATATAGATGGTACCGATTTTAAAATGCGATTTCGTTACCGCTTCACATGGAGTATGCCTTTGTTTAAAATCACAGAAGGTAAAAACATTGGGATAACCGCTTTTGATGAAATATGGCTCAATACAGACAAAGGTATCGTTCCAAGAAGCATCAATCAAAATTGGTTTTATGCTGGACTCACATATCCCCTGTCTAAAAAAGCTTCAATAGGAATAGGCTACTTGGATGCTTTTGCGCCTGCAGGTAATAGTAACCATAACTTCATCAACAACAACATTTTACAAACTACCATAAAATACCATTTATAAATTAAAAACAATTAAAATGAAACCACAGATTCACAAATACCAATTAAAGTTAACTAAGAAAACAATGAGTAAAAGAGTAAAAACAATATTAGTTTGCGCATTATGTGCCTTAGCATTCGCTTGTAAAAGTAATCAAGGATATAAAACTCATAACGATGAGCTTCACTGGAGTTATCAAGGAGAAACGGGTCCCGAACACTGGGCAGAATTTGAAAAAGACTCAGATTGTGGAGGAAAACACCAATCTCCCATTAATATAATAAGTACCGATGCAACCGTAGATAATACGTTAAAAGATCTAGATACACATTACGCAACCAATACAAAAATTCACGAAGTAGTGAATAACGGGCATTCCATTCAATATAATTTTGAACCAGGAGATTACTTAAATTATAAAGGAGATAAGTATGAACTGAAGCAGATACACTTTCATGAAGCATCAGAACATACCATAGATGGTATTCGTTACCCAATGGTCATTCATATGGTACATGTAAGTGATAACAATCAGTTTGTAGTACTCGCAGTTATGGTAAAGGAAGGCCAAAATAGTGAGCCATTTACATTCTTAGAGAGCTACCTTCCGTTAAAAACAGGGCAAACAAAAACAATAGATGCTTCATTTGATTTAAATAAAAACTTACCAAATAACAAAGGCTATTATAATTATATAGGCTCCTTAACCACCCCGCCATGTACTGAAGGTGTAAATTGGTTTGTATTTAAAAACCCAATTACGGTCTCGTTAAAACAGGTAAAAGAACTACAAAAATTAATGCCGCTTAATAATTATAGAAATGAGCAACCTTTAAACGACCGGGTAGTAAAACAAACAAAATAAGAATAAAAGTAAAAATGGGATTATTAAAAATTGGGTTATTGAAAATAGATAGCAAAGAAGCTATAATCTACCAATTTATATCTAAAAAACAGGATGATATCGCATACCACCATGAGGGCAATTGGCTTTTATTAAAAAAGGAGAAGATGAATTCAATAAGACACAACCAGATTGATGAGCATCATTATTTTGAAAAAGTGATAAAAGGAGTTAAAACCTTTAAAGTATTGATTATGGCAACACATGGAAAAGGCCATGCCAATGAAGGCGCAAAATTTGAAGCCCACCTATACAAGCATCATAAAAATATGCGGAATATATTTTTTGGTTACATAACAACAGACAACCATAAAACCGAAAATCAATTACTTGCAGAAGCAGATGCTTTTTTAGAAAAACTTGATTTAAAAATAAAGGAGAAAATTTAATTTTTTAACTTAGATAAAAACCTTTTTATCATAAAGTTGTACCTTTAAAGCCTGTGAATCTTGACTTTAAAAATCAAGATTCACAGCTTTTTTTATGGAAATTAATTACAATTTTATTAGCATTATAGACCTTCTTGGTGTTATCCAAGGCTTACTCTTTGGGGGCATGCTTTTGCTGTTACACTCAAAAAAGAACAGGCCCACTTTATATTTAGGACTTTTTATTCTGCTATTTTCATTAGAGCCTATTCCCAACATCTTAAATGATTTAGGGCTCCTTCAAGTATATCCGCATCTAGAACTATTACCCGTTCATTTTCATTTTTTAGCCTACCCCTTATTCTATATTTATATTCAAAAAATATCAGTATTTGGTAATAAAACACCTAGCTACTGGACATTAATACCTGGTATTTTAGAAGTTCTTATTGGTATTGTAATATTCTTACTCCCAACCCATATAAAACTAAGTTTAAAAGCATCTTTGTTTGCCGTTGTTTATTTTATTCTAGGTCTGGGGTATTCCATTTGGATTGGAGTATTAATTATTAGGTGGATACAAATCCATAAGAAAGAAATAGAAAATCAATTTTCTGTTATTTTTCAAAAGCAATTAAATTGGGCCCGTTTTTTTACATATGCCAGTATAGGCTTTCAATTATTGCTAATTATAAACTTTTTTATTGATGACAAACAATGGTATTATTTTATTGTTGTTATTAATGTGATACTTATATATTGGGTATCATTTAAAGGTATTGTACAAGAGAATATCACTTCCCTTTTTTCAGTTTTCTCTCAATTTGACAAAGAACCTTTACCAAATGCAACAACAACTAAACCCATAGACACGGTTTCTAATACAACAACTACTGCTGAAGTAAAACAATCTGAATTTATGACTTCTGAAGTAATGTCAGAAATCATTGAAACAGTTGAAACCTATATCAAGAATTCACAATGTTTTACAAAAGACAACCTTACAATTATAGACATTGCAGAGGCCACCAACATACACCCAAAACGTATTTCGTATGCTTTAAATAATCAAAAAGGCGTCAATTTTAATACCTACATCAATAAATTTAGGGTAGAAAGGGCTAAAGAATTATTTGAAAACGAGGGCAATAACAACCTTTCGGTTGAAGGTATAGGGATGGAAGCAGGCTTTCATTCAAAAGCCACCTTTTACGGTGCATTTAAAAAATTTGAAGGCTGCACACCTGCCAGTTTCAGAAACACTTAGATATATTTTGATTCATTTTTGTTTTGATTTCCGAAATTTAAACACATCATGCCAATAATTTCATAGAAAACAATCAATTCTTTAAGAACTTTACATCAAGAATTTTAGAATAGTTTTTTTATTGTTGTTTTTAAGATGATTGGTGATTAAAAGCCTTTCAATCACGTTATTTTGAATGATAACTATTGAAAGGTTTTTATTTTTAATGCTTTCAGGTTTTACTGAAACGGTTTAGAAAAACTACGTTAGTTAACAAATAATTCACTAAAGTATATTAGATTTTTTTAACTTTGCAATTAGCTTATGAAACAAGTATCTCATAAAATAGCATCTTTTATAATGGCCTTTGTAGTATTGTTCTCTACAATGTCATTCACTATTAATATGCATTATTGTGGCGATACTTTAGTAGAAACCTCCCTGTTTCACAAAGCCAAAGGGTGTGGCATGGAAATGGACAACCCCTCAACCCAAGGTTGCGCTATCACAAAAAAGAATTGTTGCGACGATAAACAATTAGTTGTTGCCGGTCAAGACGAATTACAACTACAAGTAGACAAAATTACGTTTGAGCAACAAGTATTCATAGCCTCATTTGTTTACACCTATATCAACCTTTTTGAAGGATTAGATAAAAACGTATCCACTTACGAAGAGTATAAACCGCCACTCGTCATAAGGCGTATCTACAAGATTGACGAGACCTATTTAATTTGATTTTTAAACTTTAGACTGTGTTATCCTATGGCTTCATGCTATACGGATAATTTGCTGTATACGGTGTTTTAAAACACCAATGTCTAACTGTTTAATAATCAAAGCCAATGCTAAATAAAAGCATCAAATTTTTAATAGAAAACAAACTCGTTGCCGTGCTGCTACTCGTCCTTTTTGTAGGATGGGGAACGGTAAATGCGCCCTTTAATTGGGATACAGGATTTTTACCCAGCAATCCAGTAGCAGTAGATGCCATTCCAGATATAGGCGAAAACCAACAAATTGTATTTACCAAATGGGACGGCCGTTCGCCACAAGACATAGAAGACCAAATCACCTACCCTTTAACCACATCTTTACTTGGCATTCCGGGAGTAAAAACCATACGCAGTTCATCTATGTTCGGCTTTTCAAGCATCTATATCATTTTTGAAGAAGATATAGAATTTTACTGGAGCAGAAGCCGTATTCTCGAAAAGCTAAACTCATTACCAAGCGGATTGTTACCAGAAGGCGTTAATCCTGCCTTGGGACCAGATGCCACAGGATTAGGGCAAATATTTTGGTACACACTAGAAGGGCGTGATGAAAACGGAAACGTAACAGGAGGTTGGGATTTACAAGAATTGCGCAGCATACAAGACTACTATGTAAAATATGCCCTATCCTCGGCAAGTGGCGTATCAGAAGTCGCATCCATAGGCGGTTACGTTCAAGAATACCAAGTAGATGTCAATCCAGAATTGATGCGTCAATACAATATTGGATTGCATCATATTGTAAAAGCAGTTAAGGAAAGTAATAAAGACATTGGTGCGCAAACCATTGAAATAAACAATGCAGAATATTTAGTACGCGGTTTAGGCTATGTAAAATCCATTTCAGACATAGAAAATGCAGTCGTTACTTCAGAAAACTATACAGCCATACGAATTAAAGACATAGGTAAAGTTTCATTAGGTCCGGCAACCCGAAGAGGACTATTGGACAAAGAAGGCGCCGAAGTTGTTGGAGCCGTTGTAGTAGCACGCTACGGAGCAAACCCAATGGAAGTTATTAATAACGTAAAAGAGAAAATTAACAAATTAAGTGCAGGATTACCCTCAAAAGTATTAAGTGATGGAAGAACCTCACAAGTAACCATAGTGCCGTTTTATGATAGAACAGAACTCATACAAGAAACATTAGGCACGCTCAATGAAGCATTAACATTAGAAATACTAATTACCATTTTGGTCATCATCATTATGGTATTCAATTTACGGGCTTCAGTATTAATTTCAGGATTATTACCAGTAGCCGTATTAATGGTATTTATAGCCATGAAACTCTTTGGTGTAGACGCAAACATTGTCGCACTATCTGGAATTGCCATTGCCATTGGCACCATGGTAGACGTAGGTGTCATACTTTCAGAAAACATTATAAGGCACTTGGACGAGAGTCGTTCCAGCGGAAGCCTCATCCCTATAAACACCGTAGTTTATAACGCCACAGCCGAAGTCTCTGGCGCCATTGTAACCGCAGTAATGACCACCATTATCAGTTTCATTCCAGTTTTTACCATGATTGGTGCAGAAGGAAAACTATTTAGGCCATTAGCCTTTACAAAAACCTTTGCACTAACAGCATCCATTATTGTGGCCCTATTTTTAATCCCCCCGTTTGCAGCATTTTTATTCAGAAAGAAAAGCATTAAAACCCATTTTAAATATGTTTTAAACGGCGCTTTAATAGCAGTAGGTCTTGCCGCTGTGGTTTACGGGTATTGGTTAGGATTCATAGTGATGGCTTTCGGAATTACAGCGCTTCTCAAGCTACAAAATAAGATAACAGGCAAACAAGCCAATCTTATCAATATCATTATTTCGGCAACAGCCATAGTATTCCTGTTAGCCCAATACTGGAGGCCGTTAGGCGTAGATAAAAGTATTTTCTGGAACCTCATTTTTGTAAGCCTCATCTGCTTTGGTTTATTGGGTGTTTTTTCATTATTCATAAAATATTACACCCGCATTTTAAGATGGTGTTTAGACCATAAGCTTTTGTTTTTATCAGTACCAACAGCCATAGTTATAGCAGGGTTTTTCATTATGAAACATACAGGCAAAGAATTTATGCCATCCTTAAATGAAGGCTCTTTTCTATTGATGCCAACCTCAATGCCACATGCTGGTGTAGAAGAAAACAAAAGGGTTTTACAGCAATTGGATATGGCCGTAGCCAGTATTCCGGAAATTAAAACCGTAGTTGGTAAAGCAGGACGTACAGAATCTGCCTTAGACCCAGCACCACTATCCATGTATGAAAACATCATTCAGTACAAACCAGAATATATGTTGAATGCTGATGGAGAAAGACAACGCTACAAAGTAAATGAAGAGGGTTTGTTTGAGTTGAAGGATGGCCGTTTTATAGCAAACCCCAATATGACTGAAAGTGCCACCCTAAGCACAATTAAAAGCGGCCAATTAATAGAAGACAATGATGGTGAGTTTTACCGAAACTGGCGACCGGAAATGCAATCTCCAGACGATATTTGGAACGCCATTGTAAACGTCACCAAACTACCCGGCGTTACATCAGCACCAAAACTGCAACCCATTGAAACCCGTTTGGTCATGCTGCAAACAGGCATGCGTGCACCTATGGGAATTAAAGTAAAAGGACAAGACTTAAAACAAATTGAAGCCTTTGGCGTTGAGTTGGAAAACATCATTAAACAAGCCGAAGGTGTAAAAAAAGAAGCCGTTTTTGCAGACCGCATTGTAGGCAAACCCTATTTGTTGATCGATATTGATAGAGAAAAAATTGCACGCTATGGCATTTCTGTACAAGAAGTACAAAACGTATTAAAAGTGGCAGTTGGCGGTATGGTATTAACCCAAACCGTAGAAGGTCGGGAGCGCTATGGCGTACGTGTACGCTACCCAAGAGAACTGCGAGCAAACCCAACCGATTTGCAACAAATTTATGTGCCCGCTTCATCAGGAAGCCCAGTACCATTAAGCGAATTGGCAAGCATTCGTTACCAACAAGGACCACAAGTCATTAAAAGTGAAGACACCTTTTTAGTAGGCTATGTATTGTTTGATAAACTGGACGGATTTGCAGAAGTAAGCGTGGTTGAAAACGCACAAGCACTAATTCAAGAAAAAATAGACTCTGGTGAGTTGATTGTACCTAAAGGAATAAACTATGCCTTTACAGGAACCTATGAAAATCAATTACGAGCCGAAAAAACACTCTCTGTGGTTGTGCCATTAGCATTGGTAATCATCTTTTTAATCCTGTATTTCCAATTCCGTTCTGTGGCCACCTCATTAATGGTGTTTACGGGCATTGCCGTAGCTTTTGCAGGCGGTTTTATTATGATTTGGTTGTATGGTCAAGGGTGGTTTTTAAACTTCAACCTCTTTGGCGAAAATGTACGAGACCTATTCCAGATGCACCCCATAAATTTAAGTGTAGCCGTTTGGGTTGGGTTTATTGCCCTTTTCGGAATTGCAACAGATGATGGTGTAGTTATGGCAACCTATTTAACACAAACCTTTAAAAGAAACACACCAGAAAACAGTAAAGAAATTAGAGCCTCAATTATAGAAGCAGGAGAAAAACGAATAAGACCCTGTTTAATGACCACAGCAACCACCATTTTGGCATTATTACCCGTACTCACTTCTACAGGGCGTGGAAGCGATATTATGATACCCATGGCAATACCAAGTTTTGGCGGAATGCTTATAGCCCTAATAACCCTGTTTGTAGTTCCGGTATTGTATAGCTGGAAAGCCGAAATTCAACTTAAAAGAGCAACAACATGAAATACAAGAAAATCAATATAAAAACTGGCTTTGTGCTTTGTGCTTTATGCTTTGTGTTTTCGGCACAAAGCCAAGAGTTGGAAACGCTTATTGAGGAAGCCTTAGCAAACAATCCCGAAATTCAGAAATTCGAGTTGCAATACAAAAGAGCTTCCGAAAAAGTAAACGAAGTCAATACCATTCCCAATACCGAATTTGGCGTAGGTTATTTTGTGAGCGAACCAGAAACACGTACGGGAGCACAACGTTTTAAAGTATCGGCAAAACAAATGCTGCCGTGGTTTGGCACCATTACTTCGCGGGAAAACTACATAGGTTCATTGGCAGATGCAAAATATGAAGACATTGTAATTGCCAAACGAAAATTAATGGCATCGGTATCGCAATCCTATTATAATTTATATGCCAACAAAGCGAAGCAAAAAGTACTCGCCCAAAATATAGAACTGCTTAAAACCTATGAAACACTGGCACTAACCTCTGTTGAGGTGGGTAAAGCATCTGCGGTAGATGTATTGCGCCTGCAAATGCGTCAAAATGAAATGCAACAACTAAAAGATGTTTTAAGCCAACAGTTTTTGGCCCAACAAACCAATCTTAACAATCTTTTAAACAGGGAAAATGATGTTGCTCTTACTGTGGTAGATCGTTTAATGATGCCTTCAGAAGACTTTGAAATAAAAACTGAAAGTTTGGCATTGCATCCAGAATTGCTGAAATATGATAAACTATACCAATCCATAGCACAATCTGAATTATTGAACCAAAAAGAAAGCAGCCCTATGATTGGCTTTGGTTTGGACTATATTAATGTTGACGAGCGGCCCAATATGAACTTTTCTGACAACGGTAAAGATATTGTAATGCCAATGGTTTCGGTATCCATCCCCATTTTCAATAAAAAACACAAATCCGTTACCAAACAAAACAAGCTGCAACAACAAGAAATTAATTACCAAAAACAAGAGCGGCTTAATGCATTGAAAACACTTTTAGATAAGGCCATTAATGAGCGTATCTCTTCCAGGATAAGTTATAGCACACAATCTAAAAACTTAAAGCAAGCCAAAGATGCAGAGAGCATCTTAATAAAAAGCTACGAAACTGGAACGATTGATTTTAATGACGTTTTAGATATTCAGGAACTGCAACTCAAATTTCAAATAAACCAAATAGAGTCTGTAAAAACCTATTATGTACAGACCACAATTATTAATTATTTAACACAGCAATAATGAAACACACATATAAAATTACAGGAATGACTTGCAATAATTGTAAAGCTTCCGTAGAAAAATATTTAAGTGAAATAGATAACATATCAGAGGTCTCTGTTAATCTTGAAAAAGGTGAAGCAGAATTGAAAATGGATAAGCACATTTCGACTGATATATTACAAAAAGCATTACCAGAAAAGTATACCTTATCTGAAAAGAAAGCGAAGAATGTGTTTACTTCTTCAAATATGTCGGCAATGCCAATGGAAGAAGAAAAAAGCAAATTGCAGCAATTAAAACCTCTATTGCTTATTATTTTTTATATCGCTTCAGCGAGTATTTTACTTCACTATAAAAATTGGTCTTGGAGTGCCTTTATGCTAGATTTTATGGGCTTATTCTACATTGTATTTAGTTTCTTTAAGATGTTGGACTTAAAAGGCTTTCCAGAATCCTTTAGTATGTACGACCCTTTAGCAAAACGCCTTCCTATTTACGGTAAAATATACCCTTTTATTGAAACTGCTTTAGGCATAATGTTCCTAATGCGCTTTCAAATAAACATTGCCCTCATTATTACACTTGTTGTTTTAGGAATTACCACAATTGGTGTTACCAAAACACTTTTAGATAAGAAAGCTATTCGATGTGCCTGTTTGGGTACAGCCCTTAAACTACCAATGACAGAAGCCACTTTTATAGAGAACGCTATTATGATTGTAATGGCAATACTAATGTTATTAAACATCTTTTAAAATGAAAAAATATATAATTTATACAGGCATATTAGTAGTAGGGCTACTATTGGGGTGGTTGCTCTTTGGTGGCTCATCAAAGGTAGAATCTGGCCACAATCATGATGCGGTTACAGAAACCAATCAGATGTGGACGTGCTCCATGCATCCGCAAATTATGCAGCCAGAACCAGGTGATTGCCCCATTTGTGGTATGGATTTAATTCCTGCTGCAAGTGGTAGTGATGGCTTATTGGCAGATCAGTTTAAACTCACTGAAAACGCGATGGCACTGGCCAACATTCAAACAACCGTAGTAGGCAAAGGAAATGCTGAAGACAATACTATTAAACTATCTGGTAAAATTGCCGTAAATGAAGAAGCCAATGCGGTACAGGTAAGTTACTTTTCGGGAAGAATTGAACGTTTAAATGTCAGCTTTACAGGAGAAGCCGTTCGTAAAGGGCAGCTATTAGCAAGCATATATTCGCCAGAATTGTATGCAGCACAGCAAGAATTGATCACAGCAGCAGCTTTAAAGGAATCGCAACCAGCATTATACAAAGCGGTTCGTAATAAATTGAAATTGTGGAAACTTTCTGATAATCAAATCAATCAGATTGAAAAAACCCAAAAGGTAAAAGAAAACTTCCCAGTGTATGCAACCGTTTCTGGGACGGTTACCGAAAAATTGGTTGAACAAGGCGATTATATAAAGCAAGGCCAACCCCTACTAAAAATAGCCAATCTAAACACGGTTTGGGCCAATTTTGATGTGTACGAAAACCAAATAGAGGTATTTAAAAAGGGACAAGAGGTTTTGGTAACTACAAATGCTTATGCCAACAAACAATTTAAAGGGAAAGTAGATTTTATTGATCCTGTATTAAATACCAAAACAAGAACGGTAACCTTGCGTGTGGTACTCAATAACAAGGAAGATATATTTAAACCTGGCATGTTTGTTACTGCAAATATGGATGGTATGAAGAATGAAAGTAAAGAGGTATTGACCATCCCCGCTTCTGCTGTACTTTGGACGGGTGAACGCTCTGTAGTCTATTTAAAAACCAACCCCAACCAAACCGTTTTTGAAATGCGTGAAGTTGTTTTGGGCAACCAAATGGGTAATGAATATGAAGTTTTGGAAGGCCTATCTACTGGTAATGAAGTAGTAACTAACGGAACTTTTACGGTAGATGCAGCGGCACAATTGCAGGGTAAAAAGTCTATGATGAATAAGGATGGTGGTAAAACCATGACGGGTCATGAAGGGCATTTAGGAATGGATACTAATGTTTCAAATGAAGAAAGCGGCCATACGCATAGGAATGAACGATTGGAAGTGCCAGAGGAATTTCGAGAGCAATTAAGGGTAGTTTTTAATGAATACATCCGTTTAAAGGATGCTTTGGTAAAAGAGGATTCAAAAAACACTTCAATTAGCGCAACAAGTTTACTGAACAAATTGAGTGAAATAGACATGAAATTATTATCAGACACGAACGCTCATACGCATTGGATGGCATTGACAGGCGACATAAAATCTTCTGCAACCTCTATTTTTAAAACGTCTGATATAAAAGTACAAAGGGGTCATTTTAAGCACCTTTCATCTCATTTAATAAATGCGGTACAACTGTTTGGTGTTAACGAAAAAGTGTATGTAGAATTTTGCCCAATGGCAGATAACAACAACGGTGCGTATTGGTTGAGCAAAGAAGAAAAAGTAATCAATCCATATTTTGGTGATGCAATGCTTACCTGTGGAGAAGTAAAACAAGTAATAGATTAATTAAATTTTAAAACAATGAAGAAAGTAATTTTAAGTGTAGCTGTACTAGCAGCATTGGGTTTAACTGGTTGTAAAAACGAAACCAAAAAAGAAATGGAAGCAACTACTACTGAAATGTCCAAAGACATGGCTATGACAGATCTGTCTTTTGGCGTTAGGGGTAATTGTGGTATGTGTAAAAATACCATTGAAAAAGCAGCCAATGGTGTTGATGGTGTAGCAAGTGCAAATTGGGATGTAGATAAAAAGAAGATTGATGTTTCTTTTGATGATACAAAAACGGATGCAATGGCAATTCATAAGGCCATAGCGGCATCTGGTTATGATACCGAAAAAGTAGCGGGTAGCGAAGAGGCTTACAAGGGTTTACCGGGTTGTTGTCAATACGACCACGAAATGGCAATGAATCAGTCTGGTGAAGCTAAAGGTGATGATCATTCGGGTCATGATCATTAAGCAATATAAATTAGGGTCTATTGAAAGTAATTATTTTGATAGGCTCTTTTTATAAATTACAATAGCGCATTCCATTCCACTCATATTGCGCTTCCCTCCTACGTCGTCGCATAAAAAGTATTTCATTAATATTGTAGAAGAAGCTTTATAGAATATTTTTTTTAAATAGAATTTAGTAGCAGCTTTCTCTTTTAACCAAAGCTTAAGTTACATAACGCTGAACATTATAGCATAAATATTATCATTAGTACCTTTATAAGAGGAGTCCATTTGATAGCTATAATTCCTTATTATGTGAAATATCCTGTAAAGCCCTTTAGGTACGACAAACTTCTGTAATTAGCGCATTGAACTTTAGGCTCTTGACTTTGGTAACAAACAATGAATATCTATTGTTTGTTACCAAATTTTTATGAAGGGTCATAAAAATTTTAATTATTAATAGTTAAATAGCTTATTCCTAATAATGCTATTGCCCCATCTATTAGTAAAGAATAATATATTTCTTGGCGATTAACTGTAGTAAGCACAATTAAGGTTATTTGTGTTGAAAGAGCTATTACAAATGTTAGTGTATTCAATATATTTGGAAAGACAATTCCAATTCCTAGTGCTGTTGAAATCAACAGTAAAATTGAAATTAATTTTGAGTTTCTAATGCCGACAACTTGTGGAATAGTTCGTTGTGTTAGTGAATCATGCTTCAAATCTCGAATATCAAATGGGATTGCTACAGCTACAAAATAAATGTAGTTAGCAGGAATAAAAATCAGTAAAATATCCAAATCATATATGTTTTCATTAAGTATTGGAAATGATACTATTACTAATGTCCATGTCAAAGCAATAGAATGAATTTTAACATATGGCAATTCACGTAAGCTTCTTCCTTTTATTTTTATGACATAAAAAAGCGAGATCATAATGGCCAAAATAAATAGCAAAACAACTATAGGTGTTACCTTATTTAATAACTTAAAGAATAAATAACCAGAAATTATTCCGCTAGAAATACTCAAAAAAAAAATTATTTTTCTATGTTGATAAACCCATTTCAACCAAGCAGTTTTTGTTTCGATATTAGCTTTAAACAATCTCTGACTATTATACACGAATAATGTAGAGAAAAAACCAAAAAGCCATAGTACAAATCGTTCTCTATAAGAAAGACATTGCAGATTCCTGCAATAAGTAGTCCTGCTGAAGTAGCTATTACAAAATTTAAATGGATTATATATTTTATAATGGTTTTGAACAATTGAATACGTTTTGGATTTGAATAAAAGCTCTACTTGATTAAACTTTACCTTTATCTGATAATAAAATTGCGAGAGATTTTGTTTGCTCAAATTTTGAAAAGACTATAACCATTATGACTGTTATTGGTACACTAAGAATCATCCCTGTTATACCCCAAATCATTCCCCAAAGAGAGAGGGCTATAATTGCTACTAAAGCACTAATATTCATAGAACTCCCAACTAGTTTTGGCTCTAATACATTTCCTATTATTAATTGTATGCAGCCTACAACAACAAGTGTTAAAGCAAAAGGTGTAATTTCAACAAATTGAAATAAGCAAAAAATGGTTGGAAATAGTGTGCCAATTAAAGAGCCAATAGTAGGTATATAATTCAATATAAAAATAATTAATGCCCAAAATACTGGTGCATCAACACCAATTAATATCAGTGCAATTGCACTTAGAGTTGCTGTAATTAGGCTCACAAAAGTTTTTATACCCAAATAGTTAGAAACTGAGCTTTCTAATTCTATTAGCATTGAAGAAACGTTTTGGTATTTCTTGTCTGTGGCAAAAATTAATTTTAATTTTTCATTGAAATTATTTTCCTCTAAAAATATAAATAGTATATACAAAAGAATCATAAAAATATTGCTAATCATATTGGAGAGAGACGAAGCTACAGTTTCAACTAAACTAGCAATTATAGCACTGATATCTTTTTCTCCAATAACGCTGTTTTTTATATCTATTTTTAGGTAATCATTAATTGAAGCAATTATTATTTTAAAGTTTTTTTCGTAAGTATCATATTCACTAACAATAGTCTCAATATTTGACGAAATAATAGAACTTATAAAATATAGAGTACCAATAAGTACAAATGAGATTGTGAGATTTTTTATCCAATTAGGCATATACTTACGAAAAAAAGAAACTTTATTTACTGTAGATTTAAGTTTTCGAATTAACACCCAAAATATAAGAGCGAAAATTAATGGTAAAAGAATACTTTTACCATACATTAAACCAACAATTATTAAGGATAGAGTAATTGCAATTTGTGTGAATCTTAACAATTTACTTGTATGCATTTATTAGTCTTTAAGAACTCTTTAATTGGCAGTCTGACTCTTTAGCCTTGTAGCATAAATAATGTTAGAGATACCGATTAATATTGTTAAAAAACCAGCTATCATTAAACCTTTATATTCGCTTGAGTATGTCGTAACCAGTAAAATTATTGCGCCAATCGACACTGCAAAACCTGCTACAATTCTAAAGACGAGGGTTTTTCTAGTAATCTTATTTTTTGAATTAAGTACTGTAAAAGGGAATATAATTTCAAGTAAACCGTACATTAAAATAAAGTATGCAACGTACATTAAAAAGTTTATTAAACTATCTGAAAAAAAAATTACCGTAGCAAAAATTATTAACCCTACCCCTTTTAAAAATTCAAACTTTGAGGTAATTTCTATATCTTTATTTGATCTAGAATGCTTTAAAGTATAAATTCCAGATATAAAAAATAATATAGGAACAAATATTTTTGCTTTATTAACGCCTACACTTTCTGCTATAATTATTGTTATACCTGCCAAAATTAGACATGTTCCTACTAAAATTAGGTCTCCTAGTTTTTTCATCTGTTTATATTGTTAGTTTATTCAGTTTTTAGATAAATATTTTACTAAGCCAAATCCTGCAAAAGTTGCTGAAGTAAACGCTAATAATATTCTAATAAGGTGATTTGCTCCCCAAGTATCCAAGGTTTCCTTGACATGATTCAACTCGATGGATTGATTGGCAAAAGAGGTGTTGACATCTACAAAATAGCTTAGAGTAATAGCCATTATAATAACACTTAATAAAAATGATATAGCCCAATAGATCCTACTCTGTTTAATTCTAATCACCAAGAAAAAGCAAACAAGAGGCAAAATAAGGCTTGACATTACAAGTGGTCCAGTAGCGCCCATTATTCCTGATGCATATTCAACATACCAATCTAGAAAATCTAAAGGTTCAGCTTTTTTCCAAAAAGAAAGTATAGCTGTGTACAACATAATCATAGCACCAGTAAAAGTACCAAGGCATATAATACTTACAACTTGAATTATTAAAGCTATTTTTTTCATTTATTTATTCACTAATTACAGTATAAAGTGACGGATTTGCTTTAAGTCCTTCTGTAGGTGGAACCCCAAGTTCTTTTGACATTTTTTGACTTGCTTCTGTAAATGCTTTTGGGCTTTCCCAAACAGCTACATTTATTAATTCAAATTTTGAACCTTCCTTTATTGATTTGTGTAATTTGGTAGAAATATAACCAGGTTCTTTTTTAAGAAAATCTCTACAAGCTTCCCAATAAATTATTGATTCTTCTAATTTACCTTCTGGTACTTCGAATGGATTTATAAGAGTAATGTGCTCTGTTTTGTTAGTTTTCATATTTGATTTTTTTTCATTTTCTTCTTTATTATTACAAGAAATAATATTGATTATTATAAATGTTATAAAAGCTAGTTTTGAAATTCTTATTGTATTCATTGTTAAATTTTTAAGACATTCTTTTTAAAGTATTTTCTTTTGTTAATGCATAATGTTTTATCACACCCAAAATATGTAAGACTAATAATATCATCATAAAATTGGCTAATAATCCATGAGCTTTAAGAGGCATAATGTTCTCTTTTGATAATATAAGATCAGAAGTTCCAGATTTTAATGCATCAACATAACCACCAAAAATCATTGTTGTTAATCCAGCGATTGAAATCCCTATCAATAAAAAGTAAAAAGTATTATGAATCCAAACAGCAAATTTATCATTGAATTTAGATCCTGTTTTCAAATCTTCTGGTCGTTTAGATTTAAAATATATATAGCTTCGAACTATCGTTAATAAAAAAACAATGATCCCCAATATGGCATGAAGTTTTATAAATCCCATTTTTTCTGACACAGAAAGTTCACTCATATATTTTCCTAAAGGAAATAAAGTTAAAATCAGAATTGCAGTAAACCAATGTATAGCAATGTTTCCCTTGCTATATTTTTGAGTTAAATCATTTTTTATTTCAACTTTAAACATGATACTATAAATTATTTATTATCATCTCCTAACCAAAACACATCTACTGAATACAATTTGAATGATGATATATCCTTTTTTACAAAAGGTATTATATTAATTTGTTGTAACAATATTTGTCATAACAAACATATAAATAAAAAATTATTCAATTAGATTATTAATTATTTTTTTTGATATTTTATTGTATGAATCCATTTCCTTTTTACTAATACCTTTAGATATATTATTTAAAATATTTATTGCAAGAGGCTCTACTAAATCACGTATTTCAATTCCTTTTTTTGTTATAGACAGATTCCAGCTGCGACGGTCATTAGAATCTGACTGCCTAATAACTAGCCCCTTTTTTTCAAGTTTATCAACCATCCTTGTAATATTTGCGTTGTCTTTAAAAGTTAATTTTGCTACTTCTTTTTGTGTCAAATTAGAATTTTCATTTAATCTGTTAAGAATTGCCCATTGTTCAGGTGTTACATCTATTTTATTATTCTTTATAGCTGAACTAAATTCCCTCTTTAATAATAACGCCGTCATGTTGATTAAATACCCAGCAGAATTGTCTAAAAATGATTCCATTTTATATTTGTCATGTAATTAGATAACATGACAAATATAAAATATATATCCTTATTATAGTTAAAACCTCAGATAAATAATCATTACATAATTAAGAGTAGTTTGTACATAATTTTTAAAATAACGATATATCTATTTCCAAGTAACAATCTCATCAAATTTTCGTCTAGATTTAGCATGTGGCGGTTCTGCTTTTCTATATCCGAAAGCTACCATATATGATAAGCCATATTTATCTGTATCAATCCCGAACCGTTCCTTTAATAAGGATTCTGTTTTTTCTTCATGAAAACCTTCAATAGGGCAGCTATCAATGCCTATCAATGCAGCAGAAGTCATCATGTTTGCTAATGCAATATAAGTCTGTTTTGATGCCCAATCGAATAGTTTTTTATCAGTATCTAAATTAAAATCACTTTCTTGAAATTCTCGATAAAATTTTGAATATATTTCTATAGCATCTTTTGGCAATTGTTTTACATCTTTCATTATATGCATTATATATTCAGAATCCCATTTTGTCATAGGTGTTTTCATGCTTAACCCCAATATAAAATGGCTTGCTGTATCTAACTTTAAAGGAGCTCCCCAAGCAACTGGCTTTAATAACTCTCTCAATTCTTTATCTTGAACTACCACAAAATGCCAAGGTTCAAAACCAAAAGAGCTTGGTGATAAATTTGCTGTTTTCATAATAAAATTAATGTCTTTATCTGATACCTTTTTAGTATCATCAAATTCTTTGGTAGCATGTCTGTATTGAAATGCGTTTAGAATCTCTTCTTTTGAAATGTTTGGTGTATTCATTTTACTTTAATATTAGTTTTTATTCATTATACAATTATACTATCAAAAGTATAGTGACAAAAGTATATATAGTTTATGTTTCTCACAATAACGGTCAAAAATGATAGTCTACATTATTTTATAATATATTTTTCATATAATTGATTATCAATCATATATAATAAAAAAAATAAACTATAAAAAGTATAGTTGTATAATTAATTATAGTGTTGTAGCTTTGCAATACAAAAAAACAAAATGGAAATAGAGCTTAAAAAACGGCTTATAAAATATAACGACAAACTGTTTTCATGCACCACAAGTATTGCTATGGAACTTATAGGTGGTAAATGGAAAAGTGTTATTTTAATTTATCTGATTGATGGTAAAAAGCGCTATAATGAGCTTTACAAATTAATATCAACAATTACGGAAAGAACCTTAAGTCTACAATTAAAACAATTAGAAAAAGATGGGTTGATAAAAAGAAAGGTTTATACCAAAAAACCGCCTTTAAAAGTAGATTATGCTTTAACACCTTTTGGAGAAAGTTTAGTACCCGTTTTAACTGCCATTGCCCAATGGGGGAAAACTGTAGCTGATGAAAAGGGAGAAATTATAGAGTAAGGAAAAGATATCTATTTATATATCTCTAATTCTTTACCTAAAATAATATCTCTTTTTGCTACAAACAAACCTTCTTTTTTATCAAGTTTAAGAATTCTGTTAGGATTTGTTTCTTCTATCTTTGTACGACAAGATTTGGTTAATAAAGGATCGTTATCAAAAACAAAAGATTCAATTTTGTATTCAGGTTTGCTAGGTTCTTTAATAATTGGGTGAATTTGAGTCAACTCATTACCAAATATGTATTTTCCTGGAACGAAAGTATAGAACGTATAACGTCCATCAGCATCGGTTCTCACCCATCCCCTATGTTTTACATAGCGTTTTTTGTTATGCCTTTTCAATTCAAAATTACCATCCTCATCTGCCTGATTTATAAATAGAAGTACATTTTTTGCAGGAGTTACACCATCATTTTCATAAATGGTTCCAGTAATTTTAAGTTTATTAGATCTAGATGCAAAATCTGGAATTGTATCAACACTATTTAATTGTTTTTCCGAGTAATCGTAAATAGGGCTACGTTTCTTATAATTTGTAGGAATTTTATCTGAAGCTTCTTGAGCATTGATAGTTTGAAAAGTTGATATAAAACAAACTAAGCAAAAAAGAGTAATTAGATTTTTCATGGGGCTGAAATTTATAATTTGCTTAAAATTAAACCATTAGCTTTATAAAAAACTAAAAACCTTATTAACTCCAAAATTTAACGATGAAATGATTTAGTTGGTAAAAAACATCGATGAAAGAACATTGTTTTTTAAATCATAGAAAATAAGTAAAATAAAAAATCTAACAATACATTAACATATTTTACGTTATTTTAATTTAAATTCGTAAGTCGAAAAATTAACCCTAACATTGTTCATGATGCAATCTACTGTTTTGCATTATTGAAATTTTATAAGTATGAAATTATTAACAACCCTAGCCCTGTTAATACTAACCTTTTCTAGCTTTGGTCAAAATAAACCAAATTCACCAAACTTATTAGATCTATCAAATTTTCCACATAGTAAAACAGTTGATAGTATTGAAGATTCAATAAACGTCAAGCCAATAATTGATATTAAAAAAGAATATTGGAATACTAATGTTTATAATCCGTATAAGAAAGTAAAAATTAATTTTCCGATAGAAATTAAATTTACAGATAGTAATTACACCTCACCAATTGCTTTTAAAAAAGTAATTACATCTCGGTATGGTTGGAGAAGAGGAAGAGCACATAGGGGAATTGATATTGATCTTGTAACAGGTGATAGTGTTGTAGCTATGTTTGATGGTATAGTTCGTTTTGCGAAATACAATTCAGGGCATGGAAGAACAGTAATAGTAAGACATTATAATGGGTTAGAAACTGTATATGCTCATTTATCTAAATATTCGGTTAAGGCAAATGATACTGTAACAGAGGGACAACTCCTTGGTAAAGGCGGTGTGTCTGGAAATGCAAGAGGAAGTCATTTGCATCTAGTTATAAACTATAAAGGAGTCTCCATTAATCCAGAGTATTTATTTGATTTTGGTAAAAACAACTTGGTGCGTTCTAAAAATATATGGGTAACTAATAACTGGGTACAACCTGGATTACACAGCTCAAAAAGGCAAACAAAAATAACTGTTTTAAGTACAAAAGAAGAAGCCATTGCTAGCTTAGAAAAGCGCAAACAGATATATATAGTAAGGCGTGGTGATACACTTTCTGAAATTTCATCAAAAAACAATTTATCTATAGCTTCAATTTGTAAAAGCAATTATATAAAAAGAACAACTCCAATAAGAGTTGGTCAAAAGCTAATTTTAGAATATACTTTTTAGAAAAATAACACCGTTTACTTTACAAAACTTATCTTACTAGTTAAGAATATTTTGTATGGACACAAACCAATCATCAATATTGCTTTCGTTAGTATTTAAAGCTATACTTTTATTTCCGTAAGGTGCATAAATATTTTCATTAGTAACAGAAAAGAAACCAATTGTTGGTGTTAGTGAAGCGCTGGCAAGGTGCATAACACCATTGTCGGCAGCAATAAATACTGACGCATTTCTTATAATTGCTCCCATTTCGCGAATATCTTTACTATAAAAATGTGTTGCTTTAAAGTTTATTTTTGAAATGTTTTCAATAGGTAACATTTCAATGATATTAAACTTATTCTCATATTCATTTTTTAATCTCAAATAAAACGTATTCCACCATTCTTCAGAATAACATTTGTTTCCAGTTGCATTAGTATAAATGCAAATGGTTTTTTTATCATTTTTAACAATATCCTTTAATATTTTTTTTCCTTGTAAAACTTCAGAATCATTCAGCTTAATATTTAAAACCGGAACATCAGTATCATTCTCTTTATAACCTATTTTAGTTAAATAATAGCGTAGATTATAAACAGGGTATTTAGCAATATGTTCATAATCTCCATATTTTAGTTGAATGGATTCATTAACATCTCCAAAAACTTTGTAGTTAGCATTTGAGATTTGTGTAAGTAATCGTCCAGATGATGAGTTTTTATCACCATTTATAACCAAATCATAATGCTTTCTTTTTATCGAGATCCAACATTTAACGTACTTAAATAAGTGATTGAATGGTTTTTTAGGCAGCTGAAAAATATTATCTATTTCTTTAAAATTTTCAAAAACTGGATATGCTACACCTCCTTTTACAAATAAATCGACTTTACAATTTGGGAATGTATCAATAACTTCTTGAACTATTGGTGTTAATAGTAGCTGATTACCTAATCTGTGATTAGGCCTTATTATCAATACTTTATTTATTTCAATTTTTGTATTCGCATCAAATTCTGGTTCAGTTTGAGAACTACCAATATTTTTGGTAATAAAATGCATAATCTTTCTTCTGTATACATTTATACTATTTGGTACTTTCATAAATTTGATTCTAGAGGAAGTCTATTTTAATAGTTGTCAAAACTACAAATAACCATAGAGTTGTCAAAACTTTATAAAAAACATGTAAATATATTTTAATTATAAATGCAACCTTTTAATTTTTGTATTGTCTATAATAATAGCTTAAAAAATAGAGGTATTTTTAGAACGAATTTGAGCCACTAAAACCCAATTGGAAACCAACATATTATATACTCACAAAGAACTTGTAGAGCAAAGCAAGTTAGGAGATAGAAATTCGCAGTATAAGCTTTATGAGCTATATGTTGATGCTATGTACAATGTAAGTCTGAGAATGGTTCGAATAAAAGAAGATGCCGAAGATATTGTACAAGATAGTTTTGTTGAAGCCTTTAATAAGCTAGATTCTTTTAAATACGAAAGCACATTTGGGTCTTGGTTAAAAAGAATCATAATAAACAAAAGCATTAATCACTTAAAAAAACGAAAAATACTAGCAACTCCTATTGAAGATCAAATGTAT
Source organism: Jejuia spongiicola (assembly GCF_023502325.1). Taxonomy (NCBI): domain Bacteria; kingdom Pseudomonadati; phylum Bacteroidota; class Flavobacteriia; order Flavobacteriales; family Flavobacteriaceae; genus Jejuia; species Jejuia spongiicola. Next base: position 343,764 of record NZ_JAMFLZ010000003.1, read on the forward strand.
CGTATAAAAGCAGAAGAAAATGAAGAAGAAGCGCCTCAAATGGAAATAAAAAAAGTTATTAAAGGTATACGTTTATTGCCAGCAGGTTACCAACAAATTATTAATCTTTATTTAATTGAAGGTTATGATCATATAGAAATTGGCGAGATTTTAAATATTTCATCATCAACTTCTAAATCACAATATCACAGAGCTAAGAAAAAATTAATTGAAATTGTAAAGACATTGTAATGGATAATTTCGAAAAAAACATAAGAGATAACAAAGCCCTTTTTGATGTACACAAAGCTGATAAAAGTAAACTTTGGGCAAATATTGAACCTAGATTAGAATCGCCAAAACAAAAGGTAAAAACTATAAGATTATGGAATACTCCCGTATTTAAAGTAGCCGCTACTATTATTATTGCTTTGGGGGTGTTCACACTAATCAATACAAGGCTCAATAATAATAGTGAGCAAAACAACTTTGCATCTCAAGAATTAAGCGATATAGATATGCATTATAAAGCATTAGTGGCGTACCAAGTAAAGCTTGTTAAAAACAATACTCAATTATCATTTGAAGAGAAAGAAGCATTTTTACTTTTTATGGATGAATTAGATGATGAGTACGAAGTATTAAAAGAAGAATTGCAAAAAGACTTAGACTCCGAGCGTGTATTGGAAGCTATTGTAATTAATTATAAGAAACGAATTGAATTAATAGAGAATTTATTAAATCAAATTAATAGTTCTAAAAAAATGGAAAGTGATGATGTATACATGTTATAAAAAAATAGTGTTACTTGTTTTCTTAATGGTTGGTTTTTCTATGTATTCGCAGGAAACCCTAACTAAAAAGATTGAAAAAACATTCGAAATGACTAATGCTGGAGAGCTACATTTAAATAATAAATATGGCAACATAATAGTTAATGGCTGGGAACAAAACAGTATGAAATTAACTATAAATATAAAGGTAACTAACAAGAAAAAAGATAAAGCAAAAGATATTTTAGATAGAATAGATACAGATATTAAAGAGGCAGGAAACTTTATAAGCATAGCTTCTGAAATTTCAGATAAAAACAAAAGTCTCTTTTCTAGATATTTTAACAAAGTGAACCCTTTTGATTTGGATAAAAGTAATGTTGAAATAAATTATACTATTTATATGCCTATTAATGCAGAGATAGAGCTTACTAATAAATTTGGAGACGTAATTTTAGAAAATTGGACAGGGAAATTAAAAGCAAATTTACAACATGGTGACCTTTGGATTAATGAAGCAATCACTAATGCTAACATTGATATTAAGTTTGGTAAACTTAGAGCTAAGTCTATTACCTATGGTTCAATTAGTTTAAAAAATGGAAATGCTAGCATTGAAGAATCAAAAGATTTATTACTGAAAACTAGCGGAAGCACTATAGAAATTGGCAACGTAGCAGATTTAGAATTAGTTTCCAGTAAAGATGAGATTTTAATTGAGCAAGTTGGTGTAATACATGGGGAGCTTATGTTTTCTAACGCACAAATTAGTAAAGTAAATAGTAATATTGATTTAATTATGAGGGTTGCCGAACTTAGAGTATCTAAAGTCAATCAACCCGATGCAGTGGTAACAATTAATCAGGAATCTTCAGATATAAACTTAAACATATCCGATTTAGAGTTTAAACTTGATGCCACATTAGAACAAGGTTTATTACGCTTGCCAAAAACATTTTCTAACATTAATACAACAATGATAGATAAAGGTAAAAGAATACGAAAAGTTAATGCTACCTATGGCAAAATGAATCTTGGAGTATTTACATTTACAGGAAAAAAAGGTATAATAACTTTAAAAGAATAATAGATTTAAAAAAAATCAATAGAATATGCAACCTATATAATTTTTGGTTGTCTATGATATAGTAACTTCATCAAACAAAAAACTATGAATCAAATCAAACTTGCTTTTATTGCTCTCTTTTTATGTGCTGTATACAATTTAAATGCACAAGAATCTGATGATGATTATATTGAGTTTAACGATAGAAAAAACACTGTACATGGTGTTTATATGGGTTTAGCATTTCATTATGGAAAAATTAATAAAGTAGATACCTATTCAACAAGTTTTAAAGTAGCCTATGTAGCAAATCAACAATTTGAAGTTGGGTTTGTAGGCGTAGGATTTTATTCTGATGTAAACCTACCAGGACCTTTTGTTAATAATAGAGACTTAGTTGGTGCCTATGGTGGTTTACATTTAGAGCCCATTTTATTTAGCAAATCCAAAGTAAATCTGTCATTTCCTTTACTAATTGGTGGTGGTGGAATTGATTTACTAGAAGAAAACCTGATTAATAACGACGATTTTGATCACTTAGATGATGAAAGGTGGAAGGCCATTTTTGTAGTAGAGCCAGGCATAAATGCATTATATAACATTTCGAGGTATTTACAGCTAGAAGCTGGTATTAAATATCGTTTTTCTAGTAAAGTTGATTTTCAGCCAGACTATTCCTTATCAAGAATCGACGGGTTTTCTGCTGGTATAGGTATAAAAGTAGGAGTATTTAATATGGGGAGAAACCGATATAAAAAAAACTAACATAAATTTTTAAACGTATGAAAACTATAAAGACACGATATGTTTTTTCGGAAAAAAATCAAGTTTCAATTAAAATAAATAAAAACGATAACGAATGGTATCCAATAAATTTTCAATGGATTCCTATTCAAAAATTAAATGAAAGTATGAATCAATAAACTGTTCTTAATCAAAACAGTATAATAATAATTTATAAAATCAATCAAAATGAAATCGACCAAGTTATGTGTTCTATTACTAGCTTTGGGGTTTACCCTAAATTCTTGTAGTATAGATACCATTAGGGTAAATGCGGATGATGCTATAACCTATAAAAAAGTTAATATAAAAGAATATGATGCTATAGAAATAGCAAACGGTTTTAATGCCTACGTAACATTTTCTGATACTGAAGAATCTATAGAGGTTGAAGCCAATGCTAATTTGCACAAATATATAATTGCTACAAAAAAGGGTAATAAACTAATTGTTAAAGTTAAAAACAACATAAATATTAGAGGGCAAGAAACCCTAAATGTTTACATCAAAACTAAGTCAATCAGTAATTTTAGTATCGCAGCAGATTCAAATATATACTTGCAAAATACTTTAGTTACAGAAACTGCAAAAATAAGAATAGCTGCAGATAGTTACTTTTCTGGTAAAGTTGAAGTAAGTGACTTAGAACTAACTGCTGCTGCAGATGCTAGAGCAGATTTATACGGGCATGCAAATTATTTGTATGCGGATCTTTCTGCAGATGCTAAACTTTCTGATTATGAATTAGAAGTACAAGATTTAAAAATAAGAATGTCTGCAGATTGCAATGCTAGATTAACTGTTACGAATACCATCGATATAAATGCAATTGCTGATTGCACACTGCGTTATAAAGGTGATGCAGCAATTGTATATAAAAATTTAAAAGCAGATTCTAAAATTATAAAAGTAGACTAATAAAATTAAACGCATTTTTAACGCCCGACACTTCTTGGTTTAAAAGTGCGTTTAGTATTTATAAAATAAACACCCGTTAACAAAATTACTGCTGCTACTATAGACTGAGTTGTAATTTGTTCGTTTAAAACCCACCAGCCCAATAATAATGCAATAATTGGGTTAACATAAGTAGATGTAGCTACTTTTTCTGGAGAGACTTCTTTTAAAAGATAATTAAAAGCCGTAAAAGCAATAATGCTTCCAAAAACAATAAGCCCAAGCATAGACCATTGCACATCGCTATGCCATGTATTTGGCAAAGACCAAGTTTCTCCTAAACATAAACTTGTAATACCTAGCATTAAACTGCCTGTTAGCATTTGGTAACCAGTATTTACAAAATGATTTGATGGCAAATTAGCTTTACCAACAAATATACTTGCATAAGCCCAACTTAGCATACAAGCAAAAATTAAAACCATCCCTAATATTTGCCCCTCTTTAGTAATAATTTCTTTCTGGCTTACCAAAAGAAAAATGCCAATAAAACCTAAAACTACACCAATAAAAGACATAAGAGCTATACGTTTACCATGAAGTATACGCATCATAATAAGTACAACTAACGGCTGCGCAGAAATCTCTAGGGCAGCAAAACCACTATCAATATATTTTAAAGCTAAAACAGCAAGCCCATTACCTAAAGTTAAAAATAAAAACCCCGCAATAGTTGTATTAATTAGTTGTCTTTTAGATATTAAAAGGCTAACCTTTAATGACTTTGCTATTAAAAAGATTATAATACTAGCAATCAAAAACCTTATAGATGCAAGAAAAAATGGAGGTAGTTGAGATACTGCTATCTTGTTTAGTAAATAAGTAGAACCCCAAATAACATATATTGCAAAAAATGCCAATATAATAAATATGGTTTTACGGGGTAAACTCATAAAATGTGAAACTATATAATGTGCTAAAAAACTATATAGAAGATTTTAAGACACTAAATTTTCTTTACTTTAACTGCGTTCATTCCTTTTTGACCACGTTCTAACTCGTATGTGACTTTGTCATTTTCGGTAATTTCATCTATTAAACCACTAACATGAACAAAATATTTTTCTTGGTTTATACTATCTATAATAAAACCAAATCCTTTAGAGTGATCGAAAAATGAAACCTTACCTTCTTTAGCTGTAGGCTCTTCCTCTTCTCTATCTTCTTTTTTAGGAATCCCTAATTCAATGCTTTCAGCCTCTACCTTTTCGCGCATAGCAGGATCTGGTGGTGTATCAGTTAAATTTCCATTAAAATCAACATAAGCAAATTGAATTCCTGAAGTTCCACTAGCTTCTTTTTCTGCTTTTCGAGCTTCTTTCTTTTTTTGCTTTTCTTCTCTTTTCTTTAAGCGTTTTTTTTCTTTTTCAATTTTGTTAAATGTTACTTGCGATTTTGCCATAGTTTAAATTATCCTGCAGATTTTGTATTATTAATAATGTTGTAAAGGTACATCATATTTTTATGATGCTATAATAATCATAGTATTAATAGTGTTTCTGCTCCAAAAGCTATTGAAATACTGGTTTATCCTTTGATAATATCAAAACAATTCCGTGAGCGTTCTGTAAATAAGCTATCCATTAATGTTTTTTTTTGAGAGTCTTGATGACTCTGCCATTCATCCAATGAATATCCAGTTGTTTTTTCAAGCATTTCATGATAAAAAATAATAATTTCATTTTTTCTATCATCACTAGCCAACCCAACATATCTTGACATCATAACGTAATCTTCTAAATGAAAACCTCTAGCGTTCAAAAATGATATGGTTTTTGCCCATTCCCCACTTGGGTTTTCTTTTACCAATTCGTTTGTGTCATAGTACCAAGTATTATGGCGGTATTTATTATCTCCTATAAAGCCCACGTTGTCAAAATTGTAATTATAAATTAAATCATTATCTGGAAAAAAACCTTCAAACTGAACAATGAAAAGTTTGTTTACATGGTGTTTTTTATCTGTAGAAATAAACACATATCTTTCGCCCGATGCAATTGCTTTACCTTGCATTTCTGGTGGATATTCATTAGAATTTGCTATTATTTCAAAATCAAATTTATCCACAAAATCAAATTCTTTATCTACTTTAATTTCAATTTTTGGTAAATCATTTGAAGTTATAACATTGTCTTTTACCCAACGTGTCTCAGGCTTCGCATTAGATTTATTTTCAGTAGAACTTGAATTTTGCTCTTTTTTTGTTTGACAACTTATTAGTAGTGATATACATATTAATAATAGAAATTTATTCATTGATTTTAAGTTTTTATATTTTTTGAATCTGAATAGATATTATAAAAACGAATAATTTAGTTTTTTTTAATATCATTAATAAACTTATTGATATCATCAATTCCAGTTTTTGTAAAACCTGGTAAATGTGTTTTTTCAGGATAAATTACTTGCTTAGCTTTTGGTAAATATTGAAACATTTTGTTTCCATACCATTCAGGCGTCCATGGGTCGAATTGACCAGACAGTATCAAAACTGGTCCTTTATAATATGTCTCAGGCCATTTTCTATTTTTATAAATAGAATTTACTTTCCATACTTTAGCAGTTTTAAAAGAGACATCATTCACTGAGTAGCCATGTAACCAAGGAATCTCTTTTTCTTGTTTAAAAATAATTTCTTCTGTTTCTTCTGATAACTCTTCTCCAATCCATAAAGAATACCTCATGCCTAATGCTTGATTTGATGGTTCTAAATGATAACTTATAATATCTTTTATACCTATGTGCTTTCCGTTAATAATATTTTTAATTGTCGTTGTTGTTTCAGAAAGGCTTTCATGCGAGCTCATTTTGAGAAGCACTACATCTATAAGTTCACTTTTAGTATAATTATATACTTTAGATTCATAGGTCACTTTGAAAACAGAATCCTTTACAGATGAAATATAATTTGTCCATGCTTTGTAAAGTTTATTATCTCCTGAATATTTCTTTAATATTTTCATTAAAGTGCTGTCTATATTTCGAAATGCTTCCTCATCATAATTTACTATATGAGGCAATGGAGAATCTAAAATCAAAGCTTCTACATTTTTTGGATATGTTTGAGCGTAAGCCGTCATTAAATTACAACTGTAAGAGATACCATAAAGAATCATTCTATCAAGTTTCAATGCTTTACGGAGTTCTTCAATATCTTCTATGCTTTCCAAAGTGTTATAGCCATTTAGGTCAATACTTTGAGCTGTTAGTCGCTCATAACACATTCTAATTCCAATGGTTTTTAAACTATCTAATGACTTACCGTAAAGCCCTTTCTTTAGCCCATAAATACGTAAAGAATCAATTTCCTGACATATCAGAGATGGTTTGGAATGGATTGTGCCTCGTTGCTCTAAAACAATAATATCCTTTTTTTTGCCCCATTTGGTCCTAACAATACCATTGGCCATACTTAAAGAAGAATTTCCAGGGCCTCCAGACATAATTAAAATTGGAATACCACTATCTTTTTTAATTTCTGGAATCTTCGATAATATAAATGGAAGTTCAATTAAATTTGACGAGTCCTTTATTCTATTTTCTTCAACAGAAATCCAGCCTTGCTTCCAAATTCTCTCTGTTTTATTTTTTATTGGTACTGGTTTACCTATTATATTGGGTACAGTATTTTTGCAACCAAATAGAATAGTTAAAATTATAAACGAAACAAAATACTTTTGCATTACTATTTTTTAATTAGTAAGAATAGTAATTGATATGTTAAGTTGCATTCACATTTGTTAAGAAATTAAATTTGCTTAACACTCTCTTTTATTCTGCTTAGACTTTGTGGAGCAACTCCAAGATAAGAAGCAATATGCTTTTGAGAAACTAGATTGAATAATTTTGAGTTTTTATCTATAAGATTAAGGTATCGCTCTTTTAAATCTTTAGTTTGAAAATCTTTAAGCCTCTCTACCATCTTTAAATATGCATTCTCAGCTATAACAGTCCTGATTTTTTCAAACTTCGAAAAATCTTCGAAAAATGAAAAGAGAGTACTTCTATTAAATTCATATAATACAGCATCTGTTATCGTTTCTAAATATACATCTCCATGCTTCCTTGTTAAGAAACTTTCGTAATCTGTTGCAAATCCATTTTCCAAAAAAAAATGATGTGTAATATCTACTCCTTCTATTATTCTATAACTACGAAGAATTCCACTTTTAATAAAAAATATCTTTTCTGCCGCTTTATTGGCAAAAAGCAATTGTTCGTTTTTATTAACTTCAATTAATTTAGCTTTAGAAATGAGTAGCTCATATTCATGATCTGAAAAATCAATGTATGCTGAAAGGAAAGATCTCATTTTAAATTGCATTTAAGAATAAAGATACAAAGCTTTAAAATATATAAATAATTTAATAGTATATATTAAACAAACTGAAGGAAATTGCTTTTTTATAAAAGTCAAGCTAATGAATTTATAATCAAATCTCTATATGTGTATAATCGTATAACAAAAACTAATCTTCTGGCGGATAACCATGAATTTGCTCAAAAACATCATCAAAATTTGAACGCAGATAGGAATTTAGTTTTTTTCTGTACTCCCCTTTAAGCCACTCTACAAAATTAAAAGTACTCTTGCTAATACATTTAGTATATCTACCAATTCTAAAATCAATATCGTCTCCAAGCATTTTTGCTAAACCCAAAGCATCATAAACATCTTCGCTGTTTTCAATGCATATTTTAGCGTGCTGCTCTATGGAACGCTCTAAAACTACTTTAGATGATTCTCCAGCTCTAATAGACTCTACATAAGTTTTTTGAATATCAAAATACACATCTTTAGATTTTGAGAATTCTGCACGCAGCTCATCTGGCATTTCATATCTAAAATTGCTTTCTAGTTCTTCATCACTTAGTAAAGCATCTAAATAGTAATAAGGAGATCTAAATATTTTTTGCCAATCTAAATCGTCACCCCAAGCACCAAATCGATGGAAGTTATTTCCTAAATCTATAACATCAAAAGTCTTTTTATTTTTCAATACACGCGAACCACGACCAATCATTTGGTAGTATAATGTTAGCGATTTAGTAGCTCTGTTTAAAATAATACTTTCAACTGTTGGTTCATCAAAACCTGTAGTTAAAATACTTACAGATGTTAAAATAGCATCTGGAGTGTTTTTAAACCATTTTAAAATTAATGCGCGTTCTTTTTTAGTATTGGTATTATCTAAATGAGCAATAGGGTAACCAGCTCTTCTAAAGGTATCATATACATGTAACGAAGTGTTAATTCCGTTATTAAATATTAACGTTTTCTTGCCCTTTGATCGTTCTTCATATGCTTGTATTAACTTAGAAAGCATATCATTATCAGTATATAAGTCTTCTGAAGATTTCACTGTATAATCACCATTGGCACCAACAACCAAAGATGTTAATCCTACATTGTACGAATACATATTGGCACGAGATAAAAAGCCGTTTTCAATTAAGGATTCTATACTCTCGCCTACAATTAATTCATCATAATTATCAGTCATTGGTAAATCTATACTCGAACTTAAAGGCGTAGCTGTTACACCTAAAATAAATGACTGACTAAAAAACTTGAATAGTTTTGTAAATGAATTATAATGGGCCTCATCAATAATAACCAAACCAATGTCAGATATATCTAGTTTGTCATCATTTAGTCTATTATTCAAAGTTTCAACCATAGCAACAAAACAGCTGTATTCTGCTTGGTCACTTAAATCTGCTTTGCTGTCTACTACTTTATTAACTACGTTAAATTCTGTAAGCACATTTGAAGTTTGCTTACATAATTCTATACGATGTGTCATAACCAGCACCTTTTTTTTATGATGCTTTAGGTATTGTCTTACTATTTCAGAAAAAATAACTGTTTTTCCGCCACCAGTAGGAAGTTGATATAATAAATGATAGTCATCTGGAGATTCTTCAAAGGCTGTAAAAATCTTATTAATGGCCCCTTTTTGATAGCTATAAAGATCTTTTCCAGCTTTTCTTTCTTCTAATTCTACAGTAGATATTTTAGACATACATTTGGTTTTCAGACGTGCAAAAATAACACCTTTAAAGGGTTTTTAACGAATGTTTAGGTGTAAAATTTAAAATGAAATTGTAGTTTAGATAAATCAAATTATAAAGCTCTAAAAATAAGACAATTAAATATTATCTTCAATTTTTATTGATCGAAATGTAACAATGTTGTTTTTTTTGCTTCTAACAAGACATTACAATACAATTAACTTTAATCTTATTTTATTAAAAATGAAAACTACAATTTTTAGACTAAGCGGAGTAGTTATGCTATTTTTGTGCATGACTATGCAAGTAAACGCTCAAGATATTACTGGATCTTGGAAAGGAAAAATAGACGTACAAGGCACAGAAGTACCATTGGTATTTGACGTAAAAATGGAAGGTGACACCTATTCATCAACTATGGATAGCCCTTCACAAGGGGCAACGGGCATACCTATGGATGTAACAACATTTGTTGATAATACGCTTACTATTAAGTTTAGTCAAGCTGGTATAAAATACATTGGAACACTTAAGGAAAATAGCCTTACAGGAACTTTTTATCAAGGTGCTATGGAGTTACCTTTAAATCTGACAAAAACAGTTAAAACACTTCCAGGTAATACTGCATTACCAACATCTGACGAAGATTTAGAAAAGCTTGCTAATTGGAATCCTACTAACTACAAATATTCGGTTGAGGATTATTTTGCTAGACCAAAAGCAAGATCGTTTAATTTTTCTCCTAACGGAACTTATTTATCATACCGAGAAAAAGATGAAAACAAAAAGAACCATGTATATGTAAAAAACCTTGAAACAGATGATGTAAAAAGGGTTATTGAAGAAAAGGAAGAGCTTATTAGGGGCTTTGGTTGGGCAAACGATAATAGGTTAGTATATGTTATGGATAAAGGTGGAAATGAAGATTACCACTTATTTGCTGTAGATGTAGATGGTTCAAATCAAAAAGAATTAACGCCTTTCGATGGTGTAAAAGTGAACATTTTGAATGGTTTAAAAGAGGATAAAGATCATATGATTATTTCTATGAATCAAAACAATCCACAAATATTCGAACCATATAAAATAAATATTGTTACTGGAGAGCTTAAGCAATTATACAAAAATGATGATGCTGCCAATCCAATTAATAGTTACGAGTTTGATAAAGATGGTAACTTACGTGGGTTTGCTAAATTACGTGAAGGTGTAAATATTGATTTTTACTATACAACAGATGGAGAAAACTTTGAAGTTAATAAACAATTAAATTGGAAAGATAGCTTTAGTATTTCTTCTTTCAATTATGCAACAGATTATCCGCATGACGCTTATGTTACTTCAAATTTAGATAGTGATAAAACTCAAATTTATTTATATGATTTAAAAGAAGATAAGGTTATTAAAAAACTATTTTCTAATGAAAACTATGATGTTTCTGGATTGTCTTTATCAAGAAACAGAGGTTACGAGCTAGACTATTTTTCTTATGAAGGTGAAAAAAGAAATATTATCCCTGTAAGCAATTATTATAAAAAGTTACATAAAAAAATAACGAGCAAATTTCCTGATTACAGCTATTCGATTGCAGATAAAACTGATGATGAAAGTAAATACCTAATCTTTCTTCAAAGTGATAAACTATATGGTACCTACTACGCTTACGACGCTAAAAAGGATGAGTTTAAATTACTTTACAATTTAATGCCAAATCTTATTGAAAATGATATGGCAGAAATGCGCCCTATTACTTTTAAAAGTAGAGATGGTATTACATTACATGGCTATATTACATTACCAAAAGAAGCCTTAAACGGAGACAAAGTACCTGTGATTGTTAATCCGCATGGTGGCCCACAAGGCATTAGAGATTCTTGGGGTTTTAACCCTGAAGCACAACTTTTTGCGAGTCGTGGCTATGCTACTTTACAAGTGAATTTTAGAATATCTGGTGGCTATGGTAAAAAGTTTTTAGAATCTGGTTTTAAACAAATTGGAAGAAAAGCTATGGATGATGTAGAAGATGGGTTACAGTATGTTGTAGATCAAGGATGGGTAGATAAAGACAATGCTGCAATTTATGGTGGTAGCCATGGAGGTTATGCAGTTTTAAGAGGTTTAACAAAAACACCAGACCTATATGCATGTGGAGTTGACTATGTTGGGGTTTCAAACATTTTTACCTTTTTCGAATCTTTCCCTGAATATTGGAAGCCTTATAAAAAGATAGTTAAAGAAATTTGGTATGACTCTGACATTCCAGAGGAAAAAGCTATAATGACTGAGGTATCGCCAGTATTCCATACAGATAAAATTAAGAAGCCTCTATTTGTAGTTCAAGGAGCTAACGACCCTAGAGTTAATATTGATGAATCTGATCAAATAGTAAGTGCTTTACGCGCCAAAGGTGTTGATGTACCATACATGGTAAAATATGATGAAGGTCATGGATTTGGTAAAGAAGAAAATTCTATTGCACTTTATAAAGCAATGATGGGGTTTTATGCAAAACACTTAAAAAAGGATATTAAACAGCCTTTGAAAGATTAATAATTAAATTTAAAAAAAAGCCTCTTAAATTTTAAGAGGCTTTTTTTTATTATAATATATAAGTATTTTAAAAAATAAAATTATTCTTTAACAACTATAATAGTAGCTTTTACACCTGTAGATAGATTCCATTTATTTCCTGCAATAACATTACCAGTATCATCTATAACATGAAATTCGGCTGTATTAGGCATTGAATAACCTTCGTTTAAAGCAAGAAAGTCTATTTTATTAAAACCTTCTTTTAAATCTAACCTAAAACCTTTTGTACTGTTTGTCAATAAAACACGAAACTCATAGATTTCGTCATTTATCAATACTCGGATATAGTCGCCATCCTGTAAACCAAAATCTCTATAGACTACTCTAACAAATTTGGATTTTGTTTTAAAATCTCCAAAATACTGGTCAGTTGTGCTTCCTTTTGCTCCCAAACCCATTTCTGTCTTTAGGTCTTTAGATTTCTTATCCAATCTATCTACATATAACTCTCCAGGATTGCCAAATTTCTCTCCAAACATAGAAAACTCTTTTTTAGGGAAGTTTAAAGCAGTATTTGCTTTAGGTACAGACATGCCGTTAACTGTATTATTATTTAGAGGTTTTGATGGTAATAATAAATTGGTAGTAGCAGAATCCTTTTTACTTTCTACTGCAGGAATAGATGTAGATTTGTTTTTACTATCTATTTGAGAGTTTGCAGGAAAAACAAAAAAACATAATATGAAAAAAGAAAAATAGTATTTCATCTGTCTATATTCAATCTTTTTTTAGTTAGAATTCATAAATTATGATGGTTAATAAATTCCAAAGAGTTACCAAAACTATTATTTTTATCTGTAATTCATCACATTACAAATGTTATTTAGCATTTATTTAGGCAAAAACCATTCCTAAAGTTAATATTTTAAGTCAAATAATCTATAAAAACCTTACCTCTCCTCTATTTTTAGTTAAAAAATGTTAATTTATTACTTTGTTATGCATAGTACTGTAACAATTTTAATTTTCTGTCGTCTACTTAGTATAAATCAATTAAAAAACAAAAATCATGAGAACATTAAACAACAATCAATTAAGCGGAACTTTGAACAGTACAAAAAGTAATCAATGGAATACTAAAAGACGGTACAGGTAACTACTTCACATACCATTTTAAATGGTATGTGAAATTATTTTTTAAACCCAAACATCATCAATCAAAAAATCATGAGAACACTTATTAAAATATCTAAACATTTAAATTCAATCACTCAAGAAAATTTAATTACCAATAAACGTATCATAAATTTCAATAATTCAGATACGGTTATATGGAAAGGCACCAAGCGCTACGCACATTAAAAACAACTTCTGAACTGTGGTATTGTTTTTGTGAACTTTAGTTTGCATTAACATATAATCCACAAACATGAGACATTCAAAATTAATCCCAGAAGTAAATGCAGGTTCTATGGCAGACATTGCATTTTTATTACTTATTTTTTTTTTAGTTACTGCTACAATTCCTAAAGATAAAGGTCTTAAAAGAATGTTATCCAAGGAATGCCCTCCAGGAGAAATTTGTGATACTCCAATAAATGACCGCAATATTTTACGCATTTTGGTTAACAACAATGATGAAATTATGGTTGATGACGAATTAGTTGCTGTAAGCGATTTAAAAGAAATTACAAAAAGGTTTCTTGACAATAATGGAGATAAAAGTTGTAATTATTGCAATGGATTAAATTCTGACAGCTCATCTGACAATCCTAAAGAAGCCGTTGTATCATTACAAACAGGTAAGCAAACAAGCTACAAGCAGTATATTGAAGTGCAAGATGAACTAACTAAAGCTTATTACGAATTAAGAGAAGCATATAGCTTAAATATTCTTAAAAAAACTACAGATGATTTATCAAAATCTGATTTAAAAAAGGTAAAAGAAGCCTACCCTTTTATTTTATCAGAAGCAATAACAAAATAAGTTTTAATGTTATTCTTTTGGAATCCCATAGCTAATTAAAATCTTTTTTTTGCCCCATTTTTTTGCGGCCTTAACATCAATGCCCATATAAATATCTATACGGTTTTTCCAGCGTTTGTTCATTTTGTCTTTTATTAAATACAAACCTTAAAATCCTTCAATTTTAACTGGTGTATTATGCTTCAGCCCCTTTTTTAAGAGATCTCTAGATACGGCAATATATTTCAAGCCTGGTTTTAAGCTATCACCAAACGCTGTTATATGTGGATTAGAATTTGTTTGATATGCCAACGAGTTATATGCAGTTGCTGTAACTTGTATGGTTTTCCAATCATAAAATTGTTTTACCTCTTCTGCCTCTTTTTTACAATTAAGCATAAGGAAAAAAAGTACAATAATACTTGAAATTCTATACAGCATAGCTTAAATGTTTTATTAAATATACTGATTATAAGGCATTTAAAAAACCATTATAGTTTTTTGTATTTTCACTTTTGAAAACTAACATCTTAAAAATGAAATTCTCAAATTTATTATTCTGTTTACTATTTATACTTTCTGCTTGTAAAAACGACTCTAAAACTGAGAATACTCTTTCGATAGAAGAACGTGCAAAATTAATTCATGAACGCGTTATTACATTAGATACGCATTGCGATATTGACGTGAATAATTTTACAGATTCAATTAACTATACTCAAAACCTAGAATCTCAAGTCAACCTGCCAAAAATGAAAGTTGGCGGTTTAGATGTTGCTTGGTTTATAGTTTATACAGGGCAAGATACTTTAACAGAAGAAGGTTATAAAAAAGCGTATGAAAATGCCATGTCCAAATTTAATGCTATCCATAAGTTGGTAAATGATATTGCTCCTAATGATATTGAACTAGCTACAACCTCAAATGAGGTAAGAAGAATTTCAAAATCTGGCAAAAAAGTAGCTATGATTGGTATTGAAAACGGATACCCTGTTGGCTTAGACATTAAAAATATTGAAAAATTCTATAATCTTGGCGGGCGGTATATGTCGCTTGCACATAACGGACATAGTCAATTATCAGACAGTAATACTGGTGAAGCAGATGATGTTTGGCTGCACAACGGCTTAAGTGATTTGGGAAAAGAAGTCATTAAAGAAATGAACCGTTTAGGCATGATGATAGATGTTTCTCACCCATCAAAAGAAGCCATGAGACAAATGATTGAATTAAGTAAAGCACCTATAATTGCATCACATTCGTCAGCTAGAGCTTTGTGCGACCATAGTAGAAATTTAGATGACGAACAGTTAGAGTGGATGAAAGAGAATGGAGGTGTTGTACAAACTGTTGCATTCAAAAGCTATCTTAATAAAGAGAAAAGTGAAGCGAGAGAAGCGACATTAAACAAGTTAAGAAATCAAGTAGCAGATTCTTTAGGCCTTAAATGGTATGGTAAATGGGAGTTTAGAAGTCTAGACAAACAAATACAAGATTCGCTAAAAGTCAATGATCGTTGGAATTCAATTCCAAAAATTGTAAGTAAAAAAATATCAAAAACACAAGATTTTCCTAAAGAGGTGGATGTAGTAGATTTTGTAAATCATATTGATTATTTAGTAAAAAAAATAGGCTTAAGACATGTTGGTATAAGCAGTGATTTTGATGGAGGCGGTGGTATTAAAGGTTGGAGTGATGCCTCAGAAACCTTTAATGTTACCTTAGAATTAGTAAAACGTGGTTATACTGAAGAGGAAATCGAAATGCTTTGGAGTGGTAATTTATTGCGTGTTTTAGATGAAGTTGAAGCGGTTTCAAAAACACTTAATTAATCATTCTTTTTAAAGCCATAAAGTAATTGCTTAAAAAAGTTTTTAGGCATGTTTTTATCATCTTCATAACCTAATTTAATAGTTCCACTTTTTTCTGGAATGTAATTTGTTTTAAAAAGATAATCCCAGATACTTAAACTGATTCCAAAGTTTACACCGTTTTTACGAACATTTGGTAGCGTAAAAGCATGATGATACAGATGCATAACTGGGTTATTAAAAATATACTTTAAATATCCGTAAGTCAGTTTTACATTGGCATGATTTAGGTGACCAATGGTTATAGCTATAAAATGAACAATAAATGCTTGTTCCGGTTCAAATCCGCCCAAAAGCATAACTACTAAAACCTTTAGCGGTTTATAAAAAATGTTTTCCATCCAGTGGTAACGCAAATGTGCTGCAAACCCCATTTCTTTTACAGAATGGTGCACTTTATGAAACTTCCATAAAATATTATATCGATGCAATAAAACGTGAGTAAACCATTGCACAAAATCTTGAATTAAGAAAAAAACAAGTAGTTGGATCCACATTGGAAAAGTAGCAATGTTAATTACTGCTAGAGATTGAGTGGTTATTCCTAAATCTAAAAGTAATACCTCCAAACATTTATAAATACCACTAATAACAATAGTAAAAACAAAGAAATTAAAAAACATATAAAACCCATCAAGCCAAAAGTCTTTTCTGAAAATAGATTGATTTTTTCGCCAAGGAAAAGTAATTTCTAATACCCAAACGATAAGCGAAATGATTATTAATCCCCAAAAATAGTTTGAATACCAAGGCACATTAAAAATAATAGAATCCCATGTCCAGTTTAATGTTCCCTTTACAGCACCAAAAAAATGTTCAAAATATTTCATTACTAAAGTTAATATGCTAAAAGGTCTTTTAAATCAGTTTCAAACCTACCTTTTGCAAGGTATTGTTCCTCTAACTGATTAATAAAAGGTATAGGTGTTTCCATACTTGCAACTCGCTTTACTGGTGCATCTAAATACTCAAAACACTGCTCCATTATAAGAGCAGAAATATCGCTAGCAATTCCTCCAAACAAAGAGTCTTCATGTAAAATAATTGCTCTACCAGTCTTCTTTACCGAAGCATAAATAGCATCGGTATCTAAAGGTTGTAATGTTCTTAAATCTAAAACATCAGCATTTATTGTTGGATTTTGTTCTAAAGTTTCTAACGCCCAATGTACCGCAGCTCCATATGCAATTATAGTTACATCTTCTCCTTCTTTTAGAATAGAAGCTTTTCCAAAAGGAAGTGTATAGTAATCAGCAGGAACTTCTTGACGAATACTTCTATATAAACCTTTGTGCTCAAAAAACAAAACAGGATTAGGGTCGTTAATAGCTGTCGCTAACAACCCTTTAGCATCAAAAGGAAATGCTGGATAAACTACTTTTAAACCTGGTGTTTTAGTAAACCAAGCTTCATTCGTTTGCGAGTGAAAAGGGCCAGCAGCTACACCTCCACCACAAGGCATTCTTAAAACAACATCGGCATTCTGGTTCCATCTATAATGCGATTTTGCTAAATAATTAACTACGGGATTAAAGCCAGAAGTGACAAAATCTGCAAATTGCATTTCTACAACGCTTTTAACCCCAGCAATTGAAAGCCCCATTGCGGTCTCTACAATTGCCGATTCACAAATAGGCGTGTTTCGCACTCTATCTTTTCCAAAAGCTTCGACAAAGCCATCAGTAATTTTAAAAACACCTCCATATTCTGCAATATCTTGCCCCATAATTACCAAATCATTATGCTGCTGCATGCTTTGCTTTAGCCCATCAGAAATGGCATCTATCAAACGAATTTCTTTTGCTTCATAATTAAAGTTAAACTCCTCATATACAAATGATTGATATACATCATTTAACTCATTAGTTTTATTAGGAATAATTGCTTCTTCATTATAAGCAATATCTAAATTATCATTAATTTCTTTTAAAATATTTTCTTTTATAGAAACTTCTTCTGTATCTGTTAATAATCCTTTTTCTTTTAAAAAGGATTGAAAATTAACAACAGGGTCTTTCTTTGCCCAAGAATCCATAAGATCTTGAGGCACATATTTTGTCCCACTAGCCTCTTCATGACCGCGCATTCTAAACGTTTTAAACTCTAATAAAACGGGTCTTGGCGTTTCACGAATACTTTCAGCTATTTCGTTAACTCTAGTATATACTTCAATAATATTATTCCCATCTATAATATGAGACTCCATTCCGTATCCTATAGCTCTATCAGCAATATCTTTGCAATTATATTGTTCATTTGTTGGTGTAGATAGTCCGTAACCATTATTCTCAACACAAAACATAACTGGTAATCCCCACACTGAAGCAACATTTAAAGCTTCATGAAAATCACCCTCGCTAGTACCTCCTTCGCCTGTAAAAACTGCAGTAACTTCGTTTTTACTTTTTAATTTACTTGCTAAAGCTATGCCATCAGCAACGCCCAATTGTGGCCCAAGATGAGATATCATACCAACAATTTTGTACTCTTGAGTGCCAAAGTGAAACGATCTATCTCGCCCTTTTGTAAAACCCGATGCTTTTCCCTGCCATTGTGCAAATAACCTATGCAAGGGGATTTCTCTAGTAGTAAAAACTCCCAAGTTTCTGTGCATAGGCAACATATACTCATTTTTATCCATCGCCATTGTAACTCCAACAGAAATTGCTTCTTGACCAATACCAGAAAACCATTTGCTTATTTTCCCTTGACGCAGAAGAATAAGCATTTTCTCTTCAATCATTCTTGGTTTAAGCATGTTTTTGTAAAGCTCAATTAATCTACTCTCGTCTAGACCTTTAATGTTGTAATCAATGTTAAATAAAGACATTGTTTTGCTCATAAAACTGATGTTTCAAATTTCATCAAATATAATATAAAATGGATATAACTATAAGAAAGTAATATGAATTTGTAAACTTAAAAATTTACAATGTTTTTGTACATTTGTAAGACTTACAAATTAAAATTATTCTTATGAATATTATACCTAGTGTTAATTTAAATGACTTTATTTCTAACGATCCTGTTAAAAAACAAAACTTCGTAGATGCTATTGGAAAAGCATATGAAGAAATAGGCTTTGTAGCGCTTAAAGGTCATTTTTTAGATGATAAGTTAGTTGACGATTTATATGGTGAAGTAAAGAACTTTTTTAGTTTACCAACAGAAACAAAGCAAAAATATGAAATCCCAGGGATAGGAGGTCAACGTGGTTATGTATCTTTTGGAAAAGAAAGTGCTAAAGGAAAAAAAGAAGGTGATTTAAAAGAGTTTTGGCATTTTGGTCAATATGTTGAGGACAACACTGACCTAAAAGCAGAATATCCAGAAAACGTAAATGTAAAAGAATTACCAAATTTTAATGAAGTTGGAAAAGAAGCATATAAAATGCTTGAAAAAACCGCTAAATATGTATTGCGCGCATTAGCACTACATTTAGGTTTAGAAGAAATGTATTTTGACAACTACATTCATAATGGAAACTCAATTTTAAGACCTATTCATTACCCCCCAATTACAGAAGAACCAAAAGAAGCTGTTCGTGCAGCAGCACACGGAGACATTAACTTAATAACCCTTTTAATGGGGGCTCAAGGTCGTGGATTACAAGTACAAAATCATAATGGAGAATGGATTGATGCAATTGCAGAATCTGATGAACTTATGATTAACGTTGGTGATATGCTGTCAAGACATACAAACAACAAATTAAAATCTACTATACATCGCGTAATTAATCCTCCAAAAGAGCTTTGGGGTACTTCTAGATATTCTATTCCATTTTTTATGCATCCAATAAGTGAAATGAAGTTGGACGTTTTAGAGGGGTGTATTGATGAAAAAAACCCAAAAAAGTTTGATGATATTACAGCTGGTCAGTTCTTAAATGAACGCTTAATTGAATTAGGTCTTATTAAAAAATAGTACACTTTTTTATGGATTTACAAGACCAATTAAAAAATTTATTTCCTGAGCATATTTCTGAAAACCCAACTGAAGACAATCAAAAAGGTGATTCTTTATGGATGCAAGATGAACCCATTATTTGCAAATATGAAAAACGAAAAGGTAAGCCTATAACTATTTTAGAAGGATACACTGGAGCGACAGAAGATTTTAAAGCCTTGGCAAAAGAAATTAAAACAAAGCTAAGTGTGGGAGGTAGTTTTAAAGATGATAAGATAATTATTCAAGGAGATTACCGTGATAAGATTATGAACATACTTAAAGACAAAGGTTTTAATGTGAAGCGAGTTGGAGGTTAGTATATGGCAAAGCAATCATTACATATTACAAATGGAAGCAATTTAACTAATTATTTAAATGAGCTAAACTTTAAAGGAGATTTTTTGACTTGGCATGAAATGCTATGTGAAGGCCCCACAAGCAAACTCATAAATTCTGAGTTATTTTTAAATGCTAGAAAATCATTTTTAAATCATTTCTATGATGTTGAAATTGATGAGTATGAATATAAAAACGAATTGCAAAAGCTTGACAAGAAAGATAAGTATTCAAAAATAGTATTATGGTTTGAATATGACTTATTCTGTCATATAAATATGATTGCAGTTATTAATCTTATTCAACAGCAAAAAATAAACCTTCCTATTTACCTTGTTTGCAGTGGTAGAATTGAAGGTGATAAAAACCTAAGAGGGCTTAGTGAATTAAGTCCAGAACAAATAGACAAACACTATAAAAACAGAATTAAATTATCTGATCAAGATATAGATATTGCAGTCAGTGTTTGGCAAATTTACTGTGGTAAAGATCACAATTTGTTAAAGCCATATATTACTAAAAAATCGTCTTTTGAATATTTAGGATGTTGTTTAAAAGCCCACCTAAAGCGTTTTCCAGATTCTAGAAATGGTTTAAATGCTTTAGAGTATAATATTCTGGAACTTCTCAATAAATATGAAATAAAATCTGAACACCACCTGTTAGGTTATGCTCTAAATTATCAAGGGTATTACGGATTTGGAGATATTCAATTAAAAAGAATTATAGACAAACTATCTCTATTCTTTTCAGAAGAAAACGGTTACTTAAAACTAAACAGAAAAGGACATGAAGCCTTAATTGGTCAACACAATTTTTCTGCTAAAATCAATAATAAAATAATTTTTGGTGGTGTGAATAAATTCGATTTCCAATTCAATAAACTACAAAATAAGCTTGTAAAAACTGTAATAGATGCCTATTAAAGATTCTGAATTAATTTTAAATGCAGATGGTAGTATTTATCATTTAAATTTAAAACCTGAAAACATTGCTAATACCATCATTTTTGTAGGCGATCAATATCGTGTTGAGAAAGTTTCTAAGCATTTTGATAGTATAGAATTTAAAACTCAAAAACGTGAGTTTAAAACGCATACTGGGTATTATAAAAACAAACGGATTTCTGTAATTTCTACAGGTATTGGTCCAGATAACATAGATATTGTTTTAAATGAATTGGATGCACTTGTTAATATTGATTTGAAAACAAAAATGCCAAAAGAGTCTTTTACAAGTCTTAATATTATTAGAATTGGTACCTCTGGCTCTCTACAAAATAACATTCCTGTTGATTCGTTTCTACTAAGTTCGTATGGATTAGATTTAAATGGTATGCTTCACTCCTATCAAATAAAATCTATTTCAGAACCTGAGATTGAAGATGCTTTTATACAACAAACTAACTGGTCTCCTTTAAAAGCAAGACCAATTGCAATTAAAAATAGTGAGGTTTTAGAAAAAAAACTTAAAAGTAAAAGTACCTATTCTGGATTAACAGCAACAGCTGGTGGGTTTTATGGCCCACAAGGGCGCATACTACGCTTGCCTTTAGAAGACAATGCTTTAAACAGCAAAATGGACGCTTTTAATTTTAATGGTGTTTGTATTACAAATCTTGAAATGGAAACCTCTGCCATTTATGGGTTATCAAAACTTTTAGGGCATCATGCCGTATCATTAAATGCCATAATTGCCAATAGAGCCAATGGCACTTTTAGTAAAAATGCTTCGAAAGTAATTGAAGACTTAATTATATATACTTTAAACAAAATAGTAAAATAACGAATTGATTTAATGAAGAAAGTTAACATTGGTGGTGTGCCAGAACATTTTAATTTGGCGTGGTATTTAACATTGAAAAACGGAGAATACAAAGATAAGGGGATCAATTTGCGATGGCACGATTACTATGGCGGAACTGGTGTTATGTGTAAGGCTTTAAGAGAAAAAAAGATTGACATAGCTGTTATTCTTACTGAAGGTATCGTAAAAGATATTATTGATGGCAACCCAAGTAAAATTGTGCAAACATTTGTACAAACTCCTTTAATTTGGGGTATTCATGTCGCTAATGATTCTCCTTATAAAACCATAGAGGATATAAAAGGAAAAAAAGCAGCTATTAGCAGATATGGTTCAGGTTCTCACTTAATGGCCTATATAAATGCCGAAAACAATACATGGGATTTAAAAAAAGACCTTGATTTCGAAATAATTAAAAACTTAGATGGTGCGGTTGAAGGTTTAACAAACGGAACAGCAGATTATTTTCTTTGGGAAAAATTCACAACCAAGCCTTTGGTTGATAATGGTACTTTTAGACGCATTGGCAACTGTCCATCTCCTTGGCCTTGTTTTGTTATTGCTGTACGCGAAGATTTTATCGAATCAAATAAAGAAGATTTACAATACATCTTAGATATAATTAACAATACCACTACTGAGTTTAAAAATATTCCTAGCATAGATAAAACAATTGCAAATCGTTATGAACAACAATTAGATGATGTACAAGAGTGGCTAAGTCTAACTGAATGGTCTCAAAAACTTATCGACAAAAAAACACTTAATAACGTACAAAAAGAATTATTTGCTTTAAACATAATCCCAAAAGTTGTTAATTACGAAAAGCTTGTACATAAATTATAGGCTCTTCAATTTCTTAAACAAATGTTAATACTACCACTAAAGCTATACTTATAGCTATTTTTGTCATAATAAAAATATAAAAATGAAAAAACTATTTATTTTAAGCTGTGTATTTGCCATAGCTTTTGCTTGTAAAGAAGAACCTAAAAATTATGTTACCTTATCTGGAAAAATCACCAACAAAAACAGTGATTCTTTAATGGTAAGAACTCGTGAATACTCTAAAACCATTAAAGTAAATAAAGATGGCACTTTCAAAGACACTTTAAAAGTTGAAACTGGAGAATACTTTCTTTATGACGGTAATGAAGCAACAAACGTATTCTTAAAAAACGGATATGATTTAAACGTTACATTAGATACCAAAGAATTTGATGAATCTGTAACATATACAGGTAATGGAGCTGAATCTAGTAATTATTTAGCTAAAAAAGCTTTATTGGAAGAAACACTTTATCCTCCTAGCCTTCTTGATTTCGAAGAAGAAAAATTTGAATCTGAAACCACAAAAATTCACAATAAACTAAATGCTTTTTTAGACGAACATAAAAATATAGATTCAACTTTATATTCAAGTCAAAAAAAGGAAATAGATGGTTTTAAGGAAGGTATTTTAAATGTTTATAAAAGTAATAAAAAACGTGAGCAAGAAAGAGCAGCACAATTTGCACATTTTATAGGAAAACCATCCCCTACATTTGATAATTATGAAAACTATAAAGGAGGTACCACATCTTTATCAGATTTAAAAGGAAAGTTTGTTTATGTAGATATATGGGCTACTTGGTGTGGACCATGTAAAGCAGAAATTC
Organism: Jejuia spongiicola; assembly: GCF_023502325.1. Classification (NCBI taxonomy): domain Bacteria; kingdom Pseudomonadati; phylum Bacteroidota; class Flavobacteriia; order Flavobacteriales; family Flavobacteriaceae; genus Jejuia; species Jejuia spongiicola. The sequence continues at coordinate 367,457 of NZ_JAMFLZ010000003.1, forward strand.
CGTTTTTAAAAGAAATGGAAGAAAAGTATCATGATAAAAATATTGAGTTTGTAAGTATATCTGTTGATAATGGTAGAGGCTATAAAAACAAATCTGTTGAAGCTTCAAAAGAAGGTTGGAAAAAGATGATAGCAGAAAAAGAAATGGGAGGTGTTCAGTTATTTTCTGATAATGCATGGAAATCTGACTTTGTTCAAGGCTACAAAGTTCAAGGCATACCACGCTTTATTTTAATTGACCCAGCTGGCAATGTAGTAAATGCAGATGCTCCAAGGCCATCGAGTCCAAAACTCATTAAACTATTAAATGAGAATAATATATAATTAGTTCTAAATAAAAAAAGCCGCAATTCGCGGCTTTTTTATTTTTATTCATTTGGAGCTTCTTCTTCTTTTTGAGCAGGCTGCTCTGGCTGTTTAAATAAATCTATATAGGCTTCACCTAAATAATCTATAACGTGGCTAGCTATTAAACTTTGATATCCAAAATCTTCAATAGCAATATCTGCTGATTTTCCATGTAAGTATACTCCAAATATAGCAGCAGTTAATGGAGCGTATCCCTGAGAAATTAAGCCAGTTATAATTCCAGTTAAAACATCACCACTACCAGCGGTTGCTAATCCAGGGTTTCCAGTTGTATTTACATATAATTTATCCTGTAAAACAGTTATCGTATTTGCCCCTTTTGCTACAACTATTAGTTTATATTTTTTTGAAAAAGATTTGACTTTTTTAAGCTTATCAAAATCGTCTTTCCATTTTCCAATTAAACGCTCTAACTCTTTTGGATGTGGTGTTAAAATGGTCTGATCTGGCAATAATTTCAACAACGTCTTCTTTTTAGCTAGAATATTTATGCCATCAGCATCAATAACCAATGGTGCTTTGTTTTGTTTCAAAAAAGCTTCAAACGCACTTATGGTTTTTGGGCTTGTACCTATTCCAACTCCAAAACCAATAACTGTTGGTTCAATATCAAAAGCTATTTTAGTTATATTTTCATTATCCGTATCAGTAATTACCATAGCTTCAGGAAAAGAAGTTTGTATTACATTATAACCACATTTAGGAATAAAAACACTTATTAATCCAGCCCCTGCTGATAATACTGCTCTGCTAGCTAAAGTTACTGCCCCTATTTTTCCATAACTTCCCCCTATTATTAAAGCATGTCCAAAATGACCTTTGTGTGAGAATTTTTCTCTAGGAATGTACATTGGCAATACCTCATGCTTTCCAATTAAATCTACTTTAGTTGTTGTGGTATATAGAAACTCTTGATCTAATCCAATATCCAACACTTCCCATTGCACAGTATACTTAGCAGTTTCTGGTAAGAAAAACACTAATTTAGCAGATGCAAAACTTAATGTATAACCAGCCCAAACTACAGCATCTTCACTTTCAGGAACTTTATCTGTACTTAATCCAGATGGTATGTCAATAGCTAAAGTAAATGCTTTGGTAGCCCTAAAGTGCATAAACAAAGCTTTAACCCAATCGTCTATCGGTCTATTTAGACCAATCCCGAAAACAGCATCAACAATAATATCATCATGATGCATCTCCGGAAAATCTTCAGTACAACTTAATAATGTAGGCCAGTTTTTAGTAACATTTTTTATTCGATCATAATTGATTAAAAAATCTTTCGATCGCTTATCGCTACAATTAACTACATATGTTTTTACATTATATCCATGCGTTATTAAATGCCTTGCTATAACTAAACCATCTCCTCCGTTATTGCCAATACCACAAAAAACGTGTATGGGTACTTGAGCACCTTGCATACGCATATGCATCCAATTAAAAATTTGTGTTCCAGCGCGTTCCATCAAATCTGTTGATGTAATATTTTGACGCTCTGCAGTTAACTTATCACCTTCATAAATTTGTTCTTTAGAAAATATTTTCATTTGATAATTATCGTTTTTTCAATTCTAAATATTTTTTTGCAGAATTCTTTCATAAAAAGATATTCTACGTAAGAATTCTGCAAAAAAAAATAATTTGTTTTTTTATTAGGTTAAAAGTAATACTTTTGACTTGTATTATTTATGAATATAATGATTCTTTTAAACCAAAATATTATCGATATGCTTTCTTTTTCTTTAAGAAGAAATACTGCTATTTTTGGTACTACTACAATTACTATTACCCTTTGGGGTTAATAATTATATTCTCATCAGGCTATCTTTGTAATTTTTACATTACACTTTCTTAAACATTTTATTAAAAAACACTAATTCATTAAAAATGAAGGTTTTAAAATTTGGCGGAACATCTGTAGGTTCTGCAAAAAATATAAATAAAGTAATACATATTTTAGATAATCATTCAAAAGAAGATGCAGTAATATGCGTTGTTTCTGCTATTGGAGGTATTACCGATAAGTTACTACTTGCTGGAAAACAAGCACAAAACAAGGACAAAAACTTTTTAAATACGTTTAATCTTATTAAGGATATTCATTTTGAAATTATAAATGAGCTTATTCCTAATGATGGTGAAAAACCTATTTCTACTTATGTTGAAAACAAATTAAGTGAGCTAAACAGTTTATTGGATGGTATATACTTAATCAACGAACTATCTCCTAAAACATCTGATAAACTAGTAAGTTTTGGAGAATCTTTATCTTCATACATCATTGCTGAGACTATGAAAAATAGAGAGCTATCAGCTTATCGTAAAAACTCTCAGGAATTGATAATTACCAATTCTAATTTTTCAAAAGCAGAAGTGAATTTCGGTTTAACAAATGCAAATATTAAGAATTATTTCAAATCATTAAATCAACAAATTACTATACTTCCTGGGTTTGTAGCCAATTCTACATTGGGAGAACAAACTACACTTGGGCGTGGCGGCTCAGATTTTACTGCTGCTATCGTTGCTGCTGCTTTAAACGTAAAACAGTTAGAAATTTGGACTGATGTTAGCGGTATGTATACTACGAACCCAAAATTGGTTAAACAAGCCTACCCTATTGAAAAAATTTCGTATCAAGAGGCTATGGAATTATCTCATTTTGGTGCGAAAGTATTATATCCACCAACTGTTCAACCAGTTCTAGATTTAAACATACCTATTCATATTAAAAACACATTAGAGCCAGATGCTGCTGGTACTATTATTTCTGATGGTGAATTGAACACAACATCTCCAGTAAAAGGTATTAGCAATATTGGGAACATTGCCTTATTAACACTCCAAGGTAATGGAATGGTTGGTATTCCTGGGTTTTCTAAACGATTATTTGAAACGCTATCTCAAGAAAAAATAAATATTATTTTAATTACACAGGCTTCATCTGAGCATTCTATATGCTTAGGCATTGATGAAAAAGATGCTGAATCTGCAAAAACAGCTATCGATTCAGCTTTTGAAAATGAAATAGCTCTTCATAAAATTGACCCAATTATTGTAGAAACAAACCTATCCATTATCGCTCTTGTTGGTGATAACATGAAAAACCATCAAGGTATTAGCGGTAAAATGTTTAGCAGTTTAGGTAAAAACAACATTAATATTCGTGCCATAGCACAAGGAGCTTCAGAAAAAAACATATCTGCTGTAATTGCAGAAAAAGATGTAAAAAAAGCATTAAACACCTTACACGAACAGTTTTTTGAAATTCAGACCAAACAGCTCAACATATTTATTACCGGTGTTGGCAATGTTGGAGAGCGTTTAGTTGAACAAATACAACAACAAAAAAAATACCTAAAGGAAAATTTAAAGATTAACTTACGAGTTATAGGATTGTCAAATTCAAGAACTATGATTTTTGATGAAGATGGTATCAATTTAAAAACATGGAAAGAGCAATTAGCAACAGGTGAAAAAGCAACTTTAGATGGCTTTTTTGAAAAAACCAAATCATTGAATTTACGCAATAGTATTTTTGTTGATGTAACAGCTAATAAAGACGTCGCTAATTTATACGCAAAGTATTTGCGAGAAAGTATTGGCGTAGTAGCATGCAATAAAATTGCTTGTTCTAGTGATTATAAAAACTATAAATTGTTAAAACGTTTGTCACTTAAATACAATGCCCCTTACCTATTCGAAACAAATGTAGGCGCAGGTTTACCTATTATAGATACGCTAAACAATCTAATAGTATCGGGCGATAAAATAATATCTATTCAGGCCGTTTTATCTGGTAGTTTAAATTTTGTATTCAACAATTATAACGATTCCAATACATTTTATGATGTAGTAAAACAAGCTGATGCAGAAGGTTATACAGAACCAGACCCAAGAATAGATTTAAGCGGTGTAGATGTTGCAAGGAAAATTTTAATTCTAGCTCGCGAAAGTGGTGTTGAAATAAATTTAGAAGATATTTTGAACGTGCCTTTCTTATCTGAATCTGGATTAAAAAGCGATACTGTTGATGATTTTTATCAAACATTAATTAATGACGAATCGCATTATCAAAAATTATATGCTTCCGCGAAAGCGAAGAACTGCCAATTAAAATATGTTGCACAATTTAATGAAGGAAAAGCAAATGTAGGGCTAAAGGAGATTCCAGAAGGTCACCCGTTTTATAATTTAGAAGGTAGCGACAATATTGTTATGTTTTATACAGAGAGATATCCTAAACAACCTATGATTATTAAAGGTGCGGGTGCAGGTGCAGAAGTTACAGCTTCTGGCTTGTTTGCTGATATAATTAGAATAGGAAATGATTAAATAAGTATGTCATTTATAGCAATCAGGAATAAATGATTCGCAATGACAAAGAAATATACAATGAAAAACGAAATAAAAATATTTTCACCTGCAACTGTAGCAAATGTAGCTTGTGGCTTTGATGTTTTAGGTTTTTGCTTAGACAATATTGGTGATGAAATGCTAATTAGGAAAACGAATAAAAAAGGCATTTTTATAACTAAAATTGAAGGCTTTGATTTACCTATGGATGCTGAGTTAAATGTTGCTGGAGTTTCAGCATTAGCTATGTACGAGGCTTTAAATGTTGATTATGGTTTTGAAATTGAAATTTGCAAAAACATAAAACCAGGAAGTGGTATTGGTAGTAGTGCTGCGAGTGCCGTAGGTAGTGTTTTTGGTATGAATGAACTTTTAGGGAAACCTTTTAGCAAAACACAACTTACGGAGTTTGCTATTAAAGGCGAAGCTTTAGCTAGTAAATGTGAGCATGCTGATAATTTAGCTCCAGCTATTTTTGGAGGGTTTACATTGGTTAAAAGTGTGTCGCCATTAGAAATTCTAGAAATTCCGTCACCAGATGATTTGTACGTTACTATTATTCATCCGCAAATTGAAATAAAAACATCAGAAGCTAGAGCTATACTTCCAAAAGAAGTTTCACTACAAAGTGCCATAACACAATGGGCAAATTTTGGTAGTTTAATTCATGGGCTACACACTAGCAATTACGAGTTAATTAGTAAATCCCTTCATGATGTTATTATTGAACCACACCGAAGCAAACTTATTCCATATTATAACGAAGTAAAAATGGAGGCATTAAAAACAGGTGCTTTAGGTTGTGGTATTTCGGGTTCTGGGCCTTCAATTTTTTCTTTATCAAAAGGTTTAGAAAACGCTAAAAATGTAGAAGATGCAATTAAAAATGTTTATTCAAAAGCTGATATAAAATTTGATACTTATAGATCAAGAATTAACACAGAAGGCATCAAAATAATAAATTAATTTTTTGCAGATTGCCATTGCAAAACTGAAATTACAATTAAAAATGAATTATTATAGTCTAAATAAAAAAGCACCAAAAACATCATTTAAAGATGCCGTAATAAAAGGCTTAGCTCCAGATAAAGGTTTATACTTTCCGGAAAGCATTACACCTTTACCAAAAGAATTCTTTGAGAATATTGATGATTTATCTTATTCTGAAATAGCATTCCGAGCTATTAAGCAATTTATATCTCCGGAGATCCCTGAGGATGTTTTAAAGACTATTGTTGAAGAGACTCTGTCTTTTGACTTCCCTATAATTCAATTAAATGAAAATATCTCTACCTTAGAATTGTTTCATGGACCAACCATGGCATTTAAAGATGTTGGTGCTCGCTTTATGGCTCGTTGTTTAGGTTATTTTAATAAGAATAATGATAAAGAAGTTACTGTTTTGGTAGCAACATCAGGAGATACGGGAGGTGCAGTAGCAAATGGCTTTTTAGGTGTAAAAGGTGTAAATGTGGTTATACTCTACCCTAGCGGAAAAGTAAGCGATATTCAAGAAAAACAACTAACAACATTAGGAGAAAACATCACAGCACTAGAAGTTAACGGCACTTTTGATGATTGTCAAGCCATGGTAAAAAAAGCCTTTTTAGACGAGACTCTAACTAATCAGATGCAACTAACATCAGCAAACTCTATAAATGTAGCACGCTGGTTGCCACAACTATTTTACTTTATGTTTGCCTATAAACAATTACATAAATCATATGGTGATATTGTATTCTCTGTACCTAGTGGAAATTTTGGTAATGTATGTGCAGGTATGATGGCGCAACAATTAGGGTTGCCTGTAAAACATTTTATCGCTTCAAACAATGAGAATAATGTAGTTACTCGTTATTTGCAATCTAAAATTTACGAACCAAAACCTTCAATACAAACCATTAGTAATGCTATGGATGTTGGTGCACCAAGCAATTTTATTCGTATTCAAGAAATCTATAAAAACAGTTTTGAATCATTAAACGATAATCTATCGTCTTATAGTTTTTCTGATAACAAAACCAGAGAGGCCATGCTAGAAATATATAGCAATTATAATTACGTAGCAGATCCCCATGGTGCGGTGGGGTATTTAGGTTGTAAAGCTTATTTAAAAGAACATCCTAATGCCCATTGTGTGTTTTTAGAAACTGCACATCCTACTAAGTTTTTAGATGTTGTAGAAGAGGTTATTAAAAAAGAACAACCGTTACCTGTGCAAATTGAAGCTGTAATGGATAAAGAAAAAGCGTCTATCGAAATTTCAAGTTATATAGATCTAAAAAACTATCTTCTTAATTAAGAATCATAGAATTTGTCAGAAAATTTCGTTATTTTCGTTTCATCCTTTATTGAAGCTTATTAAAAAAGTGAAAGATGAAAACAAACAAACTGCAAGCTCTAACTTTTCTTTTCTTTATAACACTTTCGCTACATGCCCAGAAAAAAGTTGTTAATGGGCAAATAATTACCTTTAAAAACATTACAGTAGAAAATGCAAAAATTACTGTAAAAAAAACTAAGCACTCCGTTTTTTCAGACTCCCTTGGTTTTTTTTCAATTACATGTGATCTTAAGGATAAAATTTCTATAACAGCTGCTGGATTTAAATCAAAACAGATTAAAGTTAAAAACATAAAAGACTCTTTGAATGTATCTTTGATAATATCTGGTAGCGAAGAAGATATAAATTTGGCTATGAATAATGGCCATATTAATGAGGAGGAGCGAAATTTAGTAAATAAACACTTTAAATCTGGTCAATTGTATAGTCTTGGGTTTACAAATATGACAGATTTGATTAAAGGTAAATTTCCGAGGGTTAACATTATTAATGATGAATTGATAATTCGTGGGAAAAACACCTTTTCAAATTCAAACAATTCTAAACCTAGAAACGGGGCTTTAATTATTATTAACGGTACAGAATACAGATGGAGTTCGGTTAAAAGTATGATTGTGACCAACGTGAAAGATATAAAAATACTTAATAGTCTAGAAGCTTCAAGATATGGAGCAGGTAGCGGAAATGGTGTTGTAGTAATAAAACTTGTGGACGAATAAGGCTCTTTTTTCTTCTAAAAAAACTACTCAACATATAACTCTAGTTCTATTTGCAACATAGGTTTTTAGATGTTTTTGAATTGATATGCGTTTAACTAAGCAACATATGTTTTCCAAACTTTCACAATGGAATTAATCCAATTGAACAAAAAAATGAAAAGATTTTATTTTGCATCAATAGCCCTACTTTTAGCAATAAGTTGTTCGAAAGATGATCCAATTAATGAGATTATAGAAGAGGAAGAAGAAAAAACAACAATAAACTTAGCTCCAAATCATGAATAATAACTTTAGTCAACAATGTCTATAAGTAATTGCTTGTTCTTACATGTTTTTGAAAATCTGTGAGGTTTTTCTATGCGGTATGTATTTGCTAAATTAGTTGCTGAAACACACAACTAATCATATACAAAACGTTATGTGCTATTAAAACAAACCTTAAAAATGACAAAAAAACTACTTCTTATTTTAACAATTCTGACTTTTCTATCGTGTGGAAATGAATCTGATAAAATGATTTATAAAACCAAAGGTGGAGAATTTGCTTCTCAAGCTGGAAATTTTATCGCAGGTTTCCCAACCAAACCGAATTATTCAGCTATTGACAATCAAATCGGACTTGATAAATTTCAAATCCATTTATTTCGTTCGACTTTAGGACCAAATAAAACATTTTCGGTAGAATACAACGACTATCCTGAACATATGATTAAATTATCTATAACTAACGAGCAACTTTATTCACAAGGAGTTACTAATTTCTCGAATAAAATGGCTGAAGCTTTTAAATTGGAATTTCAAGAACCAATTGAACAACATGGATTGAAAGGGCATTATTTTGTGCTAAATCTTAATCAGAATGCAATTGACAAAGGAATTAAAGGTCATATTCAAGGTAAATTATTTAGACAAGGAAACCGAGTTTATACGGTTACTTATATTGGAAAAAATGACAAAAATACAGATAAGTTTATGCAATCTTTTCGTCTGATAAAATAACTGCTTACAACAACACCTATAATTTTCATTGCTAGTCCTCGCCTACTTAAGAAAATCCTAGCAGATTTCTCTCTGATCAGTTTTCTTTTATTAAATTAGGTGCATAACCACATAACTAATCTACACTAGCAAAATAATGAACCGTGAAATCATAGACATAAACGATTGTACCATTTTATTGGAAGAAGCATCTACCGATAACAATTTAATCGATTCGTGTTTTTTTGACGAACCCGTTATTGCTATTGCTTTTTACGGTGCAGGAGATGTTGGCCTAAAAGTTAAATTTGAAGGAAAAACCAAAGAATTCCATCATACCAAAGGCATGGTATTATCCTTTTATGCCGATAGTAAAGTAGAGTTTGAACATCATGTTTCTGCACAAAAACCACTAGAATGTTTAGTAATAGCAACAACGATTAGAAACTTAGACAAGCTACCCAATGGTGAAGGTCAGTTTTTAGAAAAGTTTTTACATCAATTAGTACATCCAAAAGACCATTATGTTGAAGGCCCCGTATTTAATATGAGCCCAGAAATGTTTCTATTAGTAGAACAATTCTTTAACAATGCTTACAAAGGAGAAATTAAAATGATGTTCTACAAAAGCCACATGGCTGCTTTACTTTCTCATTATTTTGGACAATTAGCATCCGAGGAATCAAGCAAAATTGACACTTCACAACTTGAGAAAATCAACTTAGCTCAAGAAATTTTATTGTCAGATATGGAAAACCCTCCTTCGCTCACCGAACTGGCTTACAAAATAGGTACTAACACCAACAAACTAAAAAAAGGATTTAAAGCACAATTTGGTGTTCCAGTTTTTAAATACTTACATAACGAACGTTTAAAAAAAGCTTACAACTTAATTAAAAACGATCAAAAAACTATTCAAGAAGCCGCTTGGGCCGTGGGTTATGATAGTTTAGGATCCTTCTCAAATGCCTTTGAAAAAAAGTTTGGCTTCAGACCCAGTCAAGCATAAAATTCTTTTCGAATAAATCATAATCCTTTTTGAATAAGTCGCTGGTTAACAGCTGCTATAGATTTGCGTCATAATTAAAAATCAAAAATTATGATTAGCAAGACATTATTTAGCATTGTATGTGCCATTTTAGTTTGGATTTTATGCGTTTCATTTTACCTCTTATCGTTTTATGTTCCCTTTTTAGAAAATCAAGAACTACAATCTAATATTGTACTGGCATTGGCAATTATTCCTAGCGCTTGTTTAGGGGCATACCTGTTCTATAAAAATAGCTACATGAAACCATCTACATTGGCACTTACATTTATAATTGTAGCTACTGTATTGGATGTATTGATAACAGTTCCTGTATTTGTAATTCCAAATGGTGGTAGCTATTCAGAATTTTTCAGAGACCCTATGTTTTACACTATTGTGGTTGAGTTTTACTTCATTGTATTGTATTACGGAAATCATTTAACAAAAAAACTAGAAGCATGAAAAACGTGATCTTTTTTATAACGGTATTATTGAATGCGCTTTCTACAGGTTTTTTCTTCGCATGGTCCGTTTCTGTCATATTGGGAACTAAAAAAGTAAGTGATTTCACTTACTTGGAAACCATGCAAAACATCAATAGAGAAATCTTAAACCCTGTCTTCTTTATAATATTCTTCGGAAGCCTGACAACATTGCTAATCACTACTTATCTACAGTTTAACAATAAACCTGTGTTTTGGTTGGTCTTGGCATCTACAATCATTTATCTAATTGGCACTTTTGGTATTACAGCCTTTGGCAATGTTCCTTTAAACAATGAGCTAGATCTATTAAACATTACTAAACTTAGCTTATTAGAGCTAAAGAGTTTTAGAACCTATTATGAAAGTACTTGGAATCAGTACCATAACATTAGAACTATTTCTGGTATGATTTCATTTACCCTATTACTTATATCAATATTTATTCAAAAAACATTTTAAAACAATTCATTATGAAAACAAACATTTTAGTTATCGGAGGAACCGGAAAAACTGGTCGCCGCGTAGTAGAACAATTACAAAAAAAAGGTATTGAACCAAGAGTTGGTTCGAGAAGTGCTACACCAAGTTTTGATTGGGACAACAAAGACACCTGGGTAGAAGCCCTTGACGGTATTGAAAGAATGTACGTTACCTATTATCCGGACTTGGCTGTTCCTGGAGCCAAAGAAGCCATACAGAGTTTAACATATTTAGCTAAAGAACTAGGAGTTAAAAAAATGGTTTTGCTTTCTGGTAAAGGTGAAACCGAAGCAGAAGCTTGTGAAAAAATTGTGATGGATTCTGGCATGGATTATACCATAGTTAGAGCTTCTTGGTTTAACCAAAATTGGAGCGAAAGTTTCTTTTTAGAGCCTATTCTATCGGGAGAAGTGACATTACCCATGTCTGATGTTTTAATTCCTTTTGTAGATGCCAATGATATTGCCGAAGTTGCTGCCAATGTTTTATTGGATGACACTTATAATGGTGAAATCATTGAGGTAACAGGTCCAGAATTAATTACTTTTAAGGATATTGTTGACATCATTTCAAAGACTAGTAACAGAAGTTTAAACTTTTACGACATCACATTAGAGCAGTATGTTGATGGCATGAAACAAATGCAAATACCTAACGATGTCGTTTGGTTAATTGAGTATTTATTTAGTCATGTATTGACCAATCCAAAAAATCAATTGGTAGTTAATGATATTGAACGCGTTTTAGGAAGAAAAGCAAAAACATTCTTAGAATATGCCCAAGAAACTGCTAAAACTGGGATTTGGAGTCAAGTAAGCGTTACATAACTATTGCCAGCAATATGCATAATTAATAGCGATTTGAGTTTTACTCTAGTCGCTATTCTTTTTATTTTGTAATTTACTTTCCGAAAAGTAACGCATATAAATTCGCTACTAATCATACACGAACACGTTGGAAACAATATAAACTAACCAGTCAAAACTCAATATTATGGAACGTAAATATTTCTTAAAATCAACAGCAATAGGAATTGGAGCATTATCTATTATTCCCATGATTAATGCTTGTAAAACCGAATCAAAGAAAGAGAGTGTTAATGAGTCTACAAAATCAGAAGTTAAAGATTTACAAAAACCTAAAATTGTTAAAGATAGCGAAGGAAATAAATTGAATGTATTGGGAGATAATCAAAACATCAAGCTGACAGGAGAGGACACAAATGGACAGTATACGTTAATTGAACAAAACAATGAACCAGGAACCAGAATTCCACCGCACGTGCATGAAAATGAAGACGAGGTGTTTCAAGTTTTAGAAGGACAAGTTGAAATGAGTATTGGAGATAAAATGACTACACTTAATGCAGGTGACATTATATTTTGCCCAAAAGGGGTTCCTCATTCATGGAAAATTGTCGGAGAAGAAAAAGCCCGAGCCATGCTAAGCATTTTTCCTTCTGGCTTAGAGGGGATGTTTAAGGAATTAGCGAAATTCCCAGCTGGACCACCAGATATGGAAAAGGTTACTAAAATTTGTGGTAAATATAATTTGAAATTCGTTTAAGTAAAATGTTGTTGTCAAAAATGGCGATAAATAACTGCGATTTAAGCGATGAAGCAACAATATGTCTGTTTTTTTCGGGAACTTGATTTAAAAAAAATGGAATTAAGCGAGAATAACAACCAAAACGAATTGAAAACTAATTTCGACTTGACTAATAAGTTTTGGAACGAAGTATATAATGAGTAAGAAGAGTAAGAAGAGTAAGAAGAGTAAGAAGAGTAAGAAAAAATGAAACTGTTTGAAATTGAAATTAATAGTACAAAAAATCTACTTCCAAAAGACGGAATAGTTAACTATTATGCGAAACTTTTAAATAAAGCTAAAGCAGATTATTATTTTAAAACCTTATTAACTCAAATTGAATGGCGGAATGATGAAGCTATTATCTTTGGAAAAAAAATTATTACCAAAAGGAAAGTGGCTTGGTATGGAGAAAAACCATTTGAATACACGTATTCAAAAACCACTAAATTAGCATTGCCTTGGACTGCAGAATTATTGGAATTGAAAGCAAAAGTAGAAAAAAGAACAGGAGATACATTTAATTCTTGTTTACTCAACCTTTATCACAACGGCAGCGAAGGAATGGCTTGGCATAGCGACGGTGAAAAAGATTTAAAAAAGAACGGGGCGATTGCATCTTTAAGTTTTGGGGCTGAAAGAAAATTTTCATTTAAGCATAAAGAAACAAAAGAAAAGGTAGAATACATTCTAGAACACGGAAGCTTACTAATAATGAAGGGCAAAACACAAAGCCATTGGTTACATAGACTTCCCCCAACGACAAAAATAACAGAGCCAAGAGTAAACTTAACCTTTAGAACAATAGTAAATAAATAAATGTAGTGTTAACAGTCTACATAAAAACTACATTTCACACAGTATTTAACTTCATATGAAAATCTCAGAAAAAGAAAAACTAACAGATTACCAAGCTAGAATAAATAGGGTTTTTAAATACATTGATGAAAACCTAGATTCAGATTTATCATTAGACACTGTTTCTAAAATAGCTTTTTTCTCTCCATTTCATTTTCATAGAATATTCAAATTCATAACAACGGAGCCCTTGAATGCCTTTGTTACAAGGAAAAGAGTTGAAAAATCGGCTTCTAGCTTAATTCATAAGAATTTTACGATTTCAGAAATATCTGCTAAGTATGGTTTTAAAGATAACTCTTCATTCACTAGAACTTTTAAAAAATATTATGGAGTAAGTCCAACAGAATTTAAAAAGCAAAACCCTAACAAGTTTAGCAAGATTCGTCAATTAGAAAGCAAGAATGGTCAAGAATATCCTGACTATGACAATTACATTTGCGTCATTAACAATCTAAAAAAGTGGATAAAGATGAATGCGAAAATTGAAATTAAGAAGATGCCTAAAATGGATTTGGCTTATGTATCAAGTATTGGGCCTCAAAACGTTGCTGATGCTTATCAAAAATTGATAAAATGGGGTACGCCTCAAGGTTTGATTAATGAGCAAACTAAAATGATTACTATTTATCACGATAGTTTTAAAATAACAGAAGCCAATAAAGTTAGAATTAGTGCTTGTATCCTTCTAAGTAAACCAAACGAAATAGAAGGAGAAATTGGGTTTGCCACAATTGAAGAAGGAAAATTTATTGTTGGTAGTTTTGAAATTAGACTTGACGAATTTGAAAAATCTTGGACTGGCCTATTTGTATGGATGAACGAAAACGGATATAAAAAAGCTAACAGAAATCCTTTTGAAATTTATCATAACAATTTTAATGAACATCCTGAAAGGAAAGCTATTGTTGACTTTCACATCCCTATTGAATAAAAAACCGTTTAATACAAAAAATCCTGCTTATTAGCAGGATTTTATATTTTCATATTTACGAAACTCTAAATAACAGTATACTATACAAACAAAGGTTTCCCTTTCATCATAGTATTTACCTTATTCTTAACGCCCTCAAGCATAGTTTCGTTTTCATAATTAGTAATCACTTCATCAATTAAGTCAACAATGTTTACCATCTCATCTTCTTTTAATCCACGAGTAGTAATTGCTGCTGTACCAATTCTAATCCCCGATGTAACGAATGGTGATTTATCATCAAAAGGTACCATATTCTTATTTACAGTTATATCAGCCTTTACTAATGCTTGTTCTGCTTCTTTTCCTGAAATATTCTTATTACGCAAATCGATAAGCATACAATGATTATCTGTTCCTTTTGAAATAATATTGTACCCTTTTGACACTAGAGCCTTAGCCATAGCATTAGCGTTTTCTTTTACTTGTAACTGATAATGTAAAAAATCATCTGTTAATGCTTCACCAAAAGCAATAGCTTTTGCAGCAATAATATGCTCTAATGGTCCTCCTTGATTTCCTGGAAACACAGCAGAATCCAACAATGAAGACATTTTACGCAAATTTCCGTTTTTTAATGTGATACCAAATGGGTTATCAAAATCTTCTCCCATCATAATTAAACCTCCTCTTGGTCCGCGTAATGTTTTATGTGTTGTAGTTGTTACGATATGGCAATGTGGAATCGGGTCATTTAAAATACCTTTAGCAATTAATCCCGCTGGATGCGAAATATCTGCCATTAAAATTGCACCAACGCTATCAGCAATAACTCTAAATCTTTTAAAATCAATGTCGCGAGAATACGCCGAGGCTCCAGCTATAATTAATTTTGGTTGCTCTTTAGTCGCAACTTCTTGAATTTTATCATAATTTAATACCCCTGTCTCCTGATCTACTCCGTAAAATGTAGGATTGTATAACTTACCCGAAAAATTTACTGGCGACCCGTGAGTTAAATGCCCACCATGAGACAAATCGAATCCTAAAATTTTATCCCCTGGTTTTAAACAAGCTGCAAAAACCGCTGTATTTGCCTGACTTCCAGAGTGCGGTTGTACATTTACATAAACAGCTCCAAATAACGCTTTGGCTCTATCAATAGCAATTTGCTCAACTTCATCAACTACTTCACAACCACCGTAATAACGTTTTCCTGGATATCCTTCAGCATATTTATTGGTTAAAACAGAGCCCGCAGCTTCCATAACTTGGTCGCTTACAAAATTCTCTGATGCAATAAGTTCAATTCCGTGTAATTGGCGTTCTTTTTCGGCTTGAATAAGTTCAAAAATTTGTTCGTCGCGTTGCATAAATATAAATTGTAGTTAAAAGTTGAGCAAAAATAACAAATAGATTATTTAAATACACCAAAAAACATATATTTACTCTTAAGTTTTAAACCGTTTTATTAACGATTAAATTATACCCATTTTTTAATCATTTATTTCAAATTAAATAAAAAAAATGTGTACGTTTGATAAGAATTTAATAAACAAATAAAAAATATAGTTATGCCATTATCAGCTAACAATCCAGATAGAAAGTCGTGGTTACACGTCGATAAAAATTCAGATTTTCCAATCCAAAATATTCCATTCGGTGTATTTCTAACTCGTGATGATATTATAACCATTGGTACACGCATTGGAGATACAGCCATTGATCTTGGTGCTTTACACCAATTAGGATATTTTGAAGGGATTCCTTTAACAGATGATATTTTTCTTCAAGATACTTTAAACGACTTTATTGCAGATGGGAGAAAAACATGGCGCGCTGTTAGAAATAGAATTGCTGAAATTTTTGATGCAGAAAATTCATCATTAAAGGATAATGTAAAACATAAAGAAATTGTATTATTTCGATTAGATGAAATTGAAATGCAATTACCAGTTCAAATTGGTGATTATACCGATTTCTATTCAAGTATTGAACATGCCACCAATGTTGGTACGATGTTTAGAGATCCAGATAATGCACTATTACCAAATTGGTTGCATATACCTGTTGGTTATCACGGCAGAAGCTCTTCTATTATTCCTTCTGGGATTCCTGTGCATAGACCACAAGGGCAAACACTTCCTAATGGAGAAACTCAACCAGTTTTCGGACCAAGTAGATTGGTAGATTTTGAGCTTGAAATGGCTTTTATTACAACTGATGCAAACGACTTAGGAGAACCGATTCCTATCAATGAGGCTGAAGAGTATATCTTTGGATTAGTGTTATTTAATGATTGGAGTGCTCGCGACATTCAAAAATGGGAATATGTTCCTTTAGGTCCATTCTTAGCCAAGAATTTTGCCTCATCAATTTCATCTTGGATAGTTACCTTAGACGCTTTAGAGCCTTTTAGAGTTGATGGTCCAAAACCTTTAAAGCCACAATTAGATTATTTACAATACGAAGGAAAAAAGAGTTACGATATTAACCTAGAAGTTTCAATTCAGCCAAATGGTGCTAAAGAAACAGTTATTAGTAAATCAAATTTTAAATATATGTATTGGAATATGGCTCAGCAATTGGCACATCATACAGTAAACGGGTGTCCTGTGAATTCTGGCGATATGATGGGAAGCGGTACTATTTCTGGACCAACTCCAGACTCGTATGGTTCTATGCTAGAGTTAACGTGGCGTGGAGAAAAACCCATTAAAATGAATGATGGTACTGAGCGCAAATTCATTAATGATAATGATACTGTTATTATGCGTGGACATTGCGAAAAAGATGGCACCAGAATTGGTTTTGGAGAAGTTTCTACCAAATTACTTCCTGTTTATAGCAAAAAATAAGATTCTGTATTTCAGCTAGTTACCATTAAGTTGATAGTTTTTAGTATTTTTGGCATTACTATTGAAATAGTAACCCAATAACCTAAAATTTTAACCTATGAAAAGATTACTACTCCTAACAGTTTTACTTTCATTATGTATAGCATGTAGTGGAAGAAAAGAAGTTGAGAAAGCTGTAAATTCTGGCAATTATGATCAAGCCATAAATACAGCTCTTAAAAAACTTAGAACGAATAAAGACTCAAAGCGAAAGCGCGAAGTGGTTTTAATGCTACAGGATGCCTATTATAAAGCTGAAGATAGAGATTTAAATACTATCAATCACCTAAAAAAAGATAGCAATCCAGAATTATACCGTGAGATATACGAACGTTATTTAGATTTGAATGCTCGTCAAGAAGCCATTAAACCTATTTTACCTTTGCGTGTAAACGGAAAAGATATTCCATTTAAGTTTAATGACTATAGTAATACTATTATAGAATCTCGCGAAAATCTTTCGGACTATTTATATGAAAAAGGAATTGAGTTACTGGAATCTGACAACAAGCTTACAATAAGAGAAGCTTACAATACGCTTAATTATTTAGACCGTATAAACCCTAATTATGAAGAAACTCGTGAGTTATTAGAAGAAGCTCATCAAAGAGGAACGAATTATATTTTGGTTTCTATTAATAACGAAACTGAGCAAATAATTCCAACTCGTTTAGAAGATGATTTGTTAAACTTTGACACTTACGGATTGAATAAGTTTTGGAGTGTTTACCACGCTAACAAAAACAACGATGTTAAGTACGATTATGCGATGCATCTTAATTTAAAACGTATCAATATTTCACCTGAACGAATTAAAGAGCGAGAACTTTTTAGAGAAAGAGACGTTAAAGATGGTTGGGAATATGAACTAGATAGTGCCGGAAATGTTGTAAAAGACTCCTTGGGTAACGATATAAAAGTTGATAAAATAATTAGAGTAAAATGTCGATTGTTAGAAATAGCTCAAATCAAATCATCGCAGGTTATTGCAGATGTAGTTTACTTAGATTTAGCATCAAATCAACCATTAGATTCATTTCCTATTGATAGTGAATATATTTTTGAAAATATTTTTGCACGATCTAGAGGAGATAAACGAGCATTAACTAAAGACGATAGAATCTTATTAGATAACAGACGTGTTCCTTTTCCTAGTAATGAGCAAATGGTTTATGATACTGGTGAAGATTTAAAATTCCAGCTAAAAGATATTATTAACTCTTATAATATTGGACATTAAATAAAAAACCTCCTAAATTAATTTAGGAGGTTTTTTATTTAACAAAGTATTTTATATCTATTTACTCGCTTCAACCCAAGAGTCTATTTTACTTTCTAGTAATTGCAGTGGGATGCAGCCAGTTTCTAATACTTGATTATGAAACTCTCTAATATCAAACTTCTCCCCTAGTTTTTCTTGTGCTCTTGAACGCAGTTCTCTTATTTTTAATTGACCAATCTTATAAGATAAAGCCTGACCTGGGTTGGCCATATAGCGTTCTATCTCACTTGTAATTGCAGACTCAGATTCAGCTTCATTATTCAACGAATATTCTATCGCCTGTTCTCTAGTCCAACCTTTTGCGTGTAATCCTGTATCTACAACCAATCTAATAGCTCTATGGATTTCGTTACTTAACATACCAAAATATTGGTATGGGTCTTTATACAACCCTAGTTCCTTACCCATTGACTCTGTATACAAAGCCCACCCTTCTCCATAAGCACTATACCATAGCGTTTTTCTAAAATCTGGTAATTCTTTACTCTCTTGTGCTAAAGAAATCTGAAAATGATGACCAGGAATGGCTTCATGCAAAAACAAATCTTCCTTATCGAAAATATTATACTTTTCTACATATGGAATTGGTGTATAAAAAATACCAGGTCTTGTACCGTCTAACGATCCTGCATTGTAATTTGCTGCAGCCGATTTTTCTCTAAAAGGTTCTGTTCTACGTACTTCAAATGGTGTTTTAGGCAGCTTTTTAAATAGTTTATTTATTTGAGGTTTCATAACCTCATGGATACTATCATAAAACGCAATAACCTGAGACCGTTCAGTAAATGGCATTAATCTCTTATTAGTTCTAACATGGCTAAAAAAAGCATTTAAATCCCCTTCAAAACCAATCTCCTTTTTTATTTTTTCCATTTCAGACCTGATTCGTGCAACTTCACTTAAACCCAATTCATGAATTTCATCTGCAGTCATATTAGTAGTAGTATACTTTTTTATCTGATGTGCATAATAATCATCACCAAGTGGTGTAGCATTTATACCACTACTTGTTCTTCCTAATGCTAAGTATTCATCTCTCAAAAATTCTGTTATTTTCTTGTGTGCAGGCACTACTTTATTAGCCACCATATTTGTATAGGCTTCGGTCAACTCTTTCCGTTCTTCATCTGTAAAACTTTCTGGAAAACTTTTAGCTGGAGAAAAATATAAGTGGTTTTCGACATTACTATCCGCTAAAACTTCAAATTGTGGTATTACTTTAACAATTAAAGAAGCAGGTAAAACGTAATCGCTTTCCATTCCCTTTTTCATTTGATCTATAGCCGAATTTAGCCATATCAGATAAGCATCTACTCGAATTAACCAATCTTTATAATCTTGAACCGTTTTAAATGGCTGCGCATTTGTGCCACCAGCGAGTTGATTAAAATCTAAATTTTTAGACCACATTTGATCAATTGGCATTAAATCCTTCTTAAAACTCATAGCCTCTAGGTTAATATTGCAATCCCATTCTAAAACAGATTTACTCATTTTTTCTGTTTCAGATAATTTGGAATCATCAATTTCATGTAAGGCTTGTTTAAATTTATTATAGTAATCTTTCTTTTTAGTTTTGTACCGATCAGATAAAAAATTTGGAAACTTATCATTAAAGCGATAATCTCCTGCATTAGTAGCATTTACAGGGTTTAACTCAAAACCTTCTTCATTATACTGTTCTAAAAGGTTAGCGAAAGCTTCGCTAGCTTTTTCTGTTAAATCTTTAGCTTCATTTTCTTTTTTACATGAAACAATGATTAATAAAATTGAAAAGACAAATATTATTTTCTTCATATTCTTTTTATTTAATTTTCAACAAATTTAGGTGTTAAGGTTTACAATGTTATATTTTCTCTATCTCAACCAAAAAAGGCAAAATGCGTTTATTATTTTTCATATAAAAAGGAATAAGATTGCCTGTCATTTTTGGTAGATAAATATTTTTCATTTCAATAAAATCAGTTTCCATATCAATTTTTAATTGATTAACAATAGCATCTGTTTCTAAAATCATTCGCCCCTTAGGCTCCACAGGTTTTATAAATTTGAATTTAATATTATAATGCCCTTCAGCAACATCAACATACCATTTTCCAAATATTTCTTCTTGATTCCAAATACCCCGTTCTCCTCCAGCATCATTTCTATTTAAAATTATTGGGTTTTCAAATTCTGAACCAACTGAAATACTGGGTTGGTTTATAAGGTTATTAGAGCTAATCAATTCTTTATAAATTTGATTAAGGTTTTGTTTAAGTCCTTTTGCAAAGTTTTTATTTTTTAAAACTATATTGTTTTGTTCATTTGGGTCATTTTTAATATCGAACATTTGAAAATCTTCAATAGGTGCATTATAATTGGTTTTACCCACTAACTTATAATCTCCTTTTTGGATGGCAATATTATTATATAACTCTGGGTAACGTCGCGTCCAATAAAAAAACAGTGATCTTTCTGCCCAATCAACTTTTTCATTTTTAATTAGCGGTAGCAAACTGTTTCCGTCTATCTTTTTGTTTTTTGGAGCTTCGACTCTACATAATTTAGCTATTGTAGGAAGGATATCAATATGAGCTGTGGTAGTTTCAATATCTTTGTTTCCCTTAAATTGATTTGGATAACTAAATAGAAGTGGTACTCTAATACCTCCTCTATAAACACTTCCTTTCAACCCACGCATGCCTCCAACATAGCGTAATTGTTGTGGGCCATTATCTGTCATAAAAATAATTATAGTATTATCTTCAATCCCTAAACTTTTCACTTTTGAAATAACTTTACCAATATTATCATCTATATTAGAAACCATTGCATATACTTTGCGCGCATCTTCTTTATCTTTCTCATTCATTTTTACTTTTGAAGACTTATTTTTTTCAAAAGTTATTGATGGATCAATGTCTGCATACATTTGATAATACTCATCTGGAACTTGCAATGGTGTATGCGGAGCATTGAACGAAAGGTAACAGAAAAATGGAGCTTTATGATTTTTTTCAATGAAATTTATAGCATTATCTGTAAAAATATCTGAACAATATCCATCATACATTCTTGGTTGCCCATTATACCAAAGCACTGGGTCAAAATAACTTCTATCACCCTGAAAATATGTTGTAAAATCTCCAACTTGTCCCATACCCCCAGAAAGATGAATTAGAGACTCGTCAAAACCTTGATCAATTGGTCTACTAGGGTAGTTATCGCCTAAATGCCATTTACCATACATCCCTGTTTTATAATTAGCTTGCTTTAGCATTTCAGCAATGGTAACTTCATTTGATGCCATTATTGCCCCTCCGTTATAAGTATCTCTTACTCCAGTTCGCAAAGAATAGCGCCCAGTCATTAAACTAGATCGTGTTGGCGCACATACTGGTGAAACATAAAAATTATTGAATCTAATGCTTCTTTTTGATAATGCATCAAGCACAGGTGTTTTAATCTGATCATTTCCAGTAAAACCAAAATCGCCATAACCTTGGTCATCTGTTATAATTAAGATTACATTTGGTAGGTTGCTTTCTTGCGAAAAGCTTATTGTAGTTGCTAAAAAAAGTAAAATAACAATTAGAATTCTGTTCGATTTAAAAGTCATAAAATAAATATTCTAAATTAGCTAAGTTGTTTATATCAACATGAAGCTAAGTTATAACTTAAAAATTCGAAATTCAAAAAGGCATTAATAAAACTTAACGTTTATATAAATCGTGCCAAATCAATATCATTTATGGCTCCGTGAGAATTATGGGTAACTACTACTCCATTTTTGATAACTAATAACTGAGGGGATTCGTGTATTACCTGAAACTTATATCCAACTTCGTTAGATACATCTCTGTTGTTTAAAATATCTAGGTAATATAAATCCACATCCTTTTCAGTAAATGCATATGCATCAACAAATTGGTTCATCACCATTCTGCTAATTCCACAGCGTGTAGAATGCTTAAAAATAATTTGGGTTTTTATAGAAGATTTTTTCTCTATATGGTAGAGTTGCTGTAAATCGTTAAGAGGAATCCAAGGCAACACCTTTTCTTCTTTATTAGTGGTTGAGCCAGTTGAAGCTCCAAATAATTTATTTAGTAATCCCATATGTGTAACAGTCGTGCTTAAAATAAAAACTTACAAATATTATTTTTTCAAAAATTTAAAAGAATTAATTTTAGTATTGTTAGTGGTCAATCTTACAA
Organism: Jejuia spongiicola; assembly: GCF_023502325.1. Taxonomy (NCBI): domain Bacteria; kingdom Pseudomonadati; phylum Bacteroidota; class Flavobacteriia; order Flavobacteriales; family Flavobacteriaceae; genus Jejuia; species Jejuia spongiicola. The sequence continues at coordinate 389,959 of NZ_JAMFLZ010000003.1, forward strand.
AATATAATCCAGATTTTAATGAATCTGCAATATAAGTAACTTTATTGTTAGAAACTTGGTGTGTTTTCTTGTAAATTAAACGTCCGCTAACATCATAAACTTGAACCAAAACGGTTTGATTTATACCACCTGAAAACTTAATGTTTAATTCATTTTTTACTGGGTTAGGATAGAAACTTATCTTATTATCATAAAGCACCTTATTTGCAGAAAGACTGCTTTTTTGATAGACTCTAATATAATCTATTTCCATAGCATCATCAGTGAATCCAGAATCAATTGTACCTCCTAAATTACCACCCATTGCAACATTCAATAATATATAAAACTCTTGATTAAAAGGGTTAACTGTAGCCATTTGATTTACTAAAGCACCATCTAAATAAACCCGCATGGAATCTGAATCCCATTCTAAAACATAATCATGAAAGTTTTGAGAAGTATTAGTATTAGTTATAGGAACACTGCTAGAGTTTAATTGATAGCCTCCTCCATTATTCCAATGCCAAGTGCCTAAAATTTCTGTTTTAGCAACATTTGGTTCCATAATATCAATTTCTCCACACCAAGGCCAATTAGCAGTTCCAAAGCCTTGGTTGTCCCAATACCCCCCATCTTCATTAATATTTTTTCCCAGCAACCATATAGCTGGCCATGTACCCGCTACTGATGGTAGCTTAGCGCGCACTTCTACTCTACCGTATTTAAAAGCAAATTTTGAATTTAACCTAGCAGAAGTATATTGCTTTTGATGACCTTGATCGATATAAGTTTCTTTAATGGCCTTAATTTTTAAAGTTCCGCTTGATACAAATGAGTTATCATCACGATTAGTGTAGTGTTGAACTTCTCCATTTGCCCAACTATCTCCAGCAATTAATTGAGTTTGATGAAACCATTTATTACCATCTACAGAGCCCACATCATTAAATTCATCAGACCAAACTAGATTATTAAAAACTGAACCTGATACCGTAGAATCATCATTAATAACATCATCTATATATGCAATAACCTGATTATTGTTATTTTCTCCATTTATCTGGATAACCACTCTATTAAAATCTGTTCTTGTATTTGGTGGAGGTGAATTTCCATCTAAGTTTATATAGGCGTCATTTTCAAAATCGAATATTACTTCTTGCCACTCATCTAAAACTATTGGTTTAATAATTTCACTTTGTGTAGACCAAGGAGCTCCTAATGTGCCATCTTGAAGTTTTAAAGAAACTTGATTAGATTGACTTCCTGTAATTCCATTTGAAGGAACATATATTTTTAATTTAAATGAATGATTTACAGATAAACCAAAATTTGGGCTAACATCAAACCTAACATTTGCATATTGCCCTCCAGTATCTTCATATTTTAAAACCGTATCAGAAACATTGATTCCAATTTTGAAAGGGTTATTAAACCCTATATTTAACCCACAATCATCTCCAAACCAAGAAGTAATGGTACCACTGCCTTCAAAATCGTCCGATATAACTTGAGCTGCTAAGTTTAAGCTAGAAACAAAAAAAGCATAACACAATACTAATGTAAAAGTATAACGCATAACAAATATTTTAAGATAGAAGCCAAATCTAAATGTTGGTTTTTTAAATAGCTAAAATTTAACCAATACATAAACCATACATCAAAAGGCAATTAGGTAAAAAACAGTTAAAACAGACAAAAAGACATACAAATAGAGGCCTAACAAGACATTTTGTCTTTTAAATTGTAATGGTAGGATTATTGACTTACATCTTGAAAAGAAAATAATAATACAGTTATGAATTTAAATAATTATACTATAAAATCTCAAGAGGCCATACAACGAGCTCAACAAATTGCTCAAAGTTTTGGTCATCAGCAAATAGAAAACGAACATATTTTTAAAGGTATTTTTGAAGTTGATGAAAACGTTTTACCATTCATTTTGAAAAAGCTGAATGCAAACATTAGCATACTTCAACAAGCTTTAGATAAGCAATTAGAAAGCTTCCCCAAAGTTACAGGTAGCGAATTAATGCTATCTCGCGAAGCTGGAAAAAGTCTTAACGAAGCTTCAATTATAGCAAAAAAAATGAAGGATGATTTTGTATCTATTGAGCATCTCATTCTAGCTGTTTTTAAATCAAATAGTAAAATAGCACAAATGCTAAAAGATCAAGGCGTAACAGAAAAAGACTTAAAAGCTGCTATTGATGAACTTAGAAAAGGTGAAAATGTAACCTCACAAAGTCAAGAGGACACTTATAACTCACTTAATAAATATGCAAAAAACTTAAATCAATTAGCAAATGATGGCAAGCTAGACCCTGTTATAGGGCGGGATGAAGAAATACGAAGAATTCTTCAAATACTCTCTCGACGTACAAAAAACAATCCTATTTTAGTTGGTGAGCCAGGAACTGGAAAAACAGCTATCGCAGAAGGTTTAGCTCATAGAATTATTGATGGCGATATTCCTGAAAACTTAAAAGACAAACAAATTTTTGCTCTAGATATGGGAGCATTAATTGCTGGTGCAAAATTTAAAGGTGAGTTTGAAGAACGTTTAAAAGCCGTTATAAAAGAAGTTACTTCTAGTGATGGAGATATTGTGCTATTTATTGATGAAATACATACCTTAGTTGGTGCCGGTGGCGGCCAAGGGGCAATGGATGCAGCTAATATTTTAAAACCAGCTTTGGCTAGAGGCGAATTGCGTGCTATTGGAGCAACTACCTTAGATGAATACCAAAAATACTTTGAAAAAGATAAAGCTTTAGAGCGTCGTTTTCAAAAAGTTATGGTTGATGAACCTGATACTGAAAGTGCCATTTCCATTTTAAGAGGGATTAAAGAGAAATATGAAACTCATCACAAAGTTCGCATTAAAGATGAGGCTATTATTGGCGCTGTAGAATTATCGCAACGCTATATAACTAATCGGTTTTTACCAGATAAAGCTATTGATTTAATGGATGAAGCTGCATCTAAATTACGTATGGAAATCAACTCTAAACCAGAAGAATTAGATGTGTTAGATAGAAAAATCATGCAACTTGAAATTGAAATTGAGGCTATTAAGCGTGAAAAAGATGAAACAAAACTAAAATCACTTCGGTCTGACTTAGCAAACTTAAAAGAACAACGCAATGAGATAAATGCCAAGTGGAAAAGCGAAAAAGAAGTTGTCGATAACATTCAAAATTCAAAACAGAATATTGAAAATTTCAAGTTAGAAGCTGAAAAAGCCGAAAGAGAAGGTGATTATGGCAAAGTAGCTGAGTTACGCTATGGAAAAATCAAAGAAACTCAAGAACAGCTTGAAGAGTTTCAAAAGCAACTACAAGCGCAATCAGAAAATTCATTAATTAAAGAAGAAGTAACATATGATGATATTGCAGAAGTGGTAGCAAAATGGACTGGTATTCCCGTAACTAAAATGCTTCAAAGTGATCGTGAAAAGCTATTAAAACTTGAAAGCGAATTACACAAACGCGTTGTTGGACAAGAGGAAGCTATAGTTGCTGTAAGTGATGCTGTAAGACGCAGTCGAGCTGGTTTGCAAAACCCACAAAAACCTATCGGAACGTTTTTATTTTTAGGGACAACAGGTGTTGGTAAAACTGAGCTTGCTAAAGCTTTGGCTGAGTATTTATTTGATGACGAAAATGCGATGACCAGAATTGATATGAGTGAATATCAAGAACGACATGCTGTAAGTAGATTAGTTGGAGCTCCTCCAGGGTATGTAGGCTATGATGAAGGAGGTCAATTAACAGAAGCCGTAAGACGTAAACCATATTCAGTAGTATTATTAGATGAAATTGAAAAAGCACATCCAGATACATTTAATATTCTATTACAAGTGCTGGATGAAGGGCATTTAACAGATAATAAAGGTCGTGTGGCAGATTTTAAAAATACCATAATTATAATGACCTCTAATATTGGAAGCCACTTAATCCAAGAGCGCTTTGAAGCAACAAAAGATTTAAATTCTGCAGTTGAGGCTGCAAAAATTGATGTTTTAGGGTTATTAAAACAAAGTGTACGCCCAGAGTTTCTTAATAGAATAGATGATACTATTATGTTTACCCCTTTAAGTAAAAATAATATTGTTGATATAGTTGGGTTACAATTAAAAAGTGTTACTAAAATGATTGCTCAACAAGGTATTACTTTTGATGCAACACCAGAAGCAATAGCATATCTAGCAAACAAAGGTTATAATCCTGAATATGGTGCAAGACCAGTAAAGCGTGTTATTCAGAAAGAAGTTTTAAATGCATTAAGCAAAGAAATATTAGCAGGAAAAGTAACTACAGACAGTATTATTTTATTAGATGCCTTTGATGATGAATTGGTGTTTAGAAATCAAAATAACTTAGTTTCTGAAGAATTTTAGATAAAAAATGAAAATTATTTGTAACATAATCGCTTTCTAGCAGTCTATTAGTTGGTTGGTTAGTTGAAAAGCAACATGAATCTTTAACGAGATGATTGTTGCTTTTCCTTTTTATATAAATTAAAACACAAAATAAATATACCGAATGGTATTTTTATTTATATTTGACAAATAATGAAAACAAAAGCAGAACTCACATCGGAATACATACTTGAAATCGCTGCGCCAATATTTAACAAAAATGGTTACGCTGCTACGAGCATGCGAGATATTACCGAAGCAACATCGCTAACTAAAGGAGCTATATATGGAAACTTTAAAAATAAAGAAGAATTAGCTATTGCAGCCTTTAAATATACTGTGAAGAATATGATGAAACGCATAGCAGAGCATTTGGCTTTAAGCGAGTCACCCATTCAAAAACTATTTTTAATAACAGATTTCTATAGAAACTATTATAACTATAGCAAACAATTGGGTGGATGTCCAGTTTTAAACATTGGTGTAGATGCCAATAATCAAAATACCTTATTACTAAAAAATGTAAAGCAAGTCATCGAAAAAATTCAAGATCAGGTAGCTACTATTATAGAAAATGGGATTGAAGCAGGAGAAATATCTACTAACATAAATGCAATGCAATATGCAAAAAGGTTAGATACTATGATTCAAGGTTCCATATTTATGACTTATACTATGGATGATGAGTTGTATATAAAAGATACCATGAATCAAATTGACCAAATGATTCATAACGAACTAAAATTGTAATTTTTTTAATCAATAATATACCAATTGGTATAAACAAAACAATCAAAAATGGATAATTTATTAAACGTATTAGAAAGTAAAACTAAAATTAGATTTCAAGATTGCGACCCATTTAATCATTTAAACAATGGTAGCTATATAGATTATTTTATGAATCATCGTGAAGATGCTTTAATAGAACATTATAATGTCGATATCTATAAAATGGCTAAAACTTTAGGCAAAAGTTGGGTGTCTAGCAGTAATCAAATAGCTTATTTAAAGCCTGCCTTTTTAATGGAAACAGTAGCTATCGAATCACAATTAATTAAATTTACAGATAGCGAATTATACGTAGAAATGCGTATGTATAATGAAAACAAAAGCCATTTAAAGGCTATTATTTGGTGTGGTTTTGTACATTTTAACCTATTACAGCAAAAAAGGGAGACGCATACTGAAGATTTGATGCAGTTATTTGAAAAGGTAATTAATCCAGTTGATGCAAATGCATTCGAAACACGAATTGGACAACTGAGAAAATATAAAACCGAAACACCCGTTTAACTTACTAACAAATTATTGTTAATTAAATCATTGTTAAAATTCAAAAAAAATCGTTTTAATTTCCTACTTTTACATCAATATAAACCCCAAATTTTATATTACATATATTAAAAAACATACTTTAAAACAAAAACCTACTTTTTAAATGCATATTGTTAATTATATAGAATACACCTTATTACATCCTTCTGCTACAGAAAGAGATATTATTGAATTATGCCTAACTGCGCAAAAAAACAATTATTATGTTGTTAATGTTAATAGCTATTATGTTTCTTTAGCTAAGCAGTTACTAAGTAGTACAAACATTAAAGTATGTGCCCCTATTGGATTTCCAATGGGTGCAATGGCTACTGCATCAAAAGTATATGAGGCAAAACAAGCATTAAGTGATGGTGCTGATGAGATTGAAATGGTAATTAATCAAGGCTTGCTTAAAAGCAAAAATTATGTTTCAGTACTAAAAGATATTACTGATGTAAAATTAGCTATTGGCGAAACTCCATTAAAAGTAATCATAGAAATTTCTGAATTAAACAAAAATGAGATTATAAGAATATGTGAAATTTGCTTAGATGCAAAAGTAGATTATATAAAAACATCTAGTGGTTTTTCTAAAGGTGGATCAACTTTAACAACTGTAAAGATTATTAAAAAAACTGTAAGAGAGCACGTTAAAATAGCTGTTTTTGATGGCATTGAAGATTATGATACAGCTATAAAGTACATTGAGTCAGGTGCTGATAGAGTTGGAATTTCTTATGGTATAGAACTTGTAAATAAATCACGACCTAAAAGGAATTCTAAGATATTTAAACAATACATTAAAACTTTCAAAGAAGAAGATGCTATAAAAGAAGATAGTGTTTACGAAAAAAATTAAGACTAACTCAAATTTTAAAAAGCTAAACAAAACTTAAAAAGTGATTGTTTAGCTTTTTTTTATATATCAAATTTTCAATTAAAAGCGCATTCCAAAACCGATACCAGCTATAAATGGATTTATATCAACATCTGCACCAACAGTAGCCCCTAAAGCCGTTGTTGCATTAACAGCAACATCTGTATTTAGCAATAAGTATTTTACATCTAGATTAATAAACCAAGTATCATTTATATCTATATCAAAACCAGCTTGAAAAGCGAACCCTAAAGTACTATCATAGCTAACATTATTTGCTACGGGGCCTGCACTTTCATTATAAAACAAAGTGTAATTTATACCTGCTCCAAAATATGGGTGCACAACATCTCCATCAAAATGGTATTGTAAGGTAAGTGTTGGCGGTAATAACCAAACATCACCTAAGGGAATATCTCCTACAGCTGTTGATATAGCCTTAACATCGTGCTTTGTAGTGGCCAAAATTAATTCAGCTGCGATGTTTTTAGTGAAAAAATAAGTAAAATCTAATTCAGGAACATAAGTATTAGATATTTGTACATCACCACCAATAGTTTGTATGGTTGCAGATTCGTTAGGAACTACAGCAATAGCACGTAATCTAACTTGCCATTTGCTAAAGTTTGTAGTTGAATTGGTTTCGTTTTCTTGTGCATTAATCGCATTAAACATAAAACATGCAATTAAAGCTGTAAAAATTGTTTTCTTCATGGTATTTGAGTTATTATTTACAGCAAAATTAGCATCAAACAAATAACTAAAAACTGACTTAAATCATAGTTTGAAAATAATTTTTATAAGCATATTGGTGTTTTATAAATTGTTTGTTATTAATCCCTTTTTATTCGAAAAATAAACTTAATTTTAACATTACTATGAAATTTTTAAACACATATATAGATCATACACTTTTAAAACCTACGGCTACTAAAAGTGATATTATAAAGCTTTGCGAAGAAGCGATAGAACATCAATTTTTCTCAGTATGCGTAAACAGTTGTTATGTTCCTTTAGCTAATGAGTATTTAAAAGATAGTAAAGTAAAGGTTTGCAGTGTTATTGGTTTTCCTTTAGGAGCTATGTCCACCAAAGCTAAAGTTGCAGAAGCCGAATCTGCTTTAAACAATGGTGCAGACGAAATTGATATGGTTATTAATTTAGGGCATCTAAAAAGCAAAAATTTTGATGCTGTTTGGAAAGATATTGAAGCTGTTAAAAAGGTGATGCCAAACAAAGTATTAAAGGTTATTTTAGAAACTTGCTATCTAGAAGAATTAGAAATTATAAAAGCTAGTGAACTTGCAATACAAAGTGGTGCTGATTTTATAAAAACATCTACTGGATTTGGAACTGAGGGAGCTACCATTAATGATATAAAGCTAATGAAAAGTGTTGCTAAGGATAAATGCATCAAAATTAAAGCCTCGGGGGGTATCAAAGACACCAAAACAGCATTAGAGTATATATCCCTAGGAGTAAATCGTTTAGGAACATCTTCTGGTATTGCAATAGTGACTGGAAATGCATCAAATTCAAATTATTAAAACAAAAAAGAAATGAGTGTACATATTGAAGCAAAAAAAGGAGACATTGCTGAAACTATTTTACTCCCTGGTGACCCATTACGCGCAAAATGGATTGCCGAAACTTTTTTTGAAAACCCTACCTGTTTTAATAAAATAAGAGGTATGTATGGCTATACTGGAACGTATAACGGAAATCGTATTTCGGTTATGGGTACAGGTATGGGCGTTCCTTCAATATCTATTTATGCTCATGAACTCATTACTGAGTATGATGTTAAAAACTTAATTAGAGTTGGTAGTGCTGGCTCATATCAAAAGCATATAAAAATAAGAGATATAGTTTTGGCTATGGCGGCGTCTTCAAACTCTGGTGTTAACGAATTGCGGTTTGGAGGCGCAGACTATGCTCCTACAGCTAACTTTGAATTATTTCAAAAAGCTGTAGACATAGCCAAAGAAAAAAATATTCCTTTAAAAGCGGGTAATGTTTTTACTTCGGATGAATTTTATGCGGACGACTTTGAATCGTATAAAAAGTGGTCAAAATTTGGTGTGCTCTGTGTAGAAATGGAAACTGCTGGTTTATATACTGTAGCAGCAAAACATAATGTAAACGCGCTGTCTATTTTAACAATATCCGACTCTTTAGTCACTGGAGAACGCACCACAAGTAAAGAAAGAGAAACAACTTTTAAAGAAATGATAGAAGTTGCTTTAGAATTAGCTTAATTCCTATGATTTCAATTTCAGCTAACTTACATCTAGAAAATATTACCATAAATAATCAGAATAGCTTGATGGATTTAATGCGAAAAATTTATCCACCTGCTTATAAACACTTATGGGTGAATGAGGATTGTAACTGGTATTTGAACCATTGTTTTTCAGAAGAAAATTTAAAGAATGAATTAAGTGAAGCAAACGCTATTTACTGCTTTGTAATTCATAATTTAAAAAGAGTTGGCATTGTGCGCTATTTATATAATACTAGCACGAACGAAGTAGTCAAAAAAAATGCTACTTTTATACACAGAATTTACCTTAGCAATGAAGTACAAGGTAAAGGTATTGCTAAACAACTTTTTAGTTGGATAGAAAAACAAGCCATTCAAAAACAGGATAAATTTTTATGGTTGAAAGCTATGGATACACAGCTACAAGCACTTAAATTTTACGAAAAACAAGGATTTAAAACTATTGACAAAATTAGCTTAGATTTTAACTTAATCCATCAACATTTAAGAGGTATGGTTGTTATGACTAAAGCACTTAATAACAAAATTTAAAAACATTATGAAACAGTTATTCATTATAGGCTTCTTATTAATATTTACATTTCCTAGCTTTAGTCAAACTGAAGAATCTACTAAAACTACTACATATTACTTTATTCGTCATGCAGAAAAGGATAGAAGTGATAAAACAAATAAAAACCCTCATTTAACTGAAGCTGGTAAAAAACGTGCTGAACGGTGGAATAATATCCTAAAGCATGTAAAATTTGACGCTGTATATTCAACCGATTATAACAGAACAAGAGAAACAGCAAAACCTACAGCTACAAAAAATGAGTTAGAATTAATACTTTACCACCCTCATAAACTTGATAAAGAAGCATTTTTAAGTGACACTAAAAACAAAACTGTTCTTGTAGTTGGTCATAGCAATAGTACTCCTACGTTTGTAAATTCTATTTTAGGATATAAAAAATATGAACATATTGATGATAACAACAATGGTAACTTATACATTGTTACCATAATTGATGAAAAAATTATTGATCAAGTATTAGAAATTAATTAACCGATATATTTTCGAGTTCAATTTTAGAAAGTAATTGCAGTTTATCATTTTCAAAAAGTTCGTCTAGTTTTTCTAAAGTTGCTGAAGCCTCTTTTGGTTTATAGTTATTATAATCTACAAACCTAATGCCATTAACATAACGCTCATTATAAGCTTCTCTAAAGCGAAAACCTAAGCCATCAGGCTCTGCATATGAATAGGCAATATAAGCTGTTTTAAATGATTCCGCATCAACCCAATAAATAAATACATCATCAAAATCTTCTCCACCACCCTCTTGATTAAAGGTAACTTTGATTTTATAATAATACTTTCCTTTTAACTTAACTTTGTCCAAATACTGTTTGTTAACGGCAGCGTCATTCAAACCATATGGCAATACCGAAAAATAGTGGACAGAATTTACAGAAGCAGAATATCTTGGAATCATACTATCTGCCACTTTTACTAATTCGCTATTAATGTAGCGTTCAAACCCTTCGTTAGACAATATATCTTTTATAACATTAAGAGAGTCTTTAAGCTCTCTTTCTAATTGATACGTTCCTTTACTGCGTATAGCTTTATAATGTCTCTTTCTAAAATTAAAATTGATGGTAGAATTATTTGTTTTTTTACCTCCAGAAATCTCAATAGATTTATCAATAATACTTTGAGCATTAATAGAGTCTTCCTTTTTACAGCCAACAAAAAGGACCGTTATTATTACAACTAATAAAAATTTACGCATTATACTTTTTTAATATGTGTCGTAAAACTATGCAATACTTACCCTAAAGTAGTATAAAATTTTCTTAATATTTAACTAATTCAAATGCAATGTTTTGACCTGTAAACTTTTGTGCCAAAACATTTATTGAAGTTTCCTTAAGCTGTAATACTCTAGGATAGCCACCCGTAGTTTGGCAATCTCTCATTAAAGCAATAAGTGTTCCAGATGGTGTTAGTTGTATTGTGCCTGGAAGCACAGAAGATGTGATTATAGGTGATAAGTCATTATCTAGAGTTTCATTTAATTGATAAGCCATTCTATTGTTTTCTTTTGAAATAGTAAATGTAGTTGAAAGCAGTTTTTCCTGTTGTTCAACCGAAAGTAAATCAAATTCGGGCCCTTTAAAAACCTTAATATATTTTGAATCAAAATAACTCATATTTACTTTAATACTAGCATGCTTTATACTGTTTATAACAGAATCAGATATTGATAACTCATCATTTTTACTAAGTACAAACTGACCTGTAACCCCTTTATACATACTTCGGCTATTCATAATAGTTTCAGTGTTAAACCCACCATAAACAGCTAAATAACTTCTAAACCCAGAATTAAGCTTTCCAAAAGACAAAGTATCTCCAGCTCTTACAGAAATACTTTTATAAAGTTTTATTTCAATTGAGTTGAGTTGTGGTGACATATCTGCCCCAGAAATACAAATATTAGTATCACTACCAAAGTATAGAGTTGCTCCAGTCATAGTCATCTCTATAACTGCATCATTTTCATTGTTTCCCAAAATAGCATTAGCAATTGATGCTGAATATGAATCCATAACTCCAGAATTCGGTACACCATAATGTTGATACCCTATTCTGCCTAAATCTTGAATGGTTGAGAAAAACCCAGATTTAATAACTTTAATCATACAAAACCTCACTTTCTATTTGGTAAACACCAGCATTGACCAGAGTTTTTATATCATGATATTTTTTTAATGAAATTGGGCAAAACTTTATACGATCTCCAGATTTAGCAAAACAAGGAGGCTTAGTTGTTGCATCAAAAAAAGATATTGGAGTGTTTCCAATAATATTCCAACCACCTGGACTCTCGTTAGGATAAATACCAGTTTGATTTCCTCCAATCGCTACTGACCCCTTTTCTATTTTTAATCTAGGAGATTCTTTTCGTGGAAAATTTAGAGCTTCGTCTAAGCCACCTAAATACAAAAACCCTGGCAAAAACCCTATGAAGTAAACCGTATAGACTGCTTGCGAATGGCGCTTTATAATATCTTCTTTTGAAATGTTTTTAGTTTGCGAAATTGATTCCAAATCAATACCCAAATTGGCATCATAACATACAGGAATTTTCCACTGTTTAAAAATAGATTTTGTAAGCTTTTCCTTTTGCTTATAAATTCTTTTCAGTAGAGATATTTGGTTATTAAAATCAATTGAAAAATAATTGTAAATAATTAACAATGAATTATATGTGTGACTTATATTAACAATTAGTTTAATATCATTTTTTAATATTTTGTCTTTAAAAGACAATACATTAAACAGTATTTCTTCATCAATTAGTGATGGCCATTCAATTAAAATTGAACGTTCTCCATAAGGTTTATATATAAGGTCAAAAGCCATATAAAGTTAAGCAATATCTATCCCTTTTGTTTTTAGATTAGCGTTTAGGGTTTTTACTAAATTTACTGCTCCAAGATGATCTCCATGGATACAAAATGTATCTGCTTTAATTGCTATTTCTGCACCATTAATTACCTTTACTTTTTGAGTTGTAATCATTCTATAAACATGGTCAAACAAAGTTTCACTATCATCAATTAAAGCATATGCTTTGTTTCTTGGCACTAAGGTTAAATCTGCATTATAATTTCTATCAGCAAAAGCTTCGTAAATTATTGATACATCGTTTTTAATTGCAATATCAGCAATTACCGACTTATACGGCACATACAATTTTATTGGCAATGCTATGCTTTTTATAGCTTCAATAATAGTTTTAGCAACCTTTTCGTCTACAGCTGCCAAATTATAAAGCGCACCATGGGGTTTGATATGATAGAGTCTTGCGTGCTCTTCCTTTAAAACACATAGCAAGTCTCTTATTTGTTTTTTTATCGATTTGTATAAAACTACAGAAGGTATTTCCATTGGCAATCTACCAAAGTTTTCTTTATCAGGAAACGACGGATGTGCACCTATCTTTACGCCATGTTCTTTAGCTAATCTTACAGCTTTCCTCATGGTTTCTGCATCACCTGCATGACCTCCACAAGCTATATTACAGCTAGAGATATAAGGCATCAATTGAGATTCGTTACCAACACCTTCACCTAAATCTACATTGATATCAATCTTAAAATTTTGCACTAAAAAAGGTTTAAATGAAATACTTTATTAAGCGTAGCTAGCGATAGTAAGATACTAATTCCTAAGATAATAAATCCAAAAAGGTTTTGCTTTACATTGTTTTTATGAATTCCTAAAACCGATTGTTTATTCATAATCCAAATTAAAAACCCAGCAATAACAGGCAGCAAGATACCGTTAGCCACCTGAGCAAATTTTATAATCTCTATGGATTTTATTCCTATAGAAGAAGATATAACTCCTACTAACAAAATAAACATCCAAACTGCTCTAAATTTTTTTGCTTTCATGTTGGTTGACCAACCTAAACATCCACTTGCTACAAAAGCCGCTGCCAAAGGTGCAGTTATAGCACTTGTAATACCAGCTGCAAACAACCCAATTGCTAAGAAGTATTTTGCAAAGCTACCAAACAAAGGCTCTAACCCTTTGGCTAAATCTGCCGCATTACTTATATCTTGAGTTTGAATAGAAGCCGCTGAAATAATTATACACATAGATACTAACCCTCCTAAAACAACTGCTATTATAGTGTCTTTTCTAGCAAATTTTAAATCCGCTTTATGATGCCACTTCTCTTTTACTAAGGATGCATGCAAAAACAGGTTATAGGGTACAACTGTTGTGCCTATTAATGCAATAATGGTTAAAATACTATCTTTTGGGAATTTAGGGATAAAAGCACCTTTTAAAATTTCTGAAATATTTGGTTTAGTAATAATAGCAGTAATCAAAAAAGCTATACTCATTAATATTACTAGGGATACTAACACTTTTTCTAATAGTTTATAATTGCCAATATATAACAAAACAAAAGCGACAAAACCTATAACAATACTTAGCAAATTAATAGACAGACCAGCAACAGAAATACTTGGTTTGCCTACAATAGTTTCTAAACCTAAAACCCCGCCACTAATATTTCCTGCTTCGTAAGCTGTATTGCCAATAACAATAGCCGAAAGTATTAATATAATAGCCAAGGTTTTAAAAACTGGGTTTTTAATTTCGCTTCTTATAACTTCTGATAATCCTTTTTGAGAAATAATCCCTAGTCTAGCTGCCATTTCTTGTAAAACAACAGTGGCAATAATAGAGAGTAACATAGCCCAAAGCAATGCATAACCAAAACCTACACCAGCTAACGTGCAAACGGTTACTGTACCAGGGCCAATAAAAGCCGCTGCTACTAATGGACCTGGACCAATGTTTTTGAACCAGTTTTTAATCATTCCGAAGTTGAATTAAGCGCATAAATAGCAAAACTACCTAACCAGTGTCCACCCTCATAACTATCGCCTACAATACTTGGTAACGAATAGTTTATGTGATGATTCGCAATATTTTTAAGATGCTTATATTCAGGTAAATCTTCAGCAATTTTATTTAAACTCCACGCTCGTGAAAAATTAACACCATCTAAATGCACCAACTTCCCATCAGACCTATCGGATACTACTCCTGTTTCCAACTTAAAATTTTCATCTTTTAATTGCGGTAGAAAAACGTTCAACCAAATTTTAAATTCTTCTATTGGCAAAACACGCTTCATTAAAGCAGCTTCTTCTAAGCAAGGTGATAAAAAATCGAACCCACCAGGTTCCCATGTTATTGGACAACCACTATCTTTCATATAAAAATCTTTGGCGCGTTGTTCTATCATGCTTTTTAAAACTACATTATTTACTGTATTAGCATAATCCCATGCAAAGGATAGCCCGAAAGCAGTGTTTGGGTGCTCGCCAACTCGAATTGGATAATTTAGTTTTGGTAGAAACTCTATGTATTTCCCAACAATTAAATCGGTTAGAGGTTGCAAATTGGTTTCTAAAGTTCGTGCGGTTGCATCGTCCCATGTATATAATTCTTCGGCAAGTTTAAGCAACCATGCCCAGCCATAAGTTCGTTCGTACGATTTGTTGTGTTTGCCATAAAAATACTGCACTTCGGCCTCTATGTTTTCTTTTGATATGTTTTTTAACAAGCGTTGTTTAATATCTTCTGAATTATCAACATTAGGGAATTGCTTTAGCAAACTTACCAAGCTCCAATGCCCATGAACCGATGAATGCCAATCGAAACATCCATAAAACGCTGGATGCAATGCACTAGGAGATTTTAAATCTTCATCACCACCTAAAGTTTGTGATAACTTGTTTGGATATTCTGTATTAATACAATGCAAAGGCAATTGCGCTAAGGTATTTGCACCTTTTAAATTGAGTTTTGGAATACCAACAATAGGTTTTTGATTTGATGGCGAAGCTGATGTTATAACAGATTCAATTTCTTGTTTACTTTCTTTTGAATTATTACAGCTTAGGATTAAAACTGCCAGTAATATCGTAAAGTTTCTTTTCATTATTATAATAAGTTAATGTTTTTTAAGTTCCCAATTACCAGAATATATTTCTTCCACATCTCCATCAATAAATTGTTCAACAATATATGTAATTTCCCATTTCCCTTTGTATGCTTTTGAATGTATATCAAATTCTCCATAATAATTTACATCAGGATGCGAAACCTGTTTGTCTACAACTATTTCATCATTTTCATTAAGAAAATATGTGTAAGGATATTTCATTACGAAGCTTATAAAATTATTTTCAAAAAACCCTTTAACCTTAACAGGTTCGTCAAAATACTTCTTAGACTCTTCGTCATGAGCAGTCCCTTCAAAAGAATGATTATTAACAAAGATATTAATCTCGAATTCAACTTCTCTAAAACTTGCTAATGAAGAATATTCGTCTTCATAAGAAAAAAAACCTTTCCAAATTTCATTATTAGAAACTATTCTCATTTACTAAAACATAATCAATTACCCAACTAATCTACTTTATCTATACATGCTAACTATAGTCATAAACTTTAATTAACTGTATCAAAACAATCATCGCTTATTTTGTAATAACCGTTCAAATCATTTCCATCAAAACAGTCAGAAAAATTGTTATATAAATTCTTTTCATAATCCTTTAAGTTACCATTTTTCAACTTTTCAAGTACTGAAGTATGAATTTTCAGCTTTCCATTGTTATAAGTACTACTATCAGAATATTTTTTTAAATTTCTACTTCTGTTACGACTTATTACTTTCATAATAGAATACCTACCATTATGAGATTCTGATTCGTAATCTGAATACGTTTTAGTTTCTTTTTTAAGAATGCAAAACCTATCGATTTTTTTAATCATCCAATTTAAAGAATAGTTTGGTATAAAAGTATTTTTATATCCACCACCAACATCTGAATGAGCTCCAAAAAACCAGACTTCTTCTACCTTTTTATCAATATCTATTGGTTTTTTACATTTCTCGAATAAATGTTTTTCGGTTAATAAAATAGGTGTAAACAAATAGGCTCGCTGATCGTTTAATGATAAAGCATGAGCTGCTTTTTTTACATTACATAATTGATCGTTGTAGCGCGTATTTGGGCGTTTGTAATCTTCTTTAGAATTTGGTAAACCTAAAGCTTCAACTGTATCCCATAAGCCCATAAACTCAATATTCACATCAGTTTGAGATTTAAAATTTTTAAATTTTTTCACAATCTCTTCCCTTCTTTCATCTGCGCTTGCATTTTTCTCTTTATAGGTTCTGTATAATTTTTTTATTGTTTCCTTTTTTTTCTTTTTGTCTAGTTTCGATAAATCAAAAACTCCTGCAACATCTACAAATCCTGCTAATATTCTTGCTGCATAAGCACCTCTACTAAAACCAAAAATATAAATTTCGTCTTTATTTTCTTTTTTATAATTATCTACCAAAAATTGATACGCAATACGAACATCTTCGCCAATCCCCCAGCCTGTCGCCAAACCAATAACCTTACCCTTAGTTCCTACTCCTTCTATATATACTGCTTGAATATTTTTATTTTCTTGAAGTGTAACCAAATTATACAACTTAGCAATATTTGTGTTACTAGATTCACTATTTCCAGTACCATCAATAAACACTAAAAGCTTTTTAGGTTTGCTATTAGCTTTTAATGGTAAATGGTATACTGCCTTGCCGCAGCTAAAAAATAAACAAGTAAAAAGTAGTAAAAAAAATGCTCTCATATATAATGATATAATAATACTTAACCCAGCCAACCTTCTCTATCCAAACTTCGATACTGAATAGCTTCACTAATATGCGATCCATTAACACACTCAACACCTTCTAAATCAGCTATAGTTCTCGAAACCTTTAAAATTCTATCATAAGCACGAGCAGATAAATTTAATCGCTCCATAGCGGTTTTTAAAAGTGTTTTCGAAGCGTCGTCTAAAATACAATATTTCCGTATTTGTTTGGTATTCATTTGCGCATTATAATGGACTGTATCTGAGTCATTGAAACGAACAGTTTGCAATACTCTAGCTTTAGTTACACGTTTTCTTATATCAACAGAGGTTTCACCTTTTCTGTCATCAGACAGCTTATCAAAAGGTACTGGCGTTACTTCAATATGAATATCGATTCGATCTAACAACGGGCCAGAAATTTTACTTAAATAGCGTTGCATTTCTGCTGGACTTGAAGTTACTGGAGCATCAGGATCGTTGAAATACCCGCCTGGACTTGGATTCATACTCGCTACCAACATAAACGACGATGGATAAGTAACAGTAAATTTTGCTCTAGAAATAGTAACCTCTCTATCTTCTAATGGTTGACGGAGAACTTCTAAAACATCACGTTTAAATTCTGGTAATTCATCTAAAAACAAAACGCCATTATGCGATAAAGAAATCTCACCAGGTTGTGGAAAACTACCACCTCCAACTAATGCAACGTTTGAAATGGTATGATGCGGGTTCCTAAACGGACGTTGAGCCATCAATCCTGTATCTTTTACACGACCAACTACAGAATGTATTTTGGTGGTTTCTAGGGCTTCATAAAGTGTCATAGGAGGCAAAATACTTGGTAGACGTTTTGCTAACATGGTTTTTCCTGCCCCAGGTGGACCAATTAAAATAATGTTGTGTCCGCCAGCAGCCGCAATTTCCATACATCGTTTTATACTTTCTTGCCCTTTTACATCGGAAAAATCAAATTCTGGAAAATCTAAGCTTCTTTCAAACTCTTTTCGTGTATCTATTATGGTTTGCTCTAAGGTTTCTCCTTTATCAAAGTAATTGATAACTTCTTTTATATTATCTATTCCGTAAACTTTTAGATTATCAACAATAGCAGCTTCTTTAGCATTTTGCTTTGGCAGAATAAATCCTTTAAAACCTTCTTCTCTAGCTTTTACCGCTATAGGCAAAGCGCCTTTAATGGGTTGTAAACTCCCGTCAAGAGAAAGCTCTCCCATTATTAAATAGCTTTCTAAATCTTCAGATTCTATCTGCTTTGACGCTGCGAGAACACCTATGGCTAAGGTTAAATCGTATGCGCTCCCCTCCTTTCTCAAGTCGGCAGGGGCCATATTAATAGTAATCTTTTTTCCAGGGATTTTATACCCATTATTTTGTAATGCAGCAGCAATTCTGTAATTACTTTCTTTAATTGCATTATCTGGTAATCCTACCAAATGGTATCCTATACCAGAATCAACATTAACTTCAACCGTAATTGTAGTAGCTTCAACACCAAAAACGGCACTTCCAAAAATTTTTTTAAGCATATAATTAGTTTAATACTTAAATGTAAAAAAAGAACCTCTAGTTTTATTAGGCGATGTAATAAACGGGCAAATGCGAGCTTAACCATAGTGACATAAATAAAAAACCCTCATAAATGAGGGTTTTAAAAATATTGAATATGTAATAATTTAATTAGTACCGTTTATAAACTTAGGCTTAATAACTAACATCGCCCAACCCCAGTTTTGCATATCAGATGCTGCAGTTTCTGTAACACCTTTTAATTCGTACATACCATTGCTAGCAAACATATGTGAGTACCCTAGCTTTAAAGCATAGTTTTTAAAAGCTTTAGAAAACACTAAATCTAACTCTGTGCCTAAAGATTTTTCACCGCTCGGTAAATCTTGCTCACCACTAAAGTTTAAAACTCTAACCAATAAACTAGAAGAGCTATTCAGCTTGAAGTTTGCACTTGCATGTATATCAAACAACCCAATAGAATTTGCATGATTTCCTACGTAGAAGTAATCCATAAAACCGTTGAATTTATGATTTGTACCATACAATGGAAAAAATGCTTCTGTATCTGGTGTCGCTGAATCATTGCCACTAATAATTTCTAAACCAGCGCCTAGAATTATTTTATCAGAAGCTTTATAAGTTAGATCTAAACCTAAAAGATAAGCTCCATCTATATTATCACCTAACTGCAAAAAGGCATTAGCTGCTATTCCAAATTTATTCTTTTTATAGTTTAAATGTGTTCCTAGAGTTTGAATACTATTTACTCCATCTGGGTTATCATTAGTATCGAATTTCTGAAATCCATTATTTAGTAATAGTAAGCTTCCTGCAAAGTTATTCCAAGCCTGCTTTAAATATAAATACTGCATGGTTTTATATGAAAAGAAACCTGTAGTGTTATATCCTGTTCCTGTAGAAATAAAACCTGTAGGATGCGAATAATCTTGATTAAAAGCTAATCCAAAATCAGCTATAAACTTTCCATTTTTATATTTAATTAAAGCAGCATCATGATTACGCCCTTGTTGTGCCCAATCTAATCCACCCATAATTCTTTGGTCATCATAAGAAATAACTTGGCGCCCTAGTTTTGTTGAAAACCCTTCTCCTAAATTAATTTCTGCCCATGCTTGAAATACAGCAAACGAGTTGTTTTGATCGTTAGGTAAAATTTGCCTGTTTTCTCCCCAAACCATCACATCTTGAAAACTTACATAAAATTTGTAAGCATCTACTTGATAGCCTGCATTCAATCGAATTCTAGTAGATATACCAAAACCAGCATCTGCGGCATCTGGAATAATGCTCCCAAACCCATGTCTGTATTCTGTTCGTGGTCTAAACTCTCCATCTAAAGTAAATTGTGCTTGAGCAAATTGTGACGCTACAATAAATATAACAATAAGTAAATAGTACTTTTTCATCTTTTTAAAGTTTTTATTAGTTTTTAAATCTTGTTATGCATCTGAATAATTTCATAAAAGACTTCCATTCTTTTAATACTTACCAAAGATAAAACCATTAAAAAACTTACTTTATGATAAATCTCATGTAATTACTATAAAAAATGTTTTGGGGTTTATTAAATAAAAATGGTGTTTTCAGTATCTAAAACAAAAATTATATATTACTTATATTCTTTCTCGTTTTAGTTGCTTTAAAATAAGCTATGATGGCAACTACAGTCATTAACAAAGCAAGTACATACACAAAACTTGGAATAGGTAATGGGTCTCCTGCTGCATAGCTATGTAACCCTGAAAGATAATAGTTTACTCCAAATGAAGTCATTATAATACTCCAAAATGCGAACATGCTAGCTACGTTTAACACATAGCTATTATTTAGCTTAGGAATAAAACGTAAATGAAGTACTATTGCGTATACAATTATACTGATTAATGCCCAAGTTTCTTTCGGATCCCAAGCCCAATAACGTCCCCAAGATTCGTTTGCCCAAATACCTCCTAAAAAAGTACCAACAGCCAAAACAAACAAACCAATAGTCATGGCTATTTCATTTATATATGTAAGCTCTTTTATTTTAACTTCAATAACAGCCCTTGTTTTTGGTGTTTTTATAATCAATAGGATTAAAGCCATGAGTCCTAAAACTGAAGATAATGCTAATGGAGCATAACTACTAACAATGGTAGCTACATGTATTTTTAGCCAATACGATTTTAACACAGGCATTAAGTTTGTTATTTCTGGATTTAACCAATCTAAATAGCTTACAAATAATAATGCGCCAGAAAACAAGGTAGCTAATGGCAAAGAAAAGTCTGATTTCCTAAATATAATTAAACCACATAGCACCAGAACCCATGCTACAAATACAAGCATTTCATAACCATTGCTCCACGGAGCGTGTTGAGCTACGTACCAACGCAAAATAATATTTGCTGTAAAACATAAGAAGAAAATTAATGTAAATATGATAAAAAGGTTGTTTATAAAGTCTACCCACTTTTTGTAGAAAAACATCTTAACTATAGCTAAAACCAATAGTACAAAACCAAGCGTAAAAAATGCTTGAAACAACCAGAAATTAACGTTAGCATTATTATACCAAAGTTCAGCTTCTACTCGCCTAGAAGTAGGTATGACATCGACTCCTAAAACTTCTTGATATTTTTTAATATACATCAATTTTTCGTGGGCATCTTGATAATTATTGACTCCTATATCTTTAAAATAAGAGGGTATAATATACTTTGCAAATTGAGCATCTTCTTCCGGAAAATCTTCAAAGTGATGATTATAACTAAACCAAGTATTATTTGTATCATTTTTATTAGGGAAGATTTTTAGATAATTCCCAATAAAAACATTGTATAAAATATTAAAACGTTCATCAATTTTTAACACCTCTTTATCAAACTCATTACGTTCTGATGGCTTTTTCTTATTTGCTTCCTCTACTTGATTGGTTAATATATACGAACCCTTTTTATCTAATAAACTAGTAAAAGGTACTAACTTGTTTTTTCCAATAGTAATAGTATCAAATAACTTCCTTGTTTTTTTAAAATCAACCTTTATAATGGGTACTCGTTGCCAAACTTGAGGCAGCATATGCATTGACAAAAAAGTTTGGTTTGCATCAAAAATAATATCCTTGTTATTTAAAGGGTAAACAAATTTAGTTTTTCTAGATATTTTTCTAAGAAACTCTGATGCTAGTGTATTTATTGGCTTAATACGCCCGTCTAAGTCCTGCACTAATAGCCTTCCAAAAAATTCGGCATGGGTTTTATCAATTTGCTGATTTTCTATAACTTTTTCAATCGAAGTTAACAACGAATCTGCTGAATTTTGAGCAAAAACATTGGGCAAACTAAAAAACAAAAACACTAAAATCATAACGCTTTTATGCTTTATTTGCCTTAGCTTTTTATTTATTAGCTTAAAACGAGATGTTTTACCAAATAAGGTAAAAAACATTCCTAACGTCATTAATAAATAACCTAAGTAGGTTATAATTGTGCCCAAACTATCATGGTTAACGGATAATACGGTTCCTTTTTCATCGGTATCATAACTAGCTTGAAAAAAACGATAACCTCTATAATCCAACACATTGTTCATAAAAATTCTAAACGGTGTTTCTCTACCATCATCCAAAATAGTGACTTCACTAGCGTAAGCGGAAGGACTTGATGATCCAGGATAACGTTCTAGCTGAAAATCATTTAGTTGAATTGAGAACGGAGTTTGAATGGCTCCAGCTCCATAAGATAAAATTACTTTAGTATCTCCTATCTCTACGTTGTGATGTGTAGGTCTAAAACCCTCTCTATACAAAAGGTTTATAGGTTTTTCTTTAGCATTTACAGACACATTAACTATTAAAGCATCATCTTTTGTTTTATCATTATCTTTTAGTTTGTCTGATTCACTTTTTATTTGAAACTTACCAAATTCATAATATCTTAAAGGCACAAAAGAAATATCTCCAGCCCTGTACAATGTTCGTAACGTAATATCTTGCAAGCTATCTTTAACTATTTTACCAGCTTGTTTAGTAGACATTATAAAGAAATCTAAATCATGAGGGGCGCTAATACTAAATGCGCCTTCTCTCTCTATGATATTGATAATGCCTTCCTTATCAGAATTGAAACCAATTTCGTGTTGATGCTCTCCAATTTTCTCTATTTCTCCTCTTTTAAGGTATATAGTATTTCTACCCTTACCAACTGTAACTACTAACTCAAGCAAAGGTTCGCCTTCATTCTCATCTTCTACTACCTCAGCTAAAGCATCTGGGATAAAATTATTATATGAAATAACAATTGGTTCCCCTTTAAATGTTGTTTCCAAGATAAAGTCATTATCTTGAATAGGAGAAAATGACAGTTTCTTTTTTATAGATTTTGTTGTTACACCATCAGTAATTGTTGCCGATAAAAAATTAGTATTAGAAATGATGATGTTAGATGAAGCCCCTTCCCTAATGCGCATTATCCCGCCATAAGATGTATATCGTGTTACAGCTGCTCCCAAAATGATAACGATAAATGCTACATGAAACAATAGAGTTGCCCATTTTTCTTTACGCAATAATTTATACTTAAATATATTAGCAATAAATGCGAAGGCTAAGCCTAGTAAAATAAGTTCAAACCACCAAGAATCATATATAGCGACCCAAGCAGTAGCTGTACCAAAGTCGTTTTCTATAAATGTTGCTACAGCCATTGCTATCGCAAAAATTAAAAGTAATAGTAAAGCTAAACTTGATGAGGAAAAGAATTTATATAATTTTTGCATAAAACGATTTAAAAAAAAAGATAACTCCTGTGATTTTTGTCTTCAAAAGTTATCTTTTATAGTTCTTAAAGTAAAGATTATAAAACCTTAATTATTCATTGATACTTTTTTTGTATTGTAACCCGCTTCTCTTTTTTTAGCAGCTTCTAACCATTGTGGTACAAGAGTTTTTTTAAACTCTTCCTTATCTTTTTTCATTTTTTCAACATCTAAACCTATATAAGCCTGTGCTTTCTCTTTTGTTGAAATATCTGGCATCTCTACTGGTTTATTATATCCTAAATCGGCTAGCAAACGTGCTAATTTTATACGGCCCTCTTGAATAATTGTAAATCCACTACCAAGTACTCTTCCAGTTTCTACAGGCGAATGGAATGAAGCTCCATGGGCTGCTGCTGCATAATCCCAACGCCATTGTGCATGACGAATATCCATTAAAATATCTTGCATTTGTTCTTCTGTAGCTCCTAAATCCCAAGCTTTCTTTGCTTCGACATGAGCCTTAACTAAAAAATCTTCTAATTTTAATCTATTCTCAGCAGCTTTTTGCTGGCGTTCATAAACATTATTTTTTAGTTTATCAGCATCTTCTCTATGACAAACTTGACATGCATTTGCAACATTATTTAAAGGAGATTGTATATGGTGATCGGTAAACTTTTGTCCTCCTTCGCTTTTATAAGGCATATGGCAATCTGCACAAGATACGCCTCTATCAGCATGAACTCCTGTTAAGTATGTTTCGTAACCAGGGTGTTGTGCTTTTAGCATAGGTGCACGACTTAATTTATGAGTCCAGTCTTTAAAATTGATATCATCATAATATTTTTCCATAGCTTCTACAGACATTCCATTTTTCCATGGAAGCTTTAAATAAGGTATTCCTTCATTACCTGGTACTTTCTTATCAAAATAGTACTCAACATGACACTGTGCACAAACTAAAGATCGCATTTCTTGATGCGTAGCTAGATTGATGTCTTTTCCCATTTCTTGAAAAGCTTCTACTAATGCAGGACGCGTAATGGTTAACTTCATCGTTTTGGAATCATGGCAATCTGCACAACCTATAGGGTTAACTACTTCTGACCCTTTATCAGCCCATTTTCCTGAATAAAATTCTGCAATACCCTTTTCGTTCATTAAACGCGGTACATCAGGACTTTTACAAGTCCAGCATGTTGCAGGCATTGGGCCATCACCTTTTCCTTTAGGAGCTCCGGTTCGTAGTGAGTTTTGTAAATCTTCAATAGCATATTGATGCCCTCTACCTTGATTATAATCTTTAGAAAATCCATAACCAGCCCAAAGCACTACTAAGCGTGAGTCTTCATGCAAAACATCTCGCATTGCAGAACCTCCTTGAAACGATGCAAAATCGGATTCTGAAGTTTGTAAAAATGATTGATACTCTGCAGGAAAGTTTTTTCCCCACTCAGCATTCCTTGGTTCATTTTCACTAATATTTACCTGAGGTACATATTTGTATTTGGCTTCATTTTTTCTGTTAAGAATACTTGATGCCAGCAAGCCTAGTAGAAATACAACTATAGCTGTTACGATAAATAATACTTTGTTTTTCATATGCTTAACTTTACTTTTTTATGATCTTACCTCAACTGCTATGATGCAGGTTAACACCTTTTAATCATTTTTGATGTTAGTAAAATAATTTTAGTATTTCATAAATCAATATTTTACTCCGCCTCTATTTGTTTTTGCAACCATTCTGGAATTACAATTTTTTCTGTATCAGTTGGTAATGGTGCAATATTATTTCTTATTGTAGAAATACCATGAACCGTTCCATGCGGTACTTCTTGATGGCAACTCCAACACTGTCTTTCTGTTCTATTATTTGCATGGTTTTCTATCCAACCATCATACTTGGTTTGAGTAACTTGCTGTACATGACAACGGATACAATTATTTTGTACTACTTCTTGAGATTCCTCTCGCATAAACATAACTTCAGGTTCAGCTCTTAAAGTAAACACAGAAGCATGAAATAAACCGTCCTTTGCTTTAAAATAGTATTTATTAAATATATTGTTGTGTGGTACATGACAATCGTTACAATTAGCCCACTCTCTATGAGAACTGTGCATCCAACTATTATACACAGGAGTCATAACATGGCAGTTAACACAGGCTTGAGGATTATCAGACATATACGAAACTAACTCAGCTTCCTTAGCCATAAAAAAACCTAATCCAGTAATTACTGCAATTAAAAAAACCGCAGTAGTTCTCCATTTCGATTTTTTGTCTGGTAATATGTTTTTTTTAAGATTCACTAAAGTTATTATTACAAGTTAAGAGTAAATCATTTTTGTAAAATTGTGTATTATATTTCTTAATATTCAATACAAAACTCAGTCAATTACATTGCTTAAAATATGATTTTTATCATACAATAAAAAATATTTAAAACTATAATTTATCAGTGTATAAGAAACCTCAAGTTTTTTATTCAACTGTATAAATGTACAAATTAAGTCACTTTTTTATATCGAATTTTTCCTAATTCAATACCAATGGCTGTTTTTGCTAATATTGTAAATATAAAAGCTCCCATTGCCCATATTCCAATGGTAACACCAACTTCTATTTTAGTTGGCAAATACTCAACTATTTTACCATATGGTCCAGGTATAAATCCCGGAACTATAAGTCCGAAGCCTTTTTCAATCCAAATCGCCACAAAAAGTAAAAAGCAACAGAAATATAAAATGTTAAGGTTTTCTCTTAATTTCTTAAAAGTTAAAATTACAGTAGCAACAACATTCATAGAAATAGCTGTCCATATCCAAGGTAAAAGCGCCGTTTTACCATCAAGCCCAAAGAATAAATAATAAGCGCTTTCACTATGATGCGTTGGTGCATAAAACTCCTTAAACAACTCAGATACAAGCATAATGATGTTTATTTGAGCTGCAACAGTAACTATTAATGCAATTTTATTAATGGTTTTATCTTTAATTTTAAAATCAGTAAATGATCGAATAATTGCTAAAACTAAAATAATTAATGCAGGACCAGCTGCAAAAGCAGATGCTAAAAAGCGAGGTCCCAGTAATGCGTTATTCCAAAATGGACGAGCTTGTAAACCTTGATATAAAAATGCGGTAACTAAATGAATTGCCACTGCCCATAGCACCGATAAAATTGCTCCTGGTATATAAACTTTAGGGTTTGGCACTTTGCCTTGGTAACGTCTAAACAAAATATAAAAAGGAATGCTTATATTTAAAAACAAGTAACCATTTAAAACAATAACATCCCAAGTTAGCATTGAGTTTGGAAAATTAAATACGCCAATACCTGGTATCATATGCCAAAGTACCGATGGTCCACCCATATCTGCAACCACAAAAGCTAAGCACATAATAAGTGCAGCCACAGCTAACCCTTCTCCAATAAGCACGGCTTGTTTAAAATCAATATCTTTAAGCACATACGTTGGCATAACCAGCATTACAGCAGCAGCTGCAACACCTACCAAAAATGTAAAATTAGAAATATACAAGCCCCAACTTACCCTATCTGTCATTCCAGTTACACTTAAACCGTGCTCTAACTGTATAGAATAACAATACATCCCAATAAGCATAATAAACGTTAAGAATCCCATCCAAATATTATATTTACGAGATCCTCGCGTAGTAGCATCTATGCTATCTATAACTAAACTTCTAAAAACTTTTAATCGTCGCATATACCTTTTATTATAACTCTTGGTTTTATATGTTTTTCTTGGCGTTACCACAAGTGGTCGGGCTTTTCGTTACAAGTCCTCACTCGTGCCTCGCTGTGGGCTTTCCTCTGCAATCCCTAACGCGAGTAAATCAGCCTATTGCTTTTTCTTTCTTGATTAATCGTTTATTTGTTAATGCAATTAACCAACTCAACAAATCAAAATGTATCTAATCCATAAAATACCAGAACTTAGGCTCTGTTCCTAAATCTTCCTTAAGCCTAAAAACTTTTTTATTTTCCAATACCCAGCGAATGGTACTATTAGGATCTAAAAGATTCCCAAATATTCTGGCACCAGTTGGGCAGGCTTCAACACATGCAGGGTTTTGTCCTTTTCTAGAACGCTGTACACAAAACGTACATTTTTCCATCACACCCTTTTTGCGCATTCTATTTCCTAAATAATGCTGATTTTTATTTATTTCAGCTTCTGGCACTTCAGGTTTACTCCAGTTAAATCGCCTACCATCATATGGACAAGCAGCCATACAATAACGGCAACCTACACACCAATCATAATCTATAACTACAAGACCATCATCTTCTCTCCATGTGGCTTGCACAGGACAAACTTCTACACAAGGTGGGTTATCACAATGAAAACATTGCGTTCCC
Source organism: Jejuia spongiicola (assembly GCF_023502325.1). Classification (NCBI taxonomy): domain Bacteria; kingdom Pseudomonadati; phylum Bacteroidota; class Flavobacteriia; order Flavobacteriales; family Flavobacteriaceae; genus Jejuia; species Jejuia spongiicola. Next base: position 417,776 of record NZ_JAMFLZ010000003.1, read on the forward strand.
ATATAAAAATGACCCTCTGCCGGCACTTCATGATAGTAATTATCATCAGCTTCATCAAACTTAAAACCATTTCCATCTTTCATTTCATGAATACGTATGTACTGCATTTGAGAATTTCTATCTTGATTATTCTCTTCAATACACGCATTAACACAATCCATATATCCTTGACATTTAGAAATATTAAAAGCATAACCAAAAAGAACATCCTCCTTAGCATTTTCAGAGGTCATACTAATGTTTTTTCCAGTTCGTAATTCGTAAGATCTCATCAATCGCTCAACAGTCCCTTTTTTTTCTTTATCGGTCATCAATTTATAGTTACCCTTAAATTGCTCTTCCCAATCTATTTGTGCTTTTTCTTTACTATCATCACCAGCCACAACACTGCAAGATGTACTTACTGCTCCTGCACCAATAAGTAAGCTAGCCGTTAACTTTTTAAAAGCGCTACGTCTATCCATTTTAACATCAAAAACTTGTTCAAAACCATCTTTTCTCACTTCATCACCAATAGAAGCATCGACTACTGCTTCAAAAAAAGCATCTTCTCTCATATCATTATTATGGTTACCACAGCCTCCAGAAGTCTTTCCACATCCGCATGATTTTTTTGGCTCTTTATTTCCGTTAAAACCTAAATTTAATGAATACCATTTTTTATTATCGCTCATACCTTAATTTTTAATGGGCTAACCCTTCATGTGATTCTTCTATCTGCTCTGTATTAAATCGTGATGGCCATCTAGTCTCAAAACTCGGACTATGTGGGTTATGACAATTAACACATGTAAATGAAGCTCTTGGTGCAACCCAACCTCCAATACGTTTTCCATGAGCACCACCTTTCCAGTCCTCAAACTGCGAAGAATGGCACTGTGCACACAATTTATAACTCGAGTTAAAATCTACTTTAATACCAGTTAGTGTATTAAGGTTATTCATATCATTACCATTATGACAAGTAGCGCAATTCATAGTGCTTTTATCAGCATGTGCGATATTAATATCCCAATGCGCTTTTTTAATATCCTTACTTTTTAATTTATCAAGAGGCTCTGTATGACATTCAATACAAGCATAAGATTTAATTTGTCCTTTACGTTCAGGTATTAAAAAAGTATGTTCACCTTCAGTAATCTTGATGGTTTTAATATCATTTAAAAAAGCTTCCGAAGTCATTGTTGTGTCATGATAAACTTTACTTTCTGCTTCAATTTTATCATAAAGACTGTGATATTCTCCTTCTCCGTGTTTGCAAGAAAAGAATGTAACAGTAAACAAACAAGCCAATATATATATGTCTTTTTTTCTATTCATTATCATTACTATTAGTTCTTGTAAAAGGAGTTATTTCTGAAACTACCCGATCTGTTGGCACATGACATTGACGACAATTAATTCGCTCTGGATGTGTAACCCTAATTTCTTTAGGCGCAGCTGGTCCAGCATGACATGACAAGCAATTCTCTCGCATTTGTATTTGGTGTGGAATCATTGGTGGTGTTCCTATCAGCGCATTATTAATACCAACTTTAGGCGCATGTACTTTTGCTAAGTTTGTAGGCTTAAAAAGTGTATTACTATTTTGAGCGACATGGCACTGCCTACAATTAATCATTTCAGGATGTGGAGTAACAGGTGCATAGGCATCAAACTGTTTTACAAAACCTCCATTTTGATGACATTGCAAACAGGTATTACCACCCAAACTTTTTTCATCTTTAATAGGGTGCGGTATACTAGGTGGGGCACCATAATAGGCTCTGTTATTATAATATGCACTTAAAGTACGTTGGTGATTCTCATCAATTGGCATATTTGCATATTCTAAAGCAAATTCTGCGCGCTCAAAAACACCACTTTCCGATGGAATATTTGTGTGAGACTCTACATTTTCAATAGGAATATAACCTTCTTCTAAGCCAACCTGATAACTAAAATTCCAAATGGTAATAAAGGTTATGAAAAGTAATACAAAAAGTGATATGATTCCGAGTCTCTTTTTCATGTCTTAAGCTTTTTCAACTTTAACAGCACATTTTTTAAAATCGGGCTCTTTAGAAATTGGGCAAAAAGCATCAAGAGTCGTATCATTAATCATCATATTCTCATCAAAGAAAGGCACAAAAACTTGCCCTTTAGTTGGTAATCCTCTTTCATTTATAGAAGCTGGTAATATACAAGAGCCTCTTCTTGATGTTACCTTTATTTTTTCTCCATTTCTAATACTTAATGCTTTAGCATCTTCTGGGTGAAATTCTACATACGCATGCGGCATTGCTTTATGAAGCACAGGTATTCTACGTGTCATAGAACCTGTATGCCAATGTTCAATTACACGTCCCGTATTCAACCAAAAAGGATATTCGCTATCTGGAGACTCTGCAGCTGGTTCGTAAGGACGTTGCCAAATTACAGCCTTACCGTCTGGTTTTCCATAAAAATGAAAATCTTTCCCGTTAGAACAAGCAGGATCATATTTCGCATTAAAACGCCATTGCGTTGATTTACCGTCTACATAAGGCCATATAGCTCCCGATTCTTTTTTCAATACTTCAAGCGGCGCCATTCCGTGTTTTTTACCTTCATGAAATTGACGGTACTCATTGTATATTTCTTCAACGTGATTTTCTTTACTATATGGAAACAAATCGCCATAACCCATGCGCTTTGCTACCTCAATAAACATCCATGCATCCGGTGTGGTATCACCTGGTCCTTCTACCATTTTATCCCAATGTTGAGTTCTTCGTTCTGAATTTCCATACAATCCAGATTTTTCAATATGCCATGATGCTGGTAAAATTACATCTGCAACATCAGATGTTGGTGTTGGAAATACATCAGAAACCACAACGAAACAAGACTCTTTTTTCATTGCTGGACGATAGCGACTGGTTTTTGGTAAAGACACTAATGGGTTTACTGCCTGTGTCCAAATAAACTTAATATCACCTCTATCCACAGCTCTAAACATTTCTGTAGTATGGTAAGTTGGTTTAGATGGAATTTTTTCAACTGGAACTTTCCAAATTTTAGCGGCTAATTCTCTGTGTTTCGGGTTTGTTACTACTCCTTTTGGTAATTTGTGCGTAAAGGTTCCTACTTCACGAGCAGTACCACAAGCAGAAGGTTGTCCTGTTAATGAAAATGGACTATTTCCAGGTTCAGAAATCTTACCTGTTAACAGGTGAATATTATAAATAATATTATTCATCCATGTTCCTCTTGTATGCTGATTTACACCCATACACCAAAGCGACATCACTTTCTTATTAGGATCTCCATAGATTGATGCTAAATACTTTATATCTTTTACTGAAACCTTAGAATATTTAGCAACTTTTTCAGGAGTATAATCTTCTAAAAAGGCTTTGTACTGATCAAAATCTATTTTTTCAGGCTTGTCTTTAAATTTATATTTATCCTCCATACCATAACCCATTTTGGTAAGCCCTTTACTAAAGTTACAGTGTTTTTCTATAAATGATTTATTAACCCAGCCATTATTAACTATTTCATAGCAAATAGCATTTCCAAGAGCTAAATCGGTTTGAGGTTCAAATAAAATTGACCTATCCGAAGCTGTACTTGATCGCGTTGTTCGTGTAGCAAAATCAATAACTTTTGATCCACGCCTAGATTTTTGCTCTAATATTCTAGAAAATAATACGGGATGCATTTCTGCCATATTATTTCCCCACGTAATAAAATAATCAGCATGATCTATATCTTCATAACACCCCATAGGTTCATCTGCTCCAAAAGAAGTTAAAAATCCAGCTACAGCACTAGCCATACATAATCGTGCATTGCAATCGAGATTGTTAGTACCTATAGCACCTTTCATAAACTTTGAAGCTACATAACCTTCTGGAATAGTTGATTGTCCAGAAGTGTACATCGCAACCGAATCTTTTCCGTGTGTAGCAATGGTATCTTTCATTTTATTGGCAACAATATCTAAAGCTTCACTAATTGGTGTTTTTACATAGGTACCATTTTTCTTAACTAAAGCATGTGTTAACCTATCTTTAGATTGGATACACATAGTTTGATGATAACCTTTAACACAAAGTAATCCCTTGTTAACAGAAGAATTAGGATCTCCCTTTACAGCTACAGCTTTTCCTTTTTCAGTACCTACCAAAATACCACAACCAACTCCACAAAACCTACAAGGTCCTTTTTTCCAATCTAGATTAGCTCCTTTGGGAATGCCATCTTCTTGCTCACTGGCAAACAATATTCCAGGAAACATAGATGCAGCTGCTGCCATTGCAGATAATCTCGCCATTTTTTTTATAAAACTTCTTCTGTTTGTTAATGAGTTGTACATGTTATTGCTGATTTTGTGGACTGTTAAAACCAGAAACCATTGCTAACAGTTTTAGGCTTTTTATTTTTTCAATTTTTGCTTTAAGGAGTTCTTCAGAAGCATCATCTAAAGTATCTGTTACTAATACTAAAACATCTTCATTTGTGGCAGGCATAACCTCACATTCTTCAAGTGCAGATAATGCAGTTAAAAGTTCTACTTTTTTATTATCGTGCGGGTGCGCCAAATAGCTTTTTATAGGCATAAAAATCAGTTTTGATTTTAAACAGGATAAAAATATCTTAAATGTTAAAGGTAAAAACTGATAAATATCATAGAAAAAGTGTCGAGAAGTAATTTAAACTTAATCTAAATAAGAACAGTAAGGCTCATATAAATATAATCAAAAAACTGATAAATATCATACTATACTAAAAAATGAATACGTTATATTTGTATAGACATAACGAAAAAAAAGAATGATTTCCATAGAAGAAGCCATACAACTTGTTAAAAATAATAGTAAACCTCTAATAAAAGAGACTATAAAACCAACTGAAAGGGCAAATGGATATGTTTTATTTAAAGATGTTTATTCTCCTATAAATATGCCCCCATTTAGGCAATCTGCTATGGATGGGTATGCTTTATGTTTACATGAAAGTTTAAAATATAAGCTTATTGGAGAGGTAAAAGCCGGTGATTCTAATCAACCTATTTTAAAGCATGGAGAAGCTGTTAGAATATTTACAGGTGCTCCAGTTCCAGATTCTGCTAATGCCATTATGATGCAGGAAAAAGTACAATCAAATGGGATGTCAATTACCATTGAGCATCAAATCTCTTTAGGCCTTAACATTCGCCCTTCGGGGGAACAAGTAAAACAAGGAGACATAGCTTTAAAGAAGGGCACTAAGCTAACACCAGCAGCCATAGGCTACTTAATTTCTTTGGGAATTACTCAAGTTTCTGTTTACAAAAAACCAAATATAGCTATCGTTACAACTGGAAATGAATTGATTGATGCAGGTGAAACATTGACATATGGCAAAATTTATGAAAGCAATTCTAAAATGCTATTAAGTGCTCTCTACAGTTTAAAATTTTATGATGTGACAATTCATAAAGTAGAAGATAATTATTTTAAAACCGTTGAGAAACTCAATTCTGTAATCAATGATAATGATTTAGTTATAATTACAGGTGGAATTTCTGTTGGTGATTATGATTTTGTTGGAAAAGCTTTAAATGAACTTAAGGTAGAAGAGCTTTTTTATAAAGTAAAGCAAAAACCAGGAAAGCCGCTATTTTTTGGGAAAAAAGAAAGAACACTTGTATTTGCTCTTCCTGGTAACCCAGCAGCTGCATTATCTTGCTTTTATGTTTATGTATATATAGCATTACAAAACATAATGAATAGAAAGATTATGGAATTACCTCGAGTAAATGCAAAGTCTATATCAAATTTTGAAAAGAGAGGTGACAGACCACAGTTTTTAAAAGCTATTCATAATGAGGGTGAAGTTGAGATTTTAGAGGGTCAAAACTCATCGATGTTACAAACTTTTGCTATATCTAATGCTTTAGTTTTTGTGCCCGAAAATATTAGCTCCATAAAAGCCAATGATTTAGTAAACACTGTTCTCTTACCCATTTAAAAAAACGCAATTATGAGTTATAAAATAAAAAGCCGAATCTGGATTGAATCAAAAAGCAAAGTACTTTTAGGAGAAGGTCGTGTACAATTACTAAAAGCAATTGATGAAACTGGTTCTTTATCAAAAGCTGCAAAATCTATAAATATTTCCTATAAAAAAGCTTGGAATCTTATTGACTCTGTAAATAAATCGGCAAAGCAACCCGTAACTATAAATAGTATTGGCGGAAAAGGTGGTGGTGGTGCCGAATTAACTGAATACGGTAAATCCTTGGTTAAAGCTTTTGATGAAATTAATAAAGAATGCTGGGCATTTTTAGACAAACAGCTTGAAAAAATTAAAGCCTTATAAATGCTTGAAAACGAAAACATATACCTTTTTTTACTAATTCTGCCTATAGTATCATTCCTATACTCAAGTGTAGGGCATGGTGGTGCCAGTGGTTATTTAGCACTTATGGCTCTATTTTCATTTGCACCAGAAAGTATGAAACCCACTGCTCTACTTCTAAATCTTTTTGTTGCAGGAATCTCGTTTTACTATTACTATAAAGAAGGGCATTTTAATAAAAAATTATTCATGGCATTTGCAATTTCGTCCATACCACTAGCCTTTTTAGGAGGTAGAATTGAAGTTGATGCTACCCTATATAAAAAAATATTAGCTATACTATTAATTTTTGCGGTACTAAAGATGCTTAATGTTTTTGGTAAGGAACGACAATCTATTAAATCTGTGAATATTTGGCAAGGGCTAATTGTTGGAGGCGTTATTGGTTTTTTCTCTGGATTAATTGGTATTGGTGGAGGCATTATACTAACCCCTATTATTCTCTTGTTACATTGGGGAAAAATGAAAGAAGCGGCGGCTGTTTCTGCACTTTTTATATGGGTTAATTCAGCATCAGGTCTTATTGGTCAAATAAGTAGTGGTGTTGTTATAGAAAAGGCCTCTTTTGTTTTGGTAGTCATTGCCCTTATCGGAGGGGTTTTAGGAGGTTACTACGGAAGCAAAAAGATAAATAACAAAAACTTGCAATACATGCTAGCATTCGTGTTAATGATTGCTAGTGCAAAATTATTTTTCACTTAAATGATTAATAAAAAAGACATAACAGGAATTATTTTGGCGGGAGGTAAAAGTTCTAGAATGAAATCTGACAAGGGACTTTTAGCACTTGGAGAATCATTATTCATTGAAAATATAATTAATGCAGCTTCTCCTTTGGTAAAGAGTATAATAATAGTTAGTAATAGCTCTCATTATGATGAATTTGGATATAAAAGGGTCGAAGATTTAATCAAAAATTCAGGGCCAGTAGCAGGAGTTTATACTGGGTTGAAACACTCAAAAACCGATTATAACCTAGTTTTAAGCTGTGATATTCCTCTTATCACCACTGAAGTTTTAGAAAAGCTAATTATAAACACCGATGAGTATTCTGATGTCGTACAAATTGTTAGTCAAGGAAAAACGATGCCATTAGTAGCCCTATACAAAAAAAAATGCGCATCTATTTTCGAAGATTTATTGAATAAAGGAGAAAAAAGGTTGATATATGCAGTAAATCAACTTCATGTAAAAACTATTGAAATAGATCCTACAATGGATAAACAAGTTGAAAACATCAACACTTTTGAACAACTTATTACTTTAAGAAATGAATTTGAATATTAAATATTTTGGGCAAATAGCTGAAATTACTAACAAAAATGAAGAGTCAATCGAGTTTTCAGGTCTAATAGTTTCAGAACTATTAGATGTCCTTTATTCGAAATATAGCGACTTAAAAAATAAAGATTTTCAAGTCGCACAAAATCAAAAATTGGTTTTAGGCGATAAAGAAATAACAGGAAGCGAAATAGCTTTATTACCCCCTTTTTCTGGAGGTTGATTAAATTATGAGTAGATATAATAGACATATCATTTTATCCGAAATCGGACAAGTTGGACAGGACAAAATCTCCAAAGCAAAAGTTTTAGTTATTGGAGCTGGGGGTTTGGGATGCCCAGTTTTACAATATTTAACTGGCGCTGGGGTTGGTACTATTGGCATTATAGACTTTGATGTTGTTGAACTTTCTAATTTGCAACGTCAAATTTTATTTGGCTCATCATGTTTAGGAAAAAACAAAGCCATTGCTGCTAAAGAAAGATTAGAGGATTTAAATGATACAATTTCTATAGCCGCATACCCTTTTCAACTCAATTATCAAAATGCTATCGATTTATTTAATCAGTACGACATTATTGTTGATGGGTCTGATAACTTTGAAACGCGTTATCTCGTAAACGATACTTGTCTTATTACAAATAAGCCTTTGGTTTTTGGGGCTATTTATAAGTTTGAAGGACAGGTTTCTGTTTTTAATTATAAAAAAGGGCCAAGTTACAGATGTTTATTTCCAAATCCGCCACAAGAAGGTACAATACCAAATTGCTCAGAAATTGGTGTATTGGGAATACTCCCTGGAATTATTGGTAGTATGCAGGCTAATGAAGTTTTGAAAATTATTTTAGGCATTGGAGATGTGCTTTCTGGACAACTTTTGCTTTATAATGCTCTAACCTCAAAGGTTTCAACTTTGAAAGTAAATAGAAATGAAGCCATTATTCAATCTATTTTAGAAGAAAAGAACAATTTTCACAAAAAACAAATCAGTGAAAATTGTGAAATGGAAGTGCTAGAAGTTTCAATAGACGATATAATTTCTGAAGAAAATATTCAATTTATAGATATTAGAGAACCACATGAGCAACCAAAAATTGAAAGTATAAAAGTTTCACATATCCCTTTTAGTCAACTAGAACAAAGTTTAAGCAAAATTACTTCAGATAAAAAGAAAGTACTTTTTTGTCAATCTGGAGTTAGAAGTAAACGAGCTACTCAAATGTTAAATGAGCTGAACATTACAAACTGTTTCAGCTTAAAAGAAGGAGCTACAGTATTAAATAATTATACAAAAGTATCATCAAATGAATAACAAAAAACCTAAAAACGTATTTAAAGAAGGTGCCATAACCTCAGAATTTATAGGCAACTCAATATATAAACATCAAACGAAAACAAGTATTGGTGCGCATAACATTTTTCTTGGCCAAGTGAGAGCTGATGTAGTTGATGGAAAAACAGTATCAGCAATTGAATACACGGCTTATGAAGATATGTCAAACAATAAATTTAATGAGATTAGAGAGTCCGCTTTTAAAAAATTCGACCTCACATGCATGCACATTTATCATAGTTTAGGAAAAGTTAACGCTGGAGAAATATGCTTATTTGTATTTGTTTCATCACCAAGGCGCAAAATCGTTTTTGAAGCTTTGGAATATATTGTTGAAGCAATAAAAGCAGACGTTCCTGTATTTGGAAAAGAGATTTTTGAAGACGAAACACATCAATGGAAAGTTAATAATTGATTATGGTAGACATCACACACAAAATAAACACCTTAAGGATAGCTACTGCTCAAGCCATCGTAAAAGTAAGTAAGCCTGAAACTATTGAAGCGATTAAAAATAAAACGGTTCCTAAAGGAGATGTTTTTGCTATGAGTAAAGCAGCAGGTTTATTAGGTGTTAAAAAAACTCCAGATTTATTACCAGACTGTCATCCTCTACCCATTGAATTTACAGGAATAGAATACAAAGTTAGCGGGTTAGAAATTATCGTTTTATGTACTATAAAAACCATTTATAAAACTGGTGTTGAAGTTGAAGCGATGCATGGTGCCAGTGTAGTAGCATTAAACATGTACGACATGCTTAAACCAATTGATAAAGGTGTTGAAATACACAGCATAAAATTATTGAATAAAAAGGGCGGAAAATCCGATTTTAAAGATAAATTTAGAAAAGATATAACCGCAGCTGTTGTAGTTTGTTCTGATACTATTTCTGCAGGACAAAAAGAAGATAAAGCAGGAAAAGCAATTATTAAAAAGCTTGAAAAAAGTGATGTTACTATTTCAGAATACAAAGTTATTCCTGATGAAGCCGATGTAATTCAATCAAAAGTAAAAACCTATCAATCTCAAGGTATCGATTTAATTATTTTTACGGGAGGCACAGGGTTATCAAAACGTGATGTAACTCCAGAAGCTTTAGCAACACTTTTAGACAGGAATATTCCAGGGATTGAAGAGGCTATTCGCAGCTATGGACAAGAAAGGACTCCCTATTCTATGCTGTCAAGAAGTGTGGCCGGTACTTATAAAGATAGTTTGGTTTTAGCATTACCGGGGTCTACTAACGGAGCAAAAGAATCTATGGATGCAATATTCCCTTCTTTACTTCATATTTTTAGGATTTTTAAAGGTGCAAGACACGACTAATGGAAAATAGAAAAAACATATTGACTGATACTTTTGGTAGAAAACACAGCTATTTGCGTATTTCTTTAACCGAATTATGCAATTTACGTTGTACCTATTGCATGCCCGAAGAAGGAATTCCTCTATCTCCAAAGTCACATATTATGTCTTTTGATGAAGTATACACCATTGCCAAAACCTTTGTCGATAATGGCGTAACTAAAATTAGACTTACTGGTGGAGAACCTTTGGTCAGGAAAGATGTAAATATTGTTTTAGAAAAATTAGCAACACTACCTGTAGAGCTTTCAATTACTACAAATGCAGTAATAGTCCACCGTTTTATTGATACACTTAAAGCTTGTAGCATCCGTAATATTAATGTGAGTTTAGATTCTTTAATTGCTGAAAAATTCAATAAAATTACACGTAGAAATAATTTTGAAGTGGTTTATAATAATATTTTACTTTTAGTAAAAGAAGGATTCAATGTCAAGCTAAATGCTGTTTTAATTAAAGGATTTAATGATAATGAAATTGTTGATTTTATAAACCTTACCAAAACACTTCCAATCTCTGTGCGCTTTATTGAATTTATGCCTTTTGATGGAAACAAATGGAATAAAGAAAAAATGGTGTCTTATGCTGAAGTAATGGAATATGTAAATAATGCTTTTACTAAAGATGAAGTCCTTCGAATTCAAGATGCGCCAAACGATACCTCAAAAAATTATAAAATTAAAGGCTATAAAGGTTCTTTTGCAATTATAAGCTCAGTAACCAACCCCTTTTGCGATTCTTGTAATCGTATCCGATTAACAGCGAATGGGCAGCTTAAAAATTGCTTGTTTTCTAATAGCGAATCCGATTTGTTAACGACTCTCAGAGAAGGAAAAGACATTAAGCCTATTATTCAAAAAGCTATACAAGCCAAATTTAAAGTAAGAGGAGGTATGGATACGCTAGAAAAGCTAGAAAAACCCCAATTACACACCAAAAACAGAAGTATGATTACAATTGGAGGCTAATAATTTTTAAGAAATAGCTTGCTTTATTAACATCAAGCTTTTATCTGAAAAATGCAGTTTTAAAGCAGACTCTTGTCCTTTTTTAGACATTTTATTCCACGTCTTTCTTACAATATCTATAAGCTTAGTATCATCATGTTTTCTCGAAAAGGCTTCAAAATAATATTCTAAAAACACTAAGCAAACAACATCTTCTAATACCTGCGAATCCGCATCTTTTTTTATCAGTTTTTTATTAATCAAAAAAACAACTCTATTAATAAAATCTGAGTCGTATCCAACTTTTGCTAAAAGACTAGAAGTTATATCAGCATGCATTTTCTTAAGTGCTTCTCTCCATTTCAAATACCCTACTCGATCCATAGAATAAGTGTTTCTTGCTATTATCCAACGATTAATATGCTGAGCCCTAGCTGCAATTTTTAATTCGTCAGATGCACTAGGCAGATACTCTAAAAGCTTACTTGTCATTCTAAGCGAATACAGTAACTCTTTTGGGTATTCTTTATTATCAAAAGATTCCTTTCTAACATCTTTTGAGTTTTCATTATCAATGAGCTGTATCGCTTTTTCAAATTTTGTTGACATTGAGGCTTTTAATTTATATACTCTTAAACTAATTGTTTTTTAAACTTTCCTTTACTTTTTCTGATACGTACAGCAACTACTTTATATTCTGGGCACATGGCTTCGCTATCATGGACATCTCCTGTAATATTATTTATCATAATGTCAGGAAAATGGAAGGTTGTACTTAAAATACCTTGTTTTACTTCATCAGTAATTCTAGCTTTAACATCTACTTTTCCTCTTGGAGATTCTAAGCACACATAATCACCATCGTTAATAAGATTAGTTTTAGCATCTTCAGGATTTATCATTAAGTAATCATCTTTAAGAATCAATTCGTTAGCAGTTCGACGTGTCATCGCTCCACAGTTATAGTGTTCTAGTTCTCTGTTAGTTGTTAAAATATAAGGGTATTCTTTTGCATGTTCTTTTAATTCTACAGTTTCTTCCCAAGGGTTAAATTCAAATTTTCCTTTACCGCGTTTAAATTCGGTTTTATGTAAAATTTGAGTATCAGTTCCATCAGGTGCAACTGGCCATTGCAATCCATTTTCACCTAATCTATCCCATTTAATACCTGCAAAAAACGGTACAATTTGTGAGATTTCCTCAAGCATACCATCTGGGGTATAATCTGGTTGCTCATAACCCATTCTATTCATTATATCCACAATAATTTGCCCGTCAGGTTTAGAACCAACCACAGGTTCTACCACTTGATTTACTGCTTGGACGCGACGCTCGCCATTGGTAAAAGTTCCGCTTTTTTCTAAGAAGGATGCTCCTGGCAAAATAACATCGGCATATTTAGCAGTTTCAGTCATAAATAATTCCTGAACAATAACTAAATCGGTTGCTTTAAGTGCTTTTATAACTTTTTGAGTATTCGGATCGGTTTGTACTACATCTTCACCAATAATCCAAATCGCTTTTAAATTTCCTTTTAGAGCTGCATCAAACATTTCTGGAATTTTATATCCAATATGCTTTGGAACATCAACTCCATAAAATTCATTATACTTTTTATTGACATCATCTTTTGTAACGTCCAAATAACCAGCTCCTTGATGTGGCTGTACACCCATGTCTGCAGACCCTTGCACATTGTTTTGTCCACGCAATGGGTTCACACCAACACCTCGCCTCCCAATGTTTCCTGTAAGTAATGCTAAATCTGCAATCTGCATTACTGTAAAGGTACCTTGAAAATGTTCTGTAACTCCTAAACCATGAAAAGACATAGCATTTGGTGCAGATGCATAAGCGATTGCGGCAGCTCGGACATCGCCTCTTGCAACACCAGAAACAGCTTCAATTTTATCTAAATCAATAGTTAATAACTCTTTTTTAAAATCTTCAAACCCTTCTGTTCTATTTTCTATAAACGATGTATCGACTAAGTTTTCTGTAACAATATAATACATCATCATATTAAGTACTGCCACATTAGTTCCAGGTCTTAAAGCTAAATGATGTGTTGCATATTTTGCTAATTCTGTACGTCTTGGGTCGATAACAATAGATACGTTATCAGATTTCATAACAAACTGTTTTAGTTTTGCTCCTGTAACTGGGTGCGCATCAGTTGGGTTAGCTCCAATAACCATAATACAGTTGGTGTCTTTTAAATCATCTATCGAATTTGTTGCAGCTCCAGTACCATAAGTTCGTTGCATCCCTAATGCTGTTGGAGAGTGACACACACGTGCACAACCATCTATATTATTTGTACTCAATACAGCTCTAAAGAATTTTTGCATTAAATAATTCTCTTCGTTTGTACAACGTGATGAAGAAATTCCAGCCATGGAATCTGGACCAAACTCTTCTTTAAATCCTGTTAATTTATTTGCAATATAATCGTAAACTTCATCCCAAGTCACTTTTTCAAATGCTCCATTACGTTTAATCATTGGTGCATTTAAACGCTCAGGATGATCATAAAACTTAAAAGCATAACGTCCTTTTAAACAAGTATGACCTTGATTCACTTCTGCATCATAAGGTGCTTGAATACTGAGTATTTCTCCATTACTAGTTGCCACATCAAGATTACAACCTACCCCACAATAGGTACAAATTGTACGTGTTGTTTCAGTTGGCTTAATAGCTTTAGATTGAAATACGTCTGAGATTGCAGATGTTGGGCATGCCTGAGAGCAAGCGCCACAGCTTACACAATCTGAATCCATAAACGAATCATCTAATCCTTTTATAATTTTAGAGTCAAAACCACGTCCAGACATACTTAGTACAAATTCACCTTGTACTTCATCGCAAGCACGTACACAACGGTAACAGTTGATGCATTTTGATAAATCTGAAGTCATATACGGATGGCTCAAATCTTTCATTCTATATAAATGATTATCACCTTCAGGGTAACGCACTTCGCGAATACCCACTTGGGCTGCTACGGTTTGTAACTCACAATTGCCATTAACTTCACAGGTTAGACAATCTAAAGGATGATCGGTTAGAACTAGCTCTAAAATATTCTTACGCAGCGCCTTCACAGATTCTGTACTCGTATAAATATATTGACCAGCTGCTACTGGTGTATGGCAAGATGCCATCGTTTTTACGGTACCATTTTCGTTTAAAGCAACTTCTACACTACATACTCTACACGATCCAAAAGGATCTAAGTTTGGTGCATCACATAATGTTGGTACAAGTCCTTGTTCTTTATAGCGCCTAATGAAAGATAACATAGTCTCTCCTTCAACTATTTCAAATTCCTGATTATCTATATATGCTGTTTTACTCATAATAATCTAATTGAAGTATTGTTTTAATTCATCATCAAAATACTGCATCGCATTACGAACAGGAAGTGGAATTCCTCCACCATGAGCACATAATGAGCCTTGTTCTAAAGTTGTTAATAAATCAGCAAATAAGGCTCTGTCTATTTTATAATCTGAAGTTAATGCTTTTTCTGATAATTCTTGCCCCCGTTTTGTTCCTAATCTGCAAGGGAAACATTTACCACAACTTTCATATGAAGCAAAGTCAAATAAGTGTTCAATAAATTTCATGATTGGAAAATCTGAAGGGACACAAACTACGGAAGCATGACCTAATAAAAACCCTTCTTTAGAAAACGATTCAAAATCTATTGTTAAATCGTTTATTTTTGAAACAGGTACTAAGCCTCCGAGTGGGCCTCCTATTTGCAATGCTTTTACATCTTGCTTAAAACCGCCACCTAGTTCATTTACAACAACAGAAAGAGGTGTTCCCATCTCAACCTCATACATTCCAGGATTATTAAAAAAACTATCTAACGATACTAATTTAGTACCAGAAGATCGTTCTGTTCCAATGCTTTTCCAGGCTTGTCCTCCGTTAGAAATTATATAATGTAATGCTGCTAAGGTTTCCACATTATTAACCGTGGTTGGCTTATTAAACAATCCTTTTTGAGCTGGAAATGGAGGACGTACACGTACCTCTGGGCGTTGCCCTTCAATTGAATTTATCAATGCCGTTTCTTCTCCACATATATAAGAGCCTTGTGCTTGTATTATTTTAAATTGAAAATCGAATCCACTATCATCAATACTTTCACCTATTAATCCTTGTGTTTCTAAAGCATCAATAGCATTTTGAACAATTTTTACAGCTTCAGGGTATTCAGCTCTAATGTAGAGAATACCATAATTTGCATGAGTAACATACCCAGAAATTAGCATTCCAAACAAGACTGCATGCGGTTGATGTTCTAATAAATAACGATCAGAATAGGCTCCAGGATCACCTTCATCAGCATTACAGATAATAAATTTTGTATCGTTTTTTACATTTCGACAAAATTCTAATTTTAATCCCATCGGAAAACCAGCACCGCCACGCCCACGAACATTAGACGTTTTTATTTCTTCTAAAACATCTGAAGATTCTTTTTTAAGAGCATCTTTAAAAGGTTGATAATATTCAGAAATGTTTGTAAAATCTTGAGTTAAAATTTTAGCCCCATTGTCTTTTACATTATATATATCTTGATTTAGATTGTTATCAGAATCGATAATTCTATTCAAATTATTTACAGCAGTTCCTGAATAATTATTTCCACCATAATGAAAAGCCGAGTTTTCATGACAACGCCCTAAGCAAGTCATATGCCCAATCTCATCTAAAACAAAATGATTTTTAAGTAAGTCTATTACAGCTTCTTGAGTACCTGCACAAACACATGCTGTCCCGTTGCACACATATGCTTTTTTTCCTTTATTTTCAGGTTTTAAAAAATCATAAAAACTTGCGGTACCAAATGTATTGGCCTTACCTATTAAAAACTCATCAGCAAGTTTAGCTAATTCATCCTCAGTTGGTGTACCATCTTGTTTTGCCACATTACCTAGCTTGTCAAAGAGATTTTCTTTAACTCCTTTTCTTCCTAATAATTCACTTAAATTATCTGACATATATTTTTAACTCGCTTTAGTATTAGTTTTGGTAATTTTGGTTCGTTGCGGATTTGAATAACAAGTTGCTCTTTTATCTCTGCAAAATGCAAATAATGTAATTCCTAATTCTTTCGCATAATCGACAGCTAGTGATGATGGCGCTGATACTGCAGCCAAAAAAGGTACTTTAGCTTTAAAACACTTTATAACAATTTCATAAGAAATGCGCCCGCTAACAGTTATAATTTTTGCTTCTTTAAGTTTATTAGTTGTTATTAACTTACCAATAATTTTATCGACAGCATTGTGCCTTCCAATATCCTCCATACTGCATAATAACTCTCCTTCTAAAGAAAAAACTGCAGCAGCATGTGTGCCACCCGATTGTTTAAAATCGTGCTGTAACACATTCATTTTTTCAAATAATTGATGAATTAATGAGATATCTATTTTATTTGCATCATCAATTGTTTTTCCAATAAACGTTAAGTCTCCTAATTCAGTTTTACCACAAATACCACATGAAGATACCGATAGTAAACTACGGCTATTAGTGTAACCATTTCCTAGTTTATCTTCAGGAATAATAACATTAACAATAGTAACTATACCATCATCGTTTTCCTTTTTTAAAATAATATCAGGATGAAAATTTGGATCGCTAATAATATCTTCAGAATGCAACACCCCCCTAACCAAACTCATATCTTCACCAGGTGTTCGCATTGAAACCGTAAAGGGTTTGTCGTTAATATTTATTTGCAAAGCCTCTTCTATAGTGAGTGAATCAAAAGTTTTGTTCACAGCATCTACATCAAATTTTTTGCCTTCATAGTTTCGGATTGCCATAATTATTATTCTTTAATCTTATGGTAATTATTAGTTATTACACAAATTTAATCGAAATTATTGTAAGTATCTGTTAAAGTGATAGTTATTAAAACAAACCAGAAATATTTCCATTGTTATCAATATTGATATTTTCTGAAGCTGGATGTGCTGGTAGCCCAGGCATACGCATCATATCTCCAGTTATTGGAACTAAAAACCCAGCTCCGGCTGCTATTTCAATTTCTCTTACTGTTATTGAAAAACCTTTAGGTTGTCCTAATAATTTAGGATTATCTGATAACGATTTTTGTGTTTTAGCCACACATACTGGTAATTTTTCTAATCCTAAATTAGCAATGGTTCTTAAATTTTTTTTTGCTAAAGCAGAATACTCAACACCATCTGCTCCGTATATTTTTGTAGCAATAGTTTCTATTTTTGTTTTCACATCAGATTCCCAATCGTACAAAGGCTTGAAGTTAGATGAGCCTTCTTCAACTATATCAATAACATGTTGTGCTAATTCTAAGGCGCCTTTACCTCCTTTAGCCCAAACTTCAGCAAGTGCCACTCTTACATTATTATTTTTTGCAAAATCCTTAATAGTTTCAATTTCTTCATCACTATCGGTTAAAAACCTATTTATTGATATAACTGGTGTAATTCCGAATTGTTTTACGTTTTCTAGATGCTTTTCAAGATTTGGCAACCCTTTTGTTAAGGCTTCAACATTTTCTTCTGTTAAATTTTTTAAATCTGCCCCTCCATGATACTTAAGTGCTCTAATCGTAGTAGTTAATACAACGGCTTTAGGCGATAAACCAGCACTTTGACATTTAATATCTAAGAATTTTTCAGCCCCTAAATCGGCTCCAAAACCAGCTTCTGTTACCACATAATCTGATAAAGACATGCCCATACGAGTAGCAATAACCGAGTTTGTACCTTGAGCAATATTAGCAAATGGTCCTCCATGTATAATTGCAGGGTTCCCTTCTATAGTTTGAACTAAATTAGGTTTAACAGCATCTTTTAATAAAGCTGCCATAGCGCCTTCAACTTTTAAATCTTTAGCATAAATAGGTTCTCGTTTTAATGTGTAACCAATAAATATATTTCCAAGGCGCTTTTTTAAGTCTTCTAAATCGTCTGAAAGACATAATATAGCCATAATCTCTGATGCTGCTGTAATATCGAAACCTGTTTGTCTTGGCACTCCAGAAGTTGTACCTCCAAGGCCAATAACTATATTCCTTAACGATCTATCATTCATATCCATAACACGCTTCCATGTCACGGTTCTTGGATCTAAACCTACTGAATTTGTTTTACTCTGGATATTATTATCGATTATAGCAGATAATAAATTGTGTGCTTTTTCTATCGCTGAAAAATCTCCAGTAAAATGTAAATTGATGTCTTCCATTGGAAGCACCTGAGAATGCCCTCCACCAGTTGCTCCTCCTTTTATTCCAAAAACTGGACCAAGTGATGGTTCTCTAAGTACCACTGTTGTTTGTTTTCCTAATTGATTTAGCCCCTCAGATAAACCTATAGACATCGTAGTTTTTCCTTCTCCGGCTGGTGTAGGAGATACCGCAGAAACTAGAATAAGATTACATCTATCAACCTTATCTTTATCCATAAGACCATGTGGTAATTTTGCTTTGTACTTTCCGTACATTTCAATATCATCAGCCTGTAATCCTAATTTTTCTGCGATGCTACTTATGTGCTTTAATTCAATCTTTTTGGCTATATCTAAATCGGTCATTTTTTAAAATATGTTTTATAAAGTTTTAAATAGTCTTTCTTAAAGTCTAAATCTACATTTTTTGCAGGAGGTATTAAAACTTTGACATGACATTTATATTTCTTTAGAAGATATTTTGCTCCTTTATCATCATTGAGCTGTATAAGTTCTTTAAAATAACTTTTACTAAAAATAACTGGAACACCATATTTGTTTTCATCATATGAAGTAGCAAGAATTGATTGTTTTCCTTCTTGAAATTGATTAATCATAGTATTTAAAAAATCAACTTCTATAAAGGGCTGGTCAGCAAGCATAAAAAGTGTAGCGTCTGTTCTAATAGTATCATTCATAATATGTTTCACAGCAAAAGCTATGGAACTTCCCAATCCATTTTTCCAATTTACATTATTTAAAATGGTGATTTTTGATTGCTTAATGATTTTACTTATGAGTAGATAATTTGCACCTAAAACCACAATAACATCCTTAACGTTGAGCATTTTGGCTTTTTCAATAATGCTTCCTAATAAAGTGGAATTACCCCATTTTAGCAACTGTTTAGGTTCATCCATTCTATTTGATGCTCCTGCTGCTAAAATTACTACGGTTATATTTGATGCTTCATTTTTCAAATGAAACTCATTTAATCAATATGAATTTTTCCGTTTATTTTACTAAGTGATTTTGGATTCCTTTTTTTTGTAAAAGCCAATATTTCTGATAGGATTGAAATAGCAATTTCTTGTGGTGTTTCAGATCCAATATTAAGGCCTGCCGGACCATGAATTATATCTAAAAAATCATCCTCTACGTTTGGACAATATTCAATAAATTGTGACAGCAAATCTTCTCTCCTTTTTACAGGTCCTAATACTCCAATATAATTTGGATCAGTATTTTTTAATGCTACCAAATATCGCAAATCGTTAGCAAAATTATGTGTCATTAAAACAATAGCTGTTTGGTTATCTATTAGTTTAGCATCAATTTGTTCTGGAGAAATAGCATAGAAGTTTTTGGCTCCAACAAAATCTGAAATTGATTTAGCTTCTGATACTCCAGAAATAACTGTAATCTCCCAACCAGTTAAAGCTCCATATTTGCATAACTGGACAGCATCATGCTCTGCACCTATTATTATTAATTTAAAACATGGAGGCATATTTTGTTTAAAAACGGAAAGTGTGTGTTCTTTGGTTTTTACAATATTTTTTGAAATTGAAAATAAGTTATTATTGATTTTTACTTGAGTCCCTATTCCAAAAATGACTCCTTCTTTTTTTTCAAAATAAGATTGAATCACGAAATTATTTCTATTTTCTAAACATTTATTAAAAGCATTTGTAAAAGATTCATTAGGGCGAAAGGGTTCAATTAAAATATACAAAACACCTTCGCAGCCTAAACGATATCTACCATCGTAAGTCATTATTTTTGCCTCATCTGTTTTAAAAACTGTCTCAGATTGTAGCAAAATTTCTTTTTCTACACAACCACCGCTCACCGCACCAATCATCTTCCCATTTTCAAGAATAAGCATTCTTACTCCAGGTCTTCTATAGGAAGAACCATCTAGAGCAACAACAGATGCTAAAACAGATTTTATTCCTTGTGATTTTGCTATTAAAGCTTCTTCTACTATATTTTTAAATTCGTGTGTCATGAAAGTTTCTAGCCAATAATCTTTTCTTCAACATTGATATTATTCATATATGGCTGCTTAGTGAGTCTTTTACCTGTAGCGGCATAAATGGCGTTAGCTACTGCTGCTCCAACTGGAGGTAATGTAGGTTCTCCAAGACCAGTAGGGCTTTCATTGCTTTCGACAAAGTGCACATCGACTTCTGGAGTTTGTCCCATACGAATCAATTGATAACTATCAAAATTATCAGATTGAGGAACCCCTTTATTAAATGTTAGTTCACTATACATAGCATGTCCAATTCCGTCAATAACACCTCCTTTTATTTGATTTAACGCTCCTAAAGGGTTTACAACAATTCCGCAGTCTACTGCACAGGTTACTTTTTTTACAATTGGCACTCCTTTGTCCATAATAATATCAGCAACCTCGGCTACATGTGTATTATGACAATAATACACAGAAAAGCCTTGATAAACCCCTTCTTTTGTATTACCCCAATTAGATTTATCTACCACCAATTTAATTACACCTTCTAATCGTTCTGGATTATATTGAATGCGTTCATCACTGGTTCCTTTTACTTTCTGTAATAAATCAAGATGTAATTGAATACGATCTACCCCCATAACTCCTGCTAATTCATCAAAAAAGCTTTGTTCAGCACTAGCCAAAAAATTAGTATATGGTGCTCTCCATGCTCCAGTAGTAATATTACTTTTATAGTTAACTACATCTACTTGATAGTTTTCAACTGCTCCTGCTGGAAAAAAATTAGGAATTAGACCATACATATTACTATTAATTGCTGCTTCTTTTAAATGATAGCCTGTTAACTTTCCATCTTTTATTGATGCAGCAATTTTATATTTAATGGCTGGACGATAAACCCCAGTACCCATATCATCCTCACGAGTAGAAATCATTTTTACTGGTTTACGAATGGCATTAGAAATTTCGGCTGCTTCATAAGCAAAATCGCCGTAAAGTCGTCGTCCAAAACCGCCACCCATTCTTGTCATTTCTACGTGAACATCATCTATATTTCTACCCAATAAATCTGACACAACAGTTGCCGCTGCTGCTGGAGTTTGAACTGGCCCTACCAAATGCACTTTTTCATCAGTGACATTTGCGAAAAAATTCATAGGTTCCATACAATTATGTGGCAAAAACGGAGATTCATAAGTACGCTCCAAAACTTTATCAGCTTCAGCAAATGCTTTTTTAACATTTCCATCAGATCGCATTGTATTAAAGGTTTTCCCTTCTAACAACTCAATTAATGATTTATCATGAAACTCAGTACTTTCCAAATTAGACTCTGTATTCCATACCGCTTTAATTGCTTTTTTTCCTTTTATGGCAGACCAAGTAGAATTTGCTATTACAACTACCTTATCATTACTGTTTAGTCTTACTGACCAATTATTTTTTCCATCTTCAAAGTATTTCCTTACTTTATCTCCAATTGTAATAACATCTATTACACCAGGCATAGCTTTAGTAGCGGTTGCATCGAAAGATTCTAGCTTCAGACCGAAAGCGGGAGCTCTTAAAACTGAGGCATATACCATACCTTCTTCTTTATAATCTAAACCAAAAAGAGGTTTACCTGTTGTAATTTTATCAATATCAACATTACTAATACTTTTCCCTATTATTGTAAAATTCTTTGGATCTTTTAACTTAACATCTTCTGGAACTTCTAATACTGCGGCTTCTTTAACCACGTCCCCATAACTTAACATTTCACCTTTAGCATTTGTAATATTACCCAATTTAGCTGTACATTCTGAAGCATCAACACCCCATTTAGCCGCCGCAGCATTTATTAACATTTGCTTTGCTGTTGCTCCTGTTTGCCTTAATGGCTCCCATCCAAATCTAATAGATTGACTTCCTCCAGCAACTTGACGCTGATAATTTTTAGTGTCTAAAACTCCTTGTTGAACATATACATCGTCCCATGGTACATCCAACTCTTCGGCAATAATCATAGGCATTGAAGTTTTTACGCCTTGTCCAATTTCTGGGTTTGGTGAAAATATAGTGACTTTACCTTCGTCTGATATTTTTATAAATGCGTTAAAATCGTTAAAATTTAGTTTACTAATGTCCATTGGTGGTACTACATCTTGCTTACAAGCGTTAAATAAGTTAAACCCTATTAACATCCCACCACTTGCAAGTGTAGATGTTTTTAAGAAAGATCTTCTGCTAAATGTAATTTGTTTTGAAGT
The DNA here is from genome assembly GCF_023502325.1 of Jejuia spongiicola. Taxonomy (NCBI): domain Bacteria; kingdom Pseudomonadati; phylum Bacteroidota; class Flavobacteriia; order Flavobacteriales; family Flavobacteriaceae; genus Jejuia; species Jejuia spongiicola. Next base: position 440,550 of record NZ_JAMFLZ010000003.1, read on the forward strand.
TTTCATTTTATGATTGATATTTAGGTTTAACTTAGTTTCTCTGATGCAACCTTAACAGCTTTTTCAATGCTATTGTACGAAGCACATCTGCAAATATTACCATGCATAGCATTTCGTATTTCAGAGCTGCTAGGGCTAGGGTTTCTTTTTAAAAATGCTGAAGCTGTCATTATTTGCCCTGATTGGCAATAACCACATTGCGGAACATCAATATCTTTCCAAGCTTCTTGAACTGGATGATTACCATTTTCAGAAAGCCCTTCAATAGTCGTAATATTCAGACCTTCGGCTTGCGATATTTGAAGTAAACAACTTCGGGTAGCTACACCATCTACATGCACTGTACAAGCGCCACATTGACCAATACCACAGCCGTACTTTGTGCCCACTAAATTTATCTGGTCTCTTAACACCCAAAGTAAAGGCGTATCCATATCTGCCTCAACAGCATGGGTTTCGTTATTAATTTTTAAATTGAATGTTGGCATAATTATTTATTTAAGTAAAAGAATTTTAGAATTCTCTTAAAAAGTACAAAAAAATAAAAGCTATTTTTACGGATAGTTATTTTTTTAACATGGTTTTAATAAAGTTAAATGTATTTTAAAATTAAAAGATGATAAATACAAAACGCATAGGACTGTTTCTGGGTCCTATTTTTTATATATTAATTCGACTCTTTTTTGCTCCAGATGGATTATCAGATGAAGCCAATGGTGTTTTAGCTTCTACTGCTTGGATCGCTATTTGGTGGATTACTGAAGCAATTCCAATTGCAGCAACTGCTTTACTACCTATTGTATTATTTCCACTTTCTGGAAGTTTAGATATTACATCAACTACGACCTCATTCGGACATAAATATGTGTTTCTATATCTTGGTGGGTTTATTATTGCTATTGCTATTGAAAAATGGAATTTGCATAAAAGAATTGCTTTAAACATCATTAATCTTATTGGTTCAAACATTAAAAAAATTATCCTTGGTTTTATGATAGCTACTGCATTTTTGTCAATGTGGATATCCAATACTGCCACTTCAGTTATGATGTTACCCATTGGAATTGCTATTATTAAACAATTAAAAGATAATCCTGAAACTGCTGAAGATGAAAACTTAATTTTTGGAAAGGCTTTAATGCTTGCTATTGCATATAGTGCATCAATTGGTGGTTTAGCAACCATTATTGGCACACCACCAAACTTAGTTTTAGCTGGTGTTGTTTCTGAAATTTATAGTTATGAAATAACTTTTTTGCAATGGTTTATATTTGGGTTTCCAATTTCAATTATTTTGCTAATAATATGTTGGAAATATTTGACTTCATTCGCGTTTTCATTTAAACAACAAGAGTTCCCTGGAGGGAAACAGGAAATTAAGCGCTTACTAGCTTCACTTGGAAACATGTCCTACGAAGAAAAATTAGTATCTATTATTTTTGCATTAACAGCTTTTTGTTGGATTACACGATCTTTTTTACTACAAAAAATATTTCCTCAAATAGACGATACTATCATTGCCATATTATTTGCTTTAATACTTTTTTTAATTCCGTCTAAATCAAAACATAAAAAATTAATTTCTTGGAAGGACACGCAAAATTTACCTTGGGGTATCATTCTATTATTTGGCGGAGGCATGGCACTAGCTAAGGGTTTTGAAACCACGGGATTAGCTTTGTGGATTGGTAATCAAATGACATCATTTGCTGGTTTAAATACTTTCTTTTTAGTTTTACTTATTATTACTGCTGTAAATTTTTTAACCGAAATTACGTCAAACCTTGCCACAACTGCAATGCTTCTGCCCGTATTAGCCCCAATGGCTTTAAGCATAGACATACACCCATTTATACTAATGGTTAGCGCAACAGTTGCTGCATCGTGTGCTTATATGTTGCCTGTTGCAACGCCACCAAATGCAGTAGTTTTTGGGTCTGGTTACTTGAAAATTCCAGATATGGTAAATAAAGGCTTCTTTATGAATATAATTTCAATTATAATCTTAACTCTTTTTGTATACTTTTTACTCCCAGAATTATGGAGCATTGTAATTGAAGGTTTTCCTGAACAACTTAGAAATTAACCCAATAAGCTAACAAACTCCAAAGCTCGCCTTTCGTTATAATAGATATTCTTTTTATCAACAAATCCAACATGTCCACCATGGTTTGGCATTTCTAAATAAAGATTTGGGTTTTCTTTAGCTTCTTTTACAGGATAGCATTCTGGTGATAAAAACGAATCGTTAAGGGCATTTATAATTAAAGTTGGTGTTTTTATATTTTTAAGAAATTGTAGACTACTGCACTTTTCGTAATAATCAAATGCATCCTTAAAGCCATGTGCTTTAGAGGTATAAACATTATCAAAATCTAGTAAAGTATTAATAGACTTAACTATTCTAACATTCAGTATATCAGGAAATTGCAATTGCTTAATTTTCAACTTAGAAATTAGATGTTTTTTAAATCTGTCGTGGTATAATATATTTTTAAATGTATGTAATTCATTTGAAGAACCTTTTAAATAACAAGGTACGGAAATTGCTATAGCTGCTTTAATCTGTTTTGGAATATCATTACCTTCCCCTAGATATTTTAAAATAACATTACCACCAAGGCTGAATCCTTTTAAATATATTTCTGAATATTGTTTAGTTGAAGTTATATATTGAATAATTTCAACTAAATCATCAGTAGCACCAGAATGATAACTTCTATATCTTAGATTATCTTCTCCACTACAACTTCTGAAATTTACACAAACGGCATCTACAGAATTTTCATTAAACAATTTTGCAGTACCTGTCATATAAGGCCGTTGTCCATTTCCTTCTAGCCCATGTAATAAAACAATAAGTTTATTGCTTTTTTCTTTTGAAAAACTCCAATCTAAGTCTATAAAATCGTCGTCGTTTAAAATGATGCGTTCTCGCTCCTGATTTAACTCTTTTACACGTCTTATTAAACCGGAAAAAACAGTAGAAACAAATCCCTTTTTAAAGTAAAATGATGGCTTGTAGGTAGACTCTTTAATGGGCATTATAGAAATACTCTAAAAAGTTTTTTATGATAAGGTTAATATGTATTAATTAGAATTACACCATTTGCACCTCTTGAACCGTATGCAGCACATTCTGGTCCTTTTAAAACGGATACTGATTTTATTTCATTAGGATTTATAGTATCAATGTTTCTAATTGGAGATTTATTTACTACAAAAAGAGGAGCAGTATTACTTCGTAAGCTTGTTATACCTCTAACAAGAATTTCATTATTTCCACTAACCCTAACACCACTTACGCGATCTCTAAAATAATCATATATAGTATTATATACTCTGTTGGCAGCAATAACTCTTTTTGGCTTTTTTTTATAAATTGTGTAATTGAATTTATCTTTTGTCAAACTACTCTTGTCAAAAACAAAATTAATTTTATTCTCATTCTCATATAATACCTCTTCAACTCCATAAGTAGATGACAAAACTGATACTTTATTAGGTGCCTTTTTTAATCTAATTTTATAATAACCTTTAGAATTTGTTTTTTTATTGGTTATTACTCCATTGATAAAAATTGAAACATTAGCAACAGGCTTATTTAATGAGTCTTTAACAAACCCATAGATAATCGTTTTTTTATTATTTTTTTGAGCATTTATATTTAGCATAAAAAAGCTTAGTACAAATAACATTATAGTACATTTAAATTTCATATCGCATAATTTTTTTAATCTTTTAAAGATACAAATAATTTAATTATACTCTAAAGATGTGAACTTAAAGTTTGTACCATTAAATAACCCTTTGTCACTAAGTTTTAAAGACGGAATTACCAATAATGCCATAAACGATAACGTCATATAAGGTGCGTTCAATTTTGAGCCCAACTCTTTTGCTAAATTATCTAACTTTGCATAGTGTTTTCCAATAGTATCGCCATCTTTATCACTCATTATACCAGCTACAGGTAATGGCACTACTTCTTCTTTATAGTTTGAAACGGCGCAAATGCCTCCCTCATTTTCTATAATCAAATTAACTGCTCTACAAATTGCTTCATCTGAGGCTCCAACAGCAATTATATTATGAGAATCGTGACCAACAGACGATGCAATAGCTCCTTCATGTAATCCAAAATTTTTGATGAATGCAATCGCTGGTTGTTGATTTTCATAACGATTTACAACTGACATTTTTAAAATATCCTTTTCAATATTCGAAATTATATTTTTATTTTCAATTAAAGCATCTTCTCGTAATTCATTTGTAACTAATTGCCCTTCTAAAGCTTCAATAACTCTTATTTGTTTTGCTGAAGATTCAAATCTAAAATCTGAAATTTTCTTTTTATCACAATTGAAATTATTTAATATTTCGAAAGGAACTGGTTTTATCAAAGATTCTCCATTATCATAAACCAATTCACCATTTACATAAGTTTGAAGCGTTTTGAAGTCATACATATCTTCAACTATAATACAATCAGCAAAATCGCCTTCTTGTAACAAACCTACATCTAAATTATAATGCTTTACTGGGTTTACACAAGCTACTTGTAAAACTTTAAACACATCAATACCTTTTGTAACAGCTCTAGCACAAAGCTTATTAATATGGCTAATTATTAAATCGTCTGGATGTTTATCGTCACTACAAAACATCATGTTTTCAAAATGCTCTGGAAGCAAATCAATTAAAGCTTCAAAATTTTTGGCAGCACTACCTTCACGTATTAAAACTTTCATACCTTTTTGAAGTTTTTCTAATCCTTCTTCATATGTAAAACACTCATGATCTGTAGATATTCCAGCATTAATATATTTACTAATTTCGTTTCCTCTTAAACCAGGAGCGTGTCCATCAACAGGTTTATTGTAATATTTTGCCCAAGCTATCTTTTTCATGACTTCTTCATCACCAAACAAAACCCCTGGGTAGTTCATCATTTCTGCTAAATATTTGATGTCTGGATTTTCGAGCAGTTTCTTAATATCATCTGAATCTATAACAGCTCCAGCTGACTCAAATGCTGTTGCTGGCACACAAGATGGTGCTCCAAAATTGAATTTAAATGGTGTTTGTTTGCCATTTTCAATCATAAACTCAACACCTTCAATTCCCAAAACATTAGCAATTTCATGCGGATCAGAAACTGTCGCTATTGTACCATGCGTTACTGCTAAGCGAGCAAATTCACTTGGCACCAACATAGAGCTTTCAATATGAATATGTGCATCAACAAAGCCAGGAAGAATATAATGATTTACGTTATGATCTTTTTCTATAATAGACTTGATTTTTCCGCTTTCAATATAGATTTCTCCTTTATAAATTCGTTTATTTTGTATATCAACTATGTTTCCTTGTAGTTTCAAATTACTATTTAATTTTTGAGTGAATCACTTATTTTGTGCCTAGTATAACAACTTATTTTAATTCTATTTTAAGAATATGCTTAGTGGCTTCTGTTACTTTAAATCTATTATCTGCGCGCCGGTTAATTACCCAAACAATATCTTTTCCAGAACATAGTACCCAAACATTTTCTTTATCAAAAAGTGAAATCTTTTCATCTTTAAAATATTTACTTAGCTTCTTTTTACCTGTCATTCCTAATGGGTAAAAAACATCTCCTTCCTCCCATTTTCGAATGGTTAAAGGAAAATTTAATTTATCTTTATCTACATAAACCGTATTGCTCAAATTTTCTACTATCAAATCAATTTTATTGAAAATTAAAGCCCCAAAAGGAGTTTCAATTTTATTGTCAAGATTTAAGATTTTAATCGGTTTATAGCTTTCGGAAGTAATTTCAGTTAATAATAAAAACCTCCTGTCTTTTAATAAACGATGAGTATTTGAAAAGACTTGTTTTCCAGATTGGGCATCTAAAAGGTTCTCTACATCATCCCATTCGGTAAAGTTGTAATCTTTTAAAAATTCAAACAAATAAGCCTTGGGTTTACTTAGTTTTTTAATCTTAGAAACATCAAAAGATATAGACTGCGAATCCGTTTGATTAACTATATCTGTAAAAACATCTTCAATTCGATCTTCAATAATAAGTTTTGAGTTTTTTAAATAAGCCTGTGTTTTACTAAAATTTTGTAATAATTGAGGATTAATTTCTTTTAAAATTGGAATTACATCGTGTCGCAATTTGTTTCTCAAATATTTGGTTGAAATGTTACTGCTATCCTCTCTCCATTTTAGATTATTATCTTTTGCATAGGTTTCAATTGCTTCTCTAGAAAACAGCAATAACGGCCTTACTAATTTATCATTAATAACTGGAATTCCTGATAAACCATCTAAACCTGTACCACGAGATAAATTAATTAAAAATGTTTCTAAATTATCATCGGCATGATGTGCCGTTAAAACATAATCAAATTGCAATTGTGCCGCTAACTCTTCAAACCAATTATAGCGCAACTCACGAGCTGCCATTTGTATAGATAGTTTGTTTTTTTTAGCATAATTTTCGGTATCAAAGCTTTCAATAAAAACTTCTAAATCTAAATCTTCAGCCAACTGCAATATGAAATTTTCATCACTATCACTTTCTTCACCTCTTAAATTAAAATTACAATGTACTAGAGCTATATTCAAACCAAATTGGTGACATAAATGCATTAAAACCACGCTATCTAATCCGCCAGATATGGCAACAAGTAGTTTGCTTTCTTTTAAGATCGAAAAATTATTTTTTATATGACTTTTAAATTGCTCTAGCATGTTTTCAAATATACAACATTGACCATTTATATACACAACTTATACTTAGAGAACAATGACAAAAATCATATTTAAAAATTATGCTTTTAGTAACTTTAAAGTATAAATTTAATACATAAAAGTTATGTGCTCAATAGATAAATTAAACGATAAAACCACTCTTAATATTTTTAATAAAAAAGTAATCTCTGCAACACAACATCTACACGCTTACATAAAACATCGGTTATACATATGCGAGTCTAAGGGCATTATTCCTAAAAACATGTATATTTCAAACGACTTTATTGACGAAGCTATTGCTAAATTTTACGAAGAAGGTTACGATGTAGACATGGATGCTTTTGCTATAAAAATTAAGCTATTTAAAATTGTAGATTCTGATTTAGATGAACTTTTTAAAAAAGAAGCGTTTCATCAAAATACTTTAAGTACAAACTCAATTTTAGAAGAAGAATTGGATGGATTGGAAGAAAATTTTACTGTAGATGAAGGTTTTGATTTTATAATGAATGAGGAGCTTAATGATATTTCATATAAGCAAAACCAAAAGCAAAAACATATTTTTTTGTATGATAATGATACTACATCAATAAAAAATATGCTTGAAGCTGAAGATATGTCGGTATTACACAACAAAAACGTATTGGGTAAATTCTACACTTTGCTCCCCCTAAAAGTATCAGAAATTGTAGATTTATTTGTTTTTGGAAGACTTTCATACAACGAAGTTGCCGAAATTAAAAAGATAGAAGCAAAACGTGTAGAACGTATTTTAAATTTAACCATTGAAAGTTTAAAAAAACACTTGGGCTAATGTTCTAAAACTGTACGCATTGCCTTAGCTTTCACTAAACATTCTTCATATTCTTTCAATGGATTACTTTTGGCAGTTATGGCACCACCTACCGAGTAAGAAACATATTGCTTAGTCTTGTTATATAAAATACTACGAATAATTACATTAAAATCGAAATCGCCATTTGGCGAAAAGTAACCAACAGTGCCAGAATAGAGTCCACGTTTTGTTTCTTCTAAATCTTCAATAATTTTCATGGCAGAAATTTTTGGAGCGCCCGTCATACTTCCCATAGGAAATGTACTTTTTATTATATCAACAGGGTGTGTATTTTCCTCAACTTTTGACGTTACTGTTGAAATCATTTGATGTACCTGATCAAAAGTATAAATTTCACATAACTCTTCAACCATAACGCTTCCTTTTATAGCCGTTTTGGACAAATCGTTACGAACCAAATCAACTATCATTATATTCTCGCTTCGCTCCTTTTCATCCTTAAGTAACTCTTCCTTTAATAATTGGTCTTCTTCTAAATCATCCGATCGTTTTGCCGTTCCCTTTATAGGTTGAGAAATAATAGTGTTACCTGTCTTTCTTAAATAACGTTCTGGTGAAGCCGATAGTAAGTATTTGTCTTGATGTTTTAAAAAAGTTGCAAAAGGTGGGTTTGAAATAGTATTAAGTTTATTATAAGTTTCTAATGGATTAATTGCTGTGTTTTCTGCATAAAATTCTTGGCAAAAATTAGCTTCGTAAATATCACCGCGATGAATGTGGGCTAGCATATGGTTTATCTTTTCAAAATACTCATCTTTGTGAATGCGAAGTTTTATTTTAATAGAATTGCTTATTTGTGGTTTTGTTGATTCGTTTATTTGTTCAATTACATTTAAATCTTCTTCCAATTCATCTTCAACACCTTTTAAATATTGAATTTCAACCTGATTGTCTTTTATCAAAAAAAGTTTTTTAGGTTGGAAAAAGTATAAATCAGGAAATTCTAATCCATCAAAGTTGTTAGAGCTTAAAGCTTCAACATCATTCTTTAAATCGTAGGTTAAATAACCAAAAATCCAATCATTTGTATGATTTTGGTATTCTTTCAATTTTTCGAAACTATCATGAAAATCAGTTTGAATACTTGTAAAAGCATCAACTGCTAAAACCGCATCATAATTAGAATAGCTTTGCTCGTAATTATTAGAATCTAACCAAACTACATCTTCAAACTGTTGTGCCCAAATCAATAATTGGCTTTTAAAAATTTTAGATGATTTAGTTTTATGAAAAAAGGTAGTTCTCAACAATAAAAAGTTTATGGCGTAAAGTTACTTAGAATACTTAAAAAATTAAGAGTTTTGTAGAATACTTTAAATGTAATTTTTGATGCACACTTTACAAAATAACAAACTAAAGATAGCTGTAAAAAATATTGGAGCAGAACTTTGCGAAATTTCCTCAATAAAAAACAACACACAGTTTATGTGGGGTGCAAACCCAAATGTGTGGAATAGCTATGCGCCAAACCTATTCCCTATTATTGGAACTTTAAAAAACGATGCTTACTTTTTTGAAAATAAAGAGTATAGCTTGCCAAAACATGGTTTTATTAGGCATAACAAAAATATAAAGTTGCATGAACAAACAGAAAACAGTTTAACTTTTGTATTGTTTTATAATGAAACATCTCTTAATCGCTACCCGTTTAAGTTTGAGTTTTATATAACTTATTTACTTGATGATAATAATTTAAAAGTGCTTTATAGCATTAAAAATTGTGATGATAAAACCATGTATTTTTCTGTTGGTGGGCATCCTGCTTTTAAGTGCCCTGTATTTGAAAATGAAAATTACAACGATTATAGTTTAGAGTTTGAACACATTGAAAATGCTAAAACTCATTTAATTAATATGAAAAATGGTTTAATTTCTTCAAAAGCAGAGCCTATTCTTAAAAATTCAGATAGCATTAAATTAACTCATGGTTTATTTAACAGAGACGCTTTAATTTTTAAAGATTTAAAATCTAAAAAAGTAACTTTAAAAAGCAAATTAAATGGGAGTATCCTTACGGTAAGTTATCACGATTTCTCTTATTTAGGTATTTGGGCAAAACCAGATGGTGATTATGTTTGTATTGAGCCATGGTTAGGAATTGCAGATAGCGAAAACACCAATCAAGATTTTAAAACTAAGGAAGGTATTCTGTCCCTACACGCTGGAAAAACTTTTGAAGCTGGTTATACTATCGAAATACATAATAATCATTTAGTCTAACAAATTAATAGTAAATTTGCAGTCTAAAACAAGATTGTGACTTTCATCTGATTATTAATATATGATTATCAAATGACAAATGTAGTTCGCCTCTATCAAATTGAGGTATTATTAAAATTCTTATGGCTCATTTCGAAGATTTAAACTTAAACACACCTCTCTATAACGCTTTAAACGATTTAGGATTTATCACACCAACGCCAATTCAAACTAAGGCGTTTAACGTGATCGCTTCTGGAAAAGATATGGTTGGTATTGCACAAACTGGTACAGGTAAAACCTTTGCCTACATGCTTCCAATACTAAAAAATCTAAAATACTCAACACAAGAAAACCCTAGAGTTTTGGTTTTAGTACCAACTCGAGAATTAGTTGTACAAGTAGTAGATGAAATAGAAAAGCTTTCAAAGTACATTAATAATCGTGTTTTAGGGGTTTACGGTGGTACTAATATCAACACACAAAAGCAGGCTATTTCTGAAGGTATAGATGTTTTAGTTGCTACACCTGGTCGTTTATATGATTTAGCTTTAAGCAGAGTTTTACAACTTAAATCGATTCAGAAATTAGTGATTGATGAAGTAGATGTGATGTTAGATTTAGGGTTTAGACATCAATTGATTAATATTTTTGATATTCTTCCAGAGCGTAGACAAAACATAATGTTTTCGGCAACTATGACGCAAGATGTAGATGAGTTGATTAATGACTTCTTTAAAGGACCAAAACGTGTTTCAATTGCTGTTTCTGGTACGCCTTTAGAAAACATTGCGCAAACACGATTTGAAGTTCCTAACTTTTATACCAAAGTTAATTTGCTAGTTCATCTATTACATGATACTGAAACTTTTAATAAAGTTTTAGTTTTTGTAGCTTATAAAAAAATGGCAGATCGTTTATTTGAAAAATTAGATGAAATTTTTCATGAAGAACTTTGTGTGATTCATTCCAATAAAACTCAAAATTATAGACTACGAAGCATTGAGCAATTTAGAAATGGTGAAAACCGTATTTTGATAGCTACAGATGTTATGGCACGTGGGTTAGATATTGATAACGTATCTCATGTTATTAATTTTGATACACCAGATTATCCTGAAAACTATATGCATCGTATCGGAAGAACTGGTCGTGCAGAACGTAAAGGTGAGTCACTTGTTTTTTCTACCGAAAAGGAATTGGAAGCTATAAAAAATATAGAAGGTTTAATGCAAATGGAAATTCCATTAATAAAAATTCCAGATAATGTTGAAATAACTACTGAGCTTATTGAAGAAGAACGACCGCAAATAAAAGAACGTAACAATCCTACAAAGCGAAAAGACGAAGATGCTCCAGGGCCTGCATTTCATGAAAAATCTGAAAAAAATTCTAAAGAAAACTTAGGCGGTTCTTATAAATTTAAGATTGCAAAAAAGTACAAAAAGCCTAAAACCCGAGGAGACAAAAATTATAACAAGCGGAATAAGAGGAAGTAATCTTTTTTTAAATGATTGATAACAACTGGCTACAAAATGTGGTTTTACAGCATAAAATATTCAATAGTATCATCAATAGTATTTACGAATTTTTCAGATACATCAAAATATTTTAAATTATTTTCCTTACAGGATTTCTTTATTTTTTGACTGTGAACTATCATGTTTTTTACATGATCTATTATATATTCATCTGTTTTTTCAATTAACCAATCATTTTTTTTGCTACTAAAATCTTTTATTTCTTTAACTTTTTTGCTAACTGAAGTATCAGCAAAACCAAGGAAACATACTTTTAGTTTATCTGGATGTTTTTTTATTAATTCAATTATTAATTCAGGAAGCATCGCTTCACCTTCAATAATATAATCAACATCACTCCAAAGCATGCTTTCTATCATACTTTTAAAAAAACTCCAAAATCTTTGTGCTATTTCATCTGGGAATAGCATATCATGCAATCCATATTCTGGAATACCATTTGTAAACCCCATAATTAACCAATCAAGAGACAAGTAGGACATGCCTTTTTGAGCAGATATTTTTTTAGCAATTATAGTCTTTCCCGCCCTTGAAGCGCCACTTATTAAATATAACATAGCACTATAAATATAACATAGCACTAAATATTTTACCTAATCATCAATAGATTGCATAACTAGTTTTCTGAATTTATTAGAAGTGTCATCACCATTAATTCGTTGTGTTTGTTTCAATAATACACCAATTACATTTTCTTTTGGATCTGCAAAATATACGGTATTAAAATACCCTCCCCATATAAATGTACCTTCGCTACCAGCTCCTCCTAAATCTTGCTCTCTTTTATCAATTAAACCAAAAGCTAAACCATGTACAGCTTGTATGTTTTCAGATATATATGGTATTTGGTTAGTTAAAATGGTTTCAACTGTTGTTCTACTTAATAGCCTAGCACCATTTAATTCGCCTTTATTCAAATACATTTGTAAAAAAGTAGCGTAATCTTTTGCAGTACTAGTTAATCCTGCTCCACCTGAAAAAAAGCGTTTTGCGCCTTTAATTGGATAATCTGTATCATAAAAAGTTACAGGGTATTTTATCCATTTATCTTCTTCTTTAGTTTGAACCGTAACCAAACGATTGTACTTAGTTTCTGGAAGGTAAAACTGCGTGTCATGCATCCCTAAAGGGTCAAAAATTCTTGTTCTTAAAAATTCATCAAAAGACATTCCTGATACTATTTCAATAAAATAGCCTAACACGTCTAGCCCTTCGCTATAAGTAAATTTCTCTCCTGGATTGTGGTGTAATGGGAGCTTAGCAAGCTTCTTTATGTTGTCTCCAATACTAATATTTTTAGTGGTAAATAAATCTATAATTCCAGCTTTATTGTAAAGTTTATTAAATCTGTGGTCACCATCAATCACCCCATAACCAACACCAGACGTATGGGTTAATAAGTTTCTAATTGTTATTTGTTTATCAGAGGGTTTAGTTGTGTACGATGAGTCGCTTTCATCAAACGTATCTAAAATTTGTTCGTTAGCAAATTCTGGAATGTATTTAGAAATTGGGTCGTCTAAATTAAACTTCCCTTCTTCCCAAAGCATCATAATTGCTGTTGATGTAATTGCTTTTGATTGTGAAGCTATTCTAAAAATATCAGATTGCTTTAAATCTCTTTCAGATGTATTATCAGCCATGCCAAATGATTTGTGGTATACTACTTTTCCATGCCTTGAAACTAATGCGACAGCACCAGGAATAATATTGCTCTCAACCGCTTTATTTAACATAGTATCAATATAGCTAAGCCTAAACTCTGACATTCCAGCCTCATTAGCTTGTACTTCAGGAAGTGTAACAGACAGATTAGATTGTGTTCCGTTTTTTGATTTAAAACAGCTAACTAAGAAAAAAGAAACAGCAAAAAGATAGAGTAATTTTTTCATGATGGAAGTTGATGGTTTTAGTTAAACATAAAAAGCTAAGTTACTTTTTTTAAACCATTTACAGAAAGAGCTATGTAATTAACGAAAAACCTTTTCAAATTAATGAAAAGGTTTTTAATACATATTTTTTAAATAAGCAAAATTATTCATTCTGCATTGCTCTTAAAACAATAATACCTACTCTAGATACAACAAAAGAAAAAAGCCCGAACGTAGCTGTCAATAGCGATACTTTAAGTCCTCCTGCAAAAATTGCAGGATCTGGATTCCCCAGAGCTTCAACTGTATCAAAAGCAGTAATCAACCCAATAATTGAGCCTAAAAAGCCTAAAACCAAACCTAGAAGACTACTGTCTATAGCCAAACTAAGCATTTTCTTAGATTTTAAAATATCTTTCTTCAAACTTAAAAAACCTCGAACTAAAAGAAAAATAGAAAGCAATAAACATATTAAAATTAATGACATAAATAAAGGCCCCCCTTCATAAAACCTATCTGCTAAAGGATTTGATACTACTAGTAATTTCGATACTAAGAATACGCACATAACTGTTTGTTTTTTGATTAATGTTACACAAACTTAGTTTAGATTATTTATCAAAAAGTTTTAATACGACGAATAACCAAATTAGAGTTGGATATAACCTAATGCAGAAACCCTCATTAAATCTGTTATTCGTCTACAAAACATTAATTCCCTATAAAAATAGATTATTATTGTAACACTATTTACAAAGCATGATAGAAAAGAAATATATTTTAAAAAAATTAGGCAACCTTTTTCTTCACCTTTTATTTTGGTGCTTAGTATTGCTTTTTTTTACTTATTTTTTTGGTGCAGAAAGTAAAAACTATAGTGATACGCTTTCATTTTCTATTTTTTTAATGCCAATAACTATTGCCACAACCTATGTTTCTATATATAAGTTAATACCAGAGTATTTAATAACTAAACGCTATCTCCTATTTGTGCTTTATAGTTTTTATACTTTAATTATTTCTGGGTATTTAATAATGGTCTCTATCTTTTTTAGCTTCATATATCTTGCACATTTTGAATATAATGCCATGAATCCTGTAACAAAAAATATATTGTTTGTTGCGATTGCAGTTTATTTAGTAGTCATTTTAGTAAGTGCTTTTAAACTATTAAAGTTAAATTTAAAGCACACTGAAAAGGCAAAAAGTTTAGAAACAAAAATACTAGAAACTCAGCTCAAGCTAAAGGAGCAAGAGCTTAACTATTTAAAAATGCAAATTCATCCGCATTTTTTATTTAATACACTAAATACCATGTATGGCTTTGCTTTAAAGAAAGCCGATGAGACACCAGAAATGATACTAAAACTTTCTAATTTATTAGATTATTTGTTGTATCAAGTTGACAAACCTTTTGTTCCTTTGGTTACTGAAATTAATCATATTAAAGATTATATTGAACTAGAAAAAATGCGTTTTAATAATGCTTTGAAAATCAATTTTAATCATAATAATATTTCTAAAACCATAAAAATTGCTCCTATGTTATTATTACCATTCATTGAGAATAGTTTTAAACATGGTAGTTTACAACATGGTGTTTTAAATATAAACATTGATTTAAATTGTAATGAAGAAAATATTGATTTTAAAATTAAAAATAGTTATAACAAACCTAAAACAGCAAGTAATGGCATAGGTTTGGAAAACATTAAAAAGCGATTAGATTTGGTATACAAAAATAATTACAACTTAACTATTAGTGATAACGAAGGTGTTTTTAAAATAAGCCTTAACTTAAATAATAAGTAATTGCAAAAAAATAAGACTATATCCTGCATAATTGTTGATGATGAATTCATTGCACGAGAAGTAATTGCTATGCATCTTTCTAATATTAGCAGTATTAGTATTGTAGCAAGCTGTAGCAGTGCTATGGAAGCTTTTAAATATATAAGTAAACATGAAATAGATTTAGTTTTTTTAGATATAAACATGCAAGAGATATCTGGAATTTCATTTGCAAAGTCTATTAATAAAGACATTAAAATTATTTTTACAACTGCCTATCGCGATTATGCTGTTGAGGGTTTTGAATTGCAAGCTGTAGACTATTTACTAAAACCCATTTCTTTTGAACGTTTATTAAAAGCCATTAACACCTATTTTGATGTTTACAGTAATCAACAAAAAAGAATTGAAAAACATGTAGATATTAATGAATTTATATTTGTTAGATCAGACAGAATTATGGTGAAAATAAATTTTAATGATATTATATACATTGAAAGTTATAGCGATTATATTAAAATTAATTTACCAAATAAAACCATAGTTACTCGTGAAACTATTAGCGCTATTGAAGCCAAACTGCCAAAAAATTCTTTTATAAGAATTCACAGATCCTATATAATTTCAATAAAACAAATTACTTCGTTTACAAACGAACAAATAACTATTTCAAAAAAATCGTTTCCAATTAGCCGAAGTTATAAAACCAAAGTTTTGCAATTATTAGATGCCTTTTAAACAAAAAAACCCTTTTCAAATTAATGAAAAGGGATATAATATGTAGAGAGTTGCTTAATATACAGGTAGTAACCAACCAAATTTTAACCCTAACTTAAAATTAATCCTGTATTTTAACTTGGCTCTCTACAATATCTTTAATTGGTACAACAAGTTTACCTTGTTCTGTTTTTATAGTAACGGTTATACCGTCTAACGATTCTACTTCGCCTTTAATATTATTGAATTCAATGTTTTGACCTATTTCATAGGTTTTTCTAGCATAAAATGTTTTTAATAAATCTCCTACCACTTTTTGTGCTCCAAAACCAAAAGCTAAAGCAAAAGCTAATAGAAAACCTGCCAAAATCATGGTAATATTACTCGTAATTATTTCAGTATTAACGCCAGCTTGATTTAAGGCAGTTATAGAAGTGAATATGAGTATTATAAAAAATACAATCTGACTTATAATTTTAGCTCCAGATAAATCCATAGATTCAAAAAAGGACTTCAATCCTTTCTTTATTACGTTAGCTAAAACTAATCCAATGGTAAATATAACAACAGCTGCAAATAATTGTGGTAAATAACCTAATAGGTTACTAATTTGCTCAGATATCATGGTTAAATTCATAATGTCTGACACCATGATTATAAGAATAATGTACATAACCCATTTTACAAAATTTGAAACAATCTTAATCGTATCAAAATTTAATTTCTTGCCTTCAACAATCTCAATTTCATTTAACTTATCATCTAATTTATTGGCCTTTGCTAGCTTTAATGCCCTTTTAATAATACGAACTATCAATTTGGTAATTAACCAGCCTATAATCAATACTATAAATGCTACAACTAAATTAAGAAGCACTTTTGTTATTTCTGGCCACATGACTGTTAAAGACTCCAAGGCCTTATCTTTCCATCCTATTGCTTTTTCCATTATCTTAAATTTTGTTAGGGTTATTTTTGTTTAATGTTTTATTTTGTGTCTTTTCTACTCCTCATAACAGTTTCTATCACATCACCTATATTATAAGAAAATAGTGCTGCTAACTCCATAATGAGTTTTGCCATAGCAATATCGCTCATAACCTTTGCTTTGAGTTCTTGCGGAACTTCCTTGAGAGGCTGGTTTATTTGCTTAAACGGATTCTCCATTATTTAAGGTTGTTAGTATACACATTCTTTAGTTTGTCTTTAGCGCGTTTAAGTCTCATTTTAACCGCACTTTCACCTATTCCTAAAACACTTTCAATATCTCTTATAGAAAGAAAATCTTGGTATTTTAGTAATAGAATCATTTTCTCCTCTGGAGAAATTAGCTCTAAAGCTACTTTTAATCTATCAACTTTCATATCCAGAAAACTGGTATCATCTTCATCATAATATGAAAGGTTTTCAATGTCTTTATAATCTACTGACTGTTTCTCAAACTTCTTAGCCGTATTTCTTGTTACATAATTTACACAATGATTATAAGTGAAAGCATACAACCAAGTTGAAAACTTCGATTTCCCTTTAAAGCTAGCCAATTTAACAAAGAGCTTTAAAAATACATCTTGAGTTAAATCTTTAGCTTCATCGGCATCTTTAGCAAACCCAAAACATTTATTATACACTAATGTAGCATACCTATCATACAGTATTTCGAAAAGTAATGTGTTATTGGTTTTAACAATTACTTTTACCAAATCTTCATCAGGTAACTTATTAATATTTTCTAGGGTTTTCAAATGTAGCTTATCGCTATTTTAGTTGTTATGATTTAAGACACAGGTAACTTAAATAAGTCACATAATAATTTTAATTCTTTTAAAAATTATTAAAACACTTTAATCTTTTGTAAATTGTATGACCGTAATTGACTATAAATCAAAATTTTACACAAAATGAAAAAAGGCATATTAATTCTTATCTCCCTAAGTCTATTTTTATCTTGTAAAAACAACAAATCCACTGAAGAGAGCATATTAATTTCTAAATCTCCACCATCATCTAAATATACGTGTGTTCCGCAAGTTACAGATAGTGAATGGTATAAAAAAGATAATATCGCTCCTCTTTTAGAAGGTTATGATGCGATAAATTACCCAATAACAACAGATAATGTATTAGTACAACGGTATTTTAATCAAGGAATGACTTTGGCTTATGGGTTTAATCATGCCGAAGCGGCTCGTTCTTTTTACTATGCAACTAAGCTAGACCCTACTTGCGCTATGGCATTTTGGGGTTATGCATATGTGCTAGGGCCTAATTATAATGCAGGTATGGAAGATGATAATTATCAAAGAGCCTATCAAGCTATACAAAAGGCTATAGAGTTATCATCAAACGCTACAAAAAAAGAAAAAGATTTTATTAAAGTAATGGCTTTACGTTATGCTTCAGAACCTCCTGAAGATAGAACTGACTTAGACACGCAATATTCTAATGCTTTAAAAAAGTTATATGACAAATATCCAGATGATACAGAAATAAGTACTTTGTATGCAGAGTCCTTAATGAATTTACATCCATGGGATTTGAATGAAAAAGATGGTACTGAGAAACCTTGGACTGTTGAAATTGTATCGCTTTTAGAAAAATTGATAGCGCAAAACCCAAAACACCCAGGGGCACATCACTTTTATATACATGCTGTTGAAGCCTCAAAAACACCTGAACGTTCTGATGCATCTGCAAAATTATTTGATGAGGGTTTAGTTTCTGGCTCAGGGCATTTATTACACATGCCATCTCACACCTATATAAGAACTGGCGAATATCATAAAGGTACCTTATCTAACATTGCTGCAGTAAAAGCCGATAGTACTTATGTAACTACATGCCATGCTCAAGGTGCATATCCGTTAGGTTATTACCCACATAACTATCATTTTATGGCAGCTACTGCTACTTTGGAAGGTAATAGTCACTGGGCCATGATTGGCGCCAATAAAGTGTCAGAACATGTTCATCCAGAAATTATGAAACAACCAGGATGGGGAACTTTACAGCATTATTACACAATTCCTTACTATGTTGCCGTTAAATTTAAAAAATGGGATGATATTTTAAATATGAAGTTAGAGACTTACGATTTAAATTACCCAAAAGCCATTAAGCATTATGCTGAAGGTATGGCACATTTAGGAAAAGGTGATTTAAATAAAGCCAAAGCAGAGCTAGAAGCACTTAAAATATTAACTGAAAACGAAAGCTTAAAAGACGTTACCATTTGGGGTATTAATTCTGTTTACGATTTAGTTATTATTGCCTCAAAGGTTTTAGATGCTGAAATTTTGGCATCTGAATCAGTTAAAAATTATAAAGCAAGTATTGTTCTTTTAAAAGAAGCTGTAGCTATGGAAGACGCATTAAATTATAACGAGCCTCCAGATTGGTTTTTCTCTATTCGTCATCATTTGGGAAAAGTTTTAATATTAAATGGACAAAAAAGATTAGCTATCAAAATTTATCAAGAAGATTTAGATCGTTTACCAAAAAATGGTTGGGCTTACCATGGTTTAAAACAAGCATATTCAGATTTAGGAGATCTTAAAAACGTATATAAAATTGACGAATTAATAGCAAAGAGTTGGAAACATGCTGATTTTGAAATTGAAATTAATTGATACTTTGATTATTTAAGTACAATGATATTTCCATTCCACATCGATTAAAATTGCTACAAAACTACTATTAACCATCTCAAACTTTAGGTGTTTGAGATGGTCTAATTTACTTGTAATTTATTGTTCTATCTCATTAGACATATATACTAAATTACTTTATTTACTATTGAAATGTATAACTCTCTTTTACTACTTGAGTTAATCTAAAATACCCAAAAGCATAGTTATCTGGGGTTGTAGTATTAATACAGTTTCCTCTTATCTCTGCTGCAACAGAACTGAAAGGATCTCCTCCACTATCGTATTGCTCTATTAACAATTGCATGTAGTTATGGTACCTTTCAGAAATACCAAATAAAGAGATATCTACCGTATCTCCAGGGTTAAACTCTTCCGTTGGGTCATCAGCATCGTCATCTTTTTCAAAAAAGTCATCGATTTCATTACCGTTTATAAACTCATCCGATATTTCTTCTAAAAACGGGAACATGTCGCCTACTTCCAAAACCCTAACTAAATAATAGTTTTCTTCATCAGCAGGATCATCCCAAAATATAGTAACATCTAAAACCTCGTCATCAAATCCTCCTTCTAAAGACTGAGTAATTCTATTAATATCTGAAACCGATTTTAAAGTTTCACTTGCTTGATAATTTTCTCCGTTATAAACAATTTCTAATGTATATGTATCATTAACAACTGGAATAAAACTTGAAGTTGTATAAGTTCCATTATTCTGATCTGCAAATGTAAATTCAGCACCACTATTAGTATTAGTTACTTTTACTGTTGCTCCTGTTACAATATTATTTGTAGTTGTATCAAAATACGGTGTAGATGTATGTAGTTTAATTGTTTGGTTGTTACCTACTGTTCCTTTTTCCCAATCTATAGAAGCTTCTACAACTAATCTTGGTGCTGCAGTCGGTACCGTTACATCAATAACATCTTCGCACGAGGCCAATATTAAGCATGCTATTATTGCTATTTGTTTTATATATTTCATGTTTTTAAAATTTAAAATTATACGTTACAGAAGGAATCATTCCAAAAATGGCTGTTCTATTTGCTTCATTTTGACCTGTATCATTATTTTGTCTAAAAGAAATAGAAGCTGCATTTTTTCGATTATACAAATTGTATATTCCAAAAACCCATTCTCCTTTCCAACGTTTATTAAGTTTCCTATTGGGTTTATATGTCGCAGATATATCTACTCTGTGGTATGCAGATAACCGATCATCGTTTCTACCTGAATAACTTGCTATAGATAAATCTTCATATTGATACTGCCCATTTGGGTAAGTTACTGGTCTTCCTGTCTGATAAACTAAATTAGAACTAAGACTCCATTTATCATTCAATTTATAAATTCCAGTTAGAGATACATCGTGTGTTCTATCATAGGGTGTATTATACCAATTCCCTTTGTTAATCCCTGGCCCTCCAGCTTTACCACCAAAAGTTCTTTGCTCTGATTTTGATACTGTATATGCTAACCAACCAGTAAAGTCTCCTTTGTTTTTACGTAGTAATACTTCTAATCCGTAAGCTCTAGCCTCACCATTTAATATTTCTGTTTCAATGGTATTGGTTCCTATTAAGTCAGACCCATCAACGTAATCTATTCTATTATCTACAGTTTTATAATATGTTTCTAATTCTAAAGAATACGCATTGTCTTTAAAATTTTTATAATAGCCCAAGGCATATTGATTTGATAGTTGCGGCTTTATATACTTCCCACTAGGTGTCCAAACATCTAAAGGTGTTACCGCCGAGGTGTTTGACAATAAGTGTAAATATTGAGAAGACTTTGTATAACTAGCTTTTACGGACGATGACTCATTTAATTGGTATGAAAGTCCAAGACGTGGCTCAAAATTATCAAAAGTTTCAATGCTTTCTCCTTTTTTATAAAATGTTTCTCCGGCCTCAACACCTTCTTCATAAATACCTAATTCGCTATTATAAACAACAGGTTGATTATCTACATAATTCATTATGTTTTGCCCTCCTAATCTAGAAAATCTACTATATCTTAAACCGTATTGCGCAGTTAGCTTATCAGTAAGTTTATGTTCTGCACTTATATAAAGCCCGCTTTCAAAAGCTCTTTTTTGCTCAAGCTTTAAGTAATTTATTGAAGAGCTTGGATCTGTTGGTTTAACTTCTCCTGGGTTTAAACGATACAAAATACCACTAACACCAAAATCTAGTTTTAATTTTTCATTGGCGTAATATCTAAAATCATATTTCAAATTATAATTTTTAATATCTGCAATCCAATCTAGCTTAATAAAATCTAATACAATTTGATAATCATATTTACTATAAATTAATGATAAATTAGAAAAGAGTTTATCATTAAAAATATGATTCCATCTTAAATTTCCCGTTGCATTACCATATGTGTTATTTATTACTTTTGACAAGTTAAAGTTATCTCGCCCAAAATATCCAGATAGAAAAACACGGTTATTTTTATTAATTTCATAATTAGTTTTAAGATTTAAGTCATAAAAAGAAATTTTATCATCTTTAACATCTTCAATAGCCTTCATAAACAAGTGTGCATATGATGTTCTTCCAGCAATTAAAAAAGATCCTTTATCTTTAAATACTGGCCCTTCTACTGCCAATCTGCTTGAAATAAGCCCTATACCCCCTGTAAGTCCAAAATTTTTGCTGTTTCCATCTTTTTGGCGAACATCTAAAACAGATGACACTCTTCCTCCAAACTTAGCAGGAATATCCCCTTTATACAGTTTAATATCTTTAATAGCATCTGTATTAAAAACAGAAAAGAAACCAAAAAAATGCGAAGTGTTATAAATGATAGCTTCATCTAATAACACTAAGTTTTGGTCTGCAGCGCCACCTCTTACATTAAACCCAGCAGTTCCTTCTCCATTATTAGTAACTCCAGGCAACATTTGAATAGATTTAATTACATCTATTTCTCCTAGAACCGCTGGCATTTGCTTAATAGTTGATGCGTTTAACTTTGAAACACTCATTTGTGGTTTTTTTATACTAACTCTTTCTGGCTCTTCAGCAGTAATTACAACTTCATCCAGTTGAGTTGATACTTCCTTGATTTCAAAATTTAATGTTTGATTTACGTCTAAAACTATATCTTTTCTAATTTCTTGATACCCCAAATAAGATACTATTACGGTATAATTTCCTTTTGGAGCTGTTAACGAAAAGAAACCATACTCATTAGTAACAGAACCATTAGTGGTTCCTTTTAAAAATACGGTGGCTCCTAATAAAGTTTCTCCATTTTTATCGTCTTTAATAGTACCATTTATCGTAAAGCTTTCTTGAGCAGAAAGTATGGACGTACATAACATAAATAACAATAATAATTGCTTCATTTTTTGATTGTTCATTCTTTGATTTTGATTTATAATTGTTTAAAAAATTGATTCTTATTTGTTTGCCTCTGCAATACTATAAATATATTCTTGAGGCTTTTTATTTAATTCTCCTTTTTTGAATTTAATCCCTGTACTCCATCTAAAACCCAAAAACGGGTTTATGGATTGACAAACGCTATTTTGGTTTTTATGTTTCATTACTATTTGCTTTTGTTTTAAACATAATACTTACTACAAGACAACCCAAAGATGAATAGGTTGCATATTTCATGTTATTTTTTTAATTAATTTTTTATTTGACTACTGTTAATGTCTTTTTCATAGAGTTTAATTCAATACTGCTTCTATATTTTGTCAATAGAAATAAAAAAGCCTTGAATTTCTTCAAGGCTTTTTGTTATAAAAACGGTACTTGTTTTATTCAGTAATACCTTCTAAATCAAACATGAAAGCGTAAGTTAAAGCTAACCTTTTGTAACGTTCAAAACGTCCTGATGCTCCACCATGACCCGTTTCCATATTACAATCCATAACCAATAAATTGTCATCGGTTTTTAATTCACGTAATTTAGCAATCCATTTTGCAGGCTCCCAGTATTGTACTTGACTATCCCAATACCCTGTAGTTATTAAAATATTTGGGTAGTCTTTGGCTTCCACATTATCGTAAGGAGAATACGATTTCATATAATCATAGTACTCTTTATTCTTGGGATTTCCCCATTCATCAAATTCAAAAGTAGTTAATGGAATTGTTTCATCTAACATTGTTGAAACCACATCAACAAAAGGAACAGCCGCTATAACGCCATTCCACATGTCTGGTTCCATATTTAGTATAGCTCCCATTAATAACCCACCAGCAGAACCTCCATAAGCATATAGATGGTTGTTGTTTGTGAATTTTTCATCAACTAAAAACTTACCAACATCAACAAAATCTGTGAATGTGTTTTTCTTTTTTAACAGCTTTCCATTTTCATACCAATCTCTTCCCATTTCTTGTCCACCACGAATATGAGCAATGGCATAAACAAAACCTCTGTCTAATAAGCTTAAACGTGTAGAGCTAAACCTTGGTTCTTGGCTATTTCCATAAGAACCATATGCATAAAGCAATAATGGATTTTTTCCGTTTTTTTCTACTCCTTTTTTATAAACTATTGACACAGGAATTTTTGTACCATCTGTGGCTATTGCAAATAAACGCTCTGATGTATAATTTTCTATTGCAAAAGTGCGATCAACTACTTCAGTTTGTTTTAAAAGCAATTGCCTCTTTTCTGCCATATTATACTCATAAGTACTATTTGGAGTGGTTAATGAGCTGTACCTGTAACGTAAAGTATCAGTGTTAAAATCTAAATTTGATGTAGTAGTGGTGAAATATGCTGGATCATTAAATTCAATATAATAATCGTCACTACCATCCCACTTTATAACTCTTATAGTTCTTAATCCTTCTTTTCTTTCTTCAGTAACTAAGTATTTTTTAAACAAATCCATACTTTGAAAATACACGTCTTCTCTGTGTGGTATAACATCAACCCAATTCTCCTTTTCTGTTTTATCTACAGGAGTTTTAACAAGTTTAAAGTTTTTTGCATCTTTATTTGTTCTTATATAAAAATGATCTTCAAAATGGTCAATAGTGTACTCTAAGTTTTTCTCTCTAGGTTGAATAACTTTCCATTCTCCGTTTGGTGCATTTGCATCTAAAAATCTGAATTCTGTTGATAAGGTTTGAAAACTACCTATTACTAGATAAGCGTCAGACTTTGTCTTGCCAACACCACATCTAAACGTATCATCTTTTTCTTCGTAAACCACTACATCTTCAGATTGGTTAGTACCAATAATATGCTTTACAATTTTATTTTGTCGCAAGGTTTGTGGATCTTTTGTTGTGTAAAAAACAGTTTTCCCATCGTTTGCCCAAGTAGCACTACCTCCAGTGTTACTAAGCTTATCGGCTAGCAACTCTCCAGTTTCTAAGTTTTTAAAATATAAAGTGTATTGTCGTCTAGAAATAGTATCAATTCCAAAGGCCAACATTTTATTATCTGGACTTACAGAACGTCCTCCAAAACCATAATAAGAATAACCTTTTGCCATTTCTGGGCCATTAAGCATAATTTCCTCTATAGCTCCTTTTTCCAGCTTTTTTCTACAATACAAAGCATAATCTCCTCCTTTTTCAAAGCGTGTATAATACGAATATCCATTATCGTTTACTGGAACAGATTGATCGTCTTTTTTAATACGCCCTACAATTTCATTATATAATTTGTCTTGCAAACTATCAGTATGAGCCATTGCTTTACTTAAATAATCGTTCTCTGCATTCAAATAGTCTAATACATCTTGTGTTTGCTCATCTGGCGTTTCTGCATTTTTCTGTTCGTCGCTTAAACGCATCCAAAAATAATTATCGATTCGAGTATCATCATGAATAGTTAGTTCTTTGGGTATTTTTTTTGCAGATGGTGCTTCCATAGAAGAATATGGTTTTTGGTTTTCTTTTTGTTGGCATGAAGAAGCCATTAAAATAATAGCAAAAATTGAGTAAATTGAAGCTTTCATTGAATTATAGTTTGTTTTAGTTAGTGTATAAAGGAACGAAAATAAGTTTATAAAAATTGGAAGAAATTGAAAATTAACAGTCTTATTTTTATCCTAAAAAATCAATTTAAATAATATTCATTTTTTC
Organism: Jejuia spongiicola; assembly: GCF_023502325.1. NCBI lineage: Bacteria > Pseudomonadati > Bacteroidota > Flavobacteriia > Flavobacteriales > Flavobacteriaceae > Jejuia > Jejuia spongiicola. The sequence continues at coordinate 465,994 of NZ_JAMFLZ010000003.1, forward strand.
TAATAAACAGTAATATTGAAATACAAAACCCAATTACAAAAGAAATCAAGTTAATTCCAATCAAATTTTCTTTATTTATTTTGTAATATTTCAAACTTACTTCCTTAAGATTCATAATAATTAATAATGATAAGGCTATTGTGTTTGCTATGATATAGAATCCTAAATTCTCTTTACTCGCAGAATATTGTATAATAGAATTAATTATTAATAAATGAAAATAATAAGTGATAAATATCCAACCAATTTTGTTTTTAAAAAAAACTCCAGCTAACGCAAAACTAACTAAAATAATTGCTCTTAAATACTGTGATGTTGGTATTGAATTAATAATTGTATCTAAATTAAAATGAGTATACTCTTTGTATTTTAGAAATTCACTAAACCTCTCTAATCCTTGATAAAGGTTAAAAACAAATAAAATTATTATTAATAAATGAACAATATATACTAACTTAAACTTCATGATCTAATTCCCCGAATTTTTCAAAGAATCAATTTGCCGTTGTAGTCTTTCAATTTCTTCCGTTTTCTTGTCAACTACAGGAATTACGATAGTTGAATCTGAAGTTTGTTCAATAATATCAATTTCTTTAGCATCTTCGGCATAATAATAACCAATCCCTTCGCTCGACCTCCAAGCTTCATTTAATTGCTCATAAACCGTTTTATCCCATTGGCTTGGGTGTTTAACATCAATCCAAATAACATCTCGATATTCACTATCTATCAACACTAAATCTGGAGTTGCAGAACCATCAAATTGGCCCGCATCTTTTTCACTAATAGCAGAAACAGTTCCTAAAAAGAACATGCGCTTTCTTCCAGCAATATCTTTGATATATGGTCTGAATTCTACAGGTGTGTTCGCATTCCAATCGTATTCTTTTCTCGATTCTTTTACTTTTTGGGGCATTGCAGATACGCCTGCATAACCTTGTTTTTTTGCTGCATGATCGTAATAATACATTTTATCTGTTCCGTCTGCAGGAATAAACACACTATAACTCAAACTAGTACGCTCCTGACCTACTGGTTCTAATCCAAACCAATGGTATAAACCATTATAGGCATTAGAATCAGTATCAGAAAAATTAAAGTCTGTAACATAAGGTTGCTCATTTTGATCTTTAGGCATTTCTGGAATTTTAACTGCAGTTAGCATATTCCATGGCAATGGATCACTAAATCCTCCTAAAAATTTTAATGATTCCGCTTGTAGCTGTGATACTTTTTCGGCTAATATATTTTGACCTATTAAAAACGGATAATTTTTCATCTCTTCTGGACTTATATAAGTGCCCTTTCCTATTAAAATACGCTCCATATAATCATTAAAATCGTGCTCGCCATTATTTACAACCATAACACCACCAAATGTTGGATATGGGAATAAAAACCCTTTCCATTTAATTAAGCTCACTACTTGCACCCATTGTCCTGTATCATTTTTCATATAAAATGTATCACTAGGTTCCATCATAAATAATTGAAAGAAGTTGAAACGTTGCACAACAGCATTATACGTGTTTCTACTAAATTTTAATGATTCGCCTATTGAAAAAGTTACAGGAATTCTATTTTCGTTTGAAAACCTTGGAAATGGTGTTGTACTTGATACTGCAAATACTTCTTCTGTGTTATCGCTTATTTGCTGAAATGTATAATTTTCAGAAGGCTGGATAGCCATCGTCCATTTATTTTCATCATCAACTCGAACTAAATGTGGTAAAGACACATCTTTAGTCTCTCCTACACTTTCATTTGCCATAGTAAAAATATTTTGCAATGGCTGAATACGCTCATTCTGCGTTAATGGTAATTCGTTTATTTCAACTTTATTAAGATTATTAAATACATTAAATGTTTTCATGTAATCGTACATTTTAAAATGCCAACCTACAACGTATAAAAGACCGAAAAAAACAGCCAATACTCCTAAAATACCAATACGCTTTCCTGTACTAGCAGAGTTTCTAAATTTTCGTAATCCAAAAAATAAAACAACTGCACTTAATAGAATGATGAAGATGAATTTTCTAACAAACAAAAGAGCTGGTTGATAATCGTCGCGCAAAACAAATAATGCGATTAATAATATTAAAGCAATTATTATAGTTATTGTTTTTTGTTTTTTACCTTTATTCCAGTAGTTCTTTAACATAATAAGGTTTTTTAATTTTCGCCATGTTTTTTAGTATGTCTAATAGATAATACCATAGCGATAATCATTAAAATAGGTGTTAATAATCTTAAACTATTTTTCCATTGAAAACCACTTTTATAGTCGTAGACAAACAACTCTACAACAATCAAAATAGCAAATAGTACAATGAATACGTATCGAAATTTATTTTTGCTCATTTTATAAAGATTTATAACAATCCTTTATCTTTCAACCGTTCTCTAGCACTCTTCTCTTCAGGTTTTGGTGTCTCTTTTATAGTTTCAGGTTCTTCAGTTAAATCTGCATCTTTCGACTTTAAATCTTCTATAAAATCCTTGCCTTTCTCTATAGTATCTTCCATAATATCTCCAATAGAATCGCTTTTATCTTCTATAACTTTAGTAGATTTTATAACAAAATTTGCTAAATAAGTACCAATTAAAGTCCCAACAACTACTGATGAAAATGCAGAAATTCCATTATAGCTTCCAAATATTTTGAAAGGTGTTAAAAATTGAAATACTAGCCCAATTAACAAAAAAGTGGTTGCTACAAAAACCAATCGTGGTAAAAAAGCTTGCTTATATACAAACCCTTTTCGGTTTTCTGGTTTCATTTGAAGAGCTTTAGAGTTTACCATTTTGTTTACAAAACGATATAAACCATTACCGTTAGATTCTCTCCAATATAAAAAGATACCAAAAAGTATCGCTCCTATAAAAATTACTAATTCTAGTCCCATGGTTTTTTGTTTTAATGATGCTGTATAAAATTAGTCTATAATTATTAAATATTGTTACTAATAGTCTCAATAGTCCACTCTTTAAAAGAATCGTCCCAAGTTTTAAAACTATTATAAAATGCTTCTTTATCGTACCAATACAGGTACAACACGTCTTTTGGAGATACATTTACCAACAACATCCAAATTAAATCTTGATGTTTAGCGTCTAAAGATGAATGCGGTTGATGCAAAGCCTCAAAGAGTTTAACATCAACAATATCGGCAATTTTGTATTGGTTACTAGTCTCAATTTTTTCTAAATAGCGTTCTACACTCATTACTTTTTTTCGTGCTTCAATATTTAACTTGTTAAGGTAACTTTTGTACAGTAATGGATCGTTTAAAATGTTTTTAATAGGATGTTGAGGCTTTTTTAAATGCTGAAACATCTCAAATTTTTTAATTCGATGGTATCGCTTTGTTTTTACAACAGCCTCCAAATCGTATTCGATAATAACGTGGTCTCGAAGTTTATCCATTAATTCAGATTGATGGATATGATAAATAAGCACTTCGTAGCTTACATCTTTAATCGCTTCCTTATGCCATTTCTTATCTTCAAAAACCACTATAGGTGTTATAAAATCTCGCAATACATAAACACCTCCAAAAGCTTTTGTATAGAAGGAATCTGTGGTAAATTGTAATGCATGTAAATCTAAATCTCTGTGACGCAAGTCTCCATAAGTGTTTGCAGAATCTAATAATTGTTGATGCAAATTTTCATCAATAAAATTGTTACCTCTATTAAAAGTTTCAACTAGCTCTAATTGTTGTTCCTTTATTTTATCTAGATTGTTTATTAAATGAAAACTTATAGAAATTGTATTGTACTTTAAAACATCCAAAGGCTCATAAAAAGCATCAATATTTTGGTCGAAATCTAAACAAATAGCACAATCGCGTGTAATATCATTTATTTTGCTTCCATGTATTTTGAAAACAAATTTCATTATATCTCTATCAAACGTATGAAACGGAACATACACAGGCTTTCCTTTTTGTAATGGTGAGATAATTATTCCGTGCGGATTGGCATCACCATTATTTAAATAGTGAATCTCTTTTTTTTCCTCTGCAATCTCAGGGCTCCAACCAATGCCATCTATTGAAAACGTTTTTAGTTTTGTTTTTGTAAATCCGAGCTTTACCAAACATTTATTATAACGCTCAACAAGCTTCCCACTTACAGGAATTAATTCGCTTCTATATAAATTAGCTGTTTTTAGTTTATCCATTTTTACTTCTTTTCACAACTACTGTATTTGCAACCATATCACCAATACGCTTGTTTTGCTTATTAGTTGATGCTATAATTAGTCCGATTAAGAATATATAGTCTATAAAACCTAAAAAGAACCGAACAAATGCTTGACCAATTCCAATCGATTCATAATTATTTGATACTACTTCTAAATTTAAGAATCTTTTCCCTATAGTTTTGCCAAAAACACCTTCGCTTATAGGCCAAAGAAAAAAGCCAAACAAAAACATTCCTAAAGCTGGCAATCCATTTAAATTAAATCCAAGCTCCTCTTTATCTGGTGTTCCAAAGAAAATTCCAATAACCATTCCTACCAACCAAAAAATAAAAAAATCAATTAAAAATGCTAAAACTCTATTTCTCTTTTTTGCAATACCAACTATTTCTCCATTTTCACTTTTAAATTCTTCCATTGTTTATACATATATTTCCTTTTCGCAGGAATGACAAATCATCAGTCTATTAATTCATTAATCTTTATATGTTGCAACAACATAATCGTTCTAGCATCAATAATCTCACCCAAATCAATCATTTCCATAGCCTTGGTAAAAGTGACTTCCAAAACTTCTATTTCTTCGTTTTCGGTTTCTAAACCACCTCCATTATCAATTCTATCAGAATCGGTATAATTCCCAGTAAAAAGATGTACACGCTCTCTTACTATTCCTGGTGATAAAAACACAGTACTTACAGCCTTTAAATTAGAAACATTATACCCCAATTCTTCTTTAACTTCTCTAATAACAGAAGTTTCTGGTGATTCACCATCATCAATGGCTCCTCCACAAACTTCTATAGAAACACCATCAGAAACGCCTGAAATATATACAGGTATTCTAAATTGTTTTGATAAAAGAACTTTTTTTGATTCTGCATTGTACAATAATATCGCAACACCATCACTCTTACCATAAGCTTCGTGGGCTATTCGTTTCCATTTTCCACTTTTAAATTTAAAATCGAAATCTATTCGCTCTAGCTTACCCCAAAAATTGGATAATACAGTTGATGTTATGTTCTTTATTCTTTTATCTTTTGTCATCAAATTGCTCTTTAGCCTCAGTCTCTATATTCAATTGATTTACTCTTGCATCTACTTTTCGTTTAAAATCAGTATCGGCAATAGTTGCTACATTATCTAAATAACGCACAACTTCTTGACGTCTAATTTCTGAAAAATCCAACCCCTTCATATTGCTTTTCATCAATTCTTGAAGCATTCCAAACTTAGTTTCATAATCTTTTTTGAAATAAATATCTGGATTTTCAAACCAATCATCCTCTAAATCAAAATCAGTTAACCGTAAAGATATTGCCGATTGTATATTCCGTACATCACGCGACGAAAAAAATGGAAATATCTTTTGAATTTCTTTATACAAACTTGCATAAAACATATGCTCATTACTATCATGCATTTTATCAACCCTTTCAAAGGTTTCTAAAACACGTTCTTCTGAAGGCTTTTCAATAGCATCTAAGATATCTCCCATGTTTTTTGCTAAACCTTGATTTTCTAAATATTTATAGCCTTGTGGGTTTTGCATATTTACAAAGTCTGGCATGGTTTTATCAAACTTTTTCCACCAAATATAATCTTGATCTAAAAAGTCATGCTCGCTTCTCGCTCCATCAATTTTAAAACGCCCTTGTACACGAGAAATCACAGCTTTATCAAGCATTTCTGGAAGGTTAGTAAACAATCCAATAGAACTGTTACCATAGTTTACGGCATAAGCGCCTTCAGTATATCTTAAAAACACGCCTATAACTTCCTTGACACCAGCAGAAACTCCCTGAGCTGTTCGCTCTTGTAAATTGTTTTCGGCATCATCAATAGGTGCAAAAATAAGTTTTGATGGGTCTTGTAAAGGCTTCATCCATTCAACCATTTTTTCAGCACTGCCACCTTGAAATGTACTAATTAAAGTATCTGGCATAGGGTGAAACAAAAACGGAATATCCAAATTATCACAATGCTCTTTAAGTCGCGTAGCAATGGCTGCTATAAGCATACTTTTTCCTGTTCCTGGAATACCATAGCCCATAAACACTGGCATAAAACCTCCTAATTCTTGAAAAGGATTCTTCTTTGCCACAAAATCATAACTCAGCATACGTTCGGTTAATCGACGTGCAAAATGTTTGGCATCTCGATTACCAACAATTTGTTCAAATTGAATTTTATTAAACTCAATACTTTTAGCTGTTCCGGAAAATACGTTATTCCAACCTGATACTGCAAATTCAGATTTCTCTAATTTATATGTTCTATCTTCAATGGTTTCAGTATACTCTAAAGCACTTTTGCGTAATTGAATTTCATCAATTAACGCTTCAAAATATACTACTGTAAAATCAATAACGTCTTTATCTGATTTTATAATTTCTGGATGCCCTAAATATTTATCAAAATAAAACAAACTACATGAAATTCCTTTTAATGGCGACATGAGTGATACTTCTGGAATACCTGCAAACTTTTGTTTCATCACACTTAAATCGTCTGAGGCATGAGGTTTTAAATCATGTAATATTTTATAAGCTGTCGAGAATAGCATAAAAGCTGTTGCTGTGTGCATTTTACTTTCAAACTCACGTTTTCCGTTGGTATCTAAAGCTGATTTGTTTTCGTTTAAGCTTGATAAACCCGAAGCATCGTAAAAACTATCTTTAATCCAAATACCTAAAGTGATTCCTTCTTGAACAGCATATAAAGTTTGGTTTAAATAAATAGGGATTGCTACAGAGTCTGGTAATAATCGTTTTTTTAGAGCAAGAATCGTTTTTGAAACCGAAGTTATTTCTGCAGTATTTGTTCCATTATTGGCACGCGATAAATACAGTAAAATTGATTCATCCTTTGCGTTTTTATCCTTGTTTTTTGCGCGAGCTCCTTGCTCCCATTGTATAGACTTCAAATAGGATGCAGCTTCATCACGAAGCATATCTAGTTCGGTAAGTTTTATTGGAAATGTTGAGTTGTGTTCCATATATTTATTTTTACGTCATTACGAATAAAATTTAGCAATCTACTTCTCTTATTTAGGTAACCACGTCGATTTGTTTTTCTTTATGACTTTACTTTTTAATATCTATTTTTAATTCTGAAATTTGAATAGGTGCCTTTTCTAACGTGTCTATTACATCTGGTGTTTTGTTATATAATAATTGAATAATTCTATGTGGAGCAAACACATATTTTTGCTTAAACACCTCATCCCACTTTTGTAAAATTTGCTTGTTAAAAAAGCTTCCTTCTTTAAATTCACTACCAGAACTTACTTCGTCTAATCGCAATGAAATAGCATAAGATTCTAGCGGAATTTCTTTTTTACCAATAGCCTCCAAAATAGTATGTGTTATATCATTTTCGTCTTTTGCAAATACATTATGTATTGGTCCTAAATCAATTCGCTTTATAAGTTTAGGCGATACTTTTGGTAGTTTTCTATCAATAGTATATGCCATAGTATCCAAAGCCATGTCTCTATCAGCTACCGTTTTTAAAACCTCATAAATCTCATCTTTATAATCATTTATTTTTGTGCCATCGTAATTGAAATACATAAAACATATAAATGGCCTGTTATGAGACACATCATAAAAACCCCAACTTATTAGCAAGTCACCAGCAGAATGTTCTGGAGCACTTAATATTTTGCCTTGCACAAAACGATTAAATATATATTCTTTTTTAACTGACGAATAATAGACTATAGATGCTGCTTGAAAAAGTTTACTCTTTTTTATCGGTTCTTTTTTTCGCATTAATGTATCTAAAAATTCTTCCTTTAAATTACTTATAGGAGTCAATCTGCCTAAATATTCATCGCGTAATTCTAAATCATTAAATAAATACCTGAATTCTAAATAGTTAGGAAAACCAGAGTAGGTTAAATCTACTTTCATATTATCCTCATCATCATACATATATTTAACACGCATGGCTTCAATAGAGTATAACAATAAGTCGCAATACTGCTTAAACAACTGAACTTCTTGAGCGTTACAAATTTTTTGTTGTTGTACAGCAACAATAAGCTCTTTAAAAGCAAAATCCATCATTTTATGGTAAAACACATAATGCTCTTTGGAGTCTAGAACAGCAGAATCTAATGGTGTAACTATATGATTTATGGACATGTTTTTAATTAATAATTGACAATTGTCAATTTTTTGGGCGTTACCCGTAGGGGTCAGGCTTTCGGCAGTCGCTCTTTTCAAGGAGCTCCAACAAATGCCTCAATCCTTAACGCAGTACGAGAATACCACAGAATTTATAGTTTCATTTGATGAGATTCCTGCCTTCGCAGGAATAATATTAACTTAATAAATCGTCCTCGGTAGCTTCAGGTTTTGGACTTGGCTTATCACCTTCACCCTCACCATCAGATGGCTTGTTTGCGTCTGCTTTATAATAATCTTCAAAAATCTCTTTCATATCAATGCCATAACGCTCAGCAAAATTCTTTTGGATGTCGCTATCTTTTGCACGAATTTCTTGTAAAGCCTCTGCATAACTACTATAAACACCTTGCATTACTTTTTCATGTACTGGTATATTATCCATCATGTCCTGACGCGCTTTCGCACTTGCGGTATGCATAGATGCTAAAGTTTCCCCAATGTGTTCATCCGTTTTAACACCTAAATGTTCTAAAATAGCAGCAAATTCTTGATCCGTTCTTGCTTTTAAAGCTACCACATAACCATCATAATACTTAAGTCGTTCTTCAGTATCACTCTTTAATTTAGCACGATGTGTTTGCAAATTACTACGTAAAGAAGTTAATACTTTAATGGTTAAGTTATGTTTGTGTACAAAGCTATCCTTACTCGCAGCAAGCGTGGTATATGCATTTTTAAGACCTTCTAGTTCTTCTACCTTTTGCTCTAAGGTTGTTACTTTACCTATAGCTTCTGCGTATTCTGAAGACTGCTTATCGGCAATATCTTCAAGCTCTTGGCGAGCCTGCTTTAAAAGTGCATATTGCTCTTCTAATTTTGCCTCAACTTCTTTCTTTTTCTCTAAAGCTTTAGTATGATTTTTAGAAGCTTCAACAATGGCATCCTTTAGTTTTTCTTCTACTTCTTTTATTTCTACTTCTCTATTTTTTAAACGGCTAACGGCTGCTTGACTTTTATAAGACAATTCACTTAAAAGTGTTTGTATGTCTGCACTTTCAATACGCTCTTGAAACATTGCTTTTGCCTTATTATCTGCACCAGCTCGTACTTTTTCAGCAGCTTTTAACTCATCTTGGGCTTTTTTTATTTTACTCTTTCGCCCCCAAAGGTTATTCCACCAAGTATCAGGTTTTGCTTCGGCATCTTCTAATTCAATTTTGGCACGCTCTAAAGCTTTTTGAGCATCATCAATTACTTTTTGTTCTGTAGCATTTAATGATGAAAACTTTTCAAAAATAATACCAACCTCATCCTGATAATCAGTTAAATCTTTGATAGCGTCTAAAAGCGTAGTTCTATCTTTTTCTGCCATATGCACCACATCGTCTAAAGTGGCGTTTAATATTTTTTGTCTAACCTCAGGGTCATCTTCTTGAGACAATTTAGATTTCATAGTATCAATGGCTTTTCCCCAATTAACATCTACTTTTTCTGTTTTTTCGTTTGAAGAGGTTTCTAATAAATCAAAATCATCTGACATGTTATATACTGTATTTAAGGTTGAACAATTTTACGGACAAGCAATTTCGTTAAAAAATATCAATTTTAAAATTTATACTACTTAAATTATTGGTATAAAAAGTTTATAAAATGTTACATTAATATTTTGTCACTTGCTAAGAGGTGATTTTGAAATTAATTTTCAATCAGAAAAGAAGCTTTACTTGAGTTTATATTACAACATAAGCATCTTAAATACAGCTATGTACCTTTTATACATGTAATAATTAGTAAAAAAACAGTATATTTGAACAGCTATTAACCCAAATAAAATACTACCAAATGCTACTAAAAACTTTTATTTTAGGTTGCATCCCTCTAATAAGCCAAACCGACATTGTAACAATATTAATTGTTGTTGTTGTAATTTTTTCTTTTTTACTTATACTCGGTGTTAGAAAATCATACAAACTTAAGAAGGAAAATGATCGTTTAAATAGTATGAATACGACTATTGAGGATGAGAACAAAAAACCTTATAAAGATTTTACTGATGGCCATATGTATGGTGGCAATTAATACAATTTAAATATGAAAACTCTGGTCCTTTTATTTATCGCAACGTATTTTATTGAATTGTTATATCGTAGAATTATATTAGATAAACAATTGGAAAATGAAATAAAAAAGTTCAACCAAAACAAAGATTATATTATGAACCAAAGCCTTAATAATTATGAATTAGGTTCTAATCATTTATATAAATAAAAATGCCCACTTTTCAGTGAGCATTTATTTATGTTTTTATCTAATTAACTTTTTATATTTAATTCGCTTCGGTATTAAATCTCCACCAAGACGTTTCTTTTTATTTTCTTCATAATCGCTAAAACCACCTTCGAAGAAATAGACTTGACTATCGCCTTCAAAAGCTAAAATATGTGTACAAATACGATCTAAAAACCAACGATCGTGACTAATCACTACGGCACAACCTGCAAAGTTCTCAAGACCTTCTTCAAGTGCTCTTAATGTGTTGACATCAAGATCATTAGTTGGCTCATCTAAAAGTAACACATTGCCTTCTTCTTTAAGTGTCATTGCTAAATGTAAACGATTACGTTCACCTCCAGAAAGTAAGTTTACTTTTTTATTTTGCTCGCTTCCAGAAAAATTAAAACGACTTAAATATGCACGAGAGTTCACTTGCTTTCCTCCCATCATAACTAACTCTTGTTCATCACTAAAGTTTTGCCAAATAGTTTTATTTGAATCAATATTAGAGTGCTTCTGATCTACATATGCTATTTTAGCAGTATCGCCTACAACAAACTTACCTTTATCTGGGGTTTCTTCTCCCATTATCATTCTGAAAATAGTTGTTTTACCAGCTCCGTTAGGCCCAATTACACCAACTATTCCAGCTTGTGGCAGGTTGAAACTTAAATCATCATATAATAACTTATCGTCATATCCTTTTGCAACACCTTTAGCCTCAATAACATTTGTACCAAGTCGTGGTCCATTAGGAATATAGATTTCTAACTTTTCATCAAGTTGCTTTTGATCTTGACTCATTAGCTTATCATAATTCTTTAAACGCGCTTTTTGCTTTGTTTGCCGACCTTTAGCTCCTTGTCGAACCCATTCTAACTCGCGTTCTAAGGTTTTCTGACGTTTTGATGCCGTTTTACTTTCCTGAGCTAATCGTTTAGATTTTTGATCTAACCAAGACGAATAATTCCCTTTCCAAGGTATCCCTTCTCCTCTGTCCAACTCTAAAATCCAGCCAGCAACATTGTCTAAAAAGTATCTATCGTGCGTTACAGCAATTACGGTTCCTTTATACTGAGCTAAATGATGCTCTAACCAATGTACAGATTCTGCATCTAAATGGTTTGTAGGCTCATCTAATAATAATACATCTGGTTCTTGCAATAACAAGCGACATAAAGCAACGCGACGACGTTCCCCGCCAGATAGTACACCAATTTTTTTATCACCATCAGGAGTTCGTAAAGCATCCATGGCAATTTCTAATTTGGTATCAAGCTCCCATGCATTTGCAGCATCAATCTGATCTTGCAATTCAGCTTGACGGTTCATAAGTTTTTCCATCTTATCTGGATCAGAATATACTTCCTCTAGCCCAAACATATCGTTTATCTTATTATACTCATCAAGAATTGCAACAGTTTCAGCAGCACCTTCTCGAACTACTTCCATTACGGTTTTCTCTTCATCTAACTTTGGTTCTTGTTCTAAGTAACCAACAGAATAGTCTTGCGAAAACACTACATCTCCTTGGTAATTTTTATCAACTCCAGCAATAATTTTTAAAAGAGTTGATTTACCAGAACCATTGAGTCCTAAAATTCCTATTTTCGCTCCGTAAAAAAAACTCAAGTAAATGTTTTTTAAAACTGGAGTATTTGCACTCTGAAATGTCTTGGTTACACCAGACATTGAGAAAATTATCTTCTTATCATCACTCATTACACTCTTCCTTTTAATGCATTAAACACCCATGCATTTGCAAAAAAACCAATACCAACAGCTGCAAAACCCCAGCCTGCAACATCATCATACCTAAAGGCTCCTAATGCTATTAATGCTAATCCTACTATAATCATAATTGTGGTAGCCCAGGCTAGCACAGTGTTTTTATTCATTGCCATAATCTTAATTCTTAAATTTTGGTGGTTAGTCTTAAAGCAAATATCGTTTTTTTAGATAAAAAAAGCATCCTATATAGGATGCTTTTTATTAACTCGCAGGAAGAAATCCCATTTTACCCATTTGGTAATCGCGTAAAGCTTCCATGATTTCAGTTTGGGTATTCATTACGTATGGCCCCCAACTTGATACCTTTTCCTTAAAAGGAGTTCCCGATAAAAAGAGTAACTTACTTTTAGTGTTTCCTTTTAATTTAAAGCCTTCTCCATCTTGATTAAATTCAATCAATTGATTTTTATCTTTAACTAATTCTATATCGTTATTAACACTAACGCTTCCATTAAGTAAGTACAATACAGACTGGTGAGTATTGTCAATTGAAATAAAATGTTCTCCATCTCCTTCTGTGTCTATCATGTATGCATTCACAGATGTTTGTGTAGCAATCCTTCCATTTTTTCCCTCTAGAGCCCCAGCAACAACTTGAATGGCAACTTTACCATCATCAGAATTCACAACTTTAAAATCTTCATGTTTAACATGTTGATAATTGGGTTGAATCATCTTCTTTTCCGCAGGTAAGTTTAACCATAATTGAATTCCTTCTAGGGTTCCTCCTTTTTTAACAAAGTCTTTAGTTGGGCCTTCAGCATGAATTATACCACGACCAGCAGTGGTCCATTGCACATCTCCAGCTTTAACAATGCTTTCATGCCCAAGAGAATCTCGATGTAATTGTTCGCCTTGAATTAAGAAGGTAATTGGTTCAAATCCGCGATGTGGATGTGGTCCTAAATCAAAAGGGTTATTCATTTCATCTATAGTATACGGTCCATAATGATGTAATAATATAAATGGATCAATCATTTCTATTTCATGCGTAGGTATAGGTTGCCGCAATTTTATAGGCCCCATATTTACAAAATCACTTCGGCCTACTCTTTTTATTGTGTTTAATTTCATAATCTTTACTTTTTTAGTTTCCACGGAAACTATTTGGTTAAAAAAATACTTATCGTATTTTATCTAGCAAATCACTTAAAAGACCTGCTTCTTCTTCAGTCAGATTATCTATATAATCTGACTTCATGTTCTTACTTATTTCATCTAATAATTCCAATCCTTTCTTCGTTATATTTATATGTACAACTCTCCTATCATTTGGGCATTGTAAACGCTCAATTAATTGCTTATCGCACAATTTATCCATTAATCGTGTAGCATTTGGAGCTCTCTCTAACATACGTTCTTTAATAGTTTGCACCTTAATTGCTTCTCCAGCTCCACGAAGAATTCTTAAAATATTAAACTGTTGTGGAGAAATACCATAAGGCTTGAAAAAGCTATTCTGTTTGCTACTTATCCAATTAGCTGTATAAATTATATTCAGCAAAGCCTTAACCTTGTTGTTAGGAAATTTAGAATTTATATCTTTAGAAATATTACCCATCAAATGGCCTTTTCAAAAATTGAAACTAGCTTTAACAGTTCATTATTTAATTCTTTGTTAGAAATTTTTCCTTCAGAAAAATTAGCGCTAAACGAAGGAAAGCTAAAATATGCTACTATATTCCCCCCCATGTAAGGAAAACGACCTTTCGCAATTTCTAGAACCGTAGCTCCTCCTCTTGCTCCTGGAGATGTAGCCATTAACAACATAGGTTTTTCGCTCCATAGTTTTCCATCAATTCTGGACATCCAGTCAAAAATATTTTTAAATACTGTTGAATAAGCTCCATTATGCTCAGCTAAAGATAAAATAATACCATCAGATGATTTTATATTATCCAAAAATTTATTAGCATTATCTGGAATACCGTGTTCAATCTCGTAATCTATTCCATATAAGGGTAATTCAAAATCATTGAGATCTAAAACTGTTACTTTAACCCCATTAACCAAATTTGCAGCATATTCAGCTAACTGCTTGTTTATCGAATATTTACTATTACTTCCTGCAAAGGCAATTATATTTTTCATATTAATTATTTATTCTTTTGTTAAAAATATAAGATACAATCAATAACACAAAAGCTATTAATGCTCCTGTTTGTTCACCGTCACCAATCATATAATGTGCAAAAAATGCTAAAATAAAGGCAAAAAAGAAACCTGCATAGGCCCATTCTTTAATTGCTTTAAAATTTGGGTTCCAAATTGCAAATATCCCTAGAAGTTTAGCGACTGCATAAGGGTAAATAATATATGTAGGATAACCAAACGTAGTAAACATAGTAGCGACATCATCATGCTTAAAAAAATACATACTTACTGAAAATAGCATTAATAAAGTTAATAGTCCTGTAGCGATGTAATAAATAATTTTATCTCTTTTCATTTTTATAGTTTTAAATTATGGTACAAATATATAATAAATAATTTTATTTTCCAAGGAATATATTTCCGTGTAATATATTTTAATAAATAATTAACAATAAAATTTAAAAGATTCCCCCTTTCGAGGGAAATACAACTTTTGTACATTAGCATCAAACTAAAAAATAAATGGATATTAACTTCAATAAAAATGAAGATTATAATAAACTTCTACTTTCAGAATTAAATAATCGATTAGCTAAAGTTAGCCTTGGTGGTGGAAAATCTAGAATTGAAAAGCATCATGCCAAAGGAAAAATGACGGCAAGAGAACGTATAGATTATTTATTCGATGCAAAATCTAAATCTATTGAGATTGCCACTTTTGCAGGTGAAGATATGTATATAGAGCATGGAGGTTGCCCTTCTGGTGGTGTAGTGGTTAAAATAGGCTATGTTAAAGGCAAGCAATGCATTGTTGTTGCTAATGATGCCACTGTAAAAGCAGGTGCTTGGTTTCCTATTACTGGAAAAAAGAATTTAAGAGCTCAAGAAATAGCGATAGAAAACAGGTTGCCTATAATTTATTTAGTAGACTCTGCTGGTGTCTATTTACCTATGCAAGATGAAATTTTTCCAGATAAAGAACATTTTGGTCGTATTTTTAGAAACAATGCTATTATGAGTAGTATGGGTATTACTCAAATTTCAGCAGTTATGGGTAGTTGTGTCGCTGGAGGTGCCTATTTACCTATTATGAGTGATGAAGCACTGATTGTTGATAAAACTGGGAGTATTTTTCTTGCTGGAAGCTATTTGGTTAAAGCTGCAATAGGAGAATCTATAGATAATGAAACACTTGGTGGAGCAACTACACATTGTGAAATTTCTGGAGTTACTGATTATAAAGCAAAAGATGACGCCAATGCTTTAAATACTATAAAAAGTATTATAGACAAAATTGGCGATTATGATAAAGCAGGATTTAATAGAAGTGAAATAAAAAAACCAAAAGAAAATCCTGAGGACATCTATGGTATTATTCCTAAATCGCGTGCAGATCAATACGATATGTACGAGATTATAAAACGATTAGTTGATAATTCAGAATTTGATGAATATAAGGCTGGCTATGGACAAACCATCATAACCTGTTATGCCCGAATTGACGGTTGGGCAGTTGGTATTGTTGCTAATCAAAGGAAACTGGTAAAAACCAAAAAAGGTGAAATGCAATTTGGGGGTGTTATTTATAACGATAGTGCTGATAAAGCTACACGCTTTATTGCCAATTGTAACCAAAAGAAAATACCATTAGTATTTTTACAAGATGTTACTGGCTTTATGGTAGGCAGCAAATCAGAGCACGGTGGTATTATTAAAGATGGTGCTAAAATGGTAAATGCTGTAAGTAATTCAGTGGTACCTAAATTCACAATTATAATTGGTAATTCTTATGGTGCAGGAAATTATGCAATGTGCGGAAAAGCTTACGATCCAAGGTTAATTGTTGCATGGCCTAGTGCAGAGCTTGCAGTTATGAGTGGTAATTCTGCTGCTAAAGTATTATTACAAATTGAAAAAGCATCGCTCGAAAAAAAGGGTGAAAAAATTACTCCAGAAAAGGAAGCCGAACTTTTCAATAAAATAAAAGATAGATACGATAATCAAGTCTCTCCATATTATGCTGCTTCCAGGATTTGGACAGATGGAATCATAGACCCTCTTGATACAAGAAAGTGGATTAGTATGGGTATTGAAGCAGCTAACCACGCCCCTATTGAAAAGCAATTTAACTTAGGTGTTTTACAGGTGTGAAAATTAAAGAAAAGCGACTTATAAGTCGCTTTTCTTAATAAATTAAAACAACTATTATTTAATCATCATCCAACTATTCCAGAGTATTTCTCAATTAATCTGACAATCAAATCGTTTAATTTTTCTATTTTATAATCACTCGCTGTTGGTTTTAAATGAGGATTTCCTATACCGCTATCATCAGTTAAGAACACATAGGTTCCATTAGTAGACAAACTGAAAAATCTCATTAAAAATTCTACAGTTTTATCTGCACCACTAGCTACTATAGGAATTATTTTTATCCCTTTTTCTTGAGCTATTTTTATTTGCTCTTTAATTACTGAAACATTTTCTTCATTTAAATGTGGTGGTGCGTCTAATAATAAAAACATCAATCTAGACTTTGCGCTTTTATTCCATTCTTTAGATAAAGCTACTTTCAACGCCTCCTCAACAGCTTCTTCATAATCTCCTCCTCCTCCTGCTGATTGATTGGATAGGATTTCTTTAACAACTTCTATATCATCATTAAAATCAAAATCTCTTACAAGATATTCGTCTCCCTCATCTCTATAAAATGTTAAAGCGACTCTTTTTTTATCAATTTTATTGTCTAACCTTGAAATTATGTTTTTTATCTCCGATTTTAAATAGTTAATCTCATCACCCATTGAACCTGTTGCGTCTATAGTAAACATAACATCAATATCATTAGAGCTATTTACATAATCTAATACAAAGTTTACATTTTGATGATTATTGGTTATTTTCTTTCCTAATATTCTATTATTGCAAATTGCTTGGACCACAAAATATTCATCTTTACAAATCTTATTTAAATCTTTAAAAAGAATAACTTTACCACTGACATCTGTTCTAGCAGACATAATTTGTTCGTTCAAATCATTAAATAAACTAACTTTTACATTGCTAACAGGTTTAGAGTTATCATCTATTATTAAAACTTCTATCTTGTTTTCTAAATAAAACCCCCAATTATTCTGAATTTTTTTATACTTTTTATTTTTTAACACTGCTAGCCATTCATTCCATTTTTCTAAATCATTAATTTCTCCAGCAGTTAATTGACCAGATTGCGGATCAGAATATTTTTCATGCTTTTTTTTCGTGGCTACACCTCTAATGCTTACACCTGCAGATTTTCCAGATAATGCTTTAGAAACTGACACACCTCTTACGGTACTAACAGCATAACTTAAAGTTTTACTTTCTCTTTTGATTCCATACCCAACCACAACCACTTCATCTAAAGCTTCTTTTTGTATCTCTAATGATAGAGAAATAGTGTTTAGTTTTTTTACTTTTCTTTCTTCCGTTACATAACCTAGATAAGAGAAAACTAAAACATCAAACTCTTTAGCCTTTATTTCATAAAATCCATCAAAATCTGTTGATGTTCCTTTAGATGTTCCTTTAATAACTATAGTAACACCTAGCAATGGAATACCTGATTCATCAGAAACTTTTCCAGAAATTAATTTTTCTTGTGCTTGCAATTGCATTGAAATCATCAATACAAGAATAAATTTAAATAACGTTTTCATAATAGTTGGTTTTTAAGTTTAGTATAAAACTATAACCAAACAACATATTAAAAAACCTACAATGAGCGAAGTATACTTTTGAATGAGTTAACTATAAAATAAAAAAGGTTAAGCTTTCACTTAACCTTCAAATTTATATTAATAATTTTTATTTACTTAATTTCAGTATTAAAAGGAAACAATAGTTGAACACCTTTTTGTTCAGACATTGATTTAATTTCTTTCAACACTTTGTAATTAGCTTCTCCAAGTTCTTCCTTTAAAATATCTTCTTTTGCTTTTGCTAAACCAAAACTTTGCAACACTTTATCTAAATCTTTTTCAAAAACTGGAAATTCTTTAATTTTATAATCTTCTATTTCTGCGGCTTCAGCTGCATATTTTAACGCTAGCTCTAAACCTCCAAGTTCATCAATCAATCCATTACTTAAAGCATCAACACCTGTCCAAACACGTCCTTGCGCAATCGCTTTAACATCATCTTGAGTCATACCTCTACCATCTGCAACTCTATTTGTAAACAATTCATAAATATCGTTAATGCCTTCTTTAATAAAAGCTTCTTGTTCTTCGTTCATTGGTTCAAAAAAGCTATAAGAAATTGAGTTTTTATTAGTTGTTACCTGTTCGGCATTAATTCCCCATTTATCTGCAAGCCCTTTAACGTTTGGCAACATTCCAAAAACGCCTATGCTTCCTGTAATAGTAGTTGGTTCTGCTATAATTTTATCGGCATTACAAGCAATATAGTAACCACCAGATGCAGCAAGATCTCCCATTGATACAATAACAGGTTTTACTTTTTTGGTTAACTCTATTTCTCTCCAAATAAGTTCACTAGCTAAAGCGCTACCTCCTGGAGAATTAATTCGAATAACCACTGCTTTGATTTTATCATCTTCTCTAGCTTTTTTTAAAGATCGGTTCATAGCTCCTTGACCTACTCGGTCTTCATCTCCTTCTCCATAAATTATTTCTCCTTCGGCATAAATAACAGCCACCTTATTACTACTTGTTTTCTTCATTATTTGATTAGCTGTATGAATAGCATAATCTTTTATAGAAATGGTTTTAATTTCTTTTGAAGCTTCTATATTAATAGCGTGTCTTAAACCACTTTCATACTCGTCATGATATGCAACTCTATCAATTAATTTTGATGATTTTGCTAAATTTGCTGTTCTAGACAACAAACTATCGGCAATAGTATTTAGCCTATCTACAGAAACATTCCTACTAACCGAAATTTCTTTTTTAACTTCGCTCCAAATACCATTTAAATAAACTTCGATTTGCTCGCGATTATTATCACTCATTTCATTTTCTAAAAATGGCTCAACTGCGCTTTTATATTTACCTAAACGGATAACTTCCATTTTGATTCCCGATTTTTCTTGAAAATCTTTATAATACAAACGTTCTGTAGACAAGCCATTAAATTCCATCATGCCAACAGGATTCATATAAATAGTATCTGCAACCGAGCTTAAATAATAATCTTTTTGAGAATAAACATCAGCATAAGCCACAATAAACTTGTCAGATTTTTTAAACTCTAAAAGAGCATCTCTAATTGCTTTAGTTTGAGAAAATCCAGCTTGAATGAAATTATTATCTATTGATATACCTTTTATTTTATCATCTGTAGCTGCATATTTTATTGCATCGATGATATTAAAAAGACCATCCTTTTTGTTTTCGTTTAAAAAGTTATACTGCTTAAAAACTGTTTTTCCAGCATAGTCTTTTATTGGAAAATCTAATTTAAGGTCTAACACTGAATTATCTTTAACAATAATTTTTTCATCAGATGATGATCCTGTTAATAATCCAATCAGTATTAATAATGCAAAACAAATAAACAGAAATACAAAAATTCCTGTAACGGTTGATAATACACGTTTTATAAAGCTCATTTTTTTTTAATTTTATTGTTAGTAGAGTAAATGTTGGCAATGTTACAATTAATTTTAAAATTTTAATTGTTTTAAAGTTTCTTTACGCTGAATTTTACCAGAATTTGTTTCAATAAATTGATTAATATTGTAAATGCCTTTAGGTTTTTCAAATTTTTCTAAATCGGAAAATATATTGTCATCAATTTTATTTGTATTGCCTTCAACAACCAAAATAAGTTGTTCTCCTAAAACCTCTTCTTTTTTTGATGCTACAAAAAAGCGTTGTTTTATTTTGTTTTGAAGTTTAGTTTCTATTTGTTCTGGATATAATTTAACACCTCCAGAATTAATAACATTATCATAACGTCCTAACCATTCAAACTCAGTATCAGAATGTAGCTTAACCATATCGTTTGTAATAATAGTTTCATTTGAAAGTTTCGGAGCTTTAATTACCAAACACCCTCTTTCATCCTCAGATATTGAAATATTTGGTAATGTTTTAAAATGAGATTCAACAGATTCTTTCGTTGCGCTTCCTTGTGAAAAATCAAAATTATTTATCTTTTTTAGTGCAATGTGTGTAATAGTTTCTGTCATACCATAAGTTTCATAAACACTCGTTTTTATGCTGTTTATAGTTTCTTTTAAAGTCTTAGAAACTGCAGCACCCCCTACTATTATGGTTTTTATATTATCACAATAATTATAAATTTTTTCTAATTGCATAGGTACCATAGCTGCAAAATCATAATGTTCTTCATAATCAAAAATTGGCTGAGATGTAGGTTGTGTTAAATCTAATTCTAAACCAAGGGTGATAGCTCGGATTAACATCATTTTGCCTGCCACATAATTAGATGGTAAACAGTATAAGGCTTTATCGCCTGGTTTCAAATTAAAAAAATCGCCAGTTGCTATAGCAGAATTAACCATAGCTTGCTTTTTGATTTTTATACGCTTAGGTTTTCCTGTAGATCCAGAAGTATTTACATATATAAAATCTTTTTCGTCTAACCAATCCAATAAGAAATCGCCAATAATTCTCTCATAAGGCATTCCCTCTTTTATAAAACTATAAGCAACTTCCATAAGATCATCATAAGAATAGTGAATCTTATTAAGTTTAAATTTTAAATGAACTTTATTACAACTGGGTATCACTACTGCCTATTTCTTCTAAAATCTTATAATTTTCTTTTGGAGGCTCAATTACTTTTCCAAATAATTTATCCTTCCAATTACTCCAATTATATTTTTTGGATAAGATGAAAAGTAAAATTGGAAATACTACAAAAACTGGAACAAATATTTCTGCTAAACCCATTTTTTCTGGATCAGACATATCCTTCAATATTGAATCTGTTTGAAATGCAGTCCAATCAGCTGTAACTAAAAGTGCTGTAAACAAATTATTTGCTGCATGAAATCCTAAAGCCAACTCTAAGCCTTCATCCATAAGTGTTATGATTCCTAAAAACAAGCCTGTGCCAATGTAATATACCATAATTACATAGCCTAATTTATCTACTTCGGGGTTTGCGATATGAAGCAAGCCAAATCCAACAGAAGTAATTAATAAAGGAGCCCATTTATTTTTAAAAATCACCCCAATACCTTGCATTAAATATCCTCTAAACAAATATTCTTCAAAGCTCGTTTGTAGCGGTACTAGTAAAATAGCAATAACACATAAAATTAGAAATGGCTTTAAGTTAAAATTAAAAACATAATCTTCTGGAGTAAAGAAAAAATAATCTACAAGAACGAAACTACTAGATACAATTCCCCAAAGTAAGAATATAAACCAAAACCGCTTCCAATCTATTTTTTTTCGTGTGGTTGTTAAATGAGTGATAGATTGTTTATGAAGAAACTTTGCTGTAAACAGTAACCCTACTAACCCAATAGCAAAGGATAAAAGCATTAAAAACAAAAACAAATTATTTCCCAAAAGTGTAACCATTTGTGGTATATCAGTGGGAATTTCTCCTGTACCAATGGCTTTAATTCCAATCGCAACAAATAAAGGAACCATACCTACTAATTGCCATGCAATAAAAACAATTACTACACCTACCAAATATCTCCACCAATCATGCAACACATTAAATGTTTGAGCTATATACATACCTATTTCTTATAAGTTAAATTTCCAATTAATACTATCATTATATTGCAATGTACCATTTTTAACTTGCAATGGGCTATCAAAATTATTAGTAAACAATGCACCAGTACCTAAGCCTTGAGGTAAATCACTTTGTTTACTATAAGTATATTGAGTTATAGCATTTAGTCCAACATTACTTTCCAAAGCACTAGTAATCCACCAACCAATATTTTGATTTTCAGCCATACTAATCCAATCATCACTTCCTTTAAATCCTCCAATTAAACTAGGTTTTAAAATAATGTATTGCGGATTTATAGTTTGTAGTAATTCCTGCTTTTTTGTTACAGTAAAAACACCTATTAATTCTTCATCTAAAGCAATTGGTAACGGGGTAACTTCACACAGCTTAGCCATATCTTCAATTTGGCCTTGTTTTATAGGTTGTTCTATAGAGTGCAAATCGAATTCTGATAGTACTTTTAATTTCTCTAAAGCTTCATTTTTAGAAAAAGCACCATTAGCATCCACACGCAATTCTATATCTTTTGATGAAAACTCTTTTCTAATAGATCTTATAAGATTAATTTCTGTTTGAAAATCAATTGCCCCAATTTTCATTTTAATACAATTAAATCCAGATGAAATTTTATCTTTTATTTGTTGCTTCATAAATTCTTCTGAACCCATCCAAATAAGGCCATTTATCGGAATTGAAGCTTTGCTTTTAGTGAAGTCAGACGGAAACAACTCGAATTCATTTTCGCTCTTCAAAGACTTAAATGCCATTTCTAAACCAAACTGAATGCTAGGAAATTCAATAAGTTGTTTAACCAAAACATCTAAACCTAGATTTATGTGTTTGCAAACCCATTGCAATTTTTCTTCATAATCTGGTCTATCATCAATTGATAGTCCTCTAAATAAACCACATTCACCAACACCTCTTTTTTCATCGTGCTCTAATACAATAAACCAAGTTTCTTTAGTTTTTAAAACGCCACGGGATGTCCCGCTTGGGTTTTTAAAATTCAAAATATATCTATGGTAAGTAGCAATCATATAGTTTTCAAAAATAATCAATAAAAATGTTTAATTTGTAAACCATTTAGAACAAATTTTAAAAGCAATGCATAGTCCTGAGTTTCCTAACATAATCCTATTTGCTATTCCTTTTTTTGTGCTTTCTATGCTAGTAGAATTGTATGTTACAGTAAAAGAAGGCATAAATACTTATGAAAAAAAAGATGCTATATCATCAATTACAATGGGTTTGGGCAATGTGTTTTTAGGGTATTTCAGTAAAGCTGTTGTATTATTTTCATTTTTACTTATATATGAAAACTTTAGACTCTTTACAATTCCTGTTACTTGGTGGAGTTTTATTCTTATCTTCTTTGCAGATGATATTGCTTATTACTGGTTTCATAGAATATCGCATGAATGTCGTTTGTTTTGGGCATCGCATGTAGTGCATCATTCATCTCAACACTACAATTTAAGTACAGCCTTAAGGCAAACATGGTCTGGTGGGTTTTACACCTTTATTTTCTGGCTATGGCTACCTCTTATTGGGTTTCATCCAGCTATGATTATGCTTCAAATGTCTATTAGTTTATTATATCAATTTTGGATACATACCGAAACTATTGATAAAATGCCCAAATGGTTTGAAGCTGTTTTTAATACCCCATCACACCACAGAGTACATCATGGTAAAAATCCTATTTATTTAGATAGAAACCATGCTGGTATTCTTATTATTTGGGATAAGTTTTTTGGCACATTCCAGCCAGAACTTAAAGATGAAAAAGTGATTTATGGATTGGTAAAAAATATCAACACTTACAATCCTATTAAAATTGCTTTTATTGAATGGATAAACATGTTTAAAGATGTGTTTTCTGGAAAAAAATCAATAAACAGTAGATTGTTATATTTTATAAAACCACCAGGTTGGAAACACGACGGTTCTGGAAAAATTTCTGATGATTTACGAAAAGAATGGTTGGATTCAGTTAACAGAAATCAACCCTCAGTATATAGCAAGAAATAATCAAACATTTATAGCTCTAAACTTCCCCCAATCTTAAGAAGCATTAAATCTTTATCTTTTTCAAAAAACTTGCGTTTAGCAACTTCATGATCTATTTCTATATATCCAAAAGTGTCAAAATGATAACCTAAAATTTTATCGCATTCCACAAAATCACTTGCTAAAATAGCATCATCAATTCCCATGGTAAAATTATCGCCAATAGGTAAAATAGCTAAATCTAACTTGGTTTGAAGTGGAATTAATTTCATATCAAAAGTTAAAGCTGTATCGCCAGCTATATAAATATTTTTATGTTCGCCTTCAATTACAAAACCACCAGGTTGTCCGCCATAACTCCCGTCTGGAAATGAAGACGTGTGAATGGCATTTACATATTTTACAGTACCAAATTCAAAATCCCATTGCCCTCCATGATTCATTGGATGTCCTTCTAAACCCAGATTTCCAAAATATGTAACAATTTCATAATTAGATATAATGACAGCATTGGTGCGTTTTGCAATAGTTTCAACGTCTAAGATATGATCTTGATGTGCATGCGTTACTAAAATATAATCTGCTTTAAGATTATTAATGTCTATACTAGAAGCATTAGGGTTTCCTGTTATAAATGGATCGACCAAAATATGAGTATCTCCAATCTGAATTCCTAAACTAGCGTGTCCATAAAATGTAATTTTCATGCCTATTATTTTTATTTATAAAAAATAGTGATTTTACTCCAAAATTAAAAATTGTTTTTTACCACCACTTCTACTAATAGTAATAAAACGTTCGCCATTATAAACTCCAAAATATGGCATATAAAAGGTGTTCCCTTTATTATCTTGAATTTTGTTATATGAAACTTCTCCACTATCACTAAAAACAATATCATATAACGATGACGATTCAAATAAACCTTTTGAAACTTTTACTCTACCATCTTCCTTTTCGGTTAAATTCTTTCCGGAATTTAAAATAACATGTAATTCATCATTTTTAATAAATGCATTATATGATGGCACTTGATCTCTTTTAAAAATGCTTCTAGCCCATTCTAATTCATTTGCTGCGTTAAGTTTTAAAACAAGTACATTATTGTAATGATAAACAGTTTGCATATACCCTCCTCCAGCTCCAGTAGACACATAAACGGTAGTAATAAAAAACTCTTCAGCCAACAAATAGGTATTGCCTTTATTGTCATCAATTACATAATCTACGTAGTAACTTGACAACTCTTTACCTTTGTTTTTCTTTCTCTTTGCTTTGTTTTCATTATATAAATCTTTGTAAACGGCTTCAGGGAGTTTAAATGATTTATTTTGAGAAATTTGCATGTTAGCCGTATCTACATTAAAGATTAATGCACCTTTAATTTTACCTGCTCTTTCTTCAGAATAAAAACCAAGTAATCGTATTTGGTTTTTAATATTTGAAATAATTAATGAGCTAATATGCTCTTCTTTACTAAAATTAATTGTTTGAGTTATTACTTCAGAATCAGATATTTTATTTAAAACAAAATCATAATTGGCTTTACCTTCTTTTTTTTGAGATCTACCTTCTAAATATAACTTTCCAAGAGCATAAACATTGGCATTATCATCTATTGATAAATCATTAGCCTCATAAAATTTATCTGTATTCTCTTGATAGTTTACTTTATAGATTAAATTTAAGCTTTCGGAATCGTAAACATGAACAGTATACGAATTAGAATGTTTTTTAATATTATCAGTAGAAACAACAAAATATTTACCATTTGGCGACATTGCAAAGCCGGTTTCACGTTTATTTTCTCCAGAAAATATACTTCGGTTTTTTTCTAATTCTATTCTAAAAAGTTTGGTTTTTTTATGAGAGCCATCAATAATATTAAATTCATGACAATAAACAATACGCTCCTTTTTTGAGGGTGAAAAAACCGTAAATACTTTCATGGTGTTATCAAAAGACAAATCGCCATAAAAATTTTCTTTCTTATCTACAGGAATTAAAATGTTTTTAACTCTGTCAAGTGACTCATTAAAAACATCAAACAGTAAGTTTTTTTGCTATTTCTAACAATGCCTGTTAATCCTGATTGTGATGTGTGAATTGAAAGGACTGCTCCAGATCTTACTTTATCTTTAAATTCAGCGCTTTCTTTTGCTTTTAAATTTGATTTACTTTGAGCAAAACTGAAAACCGATATCAAGAATAAAAAACTAAAGATTACTTTTTTCATTAGGTTAGATTTGAATTAAATGCCCTACTCCCATTAAAATAGCTAGAAATACGGTTGTTAATGCTAGTTTTTTTAATTCTGGATCCAACAATTTTGGGTCTGTAGTACTATTTACTTTTTTAATATGAATTAGTAAGGGAATATAAGCTATAGCAAAAATTAAATTATACGGAGATGAATAATATAAGATGCCAAACAGCATTGATAAAGCAATAGCCAAACCTATAAGTATAGTGTGATATACTTTAACTTTGTTTTGACCTAATTTAACTGCAAATGTGATTTTATTTGATTTTTCGTCTGAAACAATATCTCGCATATTATTCAAATTTAAAACCCCCATACTTAACAATCCAATAGTACAAGCAGGTAAAAAAACTACATGATCTATAGTTTTGGCAAATAAAACATAACAGCCAATAACACTTACCAATCCAAAGAAAACAAATACAAAAACATCTCCTAACCCCTTATAGCCATAGGCATTATTACCCACAGTATAGCGAATTGCAGCAACTATACAGGCAATACCTAATGCAAAGAAAAGCATTGTAAGCAAAAAGTGTTTCACACCAAAAGCTGAAAATATTAATGCAAAAGCTAAGCCTATTGAAATTAAAATATTAATTCTAATAGCATTAAACATATCATCTGGAGAGATTTTACCACTTTGAATTGCGCGTTCTGGACCTATTCTATCATCATTATCTGTACCTTTAACACCATCGCCATAATCATTTGCTAGATTAGACAATATTTGTAAACTTAATGTGGTTAAAATAGCAAGAATAAATATTTTCCAATTAAAATAACCATTGTATTCTGCTAGACAAGATGCTAATATTATTCCCGAAATCGATAATGGTAGCGTTCTTAAACGCATTGTTGAAACCCAAAGAGAGATATTTTTCATTTTACGGAATCCATTTTTTTTCAAAGTTAGGCTTACGTTTTTCAAGAAAGGCATTTCTACCTTCAATAGCTTCGTCTGTCATATAAGCTAAACGTGTTGCTTCTCCTGCAAACACTTGTTGCCCTACCATACCATCATCTGTTAAATTCATAGCAAATTTTAGCATTTTAATTGAAGTTGGTGATTTTGCTAATATTTCTTGAGCCCATTGATACGCTGTATCTTCAAGCTCATCATGAGGAATTACAGCATTTACCATTCCCATTTCATATGCTTCTTGCGCTGAATAGTTTCTTCCTAAAAAGAAAATTTCTCGTGCTTTTTTCTGACCGACCATTTTTGCTAAATAAGCAGAGCCATAGCCGCCATCAAAACTAGTTACATCAGCATCAGTTTGTTTAAAAATAGCATGCTCTTTACTTGCCAAGGTTAAATCACAAATTACATGTAAGCTATGTCCACCTCCAACCGCCCAACCAGGAACCACAGCAATAACTGCTTTTGGCATAAAACGAATGAGTCGTTGCACTTCCAAAATGTTTAAACGATGATAACCATCTTCTCCTACATAACCTTGATGTCCCCTAGCTTTTTGGTCGCCACCTGAGCAAAAGCTCCAAATCCCATCTTTAGTTGATGGTCCCTCAGCAGACAATAAAACTACACCTATATTTACATCTTCATTAGCATCATAAAAAGCATCGTATAGCTCACTTGTGGTTTTTGGCCTGAACGCATTTCTAACATCTGGTCTGTTAAATGCAATTCTTGCAACACCTTTATATTTTTTATAGGTAATATCTTGATATTCTTTAGCGGTTACCCATTTTGCTTGATCCATTTTTTATATTTTAGTCAAAAATAAATTTTATTTCATTAAAACACTTACTTAGCCATGAAAAATAGTATTTCAATTGTTATTTTCCTTTTTGTTGCACTTATAGGTTATACCCAATCTTATGAATTTGAAACTATTATAGATTTAGAAACAACCGATGTTATTAGTCAAGGTAGCACAGGGACTTGTTGGAGTTTTTCAACATCATCATTTTTGGAAAGTGAAATAATGCGTATTACAGGAAAAAAAATAGACTTGTCTGAAATGTATACGGTACGAAATACTTATCCCAAAAAAGCTTGGAATTATATAATGAGGCAAGGAAAAACTCAATTTAGTGAAGGTGGTTTAGCTCATGATGTGATGAACAGTGTTGCGGAATATGGATTAGTTCCTAATAATATATATTCAGGTTTAGAAGACAATGCTACAAGGCATAATCATTCTGAAATGATAGCAGTTTTAAGAGGCTTATTAGATACATATATTGATAACCCTGGCAGACAATTATCTCCTAAATGGAAACAAGTAACGGAAAGTGTTTTAGATATTTACTTAGGTAAAAACGTGTCAAATTTTAGCTATGATGGGACTCAATATACTCCAAAATCATTTTTAGAAATGACAAAAATAAATCCAAAAGATTATATAAGTATTACATCGTTCTCTCATAAGCCGTTTAACACATACTTTATATTAAATATTCCTGACAATTTTTCTAATGGTAAATTTTTAAACATTAAGCTTGATGATTTGGTAGATATTACAAATAAAGCTTTAAAAGCAGGTTATACGATAGAATTGGATTGTGATGTAAGTGAAAAAACTTTTTCGTCAAAACACGGCTTAGCAGTAATTCCAAAAGATGTTAACAGTAAATTGGAGGCTTTACAAAAAGTATTACCAGAAAAGAGTATCTCACAAGAATTAAGACAACAAGAATTTGAGAATTATAATACAACAGATGACCATTTAATGCACATTACTGGGATGCTAAAAGACCAAAATGGAACGATTTATTATAAAGTAAAAAACTCTTGGGGTAAGAATTCTGATCGTGTTGCTAATAACGGATACATATATATGAGCGAAGCATATTTTAGATTAAAAACTATTTCTATTATGGTACATAAGGATGTTATTCCAACAGAAATATTGAATTAGGATAAAATAATTAAAAAATAAGATAAAAAACATATTGTTTGTAGTCTTTTATTTATTAGTTTTGTAGCATAGTGAATTTTTATCGATAAAAATAGCATTTAAACTGTTTTTTTTGTATTTTGTCGATAAGTAAATCCCAAAATACCTATGTTATTAACAATTACTATTTCAATCACCGCATTAGTTGCAGTAAATTTTTTACTATTAAAGTTTAGTAGTAATAAAATAAGCAGTAAGCCTAAAGTAAATAAGAAACCTATTGTTTTAAAGCCAGATATTGTTTTAGAACAAGAATCAAAAAGGCTTGCTCCTACAGGAAGTTAATTTAAAATGTGACTAATATTTTAATTCGTGTCAAATATTTATAAAACAATTTTGACCGATGCTTCTACATATATTTATTATTGTTTCAAGCCTAGTTGCTTTAAACTTTTTATTGCTCTTTTTAAGTTGCAATAAAAGTATTGTTAGTAATAAAAAACTTGAAAACAAATCATTTACTGCACAAAAAACTACCATTCAATTAGACCCAAATCCACTTGCTCCAACAGGAAGTTAGTTTTACTAAAATGCTTATTATCAAACCAGTACCCCCTATTTGCACTCAATGGAGAAGGGTGTCCTGACTCTAAAACATGATGCTTTTTATTGTCTATTAGTTTTACTTTTTGTTTTGCAAAACCACCCCAAAGTAAAAAAACAACATCTTTCTTGTTTTTACTTATAAGACTAATTACTGCATCTGTAAATATTTCCCATCCCTTTTTTTGATGACTACCAGCTTGATGCGCTCTAACTGTTAATGTAGCATTCAGCAAAAGCACCCCTTGATTTGCCCAACGTAATAAATTTCCGCTTTTTGGATAAGGTATTCCTAAATCTGATTCTACTTCTTTAAAAATATTAATTAATGATGGCGGGTGTACAATATTATCATTAACAGAAAAGCATAAACCATTTGCTTGCCCAACACCATGGTAAGGGTCTTGTCCAATAATTACTACCCTTACATCGTTAAAATGACAATGATTAAACGCATTGAAGATTTGATTTCCCGAAGGAAAACATTTAAAATTTTTATACTCAGATTTCACAAATGAGACCAAATTCTTAAAATATTCCTTTTCAAACTCTTCCTGCAAAAAAGGCTTCCAACTATCATGTATATCAACTTTCATCTATCAAACTCTTTTATAAAACTTAAAACAAATTAACCCATAACTTACTTATAGTTTGTGTTAATTTTATAAGCGATTACACTATTTCCAAAAAATGTAGGAACTAGCAATATATTCTTTTCTGGTATAATAGAAATATCAGCTGCGTTAAGTTTTTCTGCTTTTGTATCTAATATTTTTATTGCTTTGCTATTTTTTAAATGTCTATCTACAAAGAAAATTTCGCCTTGCCAAGTAGAAACAATATACCCTTCTTTAATAGACACGATTCCGTCACCACCAACAATTCCTGTAGCTAAAACATCTTTCTTTTTTGTTTTTTTATCTATACTTATAAGATTTCCGTTGCTATATGAAACCACTAAAACGCGTTCCTTTTCTACAAGTATACCATTTGGATTAATACCAATTAAGTCTAACCAAGGAGAAACTTTGTTATTGACCAATTTTAAAACTCGGTCTCCTCTGGAATCGGTAAAAAAAATATCTCCATTAAGGTCAACACTTAAATCATTTAAAAAAACAGCATCTTGAACTACATGTTTATTATTTACATGTCCAGTTTCAATATCAATCTCAACAACTTCATTAACATCAGTGACATAAAGTGTGTTTTTATAGAAATCAGATCCTTTTGGTGCACTAATCCCAGTTACCCAGTTTTGATTTAAAACTTTTCCACTTTCATCAAGTATAGAAATGCTTCCATCGTTATCTTTTGCATCTGGAGGTACGTTTCCAATATTAGACACATAAATTAGGTTTTTTTTAGGGTTATATCTAACTGCTTCACACGTTTTTAGTATGGTATCTGTTTCCCAAAGTTTTTCTAATACAATTTCAACGCTCTTCTCTGTTTTTTGCTTTTTAGTTTTTGCTTGATTACAACAAACCAAAATTGAAAAACAAAACATTATTAAATATTTCACATTGTCCATAATCTATTTATTTAAGATAAAATCTTTACCAACAACTCCTTTAATAGATCCCCTTGTGGAACTGCATTGCTTCCTACTCCTTTGCTTTTAACATCAAACTCTCGCAATATGGAGACAATAGCACTCACTTTCCTCATAGGATAATTTCTGGCAGCAGCAATATACTCATTAACAAAATATGGATTCACTTTCAAAGCTGATGCAACACTTCGCGGAGATTTATCTTTTAACCCATGGAAATGAAGTAATTGCGAAAAAAAATTAAACAATAATGCTACAGTAACAACCATTGGATTATCCTTTGGGTTATCAGCAAAATAATTAACTATTTGATGGGCTTTAATTATATTACGCTCTCCAATAGCTTTTCGTAGCTCAAAATTGTTGAAGTCTTTACTTATTCCTATATTCTCTTCAATAATCTCTGGAGTTATCTGACTTCCTTTTGGCAAAATAATTTGAAGCTTTTCCAATTCATTATTAATCTTACTTAAGTCAGTTCCCAAAAATTCAACCAGCATTTGCGCAGCTTTTGGAGAAATAGTATAATTTTTAGGAGATAACACACGGCGAATCCAATCTGCTACCTGATTTTCATATAACTTTTTACTTTCATAAACGACTCCAATTTTTTTAATGGCCTTATATAAAGCTTTACGCTTATCAATTTTTTTGTATTTATAATTAACAACCAAAACCGTTGTAGGTTGAGGGTTATTAACATAATCTGCCAGCTTTTCAATAGTACGCGATAAGTCTTGAGCCTCCTTTATAATAACTACTTGTCGTTCAGCCATCATAGGGTATCGCTTTGCATTGCCTACTATATCTTCAATAGATACATCACGTCCATACAAAACCATTTGATTAAAACCTTTCTCTTCTTCTAATAGCACATTGCTTTCAATAAAATCTGAAATTTTATCAATATAATAAGACTCTTCTCCCATTAAAAAGTAAATGGGTTTCAAATTTTTGTTTTTTATATCGTTAACTAATTGTTTGACTTCGTCCATTGAAAAAAAATCACCAAATTTGTGTAGTGCAAAAACTTAATTTCCCTACATATTCGTTTCGTTTCAAAAGTAGCGAAAATAAAATTTCTATTTTCGATAGTATTCGCAAAAAATTTGTGATTTTACAACCCGAAGAATGGGTGCGTCAACATTGTATCCAATATTTAATTCATGTTAAGCAATACCCAAAATCTTTAATAAATGTTGAAAAAGAACTGGTTGTCAATACTTTAAAAAAGAGATACGACATTGTTGTTTACAATTCTGATGGTAGCATTCATTTAATTGTTGAGTGTAAATCTCCGGCAATTACCATTAATCAAAGTACTTTTGATCAAATTGCACAATATAATTTGGTGCTTAATGCAAACTATTTAATGGTAACAAACGGATTAAATCATTATTATTGTCAAATGGATTTTGATAATGAGTGTTATAATTTTTTAAAAGATATACCAGATTATAATCAATGAAAGTAGCTATCGTCATATTAAACTGGAACGGAAAAAAATTATTGGAGCAATTCTTACCATCAATAATTAAACATTCGTTGAAAGATGCTGATATTTATTTGGCAGATAATGCCTCTTCTGATGATTCAATTGAATTTGTAAAAGAAACATTTTCTTCAGTAAAAATTATACAAAACAAGGTTAATGGAGGTTATGCAAAAGGCTACAATGATGCCTTAAGAGAGATTGATGCTGAAGTATTTTGTTTGCTAAACAGTGATGTTGAAGTTACAGAAACCTGGCTTAACCCAATTATAAGAACTTTTCAAAAGGAACCTAACACGGCAATAATTCAGCCAAAATTATTGGATTTTAAAAAGAAAGATTACTTTGAATATGCAGGAGCTGCTGGTGGGTTTATTGATAAATATAGTTATCCTTACTGTCGAGGACGCATTTTTAATACCATTGAAAAAGATTCTGGGCAGTTTGATGATACGGCTGAAATATTTTGGGCTTCTGGTGCTTGCTTATTTATAAGGCGTAACGTTTTTGAAAAATTAAACGGACTAGATGAAGCTTTTTTTGCACATATGGAAGAGATTGATTTGTGCTGGAGAGCCAAAAATTTAGGCTATAATATAAAATATGTGGGAGCATCAACTATTTATCATGTTGGTGGGGCCACTTTAAGCAGTACAAATCCTAAAAAAACTTTTTTGAACTTTAGAAATAGCCTATTCACACTAACAAAAAACGCAAAGGGCAATATTTTTTATTTAATACTTATTCGCTTAATTTTAGATGGTATAGCTGGAATCAAATTTTTGTTACAGCTAAAATTTAAACACACTATAGCTATTATTAAAGCACACCTTAGTTTTTATTCACATTTAGGTTATTTATTAAAACAACGGAAAGCACTAAAACAATCTATAAAATATTATCAAAAAACATCTATAGTCTTTGCTTATTTCGTAAATAATAAAAAAATATATAAAAGTTTATAAATAGTTAGCAAAAGTTTTGTTAACAATGTCACATTAAACGGTTTTTTATATACTTTTGTCGATATCAACAAAAACAGGGAACCTAATCCATTATTTAATTATGAAAAAAGTTTTATTACTTAGCTTATCCACCGTTTTTCTATTAAGTTCATGTGTTTCAAAAAAACAATTTACAGACTTAGAAGCAAAACAAAAAGAAACTCAAGATTTATTAAACTCTGCAACTGTTAAACTAAACTCATGTTTAGAAGACAGAGCATCAGCAACAGCTAGAGCAACAGCCCTAGAAGAACAAGTAGCCGATTTAAGAAAAAGCAATGATAATTTGCAAATATTATCTGCTAAAGGAGCTAGTAATGTTGAAAAAACTCTTGAAAGCATTAAAGAAAAAGACCTTAAAATTACACGTTTACAAGATGCCATTACTAAAAAAGACAGTGTAACATTGGCTCTTGTAACAAGTTTAAAACGTGAAGTTGGTATAAACGATCCAGATATTGAAGTAAACGTAGAAAAAGGTGTTGTATTTATTTCTATTGCCGATAAATTATTATTTAAAAGCGGTAGCTATAATGTAACAAGCAAAGCAAAAGATGTACTTGCAAAGGTGGCAAAAGTAGTAAACAGTAAGCCAGACTTTGAGTGTATGGTAGAAGGTCATACAGACAATGTATCATACAGAAAAGAGCCTTTATTAGATAACTGGGATTTAAGTGTAAAGCGTTCTACATCTATCATTAGAGTATTACAAGAGCTTAATGTAAACCCAAGCCAATTAATTGCAGCTGGTCGTAGTTCTTATGTACCATTAGTAGATAATGACACTGCTGAAAACAGAGCAAAAAACAGACGTACACGTGTGGTTATCTTACCAAAAATCGATCAGTTTTACGACATGATTGAAAAAGAAATGAAAAACCTTGAAGCTGGTGGTCAATAATTAGCTTTCAATTATAATATTAAAAAGCTCAATCGAAAGGTTGAGCTTTTTCTTTGTGCTGAATTTATTTCAGTATTATGGCGTTACCCTATCGGGTCAGGCTTTCCATTATATCTTTTTAAAACGTCATAGCGAGGAGTTAGCGACGTGGCTATCTGCCAAATTTTATTTATTATAAAAGTATTGGTTTCTTTTATTTTTAAAAAGGATGCCATTGCAATCCTTAACGCGCACATTTGCTAACTGATGTTTTCAACTGGAAGGTGATTTGTTTTTGAAAGGTTCGCTTAACGTGTTTCTTTAGTTAGCACTAATTACCAATTATAATTGCTATTAGGTACTGCAATTTTTTGGTTTTTTATAAATTCAATAATTTGTTCAGATTCTTCTTCAGATACTTCATATAACAATTCAGATTTCGAAGACCTAATCTCCATTTCATTATTTGCGATTTTAAATTTTTCTACTTTCTCCCATTTTATTCCAGGCTTTCTCCAATTAAGTTCTATTATTCCGTACACATCTAGGTATAGTCTATTTGATCGATTAAAAAGCAAAAAATCGATTAATCTCATATATATCAACCAAAAAATCGCAAATAGATTAAAATTAAAAGATTCAATTTTTACAACAAAAACAAGGAACAATATCATTGAAACATAAAATATAAGCTCTATTATGTTTGTTTGTGTTAAATATGAAGATCTTTTAAAATTAAAAAAGATGATTTTATAATTCATCACTTGATTTTTTATCCAAAAGTAAACTATTAGATGAACCAGTATATCAGTCAGAATAATTAATAGCATTTGCCATAATTTTAATTCTTCCGTTTCATTAAGTTTTGAAAAAAATAATATCCAAGTAATAAATAGAATCATATTTACAATTGGCAATATGTAGTTTACTTTCCTCATATTCTTAAATTAAGTTCCGTTTCAACGAACTAAAACAACAGTAAACGAAGTTATCCTTTTTTTTGCAAAGTTAAATTAGTACATTATCTATTAAATCAACTCACCCACTTCATCATTAAAGCACAAGCAAAAGCACCATAAGTTCCTAAAGCGTATCCTAAAACCGCTAATAAAACGCCAACAGGTGCTAACGATGGATGAAAGGCTCCGGCAACAACTGGCGCGGATGCTGCTCCACCAATATTGGCTTTAGAGCCTACTGCTAAAAAGAAATATGGGGCTTTTATAATTTTAGCCACAATAAATAATAAGCCCACATGAATAATCATCCAAACAAATCCAATAGCAAACAAACTTATATTATCTACAATGGCATTTAAATTCATTTTCATACCTATAGATGCAACAAGAATATAAATAAAAACAGTTCCTATTTTACTAGCCCCAGCGCCTTCATAACTTTTAAGCTTAGTAAACGATAAAACAATACCAATAGTTGTTGCCGTTATAATTAACCAGAAAAACGAACTTCCTAACCCAAAATCAACAAGAAGCGGTGCATTTTCTTTTATCCAAACACCTAAGTTATCACCTACCAAATGCCCTATTGAAGTCACACCAAAACCTATACCCAAAAGTATTATCAAATCATTAAAAGAAGGAACTCTAGCTGTTTCCAAACTAAACTTCTCCATCTTATTTTTAAGTGCTGTTATTGAAGAGTTATCTGCTTTAAAATATTTGTCCAATCTATCAGATTTTGCTACTCCTAAAAGTAAAAATGCCATCCAAACTTCGGCTACTAAAACATCAACTACAGCCATGATACTAAAAAGACTATCACTTACTTCCCATTGCTCTTTCATAGCCAATTGATTAGCGCCTCCACCAATCCAACTTCCTGCTACTGTAGATAAACCTTTCCATAACTCCGTTCCTTCTACTGCAATTAATATATCTGGTGCTACATAATTAAAAAACACAATAGCTAAAGGCCCTCCAATCATAACGCCTATTGTGGCTGTTAAAAACATAATTAAAGCTTTAGACCCTAGCCTAAACACGCCTTTTAAATCAATACTCATGGTTAAAAGAACCAATGATGCGGGCAATAAAAACCTTGAGGCTACATAATACAATTTACTGCCTCCAACAAACTTTGAATATTCAGATACATCAATCTTATTTGCTGAAACATAATCTTTTAAAGTATCTAAATTTGTAACACCATCTAAATTACCATAAAGTGATTTTAAATGATCTATAGCAGCCGAAACGTCTATCCATTTATCAGCAATTAAGCCAACTGAGCTTAATACTGAAGGAATAAAATAGCATAATAAAAGTGCAGGAACTATATTATAAAACTTTTTAAAACGAGGTAAACTAGATGTGTAAAATATTAATGCAAGTGTTATACTTAAAACGCCAAAAATAATGGTGTCGTTTGCGAATAAAGGAATGTCACTATTAATTTCGGCTAAATTCATAAAGTTGTATTTATTAATTGTCTTTGTAAAATTATCTATTCAATTTATATACTCAATGGAATTAGAAAATCTCTAAACTCCCTTTTCCTTCTCTAATAATTACAGGGTCGTCTCCTGATAAATCTATAATTGTTGAAGGCTCATTATCTCCATAACCACCATCAATAACTAAGTCTACCTTATCTCCCCATTTTTCTAAAATCAATTCTGGATCAGTAGTGTATTCTAAAACTTCATCTTCATCATGTATAGACGTTGATATTATAGGGTTACCCAACTGCCTAACA
Organism: Jejuia spongiicola; assembly: GCF_023502325.1. NCBI lineage: Bacteria > Pseudomonadati > Bacteroidota > Flavobacteriia > Flavobacteriales > Flavobacteriaceae > Jejuia > Jejuia spongiicola. The sequence continues at coordinate 503,625 of NZ_JAMFLZ010000003.1, forward strand.
ATATCCAAAGCTATATTATTATTTGGTACACGAATACCAACTGTTTTACGCTTTTTAAAAGGGTTTGGTAATGTTTTAGCACCTGGGAGAATAAATGTATAAGCACCAGGAAGTGCACGTTTTAAAATTTTAAACGTTGATGTATCTATCTGCTTCACATAATCACTTAAGTTACTTAAATCATGACAAACAAAAGAGAAGTTAGCTTTTTCTAGCTTTACTTGCTTAATCTTTGCAATACGCTCTAAAGCTTTTATGTTAGTAATATCGCAACCCAAACCATAAACTGAATCTGTTGGATAAATAATTAGGCCTCCACGTTTAAGAATAGCAACCACGTTTTCAATCGCCGCAGGATTGGGGTTTTCTTCATATATTCTTATAAACTCAGCCATAATAACTATCTTGTAAATGCGTTTACAAAGTAAATATTATTTTTAAAATGAAGCTTAAAAAAGGAAAAATCTTGGTTTTTGCTTTTGCTTTGATACTTTTTAATTGTTCAAACGAGAAAGCTATTGAAGAAAACAACTCTGGAATTGACCCAACAAAATACTACCAAGAATTAAACATTTCGTACGGAGAAGATAACGATCAAAAATTTGATTTGTATTTACCTGCAAATAGAACTGCAAGCACTAAAGTAATGGTTTTAGTGCATGGTGGCGGGTGGACCTCTGGTGACAAATCTGATATGAACCCGATAAAAGATTTATTACGGCAAGATTTTCCAGATTTAGCTATTGTAAATATTAACTACAGATTAGCAGATGATAATAACAAACCCTACCCTATGCAAATTGATGATATCACAAGTATTATTAATTTTTTAAATGATAATAAAGTAAAATACTCCATTTCTAACACCTTAGGATTTATTGGTACAAGCGCTGGTGCACACTTATCTCTGCTTTGGAGTTATGCTTTTGACGCTAATAGTAATGTAAATATGGTTTGTAGCATTGTTGGCCCAACAAATTTTACAGACCCTGCATATTTAAGCAATACAAATCCTGCGTTACAAGGTTTACTCAATTTATATGGAGAAAATGCAACAACTTCTTTTTTAGAAGAAGTTAGCCCTTATCATCAAGCTAAAACCAACTCGCCTCCAACCATTCTGTTTTATGGTGGGAAAGATCCATTAATTCCAACAACGCAAGGAACAGATATGCGAGACAAACTCCAAGACCTAGGAGTTGTTAATGAATTTACACTTTACCCTAATGCTGGACACGGTTGGATTGGTATAGAATTGCTAGATACGTGGCAAAAACTTAAAGTTTTCACAAATAACCATTTATAGTATAAATTTTGTAACATTTTGTATTTATTTTAGTCTTAGTAATATGCCTAGGTTTCTTTTTTATATAATAGTTTTTACTCTTAATATTCACTTGGTTTATGCAACTAGTGATATTAAAAAATCTATTCTCTTTCCTGAAGCCGAAATTATAAATGAATATACTAGCAGAATCCCATTTAAATTAATCGATCATTTAATTGTAGTTGAAGCTGAATTATTAAATAAAAAAGGCAATTTTATTATTGATACAGGATCAGAAACTTTAATACTAAATAGCGGGCATTTCCCAAATATGTACGCAAATAATACTAAATACAAAGAGACTTCAGGAGTTTTGCAGGCCATTGATTACTCATACGAAAAGCATGTAAAGGAATTTGTATTGCAAAATTTTAGATTAGAAAACAAAAGCTCAGACGTTATAGACTTGTCTCATATTGAAAACAGCAAAAAAATAAAGCTTCTGGGTATTATAGGCTACAACATATTAAAAGATTATGAAATTTTTATAGATATGCATCTAAATCAGATAACTTTAACTAAAGTAGACGCTTTAGGAAACAAGTTAGACAAGCACGTATATCTTGAAAAAATTGTTGATAGCATAGATTTTAAACTTAAAAAACACACCATTGTTTTAAATAGTACTATAAACAATCAAAAGCTTAAATTTGGGCTTGATACTGCTGCTGAATTTAACCAAATAAGCAAAAACGTTAACAAAAAGGTGTTAAAATATTTTATACCAAAAAAGCGATTAAAATTAATTGGTGCTAGTAATAAAAAAATTGAAGTTTTGGCAGGGAAATTGCATCGCGTTAAATTAAATGAAACTATTTATTTTGGTCCTATGCTTACCGTTTTAACAAACTTAAATAAAATGAACGAAGCTTTTGGTACCGATTTAGATGGTATTTTTGGTTATGAATTTTTTGCGCAAAAAAGAACCATTATAAATTATCAAAAAGAAACTTTGTACTTTGTAGATTACCCATTAAGAAGACAGTGAAATATTTATTAAAACATATAACCATTATAGTTTTTGCTTTTATAAGCTTAAATTCTTATGCTCAAAAAGATGATTTTAAGGGCTATAGAATTGAAGGTGATACCATTGTGTTTTCTTTTGACAAAAATGATTATACGAAAGCTACTCACGATTTTGATGGGGACAAGTATGATTTTGATGATTTTGATATTGAAAATGTTGTTGTCTCTGGTGAGTTTAACAATTGGTCTAAAAACAAATGGTATATGACTAAGGTTGGAGTTGACAGATACGAACTCAAAAAAAGCATTCATGATTTTACCGATGAATTTTCTTGGGAATTTAAGTTTGTAATCAATAATTCCTTTTGGGCAGAGCCATCAAAAAAAGATGGTAATATTGCAAAGGCCAAAAAAAATGGGAGAAAGTTACATGGTGTATATAATTTAAAAATGTATTTAGCACACCCTAACGAGAAGGGTAATGCGCATTTTAAATTAAAAGGATTTACTGATGCCAAAAGAGTTATTGTTGCTGGCTCTTTTAATAAATGGAATGAGAATCTATTTAAAATGGAGAAGATAGACGATGGTTGGGAACTCACATTGAAAATAAAACCTGGAGTTTACGAATATCGTTTTATTGTAGATGGCAAATGGATGGAAGACCCTAACAATATTCATAAAGTAAAGAATGAATTTAAGGAATATAATTCATTAATAGACATTAAGGAATATACAGCATTTAAACTTAGAGGATACACTAATGCTAAAAAAGTAGTCCTTACTGGCACATTTAATAATTGGAATGAGCATGACTATGTGATGCGCAAAATGGATTACGGCTGGAAATATGTTATTCCACTTTCTGGAGGCAAACACCACTATAAGTTTATAGTAGATGGGACGTGGGTTTTAGACCCACATAACTCTGTAAAAGAATATGATAACAATGGGCATGTTAATTCAGTTTGTATGATTAAATAAGAAACACTACCCAACAACCTCCAACTTAGCAAAACGCAATAATAACTTTTTAACGCCACCGTGCTGAAAATTAATTTCAGCCTTAATGTCTGCTCCTGCACCTTCAATTTTCATTACTTCTCCAGTACCAAATCTAATATGCTTTACAATATTTCCTACTACCAATTTACTGTCAAATAAATTAGTATTACCACCTGTTTTAGCAACTGGTTTTAAATTTTTTGGTGTAGTAACTTTAAACTTCTCTGGAGATTTCTTTGTGCCACTCTTTTTCAATACTGGTTGTTTTGCAGGCTTGTATCTAATTTTATTAGGTTCAACATCGCCAAAAATATCGGCATCAAGCATTGGGTTAAATCGGCGTTCTTCAATAGGTGTAACAATATCTAAATACTGTTCATCAATTTCTTCAATAAAACGACTAGGCTCGGAATCAATTAATTTCCCCCAGCGGTATCTCGATAATGCATAGGTTAAATAAGCCTGCTTTTCAGCTCGGGTCAAAGCCACGTAAAACAAGCGTCGCTCCTCCTCTAGCTCGCTACGCGTATTCATACTCATAGCACTTGGAAATAAATCTTCTTCTAAACCAACAATAAAAACATACGGAAACTCCAATCCTTTTGCCAAATGTATAGTCATTAACGCCACATGATCTGCATCACCCTTATCAGCATCCAAATCTGTTGCCAAAGCTACATCTTCTAAAAACTCTGCTAAAGAGCCAGTAGTATCGGCAATTTCTTTTTGTCCTTCAACAAAATCTTTCATACCGTTTAAAAGCTCCTCGATATTTTCCATTCTGGTAACACCTTCAGGTGTTCCATCTTTATTAAACTCTCTTATTAAACCACTGGTTCTGGTAACATGTTCTGCCAATTCAAAAACATCGGCAGTTTGATTTAATACTTGGAAACTCTCTATAAGAGTTACAAAATTTTGAAGTTTTGTTTTTGTGCCCGAATTAACTTTTACATCCGTTTTATCAATATGTTTCATTACTTCAAAAATGGTTCGGTTATAACCATTTGCAGAAACAATTAACTTATCAACAGTAGTTTGCCCAATTCCTCGTGGTGGGAAATTAATAACACGTTTTAAAGCTTCTTCATCAGCAGGGTTTATAATGAGTCGTAAATACGACAACACATCTTTTATTTCTTTGCGCTGATAAAATGAAAGCCCTCCATAAATTCGATATTTAATATCGCGTTTTCTTAATGCATCTTCAATAGCACGCGACTGTGCATTGGTTCTATATAAAATAGCAAAATCACTGTTCTTTAGTTGGTGATTCATTTTGCTTTCCCAAATAGTACTTGCTACATATCTCCCTTCATCACCGTCAGTTAACGACCTATTTACTTTTATTTTATCTCCTTCATCATTTGCAGTCCAAACAATTTTATCAAGTTTCGTTTGGTTTTTATCGATGATTGAATTTGCCGCATTTACAATGTTTTTAGTAGAACGATAATTTTGCTCTAATCGAAATACTTTTACATCATCGTAATCTTTCTGAAAATTTAATATATTATTAATATTTGCTCCACGGAAAGCATAAATACTTTGCGCATCATCACCTACCACGCAAATATTTTGAAACTTATCAGACAAGGCTCTCACAATTAAATATTGCGAATGATTTGTATCTTGATACTCATCAACTAAAATATATTTAAAGCGGTTTTGATATTTTGCTAAAACTTCAGGAAAACGTGTTAATAACTCATTAGTTTTCAATAATAAATCATCAAAATCCATAGCGCCAGCTTTAAAACAACGCTCCACATATTCTTTATAAATATCTCCCATTCGCGGTCTGCGTGCCATTGCATCAGCTTCTTTTAACTCTGGGTTTTGAAAATATGCACGTACAGTAATCAAGCTGTTTTTGTAGGAGGAAATTCTAGAACGTACTTGCTTATATTTATAAATATCTTTATCAAGACTCATCTCTTTAATAATAGATGCAATCAATCTATCAGAATCCTGTGTATCATAAATTGTAAAATTACTAGGGTAACCTAATCTATCAGCTTCAATTCGTAAAATTTTAGCAAAAACCGAGTGAAACGTACCCATCCATAAATTCTTCGCTTCACTAGCACCAACAATAGTTGCAATACGCTCTTTCATTTCTCGCGCCGCTTTGTTGGTAAATGTTAGCGATAATATATTAAAAGGATCAATTCCTTTACTCATCATATAAGCGATACGATATGTGAGCACACGTGTTTTTCCTGAACCTGCGCCAGCAATAACAATCATAGGCCCATCAATTTGTATTGTAGGCTCTAATTGTGCATCATTTAACTGACTTAAATACTTCTCCAAATCATTTTCATTTTAAGTTGTGAAAATAACCAATGTTATGCGTTTAATTAAGTGGAATTATTAATAATTATAAACAATTAATCTCTGTATCATCTTTTATAAAAATTTGAATATCTTTAGCTTCATAAAAATAAACTCTTTTAATTTTTAGTATGAAATACCTCTTCTTTTTTTTTATATGTTTAGGCATATCGAATACGTACTCGCAAGACAATTTAGAACAACAATTTATAGATATAGAAGAAAAAGTAATTGAATGGCGTAGACATTTTCATCAAAACCCAGAACTTTCAAACAGAGAATTCAAAACAGCAGAAACTATTGCTAAACATCTAAAAGACTTAGGATTAGAAGTTAAAACAGGTGTCGCTCATACAGGTGTTGTTGCTATTTTAAGAGGGAAATCGCCAGGAAAAGTGATTGCTTTACGTGCTGATATTGATGCACTACCTGTAACAGAAAGGAATAATTTGCCTTTTAAGTCTGAAGTAAAAACGACATTTTTAAACACAGAAACAGGTGTGATGCATGCTTGCGGACACGATACTCACACAGCTATTTTAATGGGTGTCGCAGAAATTCTAACTAAAAATAAAGACAAAATTAAAGGCACTGTAAAGTTTATTTTTCAGCCTGCTGAAGAAGGTCCTCTACCAGGAGAAGAAGGCGGGGCAAAATTAATGATTAAAGAAGGTGTTTTAGAAAACCCAAAAGTGGATGCTATTTTCGGGTTACATATACGTTCAAACTATGAGGTAGGTACCATTCACTATAAAAAAGGAGGTATTATGGCATCGGTTGAGCGTTTTGTAATTCATGTAAAAGGAAAGCAAACTCATGGAGGAAGGCCTTGGCAAGGTGTTGACCCTATCCTAATTTCTGCAAAAATTATTGACGGATTACAAACTATTATTAGCCGAGAATCTAAATTAGTTGATGAAGCTGCTGTTATTACCGTTGGTAAAATTACAGCTGGTACGCGTTTTAATATTATTCCTGAAAGTGCAGAACTTATAGGTACTGTACGAACTTTAGACCCTAAAATGAAAGCACATATTGAAAAGCGAATGACAGAAATGGTTACTACCCTAGCAAAAGCTTATGGAGGTGAAGCTACTATCAGTTTTCAAAATAACACAGCAATAACTTATAACGATTCCGATTTAGTTGATAAAATGTTACCTACTCTACAAAAAGTTGCTGGAGTAAATAATGTACACTTAAGAAAAGCAACTACTGGTGGTGAAGATTTTTCGTATTTTCAAGAAATCATTCCTGGCTTTTATTTCTTCTTGGGAGGTATGACCCCAGGAAATAAAGAAGCATTTCCACATCATACCCCTGATTTTAAAATTGATGAAAGTGGCATGCTTTTAGGTGTAAAAACGTTAACAAATATTACTTTTGACTACTTAAATAATTAGAATGGATTCTGTATTAGATTTTTTATCAAACATAGCTTGGTGGGGTTGGATTTTAATTGGGTTGTTTTTAGTAGCAATTCGCGATATATTCTTTCAAAAAAAGCACACCATAAGCCACAATTACCCGATTGTTGGTCATTTACGCTATTTATTTGAAAGCATCGGCCCTGAAATGCGTCAATACTTTGTTGCAAATAACAGAGAAGAATTGCCTTTTAACCGTATAGAAAGAGGATGGATTTATGCATCAGCTAAAAAGGAGAACAATTACGAAGGTTTTGGTACAGATAGAGACATTTATGAGCATCAACATATTTTTATTAATAATGCAATGATGCCGTTTAAAATAGATAAAAACCATCCTAACAAGTTAGATAAAACCTTTTTACCATGTGCGAAAGTTATGGGTGAATTTAACAAAAGGAAACGACCATATCGTCCAGCATCAGTTATAAACGTGTCGGCGATGAGTTTTGGCTCTCTTTCAGCAAAAGCGGTAGAATCTTTGAACAAAGGTGTTAAAATTGCAGGAGCTTATCATAATACTGGAGAAGGTGGATTGTCGCCTTATCACAGCAATGGCGGCGATGTAGTTTTTCATTTTGGAACAGGCTATTTTGGGGTGCGTGCAAAAGATGGTGGTTTTTCTATGGAAAAAATGATAAAAATGGTTGATGACAACCCATTTATCCGTGCTATAGAAGTAAAACTATCACAAGGGGCAAAACCTGGAAAAGGAGGAGTTTTACCAGGAGCAAAAATAACCAAACAAATTGCAGAAATTAGAGGTGTAGAAATAGGCAAAGATGTATTATCTCCACCAAATCACAAAGCATTTTCTAATGTGCCAGAGATGGTTGATTTTATAGAAAAAATTGCAGAAGCCACCGGATTGCCTGTTGGCATTAAAGCAGCCATAGGCAAACTAGAACAATGGGAAGAACTCGCAGATATTATGCTAAAAACTGGTAAAGGTCCTGATTTTATTACAGTGGATGGTGGTGAAGGCGGAACTGGGGCAGCTCCACCAAGTTTTGCTGACCATGTTTCATTACCTTGGGTTTATGGGTTTAGCGACTTATATAAGCTATTTAAATACAAAGGATTATCTGAACGCATTGTATTTATTGGCAGTGGTAAATTAGGGTTTCCAGCGAAAGCAGCTATGGCATTTGCCATGGGTGCAGATTGTATTAATGTAGCAAGAGAAGCGATGATGAGCATTGGATGTATTCAAGCTCAAATATGTCATACTAACCGCTGCCCTAGCGGTGTGGCAACACAAAGCAAATGGTTACAAAACGGTATAGACCCTACTTTAAAATCTGAACGATTAGCACAATACTTTAAAACGTTTAGGAAAGAATTAGTGGAAATTACTCATGCTGCAGGATATGAACACCCTTGTCAATTTAAAATGAGTGATATAGAAATTAATGTTGATGATCATAACATATCCAAAGAATTGAATAGAACTTATATGTATGAGAAATCTCATGTCCCATTTACTAACATGCAAACTTTAAAAGATTGTTTATATTTGGGCGGACAATTAGAACCTTCTCCTCAAACCAATTAAAAAACCATGGACGCAGAAAGAATTATTGATTTACTTTTATTCGCAATCCCCTCATTAATTGTTGGAATTATTGCATACTATTTTTTTAAAGAACATACAAAAAACGAAGATGGCAGAAGACGCTATTTATTAAAAAAGGATTTACAAGTTTCATCAATGCCATTGCGTCTTCAAGCTTATGAAAGACTTGCATTGTTTTTAGAAAGAATCTCTCCAAACAAATTAATGATTAGAGTTTCTCCAATATCCTCAAATAAAGATGATTATGAACGATTACTTATACAAAATATTGAACAAGAAATGGAACATAATTTATCGCAACAAATATATGTTAGCGAAAAATGTTGGAGCATTATATCTGCCGCAAAAAGCGCCACTATTCAATTGATAAGAAAAGCCAGTTTACTAGAAAAAACGGATACTGCCGATAAACTTAGAGAAGTAGTTTTAACCGAAATGATGGAACGCAGAGCTCCTAGCGACGCTGCCTTATCCTTTATAAAAGAGGAGATTTCAGATTTATGGTAAAATCAATCTATCCTTAACTCGTTCGAGCGCGCTTCTAAACACTTTTGTTTTGCATAATAATATCCTTGTTGCCACCAAGTAGTCATTAGTTTTTTATTAAAAATTAATGAGTTTTCTGTAAGCTTTGACGGCGTATAGTATAAATTAAGTTTTACATTTTTATTTTTTGCAGCTAATTTTCCAATGGTAACATCACTTCTTTCTACTTGATCTAATAAATGAGAAAACAAATTAATCATAAGAGAAAACGGATTTTTCCCTAACACTTTATTATACTGCATATTTTCAGATTCCAAAATCACAGCATCTACCTCAGTAGCTCCTCTTAAAATTGCTTCCCGTATAGGTACAACACATCCTAAACCTCCGTCAGCATACTCAAAACCATTCTTTTTCACCAAAGACATAAAAGGAATGTAATTACAAGAAATCCAAATCCAGTCACAAAATTCATCATAACTAAATTCTTTTATTGACTTATACTCTACTCGATTTTTAGAAAGATTAGAAACTGTAACTACTACATCATCTTTAGTTTCTTTAATTAAATTATATTCTTCAAAAGTGAAATACTTTTTTATATGACGTCTAAGCGCTTTACTTTCACCAAAAGTACGCTTCATTTTAATAAACTGCCATAGTGTATTTACAAAATCAATAGAAACAAATTCTCTATTTCCTTTTTTACGCAAAACAAATGGGTTAACACTAAAAATATTATGTTGACTAACATTAGTAAACACCTGATGAATTTTATCAATCTTTCCGGCTGCTAAATGAGGAACAAGCAAACTACCTGTTGATGTACCTAAAAACATATCATAATCCACACCTTCTTCTTGCATAAGGTATTGCGCCACACCTCCTGCGTATGCCCCCTTACTACCTCCTCCTGAAATTACTAATGCTCTCATTTATTTATATTTTTTTTCAGCTCTTTTGCAAATTTTTTAAATCGCCAATTATGATGCTTCGTTGCTTGCTCTAAATTTTCTTGACACCTAGTACCACATGAACTTATCCATGCTAGATAACTAAATGCATTTTGTCGAATTTCGAAACCATATTTAGGACTTGTGTAACTTTCTAACTCATTAAAATAAAGCGTTTCGTTTTCAGGCTCAAAATCACCAGTAATAAGCGCCAATGTCAACCAAAGTATTCTAATATTTTTATCATTAAACCCTTGAATATCTTTTGTTTTTTGCAGGTATTTACTTTGGTCCTCAGGAAAATTATTCCACAATCCAAATAAAGCAGCCTCAATAGTTAGATAGGATTTATCATCTAAAAGAGATTCATAATCTTCTTTTAATTCTAAAGGAATTTTTGATAATAATTTCGCAATTGTTTGGCGCACCTTAATACTGTTTTTAAAGTCCTTTTTTTTAATATGACCAGGTATTTGACCAATTACTTTAATTTTAGCTTCGTCTGAAATCCATGAGCTTAAATAGTCTTTACATTTAGATGTATAGTTTTCACAATCTATTTGAATGTATTGCTTTACAAATGTTGAACTTAAATATAATATCTCTTCAACTTTTTCATAATTAAACCTAACTTCACTCAACCATTCTTTTACAAATTGACTTAAATCTTTACCGGAAGCTTTTTCAACTTCAACTATAAAATCATTAGTTTCAACATTTTTAAATTGATGCTTTTTTAAATAGTTTTTAACTGCCACTCTAAAAGCTTTATCGCCAACTTTGTCACGCAAAATATGCAAAACCAAACACCCTTTTTTATAAAACGTTGTACTACTCGATTTTGGATTTAAAAGCGACGTACTAGCCCCTCTTCTTTCTTGATCTAACAATTCTTGAGCGTATTCATATAATCGCCAATAGTAGTAGTCTTCTCCAAAAATATCACGCTCAGCTAACAATGCATAATACGTAGCAAACCCCTCTTGTAACCAATGGTGCGTTCCAGAAGTTTCGGTAACCAAATCTCCAAACCATTGATGCGCTAATTCGTGAGCATTTACGTTAACATAGTTTTTGTCTACAAATCCTATGGAATCAACAACAAATCCATCCGAAAAAATGGTGATACTAGTATTTTCCATTCCCGCATATAAAAAATCTTTTACAGGCACTTGCTTGTAATTTTGCCATGGATACGGAATACCAATTTCTTCCTCAAGAAAATCAAACATTTGTTTAGTATAGCGATAAGTTGGTTCAACGTTTAATGAATCCTCAGGATAAAAATACATTTCTAAGGGAATACCGCTTTTAGAATATTCTACTTTTTTATCGTATTTACCAATAACTAAAGCAACTAAATAGCTAGACATGGGTTTTTGCATATCGTAATGCCATGTTGTGGTTGATTTGCTGATTCGCTTATTTATCAGCTTACCATTAGCAACAACTTCATAATCAGAATCAAAGGTAATCGACAAATCAAATTCAATTTTATCATTCATATCATCAATGCTTGGCAACCAATTGCTTGTGTATTTACCTTGTCCTTGAGTCCAAACTTGCTTATTCCTATTTTCATTTTTCCAATCAATGAAATACAATGCCTTTTTAGGCTTAGCAGCATACTTCAAAACCAATTCATAAACTTCGCCTTTTTTGAATTCGTTATAAATTATAATCTGGTTTGAGTTATTTTTAGATTTAATACCATAATGCAAAACGTCAACATGAACTCCAACTTCGCGCAATTCAACTTTAGAAAATTCCATATTTTTAGCATCAAGATACACTGAGTCAATATCTCTAATTACTACAAACTCATAAGTTATTAGTCCTTCAATTTCTTTTTTTACTAAATCTCTAAAAATTATATCGACTTTAGCAGTTTTAAAATCAACATATTCAGTTTGCTGAGCTACCCCAATAGAACAAACAGACAAAAAAGAAAGAAGTATTAAATTTTTCATATTTAAACCACAACAAGTATTAGACCAAAATAGCACTTTTAATCTTAATTGAAATACACTAAATTCGCTTTTATGAGTGTTAACCTTCAAACCCCAATTGATTATTTAAAAGGCGTTGGCCCTAATCGTGCTGATTTACTACGTAAGGAACTAGGTATTCACACTTATCAAGATTTAATCAATCTATTTCCAAACAGATACATAGATAGAACGCATTATTATAAAATCAATAAACTACAACGCAATAATGCCGATGTACAAGTTATTGGTAAAATAACTGGCTTTAAAGAAGTGGCTCAAAAACGAGGAAAACGACTGGTAGCAACTTTTCAAGACGAAACTGGTACTATGGAACTTGTTTGGTTTAGAGGACAAAAGTGGATAAGAGAAAATTTAAAACTAAACAAACCCTATGTAGCTTTTGGGAAAACCAATTGGTTTAGCAGCAAATTTAATATGGCGCACCCAGATTTAGAACTTCTGGAAGAACATGAAAAGAATCTGCGTTCTGGAATGCAAGCTATTTATCCTTCTACCGAGAAATTATCAAATAAAGGCATTAGTAATCGTGTAGTTGGCAAAATCATGCAACAGCTTTTTATCGAAACTGGCGGAAAGTTTACCGAAACCCTATCTGAAAATTTACTTTCAGAATTAAAATTAATTAGTAAAAAAGACGCACTCTTTAATGTTCATTTTCCGAAAAATCAAAAGTTACTTTCAAAGACTCAATATCGATTAAAATTTGAAGAATTATTTTACATCCAATTACAATTAATTTTAAAAAATTTAATTCATAAATCAAAAATTAAAGGCTTTCCTTTTGAAAAAGTAGGAGACTACTTTAACAGTTTTTTTAATGACCATTTACCCTTCGAATTGACCAATGCACAAAAACGTGTTTTAAAAGAAATTCGTGCCGATTTAGGCAGTAACGCGCAAATGAATCGGTTATTACAAGGTGATGTGGGTTCTGGAAAAACCATAGTAGCCCTCATGTCAATGTTAATAGCACTTGACAACGATTTTCAAGCCTGCTTAATGGCGCCGACTGAAATTTTGTCAGTCCAACATTATAATGGATTATTAGAACTATGTAACAGTCTAAATATCAGTATAAAACTATTAACAGGTTCAACTAAAACTTCAGATAGAAAAAAAATTCATGAATCTTTAGAAAATGGTGAATTGCAAATACTAATTGGCACACATGCTTTGCTTGAAGACAAGGTGAGATTTAAAAATTTAGGGCTAGCAATTATTGATGAACAACATAGATTTGGAGTTGCTCAACGGTCAAAATTATGGAAAAAAAACACCTCCCCCCCACACGTTTTAGTGATGACTGCAACACCAATTCCTAGAACATTAGCAATGTCAATTTATGGTGATTTAGACATCTCAATAATTGATGAATTACCACCCGGAAGAAAGTCTATAAAAACAGTTCACCGATATGATAAAAACCGACTAAATGTATTTCGATTTATTCGTGAGGAAATTGATAAAGGAAGACAAATTTATATTGTTTATCCTCTAATTCAAGAAAGCTCAGCTATGGATTATAAAGATTTAATGGATGGTTACGAAAGTATCTCCAGAGATTTTCCAATGCCAAAATATCAAATATCTATAGTTCACGGAAAAATGAAACCTGCAGACAAAGATTACGAAATGCAACGTTTTATTAAAGGCGAAACACAAATTATGGTAGCGACTACAGTTATTGAGGTAGGTGTAAACGTACCGAATGCTTCTGTTATGATAATAGAAAGTGCAGAGCGTTTTGGATTGTCCCAACTACATCAATTACGTGGTCGTGTTGGACGTGGTGCAGAACAAAGCTATTGCATTTTAATGACTAGCCATAAACTTAGCAACGATAGTAAAATACGCTTAGAAACAATGGTTAAAACCAATGATGGCTTTGAAATTGCTGAAGTAGATTTGAAATTGAGAGGCCCAGGAGATATTATGGGCACCCAACAAAGCGGTGTTTTAAATTTAAAGATTGCTGATATAATTAAGGATAATGATATTTTACAAAGCGCCAGATTTTATGCTAAAAAAATTCTTCAAAGTGACCCTGCTTTATCAAAGCAAGAGAATCATACTATTTTAAACACCTATAGACAATTAAGTAAATACAAGAATATCTGGAACTATATTAGTTAGACTAGTTTTTAAACACATCTCAATTTTTAACAGTCATTTTTGTTAAAGTTCTGTAAAACAGTCTTTAAAACTAAACTTTCCTTATACCTTTAAAGGTATCTGATTACTAACTAACATAAGTATACCATGAAGCTCATAAAATTAATATACAAATTTAACTTCATTATATTCTTCTTCTTCAACATAGCTCATTCTCAAGAAAACACTTATAGCTGCAAAAATGAAGCTTATAGTTTTCTTAAACAAACCATTGGCAAATGGCATGTAATAACTAAAGATCGCACATCCCCTAATGTATATGAAAACAATTACGGTACTTCAATAATTACAAGCTCCATTGAAGGGTGTGGTGTTAAAGAATCTTATAAAGGTGTTTATAGAAATAAAAAATATGCTAGAGAAGTTTTTCTTACAGGGTTAGATTCAACTAATGTAGAAATGTTAGCATTAGACTCAGAGCATGGGTCGTTTTCAACTTTAAACGGATCAATTAAAAATAATGAGTTAACCACTTATTGGTACCGAAACAAAGAAGTTAAAAGGCTGCAGTCAAAATACATTATGTCATTTACTGATACTAATACTTTTGAATTTTCATCTTATTTGTCAACCAATCATGGTAAAGATTGGGCATTAACTCATCAAAGAAAATATTACAGAATAAACTACGAAGAGATTGAAATGAAGACCAAAGACAGTATATTAGTTTACGGCGATTTATATACAATTAAAAAAGAATACCCAACTATTATACTATTTCACCAAGGAGGTTCTAATGCAAAAGGCGAGTATCATTCAATAGCTCCTAAATTGCTTAATGAAGGTTACAATATTATGGCTATAGACCAAAGAGTTGGTGGCTCATCGTATTATGGTGGCTATAATAGAACTATTTCAAAACTAGGCACAAATAGCTTCACTTATTGCGATGCGTATACTGATTTAGAGGCTGCCCTAGATTACATAATAGGCAAAAAATATAACGGAAATAAAATTTTATGGGGAAGCAGTTATGGTGCAGCTTTAGCCATTCAATTAGCGAGTAAAAGAGAGTATGATATTTCAGCATTATTAGCTTTTTCACCATCAACTGGAAATGCAGTTAAAACATGTCATCCAAATCAATATATAAATCAAATAGGCCTTCCTTTTTTATTGCTAAGACCAAAGAAAGAAATGGAACGAGAAAGCTCAGTAGAGCAATTTAGTATTGCCAAAGAACATGGACATCAAACTTATATTGCAGAACACGGTACACACGGTTCTTCTATGTTGGTTAAAGATCGTGTAGGTGCTGATGTGAATAAAAATTGGAATATAGTTTTGGAATTTCTAAATAAACACAGAAATTAATAAAGCTCAATCATATAGATTGAGCTTTATAAACTGATAGTAGCTTGATTGATGATTTTTACATTACTCCCAACTCCTTTAAAAGCTTTTCTGAATTTGCTTTTACATTTGCTGGCGGATTAAGTGACAATGATTTTTTTAAGTTTTTAATTGCATTCTTTTTATCTCCCATATTTTTATAGCATTCACCTAAGCTATCATAAACATTGGCGTTGTTTGGATTATTAGCTACATTTAATTTAAAATATTTTAATGCTCGATTAAAATCTTTAGCAGCAACCATTTGGTAGCCTAAATTATTTAATTGATTGGTATTTGCCATAGCTGAAGCTTCATCCATTAATGCTGCATATTCATCTGTTTTCCCCAGTTTGTTTAATATTTGACCTTTAAGCGCTACATTATTAAACGTTTTCTGACTAAAAAATTGTCCAGCTATTGCTGCATCCACCCAACCTAAAGCCTCATTAAGATCGCCACCATTGTTTAAAGCAAAACGGGCAGCTTGCTCCCAGTTTTGGCGTTGAAATCCATCTTGACCTTTAAATTTAGCCCTAAAATCGTTTAACACAATTTCTGTAACATCAAAAGAAACCTTAAAAGGGAATCCTTTTTTCTCCCATGCAAGCACAGCTGTTGCTGATTCTGCATCAACATTATTGAATTCAAAAGATAGTAATTCGTGGTGCGGAACAGTAGTGATTTTAATATCTGCTCTTAAGGCATCTTTACTCTTATCATAAAAATAACTACCCCATGCATTAGCATCATTTGATAATATAAGAGTAGCTGTGTTATCTGCTTTAACCTCTAGATGCAAACCGTAAGTTCCTGCCTTTATAGGTTTGCCTTCTACTTTGGCATCATGAGAAAATGTAATGATAGTATTTTCATTAGCACCAGCGCGCCATGGTGCTGCGGTTGCTGTACCAAAACCTAGATTATTCATCCCGTAAGGGACTAACTTCCCCCAGACCTCTCTACCTTTTACACTTGGTCTAGAATAAGTGATTGAAACATCTGAAACACCTACGCGTTGTGACACTGTAGCCTGCTGACTACCTCTTGGTGTGTTTAATTGAGAATAAGCACTGAAACTAAAAGCAAGTACCAGTAGCATACAAAATTTAGTAAGTTTGTTGTTTTTCATTTTTGATTGTGTTTAGTTTGTACCTCAAGGTATTGACAAATAGTAATAGCAAGTGTTAGCGTTTTGTTAAAGAAGCACACCCATTTGTTAATTAACTATTTATTAAGAAGAATTTAACAACATAAAACCTCGTAGAGAATGTTTAACTTTGCGAGCCTTTTATAAAAAGAAGAATGATACACATTCACGAAAAGACTTTACAAGATTTAGAATTTCCTACAGTTTTACAACATGTTAGCGAGCATTGTGTAACACCGTTAGGAAATGAAAGAGCTCTTAAAATTTTACCATACAAAAAAAAAGAAGAGCTCCGTATGGCTTTGCAATTAACCAACGAATATTTATCATCCTTTTATAACGATAACCGAATTCCAAACCATGGCTTTGATTCAATTGTAAAAGAAATTAAACTTTTACGCATCGAAAACACATACCTTGAAGTACATGGTTTAAAAAAATTAGTTTCAATTTCGTTAACTGCTAATGAAATTGTTAACTATTTAAAAAAGTTTGAAGAATATTACCCCGCTCTAAACCAATATGCTTCACATATAGAAGTCACAAAAGTAATTATCGAAAAAGTTGATGCTATCGTAGATCGATTTGGGGATATTAAAGATAATGCATCACCGCTTCTTTTTGATTTAAGGCAATCAATAAATCGTATAAAAGGAAAAATAAATGCAAGCTTTTCATCAGCGCTAAACACTTATCATAATCTTGAATATTTAGATGATATTAGAGAATCTGTAGTAGATAACAAACGAGTATTAGCTGTAAAAGCAATGTATCGTCGTAAAGTTAAAGGCGCCATTATGGGCGGCAGCAAAACCGGAAGTATTGTTTATATAGAACCAGAAACAACACTTCAACATTCGCGAGAGCTTAATAATTTAGAGTATGAAGAACAGGAAGAAGTTGTTAGAATTTTAAAAGAAGTTACTAATTATATACGACCGTTTTTACCATTATTAGAACAATATCAAGCATTTTTAATTGATATTGATGTTATTTTCGCTAAAGCGAAATATGCAAAATCTATGAATGGTATTCTTCCAGAAATTTCAGAAGACAGAAAGATATTTCTTCGTGATGCCTATCATCCTTTGCTGTATTTAAATAATTTAGAGAAGAAAGAAAAGACATTTCCTCAAACTATCGAATTAAAACAAGATAGCAGAATTATTGTTATTTCTGGTCCTAATGCAGGTGGAAAAAGCATTACATTAAAAACAGTTGGACTATTACAAGTTATGCTACAAAGCGGGATGCTAATCCCTGTTCATGAGCGTAGCAAGGCCTGTTTGTTTGATCGGGTTTTAAGTGATATTGGAGATAATCAATCAATAGAAAACCATTTAAGCACCTATAGCTATCGCTTAAAGCAAATGAATTACTTTTTAAAAAAGTGCAATAAGAATACGCTCTTTTTAATTGATGAATTTGGAACAGGTAGTGATCCCGAACTTGGTGGTGCTTTGGCAGAAACTTTTTTAGAAGAGTTTTATCATCGTGAAGCTTTTGGAATAATAACAACTCACTATTCTAATTTAAAAATATTAGCAAATGAATTACCACACATGCTTAATGCTAATATGCTTTTTGATGAACGCACTTTAGAACCCCTTTTTAAATTGGTTATTGGGCAAGCAGGAAGTAGTTTTACCTTTGAGGTTGCTCAGAAAAATGGTATTCCTTATAGTTTAATAAATCGAGCCAAAAAGAAGATAGAACGTAGCAAAGTACGGTTTGATGCTACTATAGCAAAGCTTCAAAAAGAACGCTCTCGATTAGAAAAAACAGGGCAATCGTTAAAACAAAACGAAAAGAAAAAGATAGAGGAAGCCGATAAACTCGAAGAAATTAACAACAAAATTCAGAAGAAACTAGAAAGCTATCAAGAATTATATGATAATAACCAACGCCTTATTTATCTTGGACAAAAGCTAAACGATATTGCTGAGAAATATTTTGAAAACAAACAAAAAAGAGCTTTAATGGATGAGCTTTTTAAATTAGTTCAAATAGAAAATTCTAAACGCAAAAAAGTTTCCGCGAAAGCGAAAAAAGTATTAAAAGCCAAAGAAAAACAAGTAAAACAGGAAGCAGAAAAAAAAGTTGAAGTTATTAGAAAAAAGAAAAAAGCAGCGAAGAAAAAAGCTGTTGAAGCTCCTAAACCAAAGCCTGTATTAAAAATTGGAGATCGAGTTCGAATGGAAGATGGGCGTGCTATTGGTAGTATTGATAAGATTGAAAAAAATAAAGCCATAGTTAACTACGGCTTATTTACTACTAATGTAAGTTTAGAACAATTGGAATTGGTTGAAGCTGTTAAAAAATAATCATGGCTTTATAAACTTTATTGCTTCTCTATTTTTTAGTTTTAAGAAATACAATCCGCTTGAGAGGTTTTCTATATTAATAGAATTTCCATTCAATAAAGTTCCTTTTAAAATAGGTTTGCCAACTACATCATAAACATTATAACTACTTCTCTCACTTAAGCCTGTAATAGAAATGTTTGTTGTGGCTGGGTTAGGAAATAGTTTTATTACCAACTCTTTTTCTAAATAATTTGTGCTTAAAGTTCCATTTATGGTTCCAAAATCCTGCCAAATAGAAGCGGTTGAGTAAGCACTATCACTACCTACTGGCACGCTTAACGTTACAAGAGATAAATTCCTCCCTTGAAATACCGATGTTGTAATAGCTAAGGGTACTTGAATATCAATATTAAATGCTTCTAATGTGTAATTGCCATAAAAAGCATAATCTCCAATTGAAGTAACTGAACTTGGTACATTAACAGTTTTCATATCTCTACAAACTTCAAAGGCATAATTATCAATTAATGTTACTGAACTTGGAATATCTATTGACGTTAAACCACTATAGGCAAATGCTCTAGTTCCTATTGATTTTACTGTATTTGGTATATTTATTTGTGTTAGACTTTCGCAATAATGAAAAACATTATCACCTATACTTTCCAAAGTATTAGGTAAAATAATTGAAACTGTATTTTCGCATCGCAAAAAAGCATAACCTCCAATTTCTGTCAAAATTGTTGCAGATAAATCTATAGACAATAAGCTGGTACAATTTCTAAATGCCATATAACCTATGGCGCTAATAGAACTTGTAAAGTTTATTGAGCTTAAATTTGTACATTCTAAAAAGGCCTGTGATTTTATTTCTGTTACTGAATCTGGCAGATTAATTGAAGTTAATCCATTGCATTGATAAAATGCATTTATCCCAATGGCAGTAACGCTATATATTACTCCCAGATTTTCAACTGCTTCTGGAATTACTATATCTCCAGTATAACATTCAGGTTTATTAGAAACTTCAACTTCTGTGGTATTAAGAATATTATATTTTACTCCATCAACTTCAAAATTTTGTGCCGTAACCTTACTAAAACTGATTAGGGCTATGAATATATAAAGATGTATTTGTATTTTCATTTTTATTGCTTTTTTAAGTGAAATAACAGCCGACACCAAGTTGTTGAATCGACAACTTTAGGTGCCGACTGTTTGATTAATAGTCCCTTACTTAATTCTAGTTACAGCAAAATATGCTCTAACTTCATGATCAGACTTTTCATCAAAATCGAGTCTGTAATTAAACTCTCTATCATCATCGCTAAATGTTTTATCTGGATCTCCAGGAAGATTGTATGGGATGCTACTTAATGACACTTGCAATTCTCTAAAG
The DNA here is from genome assembly GCF_023502325.1 of Jejuia spongiicola. Lineage (NCBI taxonomy): Bacteria > Pseudomonadati > Bacteroidota > Flavobacteriia > Flavobacteriales > Flavobacteriaceae > Jejuia > Jejuia spongiicola. The sequence goes on from NZ_JAMFLZ010000003.1 coordinate 524,076, forward strand.
CCTAAGTTATCATTAAAGCTTGCATCTTTATCATATAACTGACCTGACAAATACACATAATCTTCACCATAATTAGGCCTGTACAATTCAAATTCCTTTATACTGTATATATGATGATGTCCCTCTAATTTTAGATCATTACTTTCAGTCCTAGACCATTTCACCTCTCTATCTTCTCCACTCTCTTGAACATAGCCATTATCGCTATATAAACGCCCTTTAACATTTCCAAAAAGCTCTAAATGATTACCCTCAAAACCTCCAGGGGTTTTTCTAACTCTTATTTTTATAAGCTCTACTTTAAACTTTGGATAAGCTAAGTCACAAGTTCTAACAGCATACTCACTAGATAAAACAACCTTTGCAATAGGAAAATCTTTCTTTATATATCTTAAAGTATAACCAAGCGGTAAACCAGGAGAATCCACCGAATAATCACCACCATTCGTTATATACTCAAAAGCGCCAGATGGTCCCTCTACTACCTTTGCTGCATCTCCGCCAGAGCCTCCAATAACCAAAGCTTTTACTACAGAACTGCTCCAAAAACCATTATACTCTCCATTAGTCCCAGCCGTACCCCCATTAAATGCAGCGCTAAATGCGGCATGTGCTTCTGTAATTTCAGAATCTGTTTCAACAGTATAAAGCAGCATTCTTCCATATTTTACAGAAGATACTATTACTGGGCTAATGGAATTTAAATTAGGTTTAGAAGTAAATAAAGCCCCTGGGTTATCATTAGGAGGTAGGGTTAAATCTATAGTATAATAAATTTGTAAATATTTTATAACATAGCGGTATTTTTTTGTAGAATTACTAAAATCAAAAGATGCAGACACACTATTTTTTCCTTTAGAATAGCTAGCCCCTAATGCAACACTTAAATGCTCTTCTGAATATACCTCTTCGGTTGTAAAATTAATTTTTGCCGCAGTAGATCCTGTAACACCTTGTTGCAACATATCTTTTACACCTTCTCTAACGGTATCTAAACTCGGATTTTCAATAACCGTAGACGGTTTACCGTTTAAATTTTCTAATGATACTGATAAAGTTATTGGAGCTCTACCTCCATTAATACCTATATATTCTCCTGTTGGTATAGATTCACCCTTTAACATTGCTCCTGGATAAATAACATCACTAGTTGGGTCTAGCAATATCATTTCACTAAAAGCCGGTGCAGTTTTATAATGTTTAACTACACATTCTAAAGAGGTGTCTTCAGTATCGCGCTCAGGATCTTCTTCACTTACAAATTCTTGACCAGACTCTGCTGGCTGACTAAAAGTTGAAAGTGATGCTAAATAATCACTGATGTCTTTTTGGTTTTCTTCTGAAATAGTATCATTATTATCATTTACGCTTTCAGAGCTGCATCCGTTGCAAGAAAACAAGGTTATAATAAAAAATGCACTGTAAAAAATGTGTTTAGCTGTTAATAATTGTGTTTTCATAATTTCTAATTTTTGTGATTCAACACTTCAAAACTAGATAGGAAAGCAAGTGAAAACTAATTTTTGGCATGGACAAAGTATGGACATGACATATAAAAACACTATCTAATGCCTATAGACAGCAAAGAACATTTAAAAAAATTAAAAATACTAACTAACTGAAATGCAATAGTTTAAATTATAAAAAAAATCAAAAAACCATTATCAATCATGGACTTTATATGGACAAATAGTTTTATACTTATTGATTAAACCAGTATTCGAATACATTTAATATTTATCTTAGTACAGTTAAACATTAAAATTATGTACCATAGAATCTTTCCTCTTTTTTTATTTTTCGTTTTAAATATCCAAAATTCAGGTTCACAAAACAATACTGATATAGATAGCCTTTTGGCGGTTTATAAAAATCATCCTAAGGACACAATTAAAGCAAAAAAGGCAAATCAGATTATTAATTATTATATGTATCGCTCTTCTGGTATAGCAAAAAAATATGCTTTTGAATTACTTGATTTATCCAATGAAATTGACTTCGATTCTGGTAAGGCCTTAGCATTATATCAACTTGGTGTTGTATATAATAATATCGATAAGTTGGATTCTGCCCGGTATTATTATAATTCAAGTTTGAAGCTAGCCAATAAAATTGATAATGGAGTTTATAAGTCGAAAGCCTACAGGGGGCTTGCCATAATTGAATTTTCTCAAGGCCACTTACTCAAAGCGGATAGTATCAACAATCTAGATCTAGAAAATACTATACAGCATGGTGATACTATGGGAATGGCACTTGCTTACGATTTTAAGGGAACTATTCACCAAAACAAAGGTTACTATTCGATTGCCTTAAAAAATGTTTTGAAGGGACTAAAACTATTTGAAACAATTGGGAACTCAATCAGGATTGCTGATTCATATAACCATTTAGCTACTATAGAGCATACCTTAGGAAACCTCGAAAATGCCATTGCCTATAACAAAAAGGCACTTAAAATATATGAAGATCATAATGATATATATTATCAGGCCGTTGCATTAAATGACATTGGTATCATGTATATGAAATCGAATCAAGAGGAAATAGCCATTGAATACTATGAAAGGAGTTTAATTAAGAGTAGACAGGCAAAAGTAAAGTCTACAGAAGCTGCCACATTAACAGGATTAGGTTCAGCCTACTTACAACTTAATAATCCTGAACAGGCAATAAAATACTACAACCAATCTATTTTGACTTCGAAATCCATAAATGGCAAAAGACGCATAGCTGTTGCCCAAAATAAATTATCAGAGGCATACATTCAAATCAATGATTATAACAAAGCAATAAAAACTGCACGTGCGGCTATGGAGTATGCAAATACTCACAATAATATATCTATTGAACGCGAATCAAACAGGCAGTTAAGTAGCGCATATGAATATTTGGGAAACTATAACCTGTCATTATCATTTCATAAGGCGTTCAAAAAAATTAACGATTCAATAATAAATGAAGAGAAAATAAAGACTATTGAAGAACAACGCGTGCAATTCGATACAGAAAAGAAAGAAGTCGCTCTTAGACTTCAGGAACAAGAAATAAAAACCTTAAACCAGGAAGTAGAAATTACCAATTTAAGAAAGAGCTTATACGCCGGAGGAATGATGTCATTCCTAGCGCTTTCTGGGCTTCTGTATTTCGGTTTCAAACAACGCATCAAAAAGAACAAAATAGCACGCGAAAAACAAGAAGAAATATATAAACAAGAAATAGCATTCAAGAAAAAAGAGCTCACCTCACAAACACTTCATTTGGTTCAAAAAAATACGTTTATTCAAGAATTAAAAGAGAACTTAGAGAAAATTAAAAAATCGCCTGAGTTGTTTAAAGTTGAGTTTAGACGTTTAGTGATGTTACTAAAAAAAGAAAGTGCCGAGGATAAAGATTGGGAGATATTTAAAAGCTACTTTTCTGAAGTGCATAATAATTTTGACAATAAACTTAAAACCATTTATGCAAGTATTAGTGAAAAAGAAATACGGTTAGCTTCTTTTTTAAGAATGAACCTTTCTACAAAAGAGATAGCATCTATGTTAAATGTATTGCCAGATAGTGTATTAAAATCGAAGTACAGATTAAAGAAAAAACTTGGTTTAGACAAAGATACAGACCTTAATAACTACTTGAATACGCTTTAAATTAGTTGTATCTTTGTAGTATGAATTTTGAGTTCCCAAAATGCAAAAAATTAATTCTATTCGATGGTATTTGTAATCTTTGCAATACATCTGTGCAATACGTAATAAGACATGATAAAAAGAATGTTTTTATGTTTACAGCTTTACAGAGCGAAACTGGAAATAAAATCATTAAACATTATAATATAGATACTTCTAAAATAGATTCTATCTTACTTTATACTCCACAAAAAGGTATTGATTATAAAAGTACTGCAGCATTAAAAATTGCATCACAACTAGGGTTTCCTCAAAATTTAATGAATATATTTTTTATTATCCCTCTGTTTATACGCAATTGGGTTTACGATTATATTGCAAAAAATCGTTACAAATGGTATGGTAAAAGAGATGCTTGTATGATTCCTACTCCTGAATTGAAAAGTAAGTTTCTAGAATAAGTAAAGTTATAACATTAACTTATTAATTGCATCAAAAAATTGTTTCTTGTAAGTATCACCAATCGGCAAATTATTGCCATTAGAAATATAAACACTTAAAGTATCGGTTTTAATGATATTTTGAATAGAGACAACATAAGATTTATGAATTTTAATAAACTTATTTTTTGGTAATTCTGTTTCAAAATACTTCAAAGTACTATAAGTAATGATTTGTTTGTCTGTAAGATGTATAGAGACATAGTTTTTTAAACTTTCTATATACAAAATATCTTTTAAACTAACCTTTTCAAAGTTGTTTTTCCCGTCTGTTTTTATAAAAATAAAATTGTTAAAAGCTGTTTGATTAGTTGGAGCATCCTTAGATTTGATCTTTAAAACAGCATTATAAAAACGCTCAAACTCAAAAGGCTTTAGCAAATAATCTACGGCATTTAATTCATAGCTTTCTAATGCAAATTGCGGATATGCTGTTGTAAAAATAACATGCATTTTGCCTTTTATAATTTTAGATAGTTGTATACCAGTAATAGTTGGCATTTGTATGTCTAAAAAGATAATATCTAACCTTTCTTTCTCAATAATACTTAAAGCTTCAATAGGGTTTGTAGTAGAGGCCACTAATTTTAAAAAAGGAACCTTGCTTACATATGATTCTAATAGCCTAACAGCAGGGGCTTCATCATCAACAATTAAACAATTTAAAGTTTTCATAATTAATTGTTTTTCAATGGAATTTTTAAATAAGTAGAATAAGTATTATTAGACTCTTTGTGATTAAATGTATAATTATCATTAAATAATAATTGCAATCGTTTATTTAAATTTTCTCTTCCTATGCCTGTGCTACTATAGTTCTTTACGTTAGAAATTTTATTTTTCGTCATTAATTCTAGGTTATTGTCATTAATTTTTATAGATATTTCTGCTGGAATAGATGAATCATTTGTAATACCGTGTTTAAAAATATTCTCTATAAAATGAATAAGGATTAAAGATGGTATTTCTTGCTGTTTAATATCTCCGTTAATAGAAAAATTTAAGAATAAGTTATTTTCAAAACGTTTTTTATAAAAATAAACATAGTCCTCTATAAATTTTAACTCCTTTTTTAATGGCATAAAATCTTTTTGAGCATCATAGGTAAGGTATCTTAAAAGTTCAGACAATTTGTGAATTCCTTTTGCTGTTTCTGGTTGTTTATCAGCTAATTCCGAATAAAACACATTTAAGGTGTTAAATAGAAAATGGGGTTCTAATTGCGTTTTCAAAGCATCTAATTTCGCTTTTTGTTGTTCCAATTGCAACTGGTGTATTGTTGAACTACTTTTTAAATACATAAATAGAAAATACATAAACGTACTAAACAAAATAGCTTTTAAAGCATAATAAGAGTTATCAAAAATATAAAACCAAAAAACTCTTGTTCTATCTGAATAATTATGAAATCCACCAATTGAATACACTAATATTTCTTCAAAAAAATAACGAACTCCTGCAAATATGAAAAAAAGTGAAATTTGTCCTAAAATAAAAAGCAACACATTCTTCTTAGGTAATGTATTAGGGCAAATTATTTTATAATTAATTGCATACACACAAAAAAATGCAATATTAAATGTAAACAAATATATTATGCCTAAAGGGAAAAGTCTTTCGTAAAGCTTTTCAGGTCCCATTCTAATATAACTATCAAACAGGTTCATTCCTATAATAATAACCCCAAGCAGAAAATGATATTTAAAAGTACGTTTTAATCTCATACATCAAATGTAACGATTAATCTCAATCTCATTTTCGTTTTAATTTATCACTAAGCTTTTTTAGGACAAACAGGTTAAAACACAAAACGAAACAAATGATGTAACGTTTAGCATGGTTAATACAATAAAAATAGGCTTATATGGAATTTTAATTTAAGCGTGAATATGTATAAGTATTTTCGAAGTGTAAATTAAAAAACATTTTTCTATGAAACCTAAAACCATATCATTGCTTACGTTTATATTACTGGCAGTTTCTCTATTTGCTCAAAAAGCACAAATAGAAGAGCATTTTAAAAATATTAATTCATCTGATTTACTAATATTAGGATCTTTTCACTTTGCAAACCCACAATTAGATACTTACAAACCAAAATATAGTATAAATATCTTTTCTGAGAAAAAACAACAAGAATTAAACGAACTATTAAGTGTAATTAAAAAATTCGCACCTACAAAAATTGCAGTGGAATGGAAAGCAAGTAATCAAATAAAACTTGATTCTATATATAATGCCTATCTAAAGGGAGAATTTAAATTAAAATCGAATGAAATTTACCAAATTGCTTTTCAGTTAGCTAAAATACTTGGGCACAAAAAAATATATGCCGTAGACGCTCCATCAAGGGGTTTTAAAAACAACTTATCTAAAGAAGAATACAAAGAAAAACAAAACAGCTTTTACATAAAAGCTGGTCAAGAAAAGGTCAATAGAGAAATGCAAATTAATGAGACTTATTATAGTTTATATGAAAAAGGAGATAAACTAAAGACCGAAATACCACTTATAGACTATTTTAAAATTATGAACGATCCAGATGTAGTTAATCACAACCATGGTCATTATTTAATGGGTGAATTTAAAATGGGTGATGCTGAGGTAGATGATTACTTTGGTGCAGATAATTCTATATGGTGGTATAGTAGAAACTTAAGAATTTTTCAAAACATTTTAAACATAAATACTCCAGGGAAAGACAGAATGTTTCTTTTAATTGGAGCTGGCCATTTATCAATTCTTAATTATTTGGCAAATGCATCTGTAGACTTTAATTTAAAAAGCTTTGAGAGTTTAATTAGAGAATAAAACAAATACAATAAAAAACTTAAAAAATAACAAGATGAAAACTAAAACAATAGTAATAATCTGCTTTGTACTAACCTTAAATAATTTGGTCGCTCAAAATAATATTATCAAAGACAATTTATTCACAGCAAACAAATTATCATCAGAAAAATTACAGACATTTTTAAAAAGCAAAATTGAAGGCACTCAATTTATAATGTTAGGAGAGCAACACGGCATTAAAGAAGTTGGAAAAATTACTAATGAACTATATAATATTGGTGTGGAATACGGATACAACACCCTTTGTATAGAAACCGATCCTATTGCTGCAAAAACTATTGAAACCCTTTTTTCAAAACCCAAAAACTCAGAAAAATCATTTAGTGAATTATATCAAAAATATCCTTATGCTATTCCTTTTTACAATAATAAAAATGATATAGAATTATTTCAAAATATATCAAATCATAAAGGAAAAATTTGGGGTATTGATCAAGTGTTTATGGTAGAGTTTAGATTGGTTTTTGATTACATTTTAAATAACAGTTCAAACAAGCAATTAAAAAAGGCTATAAAACCATTATTGATTGAGGCCAAAAACAATTATAAAATGGCAGTTGAAGACAAAAACTATATGGCTCCATTCATTTTTAAATACACTGATAAACTCCATCAAAAACTAATAACTCTATGTCATTCAGAAAAAGAAAAGGATATTCTAAAGAGCTTAAAAGCTACTAAAGAAATTTATCTTTATAACTTCCAAAAGCATTATTACTTAAATAATAATGAGAGGGCTAAACTAATGAAGAATAATTTTCTAAACTACTATAAAGAAGCTACTCTAAATATAAAAGCACCAAAAGTATTGTTTAAGTTAGGGGCTAATCATGTAAAAAAAGGGCTGAATAACACTAATGTTTTTGATATTTCAAATACCGTATCAGAATTAGCCTTTATTAATGGTGAGAAATCGTTACATATCCGCGCTACAGGGATTAACGGTTTGAAAAATATGGGAAATCCATTTGCACCTGTATCAGTAGTTCCTTTTGATAATACAAAAGATTTGCCAAAAGAAGTTCTTGAAAACATTGAAGGTTTAAAAGAGAAATATTTAATAATAAACACTGTTCCTTTAAGATCGATAACTCATAAATTATCAAAAGAAATGGAAACCCTTGTGCTAAAGTATGATATATTAATTTACATTAAAGATTGTGAAGCATTAGAAGACCTAGAAACAGATTGATTGCTTACTTTAAATTTTTAAGAATAAAATCTACAGTTTTATTAGTATTACTATTCTCTGCATAAGAATCAGTAATATGCTTTGAAGGTACCGCGAAACCTTTTTTAATAAGTGATTGAATAGCATCGGCATACTCTAAGGTTACTTTACCAGTAAGTAATAAACTTAAGTCTTTACCTTCATGATAATAATCGTAGACTTTTTTTAATCCAGTTAAATACAAATAATCCTTTGTAAACCCACCACCACGGTGCGCTCTAACTGTAATATAATATGATTCTTCTCGATCCAAATCATATTGATTATGAAGTAATCTAAATGTTCTTGAAAACGAATACCCTTTAGCTAAGCTATCAACAGCAATAACGCGATATGCCAATTCTTTTAAACGCGTTACTGTTAAATTATTACTCATATACTCAGCAAAAACAGCCAATCCTTCTTGGGTTTCTTCATTATTAGGAAAACCATGAGAAAATATTTTTAAAGGGTGCAACAAACCATTCATTGTCGTTACCATATGCACTCCAATTTCGTGGTTTGTTAATACAGCAATCTCATTATCTGAGTAGGTATGGTTACTGTTTAAAACCAAGGTTTTTACATTATTTAAAACCATAGCTATAGCAGAAAGCTTATCAGAGTGCTTTATAGAGTATGTAAAATCGTATTTCTTGGAAAATGTTCGAAAAAAAGCTTCGGCTTCAATAGCTCTATATTTTGGTATAAAAGCATCGTCATTTATATCCTCGTCATCAAAATGAAGTATAAACTTAGCGTTTTCAACATCTTGCTCTGTTGGTGTACCAAAACAATGTAAGCTATTATAATAAAATTGTTTACCGCCCCCTATAGTTTCTATACATTGTATTAAACCAGAATACGTATAAATAATAGTTTCGTAAAAATCTCTTATCTCCTCATCTTCAATAAGTTCCAAAGGCATTGTAAACAATTCCCTGTGCAACTTAAATTTATCAAAATTAATTTCTGGGTATTTAAAAACAGGGTCCTCTAAATATTTTGAAGCGTAAAATTTCTGCTTCTCTTCTTCTATATTTGTAGGGTTTACATAGCTCAGCAATTCTATTTGCTTAACTAGATTATCTATTCGTTTGTCAATATCTAAAAGAGCTTTAGACCCTACATTAATATCAATCTTCATTTTCTATCTTTTAAAGGTATTATACACACTTAAAGCGTGTTGTGGTATTCTGGTAATCAAATCTTTTTCAACAGCCTTAACAACTTCAGGGTACACAATTTGTTCATATTCATCGCAATACACTTTAGCTATTTCGGTTGCCAAAACTAAGCTATTCTTAAAGTTATTTGTAATATATTTTAAAAAATATCCGTTACCCTGAAAAGTATCATTAATTTTAGCTGTAGATTTTATATTATTTGGAAGTTTAATTTCTGAAAGACTTTGCCTCCAGCTATCAATAACATCTCCAAAGCGTGCATTATCAACATTACTTGTTCCTAAATTCCAAGTAGGCACCTCCCTATCCCATCGCTTCCAGTTATAACTATGCATATCATAAATAGTACAAAACCCAAATTTAGATTCCAATTTATTTACTAAAGTGTGCACTATTTTATAAAAATTGGTATGCTTTCGTAAACTTTTATCCTTCATCTTTTCTGAAAGTGGTTTACTCCATAATTGCTTTCCCCAAGCAGTATCAAAAACAGCATTTTCTGGGTCTCGATTTAAATCGTATTCAAAACGCGAATCACAACCAGCAAGAACTATTGAGTGCGATTTAATCATATTTTTTGTTTCTGGGTCTTCTTCATACCAGCGCTCGTATTCTGTATGAATGCAATTCTCCCAAAGTTCTTTTCTAAATTGATGTCCATCATGTATCGCAGCACAAGCATACGGAACATACTCATCAATTTTTATGGTGAATGAATAATCTGAAGATACTGCTTCAAAAGTTTCTTCTCTACTAATCTTACTAATTATATCTTTTATTGAAAGTCTTTCCATAACTATTCATCAACTAAACTGCCCCATTCTGTCCATGATCCGTCATAAACAGAAATGTTTTGATATCCAGATAATTTTGCTCCTAGAGCCAAAACACAAGCCGTAATACCAGAGCCACAAGAAAAAATAATATCATCATTCTTATCTATAACTTCAGAAAAAATATCATCTAATTCTTCTTTTGGTTTTAACAGATGTTCATCGTTTAAAAGCTTCTTAAAAGGAATGTTTTTAGAGTTTGGAATGGTGCCACTACGTAACCCTGCTCTAGGCTCATCAACTAAACAATTAAATCGATCTGCTGAGCGTGCATCAATTATTTTATGCGATCCTTGTTTTGAAGCTTTAGCTACATCATCAAAAAATTGCATAAACTCAGGTTGAAGTTTAGCTACAAAATCGCCTGCCTTATTAGCGTCATTTATAAAAGATTCGATTGGGTACTCTTCTTTTAACCATGCAGGAAATCCACCATCTAAAACTGCAACATTACTATGCCCAAAAGCTTTAAACAACCACCAAACACGCGCACTGGAATATATTCCCTTATCGTCGTAAACTACAATAGCGCTATTTGCATTAATTCCAAGGTTTCTTGCTTCATTTTGGAAATGTTTAGGTGTTGGAAATGCATTTGGAAATGGGTTAGATAAATCGCTAAACTTTTTTTTTATATCGAAAAAGCGAGATCCAGGGATTTGAGTTATTGACGTACCAAAAACCTTATTTATAGTTCCATCTAAAACCACCAGATTTTTGGTATTTATATTATTATAAAGCCATTTTACAGATAAAACATCTTGTGAAATTGGTATTTCAGAATTCATTAAAACCTAATTTATTGATTACTTAGACTAAATGCTACAGCCTTAATTAAGCATCTTGCACTGTTTTTCTTAATCTTGTACGTCTATCAAAAGCTTGAAGCTTGTCTAAAACTTTCATTTCTAAAAAGTCAATTACTTTTTCTTCAACCTTAATCTTTAACTTATAAACTTTGTTTATATATGTTATTCCTCCAGGAGACATAACGTTAACCTCTACTAATTTCCCTCCTATAACATCAATACCTACAAAGTAGAGCCCGTCGTTTACTAACTTAGGTCCTATTTGTTTGCATAGTGCTTTTTCTGTTTTAGTTAAAGTGTGCTTTTGCACGCTACCCCCTGCAGAAACATTTGAACGATGGTCTTCCTTTCCTGGTACACGTTTCATGGCTCCAACTGGTTCGCCATTTAAAATTAAAATTCTAACATCACCCTCATCTGCACCTTCAATATAGTCTTGAAGAATAACATAATTTGAAGAGCCATCTCCACTTGTTATATAAAAATCTAATAATGAGTTGATATTACTCATTGCTGATTTTTCAATAAGAATAACACCAGAACCTCCAAAACCATTAAGCGGTTTTAGAATCATTTTATCTGCAGCAGACTCTTTAATTTGTTTGATTAAATAGTTTTTGCTTTTTGAAACATGAGTAGCTGGAATAATATTACTATGCGCATCACCAAAAGCTGCTGTATATAGTTTATTGTTGGCTTCTCGCATACCTTCCAAAGAATTCATAATAAAAACATCGTCCTTAACAGAATCTAAAAAATTAAGCATAATAGGGTCTAATGGTGGATTTGCTCTAAAGAAAATCACATCAAACCCAGCAAGTGGTAACATCTCTTCTCTTAATTCGGCTTTATTATAAAATGATTTAAGTGAGCTTGGAGTTTTTTCCATTCTGCCAATAACGGTACAGTTAGCAGTGGTTACACTATTACGAATAGTTAAGTTAGCAGGTGTACACATAGCAACACCATGCTTTCTCTTAACACACTCCTTTATTAAGGCTAAACTTGTATCATTTTCAGGGTCTATCTCATCCCATGGATACATAATAAAACAAACATTCATAATTCAATAAATTGAAGATTATTTAAATTTAAAAAAATTATTTTACTTCGTCGTAATGGTCATCCCATTCTTTAGGTTTCGGATCATGTAGTTTGTTTAAAGACTTAGCTACAATCATAGAAACTGTTGCATCTCCTGTTACATTCACTACAGTTCTACACATATCCAAAGGTCTATCTACTGCAAAAATAAGAGCTAATCCTATTGGCAATAATTCTGCTGGAAATCCAATAGATTCTAATACAATGACCAGCATAACCATACCCGCACTTGGTACTGCTGCACTACCGATAGAGGCCAATAATGCAGTAGCAACTATAACTAGTTGGTTTGTAAAAGTTAACCCTTCTGGCCAGATTACTTGCATTATAAATACAGCTGCAATACCTTGATATAAACTGGTGCCATCCATATTTACAGTTGCTCCAACTGGTAATACAAAACCAGACACTTCTTTATCTACACCTATATGTTCTTCAACACGTTCCATAGTAACTGGCAATGTAGCTGCGCTACTACTGGTTGAAAACGCTAATAGTTGCGCTGGACTAATCTGTTTTAAAAACCATATAGGTGATTTTTTGGTATATACACTAACCAATATAAGATAGAATCCTATCATTAAAATGAGACCACCCACAACACAAAAAGCATAATACAGTAGTTTAATTAAAATTTCTACATCATCAAAGGCGATAATAACATTTGCTAGTAAAGCAAAAACTGCATAGGGAGCAAACAACATAATTAAATCGACCATTTTCATAACTACCTCATTGAGGGAGTCAAAAAACTTAACCAAAGGCTTTGCTTTTTTCTCTCCAATTAGCAATAAACAAATCCCTACAAATAGAGCAAAGAATATAATTTGAAGCATTTTTGCTTCCCCTAAAGATGTAAATATATTACTTGGAAAAATATCAACCAAGGCTTGTAACGGACCTGCATCTTTTTGAGCCGAAGCCTTCATTAACTTATCGGTTACACCTGCATCATTTTCGTATTTTAATTTAATTTTTTCAATAGTTTCCTGTGGCATTCCATTTCCTGGTTTAACCACATTTACAATACTTAAACCAATGACAATAGCTACTAAAGTAGTTGCAACATAAATACCTATGGTACGTAAGCCCATAGATTTTATTTTAGAAATATCTTTTAAATCTGAAATCCCTTTAATTAAAGATGCCAAAATTAAAGGTACAGCAATAAGTTTTAAAAGATTAATAAATATAGTTCCGAAAGGTGCAATCCAATCAGTTACAAAACCTTTTCCTCCATCAACGGTATTCATAATAAAACCAAAAATGATTCCTAAAACCATTCCTATAATAATCTTCCAATGTAGTGCTAGTTTTTTCATCTGCTATGCTATTGTATTTAAGTGGAGAACAAGATAAGTATTTTTTAGTTTCAATCAAGTTAGAATACTTTTTTGCATATCCAATTGAAAACCAGATAGAATAAAATAAAATAATGCTGTACCCAATAGATAGTTAATCATATTAGAAGTAAAAAAAGGTATGTCAAAAACCATTACAGATAATTTAGCCCCGGTTAATAGGCTTCGCACCGGGTAAATTCCAAGCGGAAAATAGCTTCTAACTATAAAGCTTATTTAATAAATGAAAATCTGCTAAAACCAATGCCGCCATGGCTTCTACAATAGGAACCGCTCTAGGCACAACACATGGGTCATGGCGCCCTTTACCTTGCATTTCGACTGCATTACCATCTTTATCTATGGTTTCGTATTTCTGGATAAGCGTAGCCACAGGTTTAAATGCCACATTAAAATAAATGTCCATACCGTTACTTATACCACCTTGAACGCCTCCTGAAAAATTGGTTTTTGTAGTTCCGTCACTATTAAAAGCATCGTTATGGTCACTTCCATACATAGTACTTCCGTGAAATCCGCTTCCATACTCAAAACCTTTTACTGCATTTATAGAAAGCATAGCTTTACCAAGTTCTGCATGCAACTTATCAAATACGGGTTCGCCTAAACCTATAGGTGCATTTTTAATAACGCAACTTACAATACCTCCAACGGTATCACCTTTACTACGCACTTCTTTAATATAGTTTTCCATATTTGAAGCCATTGTTTCGTCTGGACAGCGAACAATGTTAGACTCGGTTTTTGTTAAATCTAACTCGGTATAAGGCTTATCAAGCTTCATCGTTCCAACAGCAGAAACATATGCAACAATCTCAATATTTTTTAGCATTTGTTTTGCAATCGCACCTGCAACGACACGACATGCGGTTTCTCTAGCAGAACTTCGTCCGCCACCACGATAATCTCTAAAACCATATTTCTGGTCATAAACATAATCGGCATGGCTTGGTCTGTAACTATCTTTTATATGGGTATAATCGTGAGATTTTTGGTTGGTGTTTTCTATAACAAAACCTATAGAAGTTCCTGTAGTTCTTCCTTCAAAAATACCTGAATGAAATTTAACAGTATCTGGTTCTTTTCGTTGTGTAACAATAGCAGATTGACCTGGTTTACGTCTATTCAATTCATTTTGTATAGCCTCTAAATCTAATTCTATTCCAGACGGACAACCGTCTATAACACCACCTAATGCGGGTCCGTGAGATTCACCATAAGTAGTAAGGTTAAATAGTTTTCCGAAAGAATTACCTGCCATAAATTAAATTTTGATGCTAAAATAAAGCTATTCCTATAAAAAAGGAAACAAAATCGTGTTTAGCTTTTTAAACCATAGCCAAATTATGCATAACGATTACTTAACAATATGCTGATATTTAACTAATTATTAAGTAATGATTAAGTAATACTAAATCGAGTTATTTGTATTGAAATAATCTTACCCAAATTGAAAATTAAAAGAAAAATAGAAGTTGCAGTAATATCTGATGTGCATTTAGGTACTTTTGGTTGCCATGCAAAACACTTAGTAACGTATTTAAACAGTATTGAACCTAAAAAATTAGTACTTAATGGCGATATTATTGATATATGGCAATTTAGTAAGCGTTACTTTCCTAAACCTCATTTAAAAGTTATAAAAAAGATAATGACAATGGCTTCTGATGGTGTTGAAGTTATTTACATTACTGGAAATCATGACGAAATGTTACGAAAATTTAGTGGTACTACTATTGGGAATATTTCCATAGTTAATAAAGCGGTTTTAGATCTGGATGGTAAAAAAGCATGGTTCTTTCATGGTGATGTATTTGATATCTCAATACAAAATGCCAAATGGCTTGCTAAACTTGGTGGTTATGGTTATGATTTATTAACACTTCTTAATAGGTTAGTAAATTGGTATTTAGAAAAACGTGGTAAAGAGCGCTATTCATTATCAAAAAGAGTGAAAAACGGGGTTAAAGGTGCAGTAAAATACATTAACGATTACGAAAAGGTAATCTCTGATTTAGCTATTGAAAACGGTTATGATTATGTGGTATGTGGACATATCCACCAACCCAAAATGGAATATGTAGAAAATAAACACGGGAAAACCATGTATTTGAATTCTGGTGATTGGGTTGAAAACTTTACCGCCTTAGAATACCAATTTAAACGTTGGAAAATTTACAATTACAATAAAGATAAATTAGCGCCTTTTGTTACAGATGAAGATTTTGAAAAATTAGAAACTCAAGACCTAATTGCTGCACTAACTATTATTGAACAACATGAGAAAAAATCAAATTAAAGCTTCCTTCAAAATAGTGATAGGGTGCTTAGCCTCTCGGTTAGTGCCATCTTTAATTTGATGCCTACAACTTGTTCCGTTTGCAGACATAACAACATCTTCAGAAGCTTTTCTAATGGCTGGAAATAACGTTTGTTCACCTATTTGCATACTAACCTCATAATGTTCTTTTTCATAACCAAAACTTCCAGCCATACCACAACAACCACTTGGAATAATTGTTACTTTATAGTTTTTAGGCAAGTTTAAAACTGAAAAACTAGATAATTGGTTACTTATTGCTTTTTGATGGCAATGCCCATGAAATTTTATGGTTTTTTCTTCTAAAGTAAACTGTTCGGGGTTTATATTACCTAATTCTATTTCTTTATGAATAAACTCTTCAATTAAAAAGGTATGCTTAGCAATCGCTTCCGCGGAAAATTTGTCATCTGCTAATTTTAAATATTCGTCTTTAAAAGTAAAGATGGCAGACGGTTCAATTCCAATTAATGGCGTGTCACTTGTAACTTTATTTTTAAAAAGAGATACATTTTTATTTGCCAATTTTCTTGCTTGCTCTAATAATCCTTTTGATAAAAACGAACGACCAGATTCAGCATTATCAACAAACTTGACTTCGTAATTTAAAGCCGTTAAAAGTTGAATTGCATCAAGTCCAATAGAAGTATCCAAATGGTTAGTAAACTCATCGTTAAAAAAATAAACGGTTTTAATTTTATTTTCTTTAAGATATTGTTTTTTAATACTTTGAATGCTATTATTTAAACTCTTATTTGAAATTAAAGGTAAACTCCTTTCTTTAGCAACACCAAAGCTTTTCTTTAATAATGAAGATGTAAACCCGTTGGAAAAAACAAAATTAGTTAGTTTAGGAATTCTACTTCCAATACCATTTAATTTGTTATTGTAAGCAAACAATTTAGTACGTAACGATACACCATTCTCCTTTTGATATTGATATTGAAACTCTGCTTTTAAACTTGCCACATCTACACTACTTGGGCATTCGCTTGCACAAGCCTTACAGCTTAAACACAAATCGAAGACTTGCTTAAGTTCAGTATGATTGAACTTATTTTTTTTACTTGAATTGGTTAAAAACTCACGTAATGCATTTGCACGTGCACGTGTAGTATCTTTTTCGTTTCTAGTTGCTCTATAGCTTGGGCACATAGTCCCTCCAAATTCTGGTAGTTTTCTACAATCTCCAGAACCATTACACTTTTCAGTTTCGCGAAGAATACCTTGAGATTTTGAAAAATCCATGAGTGTTTCTACCTGTGGCTCTAACCTATCTGAAACATAACGCAACGACTCATCCATAGCATAAGCTTCAACTATTTTTCCTGGATTAAATATATTATCAGCATCAAAAGCTGTTTTAACACGTTTTAAAACCTCATAATTTTCCTCACCAATCATTAACGGAATAAACTCTGCTCGCACAATACCATCACCATGTTCGCCACTCATAGAGCCTTGATATTTTTTTACTAAATGTGCAACATCAGTAGTTATCTTTCTAAATAAAACAACATCTTCCTTCTTTTTTAAATCTAAAATGGGGCGTAAATGAATTTCACCAGCTCCAGCATGAGCATAATACACTGCATCTTGCTTATAACTTTTCATTAAACTAGTAAATTCCGAAATATAGCTTGCTAAATCTTTCAAAACTACTGCAGTATCTTCAATACATGCCACTGCTTTTTTGTCTCCAATAATATTTCCTAGTAAACCCAAACCAGCACTACGCAAGTCATTAGCTTTATTAATATTATTACCAATAAGCATTGGGTATGCGTAACTTAAATTTGACTCCTTAATAGCTTCAACAAGTTTAGCAGCCTTATTCTTTACATCTTCAAGAGTATTGGCCTTTACTTCACACATTAAAATAGCCATAGGGTCTCCTACTAAAAATTGTCTATTTATTTCTTGAGTTTTGTTTTGTTTTGTGCAATCTAAAATGGTTTTATCCATCATTTCACAAGTAAACAAATTATGTTTCATTACTAACTCAACAGTATTTAAGCAGTTTTCAATACTACTAAAATGTGCTGCAACCATAATGCTTTCCTGAGGAGGCAACTTATCTAGCTTCAAGGTTATTTGAGTTGTAAATGCCAGCGTACCTTCACTCCCAGAAAGCAGTTTGCACATATTAAAATTATCAGGAGTATCAGAAAATATATTAGATTTTAATAACTCATCAATAGCATAACCTGTATTGCGCCGATGTATTTCTGGTTTAGGAAATTTTTCTTTTATATTATTTTGAACGGTCTCAGGTTCTAGTTCGTTGTAAATTGTTTTATAAATATGTCCTTCTAAGGTAGGCTCGTTCTTTTTGTTTTCAAATTCATTCGAAGATACTTCTCCAAAAATCACCTCACTACCATCACTTAAAATAGTATGCAATTCTATTACTTTATCTCGCGTAACACCGTATTGAATTGAAGTTGTACCTGAAGAGTTATTACCAACCATTCCTCCAATCATACATCTATTTGAGGTTGATGTGTTAGGGCCAAAAAACAAACCGAAAGGTTTTAAATAGTTGTTTAACTGATCTCTGACAACTCCAGGCTGCACAGTTACTGTTTGCTTTTTTTCGTCAACATTTAAAATTTTTGTAAAATACTTTGAAACATCTACCACAATACCTTTACCTACACATTGCCCTGCAAGCGATGTTCCTGCTGTTCTAGGGATTAAAGATGTGCTATGCGTTTTTGCAAACTCAATAAGTTGTTTTATATCTGCATTATTTTTTGGGTAAGCAACAGCCAAAGGCAACATTCTATAAACAGAAGCATCAGTGGCATATATGGATTTTATTAAATCATCATAAAAAAGCTCACCTGAAAAATTTTCTTTTAAAGCTTGTAAATGTGGTATTAAGCTCATGTATTATTAAATATTTTTTTTTAAAACTAAAAAGAAGTTAAATATAAATACAATTTTGGCGTTATTTTTGTAAAAACTAATCTGAATTACAAAAAGTGACGTATTTATATAATAGTGTCTAAAAAATTAAACAAAAACTTAAAACTTATGAAGAAATTATTTTTATTATCAGTTGCCGTACTAGGATTTACATTTGCTGCAAGCGCTCAAGAGATCTCAGAAAATGCTATTGGACTACGTTTAGGTGATAGCGATGGCTTTGGAGCTGAAATATCTTACCAACGTGCTTTAGGAGATAGTAATCGTTTAGAACTAGATTTAGGATGGCGTGATGGCAAAAACTATGACGGCTTTAAGCTTGCTGGTTTATACCAATGGGTTATGCCATTAGATGGGAATTTTAATTGGTATGCTGGTGTTGGTGGCGGATTAGGATCATTTAGCGTTAATGTTCCTGGAGGAAGGGACATTACTGATACCTTTGTTTTTGCTGCTGGTGATGTAGGTATTGAATATAATTTTGATATCCCTTTATTATTATCGCTTGATTTTAGACCAGAAATCGGTTTTGGTGATGATTTATACGATAACAATGATTTAGATTTTGATATTGCTTTAGGTATTCGTTACCAATTCTAAAAAAGTAATTTATATAATTTAAAAAGCGCCCAATTGGGCGCTTTTTTTTGCGGTAATTATTTTATTATTGCTTTAAGTTTATAAGAAAAAAGGCCGAAATTCGTTTAAAGTTGTACAAAATCACAAAAAAACATTCATAGCAGGCAAAAAAGTGACAATGCATATATTTAGAAGTATTTTGTTTTTTTACAAGAAATTATTTGCACCTGCATTGTCAATCTCAATTTTGATTGGGTTAATTGGATTAGCATTATTTGGTACTTTTTCTTTTAAATCTGTAGGGCTATCATACATTTTTATAGGAATGCTATGCCATTATTTCATATATGAGATACGAACTCCAAATGAATATTATTTTTATTTTAATATTGGGCTAAGTAAGCTCATTCTTTGGATTTCCACTCTAGTGATAAACATAATTATTGGAGTGATTTTAATCAGTATATAACCAAATAAAAAGCTAATAATGTTTTGGCTAACTCATATCCAATTTACCAAACATAAAAAAACATTATATTCTTCCTGTTAAGCAAATTCTAAACTTTAAAGCACCAAACACTTAGCCAAAGTATCTTCGTAAATCACTTCGTATTGTGGTACAATATTATGCAAATCGTATTTTAAAGATTCTTTTCTGGCATTGCTTTTAAAAGCTTGCAATCGGTCGTCATCACTTAAAATATGTAATGCATTTTTTGTCATATCTTCAACATTGCCTACATTACTTAAAAAACCAGATATACCATGCACGTTAACTTCTGGAATGCCTCCTGTATTACTAGAAATAACAGGCACTCCTGAAGCCATGGCCTCAAGTGCTGCCAAACCAAAACTTTCGGTTTGTGATGGAAGCAAAAACAAATCACTAAAACAGAGTATTTTATCTATTTCATTACTTTTCCCAAAGAAAATCACTTTATCTGTAATACCTAATTCTTTACAGCGACATTCAAGTTTTTCGCGCTCTGGTCCTTCTCCTACCAACATAAGTTTTGCTGGCATTTCCTTTTGAATATTGTAAAAAACACTAATTACATCCTGTACACGTTTTACCTCTCTTAAATTACTAATATGTGTAATAATTTTTTCATCATCATTTGCCATCATTGCTCGCTGACAATCTGTAAACCCGTGATTATACTTACTTAAATCGATAAAATTAGGAACTACACTAATTTCATTTTTAATATCAAATAAACGTAGTGTATCTTCTTTTAAACTCTGAGAAACTGCAGTAACAGCATCAGATTTGTTAATACTAAATGTAACAGCAGGCTTGTAAAACGGGTGGCTCCCTACAAGCGTAATATCTGTACCATGAAGTGTAGTTACAATAGGGACATAGATATTCTCTTCAATCAACATTTTTTTAGCCATATATGCTGCATAAGCGTGAGGAATGGCATAATGCACATGCAAAATTTCAATTTTATGAAGTTTTACCATGTCTACCAACTTACTCGATAGAGCCAATTCGTATGGTTGGTAATGAAACAAAGGATATTCTGGGACATTTACTTCATGATAATGCACATTATTACCTAACAACTCCAACCTAACGGGTTGGTTATAGGTTATAAAATGGATTTCATGCCCACGCTTAGATAACTCTAAACCAAGTTCGGTAGCAACTACTCCACTACCTCCAAATGTTGGATAACAAACTATTCCTATCTTCATAAAATTTTATTCTTCTATCGCTTCATAAATTAAGCGTTGAATATCTGTTCTAATATTCTTTTTTAACAATATATTTTTACCAGCTCTTGGATATGTTCTATTAGCTAAAAAAACATATACAAGTTCCTCTTCTGGGTCTGCCCAAGCATAGGTTCCTGTAAAACCAGAATGTCCAAAACTCGTCATAGATATGCAACCACAAGTTGGGCCTTCTTCTCCTAACTGAGGCTTATCAAAACCTACACCTCTTCTATTATTGCTTTCACAAAAATAACAGGTGTTAAATTTATCTATGGTTTCTGGCTTTAAATAACGTTTACCGCCATAAAACCCCTTTTGCAAATACATTTGCATAATTTTAGCAACATCATTAGCGTTGCTAAAAACTCCTGCATGACCGCCTACTCCATCTTGCATTGCTGCCCCCATATCGTGTACATATCCGTGTACTTTTTGATAACGATAATAATCATCAATCTCGGTCGGAACTATCTTTTTATTACTAATTTTATGATATGGATTATACAGTGTATAATTTGCTCCTAAAGATTGATAAAAATGGTTTTGTACTATTTCGTCCAACCTTTTGTCGTAATGCTTTTCAATAAATTTCTTCAATATGTAATAAGGAAAATCGCTATAGCGATACCTTAACCTGTCTAACAATTCTGAATCCTTTATAATACCTTGAATAGAATCCTTATAATCAGTGCGTAAGAACAAATTTTTTGTTACTTCAATATTGAATTTTTCGCTTCGGATTTTTCTATAATATTTTGGACTAGGACGTTTTGTAACTGAATCGAGTGTTTTATAATAAAATGGTTCCCATGGGCGTAATCTCGCATAATGAGACAACATCTTTTTAATAGTAATATCTTTTTTATTGGATTTTTTATACTCTGGTAAAATCTGTGAAAGCTTATTATCTAAAGATACTATACCTTCTTCTTCTAATTCCATTAACAATGGCAATGTTGCTAATATTTTTGTTAATGATGCTACATCATAAACATCATCAAAAGCTACTTTTTCTTTTCCTTTATAAGTGTGCTTTCCAAAGTTTTTATTATAAATAACTTTACCGCGCCTTGCTACCAAAAGTTGTATCCCTGGGGTCATCATAGAATCTACAGCCATTTGAGCTATTGAACTTATTTTCTCTAGTTTCTCGGAATTCATTCCAACACGCTCTGGAGCAGCATAACCTAATCGCTTTATTGAAAAATTAGAAATACCATCTCCTTCTTTAAAAAATTCACCTGTAGACACTGGTAAAGCCCCTTTTGCTGCAAAAGCTCCAAATATAAGTTGCGCCGATTTTTGTTGCGCTATTTCGCTATTTTGATAGCTCACAACTATACTTTCGATGTTTTCAATGGTTTTTAAATCTGAAAGCGCATAGGGTTTTACAAAAACATCTAATATAACGGAATGTGTTCTAGCAATTTCATATAGCCAAACCAATTCTTTATCGGTAAACTTATAAGGTTTCCATGGACTTGCATTAGAACGGTGTAAACCAACTACAACAGTATTATATGGTTGTAATTTATTCATTAAATCGTCTAATTTATCAGCTTCAATGGCATGGACTTTAGTATATTTTTTAAGCTCATTAAAAAATGTAGCACCACTATCATCACCCAATTTAACGTAAGCCATAGTTTTGGTTTCTAACTGACGTATCGGTAACAAATCATTTTTATTTTTTACAATTGTTATAGCATTTTCTATAAGTTCTTCATACAAAATATCGTCTTCAATTCTATTTAAATCTTTAGATAAATTATATAATCCTATGGGCTTATAATTATTCAATCCCACTTTATACTTAGCTTGGAGTACTTTTTTTACTGAATGTGCTAAACGTTCTTCTGTTATATCTCCTTTTTCATAAGCTTCTACAATTTTTGAAATCCCAGCAGGCACATCCTCAGAAATAAGTAAAACATCGTTTCCGGCTTTAAACGCAGTCAAATCTATATCGCCAGAGGTATTAAATTTTTTAGACGCATTGCCATCTACTGTAGGTTCTACATAATCTGCAACACCTTTCATGTTTAAAGCATCTGTAAATATTAGTCCTTTAAATCCTAAACGTTCTTTTAAAATATCGGTAACAATATGTTTTGATAAAGAAGACGGGTACCCTGAACGCGATTCCAAGCTAGGTATGTTTAAGTGTGCTACCATAACGCTAGAAAGCCCTTCTTTAATTAATTTCTTATAAGGATAAAGCTCAATAGAATCTATTCGTTTTTCACTAAAACTAACTGATGGTAATGTTTTATGAGAATCTTGGTCAGTGTCACCATGCCCTGGGAAATGTTTAGCATTAGCCAAAACACCTTCACCTTGCATACCTTGCATTAACGCTAACGATTTTGCTGTAACATTATCGCGATCTTCTCCAAATGACCTATTTCCTATTATTGGGTTTTTAGGATTGGTATTTATATCTGTAACCGGTGCAAAATTAAAATGAACACCTAAACGCTTACAGTGCTCGCCTATATGCTTTCCTGTTTGCTTTATAAGATCGTTATCTTTTATAGCCCCAAGTGTCATGTTCCAAGGAAAAGAGTACGTAGAATCTAAACGCATTCCTAAGCCCCATTCGGCATCCATACCAACTAAAAGCGGCACTTTTGAAGTTGCCTGCAATTCATTATTTAATCTAGCTTGCCTTACTGGACCTCCTAAAGAATATATAACACCTCCTAGTTTATGATCTTGAATTAATTTTACATTGGCATCAATCTGTTTTTTTTCTTGATTTGTAAAAATCATGATCATATACAACTGCCCAACTTTTTCTTTAAGCGTTAACGAATTATATACACTGTCTACCCATTTTTGTTGTGCTTCAACATCAGCATGCAATAAAGGATTTTTAGTAGTTTGACCAAAAGTCAAAAGGATTAAAAAAAAGAAAGATATAGAGAGTAAGATGTGGCGCATAAAGGTTTTCAATTAAATTATTAATAGCAAAATATATTAATACCAGAAATAACTATGCCAAAATAATACTTTTAAAAAGAAGATAAAAAGACTTTAAGATAGAATTATAATAAGATTATAAACAGTTAACTAAATTGACCTAAGGTAACTACTCAATCAAATCTATATGCCTGTCGTGATAACCTAATAAATATAAAACACCATCTAATCCAATACTAGATATAGCACTTTGTGCATTATTTTTTACGGTTGGTTTAGCATGAAAAGCTATACCTAACCCCGCTAGATTTAACATTGGTAGATCATTAGCACCATCACCAACAGCAATGGTTTGACTAATATCAATGCCTTCATTTTTAGCAATTTCTTTAAGATACTCTGCTTTTTTATTACCGTCGACAATGTCGCCAAGGTAACCACCAGTTAAAACTCCGTTTTCAATTTCTAAATGGTTTGCATATACATAATCCATACCTAGTTCCTCCTTTAAATAATGTCCAAAGTATGAGAACCCTCCAGATAAAATAGCTGTTTTAAACCCGTAACTTTTTAAAGTATCTATCAACCTTCTTGCTCCTTTAGTAATAGGTAAATTAACAGCAACATCTTTCAAAACTTCTTCTTTTAAGCCTTTTAAGAGTTTCATACGACTAATAAAACTTTCTTTAAAATCTATTTCCCCTTGCATTGCCGATTCTGTAATAGCTCTTACTTCGTCTCCAACTCCAGCTAATTCTGCTAATTCATCAATAACTTCCGTTTGTATTAGAGTTGAATCCATATCAAAACACACTAAGCGTCTGTTACGTCTATAAATATTATCTTCTTGAAACGCTATATCTACATCTAATTCTCTTGAAATTTCCATGAATCTCTTCGTGAATTCGGCTTTACTCCCTAATTTTCCTCTAATTGATAACTGGATTGACGCTCTTGGATATTCTTCTTGTTTAATAAGCGATAAACGTCCTGTAAGTCTTTTTATAGAATCTATATTTAAATTCTTTTCTAAAATGACTTTCGTTACTTCTGTTATTTGCTTAGCTGTTAGTTTTTCTCCTAATAAAGTAACGATATACCGGTCTTTGCCTTGTAGATTAACCCAATGTTCATACTCATTAAGTGAAATTGGAGTAAATTTTGCTGTAATACCAAGTTCGTAAGACTTAAAAAGCAAATCTTTTAGTACTGGTGCAGAATCTGCTCCAGATTCAATTTCAAACATCATACCTAAAGATAGGGATTCATGAATATTTGCTTGGCCTATATCTAACACTTTAGCATCATATTGAGCTAAAACACCTGTTAAAGCAGCAGTTAGTCCAGGTTTATCTTGTCCTGAAATATTTAATAAGAAAATCTCTTTAGACATAAAGTAAAGTATTTACACTCTGAAAAAGTTGTAAAAATCATTATTCTATTTTAAATATGAAAATTTTTGTGGTCATATTACAAGACGTTCAGGAAGTTTTAAGGATTTTATTTTAATACCTTATAAATATTGAGAAAATGCCAACAATATTATGTTTAACGATAGAGTTGGGTATGTTTTACTTAACAAAACGACTGTGCCAGCTATCGCTTGCAGGAACCTCCCAGTTCTCTTTAAACTCTGCTATGTTACTAACTAGGTTATTAAATACAATAGTGTTTTTAGAAACAGCTTTATCTTTTGCCATTTTTCTAAAATCTGTAAGCGATTTATAAGCTACATATTCTCCTTGCTTATAAGACACATTCATTTTGTCCATTAAATCGACATTATACTCTTTTTCTATTTGTTGAATAAAATGAACAGAAGCGTCTATAGAACAACCTGTGGCTTTGTTTAAATCTTGGTTTAAACCAATTATTATAAAACGTTTATACTTTATGGTATAACCTGATTGTAAATCGCTTCCGTGTGCTGTCCAGTTTTCAATAAAAGTATTTAGTTTAGATTGAATTTCTTCAAGCTCTGTCTCGGTAAAGGAACGATTAGCTTGGTAAATCCAAACTCGAGATTCTTCTGGTAATGTGCTAAATTCTACTAGCATAGGCTATAATAATGCTATTTTTTTTATAATTTTAAAATTACGGTAGTCATCAATTTTTGGGTCGTACAATTCTTTTTCAATATACGTAACTTTAACTTTTTTCTTTTTTAACTTCCCTAAGTCATCAAATAAATTGCCTCCTTCAAAATATTCTAACCAAAGTAATTTTTGAACTCTATTACCTGTATCTCTTATTTCAACAATATTAAATTGAGACTCTTGAATGTTAGTAATTTTACCTACTATAACAATATCTTCTTTAGTTGCTTCAAGCTCATCAGCTGCATAATCTCCAGCTAACTTCATCATAAAATCTGAACAATGGGTCATCATTTTTAAAGCAACTTCAACTCCAAGGTTTTCTAAAGACTTTTCATCATCAAAAGAAACTTCCAAGTACTTATCTGTCAGTTCCTTATTTTTACTATAGCTTTCCATCACACATAAGCCATACTCTAATTCTAATTGAGTTGATTCTATAGTTGAAAAGTCTAAATCTTTATTATTAACACAATCACAAGTTTCGATTGCAATTAAATCTAATAATTTATCTTTTGAATCTATATCTTGTGCGAATAAAAAATTGCAAAATATTGATGAAAAAATTAATAAATAGGTAGTTGATTTATTCATAATTGTTTAGTTAGTTATATATCTTGAGCATTAGCAATAAGTTCTGCAATGTCCATAACTTCAACATCATTTTCTTTTTCTTTAGCTTTAACACCATCAGTCATCATGGTGTTACAAAATGGGCAACCTGCAGCAATTATTTCCGGTTTAACATCTAAGGCTTGCTCTGTACGCTCTACATTAACGTCCTTATCGCCTTGTTCTGGTTCTTTAAACATTTGTGCACCTCCTGCTCCACAACACAAACCATTTCTACGGCAATTTTTCATTTCAACTAACTCTGCTTCTAACTTTTGAATTAGTTCTCGCGGAGCTTCATATACATTATTAGCGCGACCTAAATAACAAGGGTCGTGAAATGTGATACGCTTGCCTTTAAACTTACCTCCTTCAATGGTTAAGCGCCCTTCTTCCAATAACGTTTTTAAAAACTGGGTGTGATGCATAACTTCATAATTACCGCCTAATTCTGGGTATTCATTTTTAATAGTATTAAAGCAATGTGGGCAAGCTGTTACTATTTTTTTTACTTCGTAGGCATTGAGTACTTCTATATTGGTTACAGCTTGCATTTGAAATAAAAACTCATTTCCTGCACGTTTTGCAGGGTCGCCTGTACAACTTTCTTCGGTTCCTAATACAGCAAACTCTACGTTGGCTTTGTTTAAGAGTTTCACAAAGGCCTTTGTTATTTTTTTTGCTCTATCATCAAAACTACCTGCGCAACCTACCCAAAATAATACTTCTGGTTGCTTGCCTTGGGCCATAAATTCGGCCATGGTTGGTACTTTAAGTAATTCGCTCATTTTGTTGAGTTGTTTGTTATTTTGTTGCGTTAGGGATTGCAGCGGCATCCTTTTGCTTTTTGCAAAAGATATAGCGGAAAGCCCGACCCTTTATGGGTAACGCCCGAGTTATTTAATTATTCGTTTTTCCAATTCAATCGATCCATTTGATTGTATGGCCATGGAGCACCATTGTTTTCAATATTTGTCATCATATTATTAAGTTCGACTGGTGCTGCTGATTGCTCCATAACCAAATAGCGGCGCATATCTAAAATAATAGATAAAGGATCGATACTAACCGGACAAGCTTCTGTACAGGCATTACAAGAGGTACAAGCCCAAAGCTCTTCGCGTGTAATGTAATTGTCTAAAAGTTGTTTTTCGTCGTCTTTAAATTCGCCTTTATTTGCATCAATGTTTTTACCAACTTCTTCCAAACGGTCTCTTGTATCCATCATTATTTTTCGCGGAGACAGTTTTTTACCAGTTTGATTGGCAGGACATTCGCTTGTACACCTTCCACATTCTGTACATGTATAGGCATTTAATAACTGAACCCAGCTTAAATCTTGCACATCACTTGCTCCAAATTTTGCCGGTGTTTCTCCCTCTTCTTCTGTTACTGCATAAGGATCGGCATCTGGATCCATCATCATTTTTACTTCATTGGTTACTGCTTCAAGGTTATTTAATTGTCCTTTTGGCATTAATTTACCATAATAAGTGTTTGGAAACGCCAATAGTATATGCAAATGTTTTGAAAAGTATAAGTAATTTAAAAAGATGAAAATTCCAATAATATGCAGCCACCAAGCACCTCTTTCTATAACATGCAATGTGGTTTCTTGTAATTCTGAAAACCATGGTGAAATAAATTGACTAACTACATTGCCTGAATTTAATGCTTGAAAATGAACATCAGTAGCATTCATAACTAAAAACAGCGTCATTAGCACCATTTCAAAATACAAAATAAAATTACCATCGTTTTTTGGCCAGCTAGTCATTTCACTTTTCCAAAAACGTGCTAGTTTTATAATATTTCTACGTATCCAAAATATTATAACTGATACAAATACTAAAACTGCTAGTACCTCGAAAGACCCAATTAAAAAACCATAAACAGATTCTGGTAATACTTTTAAACCAATTCTGTGTGTCCCAAATAAACCATCAATAATAATTTCTAAAACTTCAATATTGATGATTATAAAACCTACATAAACAACAACATGTAAAAATCCGGCAATGGGACGGCGTACCATTTTGCTTTGCCCAAGTGCAATCATTGCCATATTTCGCCAACGCTGCGATTTATTGTCAGAAACATCTACATCTTGGCCAAGTTTAATGTTTCGAATTAATTTTTTTACGTTTTTTGCAAAATATCCAATACCTATTATAAGTATGATTGCAAAAAGTATATTAGGCAAGTATTCCATTTATTTTTAGTTGGTTTCTGCTTCTTTATAAGGGATTTCTTTTTTTGAAAGGATTCTAAAATAGCGCTTTGGATGTAGTTTTATATCTTCTAAAAGTTCTTCCATTTCTTTTGAAGCTCCTTTTAAATTGTTATACAAAGCATCATCTTTAAGCAATTTACCCATGGTACCCTCCCCATTTTCTAAACTTGCTATAATTTTATCGAAATTTTTAAGGGTAGACTCTAAACTTTTGATGGTTTTCCCAATATTAGAGCCGGCAATTGAATCTGATACTTTAGATAAATTTGTAGAAATATTTTCAACATTAGTCAATGTTGTATTTAACTTTTCTTTATTCCCAACAACTAATACATCTATAGACTTTGATGTCTCCTTAAAATTACTAATTATACTTCTTAAATCACCTATACTTGTTTTAATGTTAATCTTAGTTTCATCATCAAACACTTTATTTAAATTTGAAAGCAATTCATCAGCACTCACCATCATAGTCTCCATTTTTTCTTGTAATGGTGTTAATTTCTGATTTACTAATTCACTTAAACCTGCTTTTACAGAACCTTCCAAATATGAGTCACTTATAGCATTTTCAGCATTATCAAAAGCAGGGACAATAGCTATAGCTTTTCCTCCTATTAAGCCCGTTTCGTAAAGTTCTGCTTTACTGTTTTTTGAAAATTGGAAATCGCTATCTACCAAAAGTTTTACTTGTAACTTACCTGAAGCATCATCTTTAAACTCAATATCAACTACTTTACCTACAATTAAGCCATTAATTGTAACTGGTGTTGATGATGTTAAACCTTCAACATTATCATAAACTGCATAAAATGTACGAGAAGAATCGAGTAGATTTTGACCTTTTAAATAATTAAATCCAAAAATAAAAAGGACAATTCCGGCTATTACTAATATTGATGTTTTTACTTCTTTTGATATTTTCATCTAAAAATATTATTTACTTTATTTAAGTGAGATGCAGTTTGTGTACAAACCTAATAATTGACTATTAATTTTTTTCATACTCATTTCAAAATAAATATGTTTAGTGAAACAAATTTAAGATAAATTTAAAAAGAATGAATTTAATTCGCAGTTGTTTTTAAAGCTTCAGTTAAAGTTATTTTCTTACCAGCTTTAAAAGCTACAATATAACCTGTTTTAAAACCAGCAGTTTTAGCTTCTTCTTCTAGCTTTTTTACGGTATTATAACTTGAAGTTTCTCCGTAATAATATTTGTATAAGTTACTCTCTTTGACTCTAGAAATATTATTTAACCCTTTAAAATTGTATGGTTTTGTCTCCAAAGATTTTGAGCTTGCAGCTATTTGAACTTTAAATTTTATTGAATTCTCATTATTTAGAATAGTAGTATTAGTGGTTTTTTCTAATTCACCATTTAAATCTAAAATACTGGAGCTTAAATTTAAACTTTCAAGATATCGCTTAGTAGCATTAAATAAAGACTTAGTCATTATGCTCTTGCCTTTTTTAGAATTTAAAAAATCTTCTTCTTTTTTATGAGTGAGAAAACCAAGTTCAACTAAAACACTTGGCATATAAGTATATGCCAAAACATAAAATATATTTTGTTTAACACCTCTACTTCTTCGTTTCGCAGTTACTTGAAATTCATTTTCGATGTAACTGGCAAGTTTTATACTTTGATCTAAATAATCCTCTTGAGCTAAAGTCAGCCCTATTAATGATTCTGGTAAATTGGGGTCAAAGTCTTTATAAATCGATTTATGATTATCTTCTAAGAAAATAACTGAATTTTCTCGTTTTGCAACTTCAAGATTCTGCTTGTTTTTTGTTGTTCCAAGAACATAAGTTTCCGAACCATAAGCTGTTCCTTTCTTTCCTGGTTGTGCATTACAATGAATGGATATAAATAAATCTACATCCTTACTGTTAGCAACCTTAGCCCTTCCATTCAATGTTGGAAAAACATCTTTTTTTCGAGTATATACAACATTCACATACGGCAAGTTGCTTTCCAGCATTTTTCCCAATGCTAATGATACATCTAAAGCTATATCTTTCTCAGTGGTTTTGTAACGTCCTGTACCTGGTGTTCCTCCATCCTTACCCCCATGACCAGGATCAATCATGATAGTAAAAGGAATATCTTCTGATTGACTGTACAATTTAGTATTACCAATAAATGTTAATACTATTATAAAAAATACTAAAACTAATAATTTGGACGTTTGCATAAGTGTTTTTAACGCGTAAAAATTCGGTTTATTACTCAGTTTAATTGAGTAAATATTTAATTTAAAATTTTTCCGTTGAATAATAAATTATCACAGAAAAATATATGTAATTTTGGCAATTCAAAAACCGAGCCATACTTTTACAAAAATACATTTAAAAGCGTTGCATACAAACAACTTTAAAATACTTTTTGCATTAAGTTTTACAGTGTTTATTAACACGTTTAGCTTCGCTCAAGATATACAGAAACCTACAGATAGCATTAAACCTACTGTTAAAGATAGTCTGGTTATTAATGCAAAGGATATTATAAAATCTGAAGCTCCAGCAGAAAAATCACAAGACACTACTGCAACAGATTCCATAAAGCCTAAAAAAGAAACATTAGAGCATATTGTAAAGTATAAAGCTACTGATTACACGTCCTTCAATCAAAAAAAGCAAAAATTATATTTATACAATGAAGCTGAAATAGATTATGGTGACATAAATATTAAATCTGGTAGTATAACTATAGATTATAGCACCAATACTGTTTATGCTAAAGGTATACTAGATTCTATTGGGGAGTACTCTCAAGCACCAATTTTTACTCAAGGAGCAAATATTGTAGAACCTGATTCCATTATTTTTAATACAAAATCAGAAAAAGCTCTTATTTACAATTCAAAAACAGAACAATCTGGAGGTACTGTAATTGCTCAAATAACAAAAAAAGAAAACGATTCAGTTTATTTTATACATAGAGGAAAATATACCACTGCCGAAGATTTGGAAGATCCAGAGTATTACATCTTGCTAAGAAAAGCAAAAGTTGTGCCTGGAAAAAAAATAGTAACTGGTTTAGCAAACCTCTTTATTTACGATGTACCAACACCAATTGGCTTGCCTTTTGGTTTTTTTCCGCAATCTGAGAAACAAACCTCCGGTGTTATCATCCCAAGCTTTGGTGAACAAAACGATCGTGGTTACTTTTTACAAAACGGAGGATATTATTTTGCCATAAGTGATTACGTCGATTTAGCCGTTTTAGGTGATTATTATACTAACGGCAGTTATGGATTACGCCTAGAAAACACATATGCTAAACGCTATAAGTTTAGAGGAAATGTTGGATTTCGATATGAAAATTTAATCACTAGCGAGCGTGGTTTTCCAGATTACGGAAAATCTACGGTATATAATTTACGTTGGTCGCATAGTCAAGATAGTAAAGCTAACCCAAGCTCACGCTTCTCTGCTTCGGTAAACTTAGGTAGTAGTACTTATTACAGAACATCACTTAATCAAGTGAATTCAGGTGCTTTCTTGAATAACACTTTAGCATCATCCGTATCGTACTCTAAAACCTTTGAAGGAGAACCATCAGTAAATTTCAGTGTAACGGCTACGCATTCTCAAAATACAAATACAGAACAAATTAATATGACGCTTCCTACATTTCAAGGAAACGTAAGTAGAATATTTCCTTTTGCACCTAAAGTTGGATCAAAAAAAGGTATTATACAAAATATAAACCTTCAGTATAGTGTAAGAGGAGAAAATAGAATACAAACTACAGACTCACTTTTCTTTAAAAAGGAAATGTTTGATGATGCAAAAGCTGGTTTTCAACATACTGTTCCTTTAAGTACAAACTTTAAAGTATTTAAACATTTTAGTTTGAGTGCTTCTACAAGTTTAAACGAAGTATGGACTTTTAAGACTATAGATAGATATTACGATAACGTGAATGATGAGGTAATAACTGAAACAATAAACGGCTTTGATTCTTTTAGAACATATAATTTTAGCACTAGTTTAGGGACAACAATTTATGGGATGTTTAACTTTAAAAAAGAAGGTGAAAATCCAAAAATTCATGCTATTCGTCATGTCATTCGTCCATCAATAAGCTATAATATCAACCCTGCTTTTGACAAATATTATGACACATATGAAGTTGTTAGTGCAGACGGATTAACTACTGAAGATGTTGAATTTACGAGGTTTGAGCAAGGCCTTTTTGGAACTCCAAGTAAAAACTTTTCTAGCTCTATGGGCATATCTATAGCTAATAATTTTGAAGCTAAAGTAAGAGATAAAGACAGTACAGCAACTGAACCGAAAAAGATTATTTTACTTAATAACTTAAATTTTTCTACTTCATACAATTTTGCTGGAGACTCGCTACAATGGAGTCCTGTTAGAGTAAGTGGAGGTACTCAATTATTTGAAAATAAGTTAAGTTTAAATTTTGGTGCAACTTTAGATCCATATGCTTTAGACAATAATAACAATCGTATTGATAAATTTAACATTGACAATGGTGGCAGTCTTTTTAGATTAACTAGTGCAAACCTAACAGCAAGTTATTCGCTTTCTGGTGGTAAAGGGGATCAAAAAAACGATAGTGAAAGTGGAGCTGCTATACAGGAAAATTTACGTAGCGGTGGTCGTGACGACGACTTATTTGGGGTTTCTGAAGATTTTTCTAGATTCAATGAAGAAAAGGGAGATAAAGAAGAGGAAGAGCCTAGTGAGTTTTATAATTTTAAAATACCCTGGAGTTTACGCTTGGCATATGCTGTTAATTATTCTAACTCTAGAAGGCAAAGTGAAATATCCTCACACTCACTCATGTTTTCCGGAGATATAGAATTGTCGCCTAAATGGTCTGTAGGCGCATCTTCAGGTTACGATCTAAAAGACAAAGGATTCACTTATACCCAGTTGCGTTTTGAACGTGATTTATTAAGTTGGCGAATGAATTTTAGTTGGGTTCCTTTTAGTGCAAGAAGTTCGTGGAATTTCTTCATAGGAATAAAATCTAATATCCTAAAAGATCTTAAATACGAAAAACGTAGGCAACCCGATCAAAGGCTTTAAGGTTAAAAAAAACAATCAGGTACCCTGCTTCGAGGGAATAACAAAAATTACTAATTTGATGAAAAAAATTATTACTACAACAAATGCACCAGCACCTATTGGGCCATATAATCAAGCTGTTTTAAGCGGAAACACCCTTTATACATCTGGACAAATTGCATTAAATCCAAAAACAGGTGAGTTAATATTAGGTGATATTAAGACAGAAACTAAACAAGTTATGGAAAACATGAAAGCTGTTTTAAAAGCTGCTAACATGACTTTTGATAACGTTATTAAGTCTTCAATATTTATAAGTGATATGAATAATTTTTCAGAAATTAACGTCATTTATGGAAGCTATTTTGACGATACTAATGCCCCTGCACGTGAAACAGTAGAAGTTGCGAGGTTGCCAAAAAATGTAAATGTTGAGATTAGCATGATAGCTATAAAATAGCTAAGCTGGTTCATCAACCGAGGCATATTTAACAAGTAATTCTTTTAATTTTTCTACCTCAATTGGCTTAGCCAAAAAATCGTCAATACCAGCTAATTTAGCATTTTCAATATCTTCTTCAAAAGCACTGGCAGAAACTGCTATTATAGGTGTTTTATGCTTGTTATACTTCCTTGTTCTTTTGATTTTCTCAGTAGCTTGGTAACCATCTAAATCTGGCATATAAATATCCATAAATACCATATCGAAATCTAAAATCTTGTATAAATCAACTGCCTCTAATCCATTCTTAGCAAAAGTACAATCGGCTCCTTGTTGTTCTAACAAAAACTTTATCACTTTTTGGTTCATCCTATTATCTTCTGCTACTAATACATTAAACTTATTTAGGAGTATTGGTTTAATCTCTGTACTTATGGCTTCAATATTTAAAGTCTTTTTAAGTTGTAAACTAAAATAAAACGTAGTGCCTTTATTTTCTTTACTTTCAATTTTAAGTTCGCCTCCCATTAATTTTACTAAGTCTCTCGAAATTGAAAGTCCATAACCTCCTCCTCTATAATCTTTAAAATCGGATAATCCTACATTTTCTGAAGTTTCAAGGATTCTCTTAACTTCGTAAGATCGCATACCAATACCTGTATCTTTTATATAAAAAGTAACAATTTGGTCTTCATCAATACTAACCGTTTGATCAACAA
This sequence comes from Jejuia spongiicola, assembly GCF_023502325.1. Taxonomy (NCBI): domain Bacteria; kingdom Pseudomonadati; phylum Bacteroidota; class Flavobacteriia; order Flavobacteriales; family Flavobacteriaceae; genus Jejuia; species Jejuia spongiicola. The sequence continues at coordinate 559,184 of NZ_JAMFLZ010000003.1, forward strand.
TTATTGTAATTTTTCCATTATTGGTAAACTTAATAGCATTATTAATTAAGTTAATAAGTACTTGTTGAATTTTTGAAGAATCTCCTAAAACATAAAACTTTTTTTCATCTTCAAATAAAAATTTAAACTCTAGTTCTAAGCCTTTTTCCCAAGCTTGATATTCAAATATTTTAAATAATCTAGATAAATCTGATTTTAGATTTATAGCCACTAAATTTAAATTTATGGTACCTTCATCTGCCTTAGAATTATCAATAATCATATTTACCAATTGCAATAAATGTTCAGAAGAGTAATCAGCAATTTCGACTTGTGCTTTTTGGTCTGCATCTAAATTAGTTTCTTTCAACATATTTAGCATTCCTAAAACTGTATTTAAAGGTGTTCTTATTTCATGACTCATATTAGCCAAATAAATAGATTTATATTCAGCTGTATCAAATGCTTCATTTAATTTTTGCTTTAAATCTATTATAAGATTATTTAAGTTTTCAACTTCTAACTCATTTGAATATTGGTGTTTAAAAAAATGAAACGCCACAACCGCCATAATTATCATTATAAAGGCTAGCAGTAAAGCTATATTCTTTAAGTCTGAACTTGACTCAATATAATTAAAGCCAACAAAGAAAATAACAGCAAAAGCAATGAGCACAAAAATTGATAAAACAATTTTTGCTTGTATTGGTCTCATTGGGTTTTTATAAAAAGGCATCAATAATTATTTAAACAAACTTATTTATAAATATACTAAATATCAAAAGTATAACTTACGAACTAGTATTGCTATAAAATATTAAGAAGTTTTAATAGATTTACCTATAGATCCTGTAGGTTCTGGTAATAATTGATAAATAAAACTAGGTTTTAATAGGCTTTCTTCTTTTCTGTGAGAAACATATAGAATGGCTGTATTGCTTTCTGAAGCTATTTTATTTACCAATTTGGAAAACAACTCTGCATCATTATCATCTAAACCGTTTGTGGGCTCGTCCAAAATAAGTAATGGTGGATGCTTAACCATGGCTCTAGCAATTAAAACTAATCGTTGGTGTCCCACAGATAAGCTTAAAAAACTCTTAGTTTTAATATCGAACATATCCAAAACCTTAAGCCATTGGTGCGCTAACATAATTTGTCTTTCGCTTGGTATTTTATAAAGTCCGATAGAATCGAAGAAACCCGAAATAATCATTTTTTCAATAGAGTGTAGACGCTCAAACCCCCTTAAGTATTCAGAAGAAAAATAACCTATTTTCCGTTTAATATCCCAAACGCTCTCACCACTACCCTTTTTAACTCCAAATAAAGTAATATCTTGATTGTATGCTTTAGGGTTATCACCAGAGATAAGGCTTAAAAGGGTACTCTTACCGGAACCATTTGGTCCTACTAATTGCCAAAACTCGCCTGGTTTAATTTGCCAATTAATATTTTTAACAATAGTTCTGTCTCCATAGCGTATTGTAACATTATTAAACTTTACTAATAAATCAAATTGGGGTTTTATTAAATTGTATGGTTTTGGTAAATCTTGAGAGAAATGCTTTATTTCTTCTTTCTTTGTAGTTTCAGTTTCTTTACATAAAACTAGGGTTTTATTTTCCAACTTATAAATCCTATCGATAAATGGAAGTACGTCTTTTTTTCTATTAGTAATTTGAATTACTGGTATTTTAAGGCTTAGCTTTGTTAATGTTTCTTCAATATTTTTTTGCGCATTAACATCTAAATTACCAAAAACATTATCAACTAAAATATATTCAGGATTTTGTAAAATAAGGTATTTTAGTAATGCCTTTTTACGCTCACCTTCAGAAGAGTTTAGTAAGCTATTTTTTGTACTTGTAACAATATTAAAGTTTCCATGACGAACTTCTTCATCTATAAACTTATCCAATGTTTTTTTAGAAAATATTGCACCTTTTAATTTTGAATAATTAATTATGGAATTTTTTGATAAAATATGCTCGATAAGTTGATTCTTATCATCTTTATTGGAAATATAAAGCGCAATGTGTTTTTGCAAAAAACTATTGTTTTTTTTAAGTTACCTATAAGTTTTTTATGTGAAAAGATACTAGACCTTCTATAGGTCTTCGCTCAAAATTACCAACAGTAAAGCCCATTTCTTCTCCAACTTCTTTAATTTCCTTCTGAGAGAAAAATGCAATGGATCCTGCAAAGTGCACGGGAACAGTTTTAAGCTCTTCTTTATATTGCATTATCATAGTTTTAGTAAACAATCGAATACCTCTTTTTATAAGCTCAATCGTGTATTCTGAATCTTTATGTAAAAACATAAATTCTGCAAAGCTTGCTAAATATGCATTAGGGTTAGGTTGTTTGTATAAGTTATATTTTATATAATCATCCTCAACATTAAACTTTGTTTCAAAAGCAATTTTTACATTTTCGGGCATCTGATTAAAATAATAATCTCTGATTAACTGTTTCCCATAATAGTTTCCAGAGGCATCATCCATGATAGAGTATCCTAAAGATTTTACTTTTTGATGAACTTTCTCTCCATCATAATAACTACAATTAGACCCAGTCCCTAAAATACATACAACTGCAGCTTCTTTAGGATGATTTATAGTAGAAAAAACAGCAGCCATTGTGTCCTCACTAACTTCAATAGCAGCATTTACAAAAACATCTTGTAATACTCCTTTTAAAAGTGCATTTGCTTTAGGAGTACCACAACCTGCGCCATAAAAAAACACGTTAGTAACAATGTTCCTGTTTTCTTTTAAATCTTTACTTTTTTTAATTATTTTTTTTAGCTTTTTTTCTGGTAATATGGCAGGATTTAAACCTTTAGTACGGATTTTTTCCAACAATCTGTTACCGTCTTTATCTACTGCAATCCAATCTGATTTTGTAGAACCACTATCAACAATTAAAATCATAAGTTTAAAATTAAAAAATCCACAGAATTATCAAACAATTATTAAGGAAGACAATTCTGTGGAATTATATTAAATATTTATATTGAACCAATATGTTGTGCTAAATCAACTAACTTAGTTGAATAGCCAAACTCATTATCGTACCAAGATACTAATTTAACAAAATTATCATTTAATGCCATACTTGCATTAGCATCAAATGTACTTGTTTTTGGTTCTGATACAAAATCTTGAGATACTACACCTTCTTCTGTATATCCTAAAACACCATTTAATTCATTTTCTGATGCATCTTTTAAAGCCGCTTTAACTTCCTCAAAAGAAGCGCTTTTTTCTAGACGACAAGTTAAATCTACTACAGAAACATCAACAGTTGGAACTCTAAATGCCATACCTGTAAGCTTTCCATTTAATTCAGGAATTACTTTACCTACTGCTTTTGCAGCTCCCGTAGAAGCAGGCACAATGTTATTTAATGAAGCTCTTCCTAATCTATAATCTTTTCTTGAAACACCATCAACAGTAGATTGTGTAGCAGTCGCTGCATGAACTGTTGTCATTAATCCTTCTGCTATTCCGAATTTATCGTTAATTACTTTAGCTAATGGGGCTAAACAGTTAGTTGTACATGATGCGTTTGACACAATAGTATCATCTGCAGTAATTTTATTGTGATTTACTCCCATTACAAACATAGGTGCATCAGCTGATGGTGCAGATATAGCAACTTTTTTAGCTCCTGCTGTGATGTGCTTTTGGGCTCCTTCTAAGGTTGTAAATATACCTGTACAATCTAAAACAACTTCTGCTCCAACTTCGTCCCACTTTAAATCTTCAGGGTTACGTTCGGCAGTTATTCTAATTTCATTTCCGTTAACTATTAACTTTCCTTTTTCTGTTTCAATAGTTCCATCAAATTTACCATGTACAGAATCGTATTTTAATAAGTATGCCAAATGTTCTACATCTAACAAATCATTAATTCCAACTATTTCAATATTTGGTCTTGCAACAGCTACTCTAAAAGCTATTCTTCCTATTCTACCAAATCCGTTAATTCCTACTTTTAATTTTGACATAATTTTAATTATAAATGTTTAAGTGCTCATAATGTCTGAGACACGCAATAATTCTAAATTTATTTTAGTTTTTCCTTTAATGGCATTATCTAGAGGAGTTAGCTCTATTTTATTATTTAGTAATCCCACCATATAATTAGTTTTACTTTCCAATAAAGACTCAACGGCTTTAACTCCCATCCTGCTGGCTAAAACACGATCAAAGCAAGATGGAGCTCCACCACGCTGCATGTGCCCTAAAACTGACACTCTTACATCATAGCCTTCCATGTTTTCATCAACATAATCTTTAAGTTCGAAAATATTTTTTCCAATTTTATCTCCTTCAGCTACAATAACTATACTTGATGTTTTACCAGATTTTCTACTTTTATTTAAAGATTCTACCAATCTGTCTAACCCTAAATCTTCTTCTGGAATTAAAATTTCTTCAGCTCCACCAGCAATTCCAGTGTTCAAAGCAATATGCCCAACATCTCTACCCATAACCTCTATAAAGAATAACCTGTTATGCGAGCTAGCTGTATCTCGTATTTTATCTATAGCATCTACAACTGTATTTAGCGCTGTATCAAAACCTAATGTATGAGAAGTACCAAAAATATCGTTATCAATAGTACCTGGTATTCCCATTACTGGAAAATCAAATTCTTGGTTAAAAATAAGCCCTCCTGTAAACGATCCATCTCCTCCTATAATAACTAAACCACCAACATTTGCCTCTATTAATTTATTATAAGCTTGCTGTCTTCCTTCTTTAGTTCTAAATTCTTTTGAACGCGCAGATTTTAATATAGTGCCTCCTTTGTTAATAATGCCTTTTACACTTCTAGCATCCATAGCTTTAAAGTCGCCTTCCATTAAACCTTCATAACCGCGATAAATACCAACACATTCTATATCATGATATGCACAAGTTCTAACTACAGATCTTATGGCTGCATTCATTCCTGGTGAATCTCCACCTGATGTTAAAACACCTATTTTTTTTATTTTATTTGGCATTAATTTTATAATTATTAAGTAAAATTAGTAAACTAATATTACAAATTTATAACATATGTCATATTTTAACGATAGTTGTTAAACTATAACGTTTTAGTTAATAAAAAAAATGATTTTATAAAAAAATATGCAACAAAAAGTTGAGAAAACTGCTAATTATTCTTTTTTGAAGATGATTTATGAGTAATAAAGTCTGGTGAAGTATCCTCTTCGTCTTTTTCAGATTCATTGGATAATTCAGCCTCTTGTTTTGGTTTCTTTTTAAATAAGTTTTGAATTAATTCTTTAAAGGTATCAAAATCTACATTGTATGATAAACCAACGCCTTGGGTATAACCAATTTTTTCTCCAAAATTGCGAATGCTATTTTCTCTATTAAATACCTTAGCGGTTAGCGTGCCTTCTTCATTTAATAAAAAATTTATTTCTACATCACCAGCAATAACAGTTTCGGTAGCTCCACCCACAGGAACTCCCAGTTTTCCATTAAATAAAACCTTATCACTAATTTTAGTTTGAATTGTCGCACTTACTCTATCGTCTGTCTTATAATCTGGTCGATTTTCTCCAACCTCGTAGTTAAATCCAAAATCAAATTTTCCATTTTCACTTGAAAAAATACCATTTACTATACCATTAAGTCTTTCTGCTATAGTTCCAGAAAAATTTAAATCACTTGATCCTCTATTTTGAAATGCACCTCCACTTGCTAAAAAATAAAGAGCTTGATTTTCTCTTTCAGATTCAGAATCTAATCTATACTGAAGCTCAGACTTTATAGATGAATTAGCAGTTGGGAATTGAAACTCGAATTGTGGTTCTGGTTGTTCCAATACACCTATTAAGCTTATTTTTAGTTCTACAGGAATACTTCTATTTATAGGATTATCTAATAAAGGTGATGGATTGGCACTGGTTTTATATATAGCATCCATATTAATTCTGGCTTTTAAAGGCTCTCCTTCCCAAGCTAATGTACCACCAGGTTGTACTATAAACTGTTTTTGTACTAAACCACCAAAAGCAAAATTATAAATACCTTCAAACACTGAAAAATCTCCCCACATATTAAACTTTCCATTAGTATTTATTTCAACTAAAAGACCACCTACTCCTCTTCCTTTTAATGTATGTCCTGTACTTTTATCTATAATTATTTCAACTTCGGCATCCTCGGTAATATCCAAATCAAAATTTAATTCTAACCCTTTAACCTCTTCAAAAGCAATGTCTACGCCTTGCTCTTTAGCTATTTTTTCTTCTTTTGTAATAAAATGAATGAATGAATTATCACCAAAAGATTCTGCATCACTAAGCGGTATTTTAAAAACTGTTCCTCTTTTGGTTTCACCAATCACATTAATGACTAATTCTTCTGTTGGCCCTTTTATACTAGCATTACCTCCAATAAAGCCTGTTCCATAATACAAAGCTTCTTCGGTTTCTTTAGTATCCAATACTAATAGTCTATTTGTATCTATATTTAAATCTAAGCCCCATTTTGAGAGGTTTACATGACTTAACGCTCCGTTTAATCGCCCTGAAGAATTAAACTTAGTATCTGTTAACTGAACATTCTTAAATATAAAACTTTGATTTTCTAATTCTACTGAAGCTATCTCGTTAAAACTATAATCTACATTTAAATAAGGTATTCCAAACCCAGAATTTTCCAAAGCGAGTTCCCCATTTATGTTTGGTCGCTTTAAGTTGCCTACAACTTTAGCTTCACCAGTTACTAACCCTCTAATATTAGATAATACATCTTGCAACAGCGGATTTAATGGTTTTAAATTAAATTCATTAAAGGTTAAATCGACATCAATATTCGATTTTTTACCAACTACACTTATGTCTCCTATTGCACTAAATGACTTTGAGAAATCATTTTTAATAACCGCATTTACATTATAATTAGATAAATCTTCATTACCAGCTATTGTAGCATCAAATGAGCCTAAAGGGAAATTATTAACTTTAAAGTTATCTATTATAACTGATGAATTTGGCAAATAGCTACCATTCTGTTGTAAAATGTCTAACTTACCATTAACATTTCCTGCCAACGATAAACTATCTATATCTGGTGTTATTTTAGCTAAATCAACATTCTTAAAATTCAACTTTAAATCTTTTTGAGTTGAATCTTTTATAAAACCTGAAAGCTTAATTTCTTCATTATTATGATTTACTTTAAGCTTATCAATTGTAAAAGTTGTAAGTTTCTTATCAAACGAAATTTTATTAAATCGATCTTTATCTTCATTAATAAACCATTTACTGTTTTTGACCGTTACGTCAGATTTTTTAAATCCAATTACTGATTCATTTTCTTCATTAATTGTATGGTAAAAACTTAAATTAAATACATCGCTACTCTTTTTACCACCTTTAAACTCTGAACGCATAAACAAAGTATCATTAACTGTTACATTAATTAAGTTAAACTTAGATACATTATAGTACTTAGTATTTATACTATCTACCTCTACATATGTATTAAATAATGGGTTATTATTATCTACTTGTAGTTCTATATTATTAGCAAAATGATTTAATAATTTAATTTTGGGCGACTTAAATGTGAGCTTAAATTCTTCTTCCTCACTCTCAACCCTACCACGAACAAAAGTGTTTTTACCTAATTGAATATCTGGGTAAAAGACTTCAACAATTTTATTATAAATTTTAAAATTGAAGTCGATACTTTGGTTTGCTGTTACTTCATGTGGAATATAATTGGTATAAATATGCCCTAATGAATTTTCGAAAAGCTTTTTTATATCTTTAAATACAAACTTTCCTTCAAGGCTTCCTTGTATTATATCTGGCGAGTTAATTTCTATAAATCGTACATCATTATCAAACCTTGACGATATTGCAAACTCATCAAAATAATACGTGTCTTTTTGGTTTTTGTATGATGTATTCCTAAACAACACTCTACCATAAGCATCATCATAGCTATTGGCATTCATATTCATTTTCACCTTACTTTTAAAGATTGAAATACTATCATTCTTTATAAAGTTTAGTGCTTTTAAATTGGCATAATCTACATTAGCTGCAAAATCATATTTTTTTATACTTCCAGAAAAGTCAACAAGACCATTAAAATTTAATTGTAAATTTTTATCATTAGCAATTAAATTACCATCAAATATTCTGTTCTTAACATTACCTGCTACTTTAATTTTCTTATAATTATAGTCATTATAAATAATATCAAAAACATCTCCTTCTACCTGAGTATCTATAGTTTCTGCAATAAACCCTGTACCGTTTACATTTAAATTAAGTGATGTGTTACCAACTTTTGGGTCTTCAATTAAAGTTCCTAAATCAAACTCTTCAAAAATTATATTGCCTTTATAAGATGAGTTATCAATATCATTAATCTTTGTTATTTCCAGTTTAGAATCTACAAAACCTAAATCTGTATTAATCTCAATATCTGCGTTTATTGTTGAAGCTGTTATTTGTGATTGCCCCATAATTTTAAACTTGCCCAATCTATCAAACGAAGAAGGAATAGCCTGCCCCAAAACATTTGGTAGCAATGCTGTCAAATCTTTATATGTAGATGATAAATTGTTGAATTTACCATCCATATAAAAATCATTCTCTTCTTTACTAAATAAATTTTTAAACTTAATATCACCATAAACTCTAGTATTTCGGCTGGTGTTCAATCTTAAATTTGTGGTTTGTAAATCGTTTAAAGTTCCAGATAAATCAACACTAAATCTGGCATATTGATTATTGCCAAATTCATCATAAAACATGTTTAATTCGTTAAGTAAAACATTAGAGTCCTTAAAGTTTGCAGAAACTATTACTCTGTCTTCAAAAAATTGTAAGTCTTCTCTCTTATACGAAAATTTTAAATTGCCTTTTAGTACAGAATTTGGAGTTTTAATATTTAAATTATCAAAAGTCATATCTGTTAGCGTATAACTAAAATTAGTCATTAAGTTTTTTACAACAACGCCCCTACTATCTTTAAACGCTAAAGTGTTAATTCTAGCGCTTACATCACTCCCACTTATTAAAAAATTAGTTGCATTTATATTTAAATTTTCAAAATCTAGTCTTTTTGAAACCGCTCTGTTTTCATCAGATAACTTAAAATGCCCATCGTAGATAGATACATCACTTGAAGACAACAAAAAATTACCACTTTTTACTTCAGGGTTGTCGCCATCTAATTTCGCCACAAAAATATCTAAATTCGTATCGGTAGTATCTTTATAGGTTTTTATATTGAAAACTAAATCGATAATATCAATATCTCCAAAAACCAATTTACCATTATATAAATTTTTAAAGCTTAAAATTGATGTATTAAGTTCTGCAATATTAATAAGTGTATCCTTTTTGTAATCTTCAATATAAATATTTTTTAGTTCAACGTCTCCGTTAAACTGCAATCCAACTTTATCAATATTTATATTAGTACCAAACTCATTGTTAAGTTTTTTAGTAGCATAATTACCCAAACTTGTTTGAACAAAGGGAATAGAAAGCACCAACACCAAAATGATGAAAAGCAGCAATAAAATGCCTACTATTTTTGATATTATTTTAAGTACTTTTTTGATATGCGTTAAAGTTATGATTTTATTAAGAATAAACTACATTTGTACTTACGAATAAATGAAGTTATCAGATGTTTATCTGTTTTCAAAATTAACAATTATTGTGCCTAATTTTTATTAATGTCTTCACAAAATATTTACATACTAGGAATTGAGTCTTCATGCGATGATACAGCCGCTTCTATAATACACAACGGGAAAATTTTAAGCAATGTTGTTGCTAATCAAAAAATACACGAAGAGTTTGGTGGTGTTGTACCAGAATTAGCATCAAGGGCGCACCAACAAAATATAGTCCCTGTAGTACATCAAGCCTTAAAAAAAGCAAATATAAATAAGGAACAACTTAATGCCATTGCTTTTACACGTGGCCCAGGCTTAATGGGTTCTTTATTAGTAGGCACTTCGTTTGCGAAATCTTTAGCATACGGATTAAATATTCCACTTATAGATGTTAACCATATGCAGGCGCATATTTTAGCTCATTTTATAGATGAAGACGGCTTTGACAAACCACCGTTCCCTTTTTTAGCAATGACTATTTCTGGTGGACATACGCAAATTGTCAAAGTTGATAACTATTTTAATATGACTGTTATTGGTGAAACCATTGATGATGCCGTTGGTGAAGCTTTTGATAAAAGTGGAAAAATTCTTGGTTTAGGTTATCCTGCAGGACCAGAAATTGACAAACGTGCGCAATTAGGAAACCCAAAAGCATACCAATTTACCAAACCAAAAGTTGATGGTTTAAACTTTAGTTTTTCGGGTTTAAAAACGGCTATCTTATACTTTATTCAACGTGAAGTAAAAGCTAATCCTAATTTTATTGTCGAAAACTTAAATGATATTTGTGCTTCAATTCAATATACAATTATTGGTATTTTGATTGACAAATTAAAACTAGCTACAAAACAAACTGGTATAAAACACATTGCTATTGGCGGAGGTGTTTCTGCAAATTCTGGAATAAGAAAGGTTTTAAAAGATTGTGAACAAAAGTTTGGGTGGACTACTTACGTGCCAAAATTTGAATTCACAACCGATAATGCAGCTATGATTGCTATAGTTGGCTATTTAAAGTATTTAGAAGGTAATTTTGCAGAACAAAGTGTAATGGCTTCAGCTAGATTGAAGATTTAAAAAAGTAATTTATGCAACTCTTTTACAATCCAGACATATCAGAAAGCACCACGCAATTTACTTTCAGTAAAGAAGAGAGTAAACATATTGTAAAAGTATTACGCAAAAATGTTGGAGATACTTTGCATATTACAAACGGAAAAGGTTTTCTGTTTACTGCCAAAATTACAATACCAAATATTAATAAATGCATTGCTACGATTGTTACTAAAGCCAAACAAACAAAAAGAAATTACAATTTACACCTTGCTGTAGCTCCAACAAAAATGAATGATCGCTACGAATGGTTTTTAGAAAAAGCTACCGAAATTGGTATCGATAGCATCACGCCAATTATCTGTGACCATAGCGAACGAAAAGTTATAAAAGCAGAACGTTACGAAAAAATTTTACAATCGGCTATGAAACAATCTTTAAGCAGCCATTTACCAAAACTAAATGAAGCTATGTCTTTTAAAATTTTTATAAAGCAAGATTTTATAGGTGATTTATTTATTGCGCATTGTGAAGAAACCGATAGAAAATCTTTAAAACAAGAATTAAACCCAAATCAAAACGTTACTATTTTAATTGGACCTGAAGGTGATTTTTCTGTTAAAGAAATAGAAATGGCGTTGTCTAATAATTTTATTCCTGTAACTTTGGGTGAAACCAGATTACGTACTGAAACTGCGGCAGTAGTTGCATGCCACTCAGTCGCTTTTATAAATGAATAGTTGAATATATATTTTATAAACTAGTTCCTAACAAAAAAGTCAAGTTATTAACAGTTAAATTGTTAACGACTGGTTAAAAATCAAAAGAAGATTTCTTCAAATTTGTTAAAACCGTAGCATATCTTTGTAAAACACTAAAGATCTATAAGCCTCTGATTCATATTGTATTTGAGCTAACAGAGACAAATAGACCTTTTATCTACAAACCACTTCTTTTGTATTGAAGTGGTTTTCTTTTTTACAAATATAAAAACCAAAATATCATTTTTAATCATATATTTAAACTAATTTTCAACATTTATATTTGTTAACAATCTATGAAATTAAGCATTTCTTTATTCTTTTTTTTCCTTTCATTCTTCTCTTTCAGTCAAGATTTAGCTATTTTAAAGTATAAAGGTGGCGGCGATTGGTATGGCAATCCTACTGCTTTACCTAATCTTATTGCGTTTTGTAATAACAATATAAATACTAAAATAAACTCTAAACCTCAAACAGTTGAAGTTGGTAGTACTGATATTTTTCAATATCCGTTTTTGTACATGACGGGGCATGGCAATGTATTTTTTAGTGAAACTGATGCCGAAAATCTTCGTAATTACTTAATTTCTGGTGGTTTTTTACATATTGATGATAATTATGGTATGCAACCATATATTACAAAAGAATTAAAAAAGGTATTTCCAAACCAAGAATTAATAGAGTTACCTGCAAATCATAACATATTCAATAACGTCTATAAATTTCAAAAAGGCTTGCCAAAAATACATGAACATGATGGCAAACGACCACAAGCATTTGGAATCTTCAACAATGACAGATTGGTTTTATTGTTTACTTACGAAAGTGATTTAGGTGATGGATGGGAAGACGCAGAAGTACATAACGATCCGGCAGATGTTAGAGAAAAAGCTTTGAAAATGGGTGCAAATATTGTTAAATATGCTTTTGAAAATTAAATTGCCACTAATTCATGGCAAAACAACTAAACAAATCAACATTTAAATTGCAACTCACTCACTACAATACCAACTTTAAAAAACAAACATTCCCAATAACTTTGGTTTGCGACCATGTTACCAATGCTCCAAATATTGGAAGTTTATTTAGAATTGCTGATGCCTTTGGTATTGAAAAACTTATACTGTGTGGAGAGCATATTCCATTTGGACGAAAAATGACTAAAACCTCAAGAGCTACAGAAAAAGTGGTTCGTTACGAGGTTGTAAAATCAGCTTCAAAAACTGTAGAAAACCTAAAAAATGAGAACTATCAAATCATAGCATTAGAAATTACAGATGCTAGTAGAGCTATCCATTCTTTTAATTTCTCAAAAGAAAAACCAATCGCTTTAGTTATTGGTGATGAGAATTTTGGAGTTTCAGAAGATATTCTGAAAATTTCAGATGCCATTATTCATATAGATATGTTTGGGCAAAATAGTAGTATGAATGTAGTACAAGCTACAAACATAGCTTTATACGAAATGACCAAACAGCTTTTATAATTTATTACTTTCTTCGGTAAATAATATTATATTTACTACATGAATTCCAACACCATATCAAACGGTATTTTAAAGGCTTTAGGTATTATTCTAGGTATAGCCTTAGTATTATTTTTTCTTTATAAAATACAATCGGTTATAGTATACATTGCTATAGCAGCAGTTATATCATTAATTGGGAGGCCCATCGTTTTATTTTTGCAACGCCGTTTAAAATTTAAAAATACTATTGCAGTAATTGTAACAATGGTAGTTCTTTTAGGTCTTTTTATAGGTTTAGTAAGTCTCTTTATTCCTTTAGTAGTAGAACAAGGACATAATCTGTCCTTATTAAATATTGATGAGTTACAAAGTAATGTTGAGGATTTATACAGGGAAATAATTTCATATTTTGATTTAAATAAAATTGATATTGAACAGTCTATTAAAGATTCTAACCTTCTCACTAAAATAGACTATTCACTAATTCCAAATTTTTTAAATTCTGTGGTTAGCGGATTAGGTAGTTTTAGTATTGGATTATTTTCGGTATTGTTTATATCCTTTTTTTTCTTAAAAGACAGCAAATTATTTGAAAATGGCATTTTAACTTTCATTCCAGACAATAAAGAATCTCGCTGGAAAGATTCTTCAACAAAAATTAAAGATTTACTTTCAAGATACTTTGTAGGTCTTATTTTTCAAATACTTATACTATTCATAATTTATACAATAGGGCTACTTATTATAGGCGTAGAAAATGCTATAGTTATAGCATTTTTATGTGCTTTACTTAACCTAATCCCTTATGTTGGACCATTGGTTGGAGCATTTCTAATGCTTACACTCACTATGACAAGTAATCTTGGGCAAAGCTTTAGTGAGGTAATTTTACCTAAAACCTTTTGGGTATTTATAGTATTTATGATTGGACAATTGGTTGATAATTTTGGAAGTCAGCCTATAATTTTTTCGAAAAGTGTAAAATCTCATCCTTTAGAGATTTTCTTAATCATTCTAATTACTGGTATTTTGTTTGGTGTTATTGGTTTAATAATTGCGGTTCCTGCTTATACTGCTATAAAAGTAATTTTAAAGGAATTTTTATCCGAAAACAAAATTGTAAAAAAACTTACCAAAGATCTATAATCACTGTTGAATCATTCTATTTTAAATATTGAAATTCAAGAGTTTATAAACAAAAGCTTGAATGTTGATATTTCAAAATTACTACTAAAAGGTATCCATTTTCAAGGTGTGGGAACCAAAGAAGTTATCGAACAAATTGAAGCCAAAAAGCGTTGTGAAAAAAAATTAGCAACATGGTTTAGCTCAGAAAATATATACTATCCCAATAAATTAAACATTGAGCAAACATCTTCTGAAGTTACTGCAAAATACAAATCAAGCTTGGTTAATGGCGAATCTATTATAGATTTAACCGGAGGTTTCGGGGTGGATTGTTACTACTTTTCAAAACACTTTAAAACTGTAGAGCATTGTGAAATTAATGAAAAACTTTCAAATATTGTTAGCTATAATTACAAACAGCTCAATATTAAAAATATAAGCACGCATAATATCGATGGTATTGAATATTTAAAAAACAGTAAAAAATCATACGATTGGATATATATTGACCCTTCTAGGCGACATGATAGTAAAGGCAAGGTCTTTTTTTTAAATGATTGTTTGCCTAACATTCCAGAATATTCAGATTTACTTTTTAAGCATTCAAAAAATATTTTAATTAAAACTTCTCCTCTACTCGATTTATCAATTGGCATTAACGAGTTAAAACATGTAAAAACCATTTATGTAGTAGCTGTAAATAATGAAGTAAAAGAATTACTTTGGGTTTTGGAGCGAGATTTTTGTGGGGAGGTTAATGTTGAAACTGTTAACATTAAAAATGAATTAAAAGATTTTTTTCAATTTTCTTTAGAAAAAGAAAAAGCTTCAACATCTAAATACAGTCAACCACTAACCTATTTATACGAGCCAAATAGTGCTATTTTAAAAGGCGGAGGGTTTCATTCAATTTCAAAACAATTAAATGTTTTTAAGCTTCACCAACATTCTCATTTGTATACTAGCAAATTGCTTTTAGATTTCCCTGGAAGGTGCTTCAAAATTGAAAGTATATTACCTTTCAATAAAAAAGCATTAAAAAGAGAAGCCATTAAAAAGGCAAATATTACAACACGAAATTTTCCAGATACTGTTCAGCAAATCAGAAAAAAATTCAATATTAAAGATGGTGGAAATATTTACTTATTTTTTACTACAAATATTAGTAATCAAAAAATTGTAATTATTTGTATTAAAACAGATTAGAAAATTAAAACACAATTTATTCTATACATTTAAGCTTATCTATAAAAAAATTTTTATAATCTATATCTGAAATGTTTTTCGTCCTTTTTGTACCCTTAAATAATATAGATTTAATTGGGGATTCTTTCAGCTTTTGAATATGAGAACTAGATATTCTGCCTTTAAAGTTGAAGTTATCGCAATCAATATTCCATGAATGGTATAACACTAATGTTTGGTTATTTTCAAGCGTGATTTTTACTGAAGACCTATTACTTGGCAAATAACTAGCACAGCCTAAGTTTTCTGATAAAGTTAAAAAAACACTTATAGTTTTTCCCTGTCTATACAATTCTGCTGTAACATTATTATTTATTTTATAAAGTTCTGTTCTAATTAATTTTTCTTTATAAAATTCATCATATTCATTGATTAGATATTTACAATTGTTATCAAATTTCTCTTTATTAGCATTTTGCCTCTCTAATTTTTTAGCTTTAGCGATGGAATCTTGCTGTCTTTTAGCTTTCTCTTCTGCTTGTTTTCGTAATAACTCTTGCACAACTATACGTTGCCTTTCTAGCTCTTTAGCTTGAGCGATGGAATCTTGCTCTCTTCTAGCTTTCTCCTCTGCTTGTTTTCGTAATAACTCTTGCACAACTATACGTTGTCTTTCTAGTTCTTTAACTTGAACGATGGAATCTCGTTGTCTTTTAGCTTTCTCCTCTGCTTGTTTTCGTAATAACTCTTGTGCTGCTATACGTTGTTTTTCTAGCTCTTTAACTTGAGCGATGGAATCTCGTTGTCTTTTAGCTTTCTCCTCTGCTTGTTTTCGTAATAACTCTTGTGCTGCTATACGTTGTCTTTCCAGCTCTTTAACTTGAGCTATAGAATCTCGCTGTCTTTTAGCTTTCTCCTCTGCTTGTTTTCGTAATAACTCTTGCGTTGCTATACGTTGCCTTTCCAGCTCTTTAACTTGAGCTATAGAATCTCGTTGTCTTTTAACTTTCTCCTCTGCTTGTTTTCGTAATAACTCTTGTGTTGCTATACGTTGTCTTTCTAGCTCTTTAACTTGAGCTATAGAATCTCGTTGTCTTTTAACTTTCTCCTCTGCTTGTTTTCGTAATAACTCTTGTGCTGCTATACGTTGTCTTTCTAGTTCTTTAACTTGAGCGATGGAATCTCGCTGTCTTCTAGCTTTCTCCTCTGCTTGTTTTCGTAATAACTCTTGTGCTGCTACACGTTGTCTTTCCAACTCTTTAACTTGAGCGATGGAATCTCGCTGTCTTCTGGCTTTCTCCTCCGCTTGTTTTTGTAATAACTCTTGTGCTGCTACACGTTGTCTTTCTAGTTCTTTAACTTGAGCGATGGAATCTCGCTGTCTTCTGGCTTTCTCCTCTGCTTGTTTTCGTAATAACTCTTGTGCTGCTACACGTTGTCTTTCCAACTCTTTAACTTGAGCTATAGAATCTCGCTGTCTTCTGGCTTTCTCCTCTGCTTGTTTTCGTAATAACTCTTGTGCTGCTATACGTTGTCTTTCTAGTTCTTTAACTTGAGCGATGGAATCTTGTTGTCTTTTAGCTTTCTCCTCTGCTTGTTTTCGTAATAACTCTTGTGCTACTATACGTTGTCTTTCTAGCTCTTTAGCCTTAACAATGGAGTCCTTCTTTCTTTTTTCTCTTTCAGCTGGACTATTTCTAATAATCTCTTGTATCCTTTTTTTTCTATTTTCTCTTTCTTCAATTACTTTAAGCCTTTCTTTTTCTTGAAAGTCATAATATAAATCCATCATCTCTTCATTAATAAATAAAAAATCAGAATTTAAAAACCCAACCCATTCCTTATATTGTACTTTATAATTATCTCTTCCTACATAATCAACTACAATACATTTCTCATTTTTTTTGAATAATGTTAAGGTCTTAGGAGACGTGGTTAAACTATCGTATAAGGCACCGTCTTCACTAAATCTTGTAGAAATAGAAACATCTTGAGAGAAAATGTAATTTGATATTACAAAGCAAATAAATAGGAGATTTTTTTTCATATAATCTATTTGCTAAGCTAATAAATATTATAATTAATTAACTAAGGAATTTTATAATTCCAAAAAGTTTAAAAACAAAAAAGCTTCACTTTGCAAGTGAAGCTTTTTGTGAGCCCTGAAGGATTCGAACCTTCGACCGCCTCCTTAGAAGGGAGGTGCTCTATCCAGCTGAGCTAAGAGCCCGTAGTTTTTATGTTTCTACTTAACAGTATTGAAGTGGTTAAAAACTGCCACTCAAATTATATTCTTTAAAATCAAACTTTACACTTTTTAATTAAACTTAGCAACTAAAAAATATTGTTATTTGAATTAGAACTTTTGTTTTTATTTTACCTTTTTTAAGGTGCGTGCAAATATAATATGCTATTCAGTATTAAGCAAGATTATTTTATGATTTTTATTTAAATCAATAAGTTTGTAGTTTATTATTCATATCCTTTGATTTAATCCATTGATGTTAGTTGTTTTTTGATAAGTGTAATATAATAATGGAAAAAATTACTAGATGATTAATTTTTCCTAAATCATATCTAGAAAACAAATTTAATTTTACTTGTGTTAGGTGTTATACCAGATTTAGTTTTCCAAATGTTTAAGTCTGGTTCTCCAACTTTAATTGTATATGAATTCAAGTTATCAAATACTTTGAGTTTAAATATGTTTGTATTAAGGCGTAATGAGTATTCTGTTTCATTTGTGGATTCATTTATAATTTCCACTACAGGTTTTTTCAAGCCTTCAATTTTAATTTCTGGTAAGTATGCTTGAGCCTTACGTCCATAATTATCTTCTTGAGTAATTGTTTGAGGCCAACCAGGATATTGTGCATCTTTTTCATCTGGATTAACAAATCGTTTATAACATTCAGTTTTAATGGTTCTGTCTTTTTTGTTGAAAGTAACTATACCATAACCAACTGCTCTATTATGTAAAACTTTAGGTTCTAAATGCATATTGTGTGGGTTTGCGACAGCTTTAACTGTCATTTTATTGCCAAACCCATCTAAATGATTGCCAGTATACGCAGGATTTATATAACTATGATTAGAACTATCTACTGGTGGCCAAAAACGCCGCGGCCAAATGTTATTTAAAGCTGGTCCTGCAAAAGCAAATCCGCTATCACCAAATTCTTCTACACCATATTGAACAAAAGACCCTAAATGTTGGTCGCCTGCTATATGAAATGCAAAAGCTTTTCTAATAATTTCAACGGCCTTGTCTCTTTTATTAGCTGGCCAACCATTAGAATCCATATCTACAGTAGCTTTATCTCCTTCTATATACTCACCAATTTCTGGAATATACAGTTTAGGTATTACAGCTCCTGTTTTTGCTTCTTTTGGTAATGTTGCAACCGTAGCAAAATTGGTTTGTGATAGAACTGCTTTCATTTCGGCTCCATGAGACCAATCTTTACCCCATGTTTCTAAAAACTGTTCTTGTCGCTCTCCTAATAAATCTGCTTTTAAATCTCTGTACTGCTTAATATCAAAATCATCAGCCATAATCCAACCATTATTCACCTTTGCCTCTTTTGGCAAAATATGAGCGGGTGCCGATTTAAATTTTCTATCTTCTAAAATAGCAAAACTGATTCCAGCATAATTCCAATGTGTGTAATAAACACCTATATTGTTCTTAACTGGTGTAGGATTGTATGGGTCTGGTAAGTGACTGGTTTGAGTAAATTGCACCATATTAACCCATTCTGGAGACATTTTATATCCTCCACTATCCTGTGATGATGCTCCATAACCATTACTATTGTCTGCTAACTTTCCTTCTTCACCCCAAATATTACCATGATAGACATCATGATCGTCAGGAATTATTGCACAAGGTCGATGTCTAAACAATTCGCGGTAAGACCATCCAAACATAAACCACTTACGCAAATAATCCAGACAAATTTTATCAAAACCTCCAGTAAATTGCGCTCCAAAACCTCCTGTACCTTCATAAAATTGGTCTCCAAGAAATAAACAGATATCTGGATTTAATTTTGAGACATTTTCATTAACATCTGAATCTGGAAATCCATAGTCGAAATTACAGCTAAAAACAGCAGCTTTTAATGTTTCTTTATTTTTAGGTTCTCTTAAAATAGTACCTTCATAATCATATTGATGTAAGCCCTCTACTAAAGGTATTTGCAAACGAATTCTATATGGGATATTTGTTGTAGTATTCCAATTAGCTATCGAAAAATTAACAGCACGTCCTGCATGCGTAATTACTTGCTCCTCTTGAGTAACCCATTCATCACCTGTTTTAAATTGCAACAAAACCTTGTGCCCCTTTACCTCTTCTACCGGAGACAATTGAGTTGTAATTTTCAACTTATTTTGATGTAAGGTGTATTGTGAAAAACAAATGGGTCCGAAAATATTATCCTCATTTGAATAAAGTGATTCAGAGTTAATACTCCAGTGTTCAAACTCAACTACTGGTTTGTAGTTATTATTTCTTTTAACATCTATATCTGAAAGTAGAGCAAAGCCTCCTTTTAAGTTTTCATAAGACGCTTCAAAATTATTTATAGTGTATAATGTTTTATTAGAAGAATCTTTAACATCAACTTTAAGCAATTGTTTATCAATTCCTTTACTTTTAACATTAATGTTTAAAGTGAATTTGTTAGGAATTTTAGTAAACTTCGTTTTATAAATTTTATCTCCTACAACTAAATCGCCTTTGAGATTTAGTCCAATATCTAAACCTTTTCCAAAAACCGCAGCAGATCGATAATCGTCAAATCTTCCTTTAGTTCCAATTCTAACTCCAAAACAGCTTTTTCCTGAATTTTCAATCCTACTGTCTAAAACATTTATTGTAACTTTAGTTTGGTATTCGGCATTACCGTTCGGGTTTTGCACTGTAAGCAAGTGTAAGTTTCTGTTTTTTCCTTTAACTGTACATACCACTTTCCCATTAATTAACTCCCAATCTTGCAGTCTATTCCCCCAATATTGTGGGCCAACCCACTTCATGTTTTGCCATAAATGCCACTCGCTTTTATATGCCAAAATCTTTTGATTGGAGAATCTAATTTTAGAAAGATTTGTAATTCCGTAACAAGATGCTGCAGGGATAACAGACCCTAATAAAAAGGTTTTTATGTAATTTCTTCGATTCATTATTGTATAAAAGGTATTACTTAAGGAGGCTGTAATCTGGGTTTAATTCTTTTGGAACTGGTGCTTGTCTAGCTTCCCTCCATGTATTTAACTCATCAAGTAATTCTTGAGCTTTTTCTTGGTTATCTTCAATCAAATTAATTCTTTCTCCAATATCAGTATCTAAATCATAAAGCTCCAATTCTCCGTTTTCAAAATACTCATGTAGTTTCCATTTTCCTTTTCTAATAACACTTCCTGGTCGTGTTCTAAATAAAGAATCTCTGGCATCATCCTTTTTAGTATTAACACCTTGTAAATAAATAGGGAAATGCCAAACCAAAGATCTTTCTTTAACACTTTTATTTTCAGTTAATAATGGTAGTAAAGAGGTGCCTTCTAAATTATAATCGTTTTTATCATTAACTATATCCATAAGTGTTGGAAAAATATCTAGGCCACTAATTACTGCATTTGTTTTTTTTGTTTTTTCAATTTTTTTAGGCCATTTTATAATACAGGGAACACGAATACCTCCTTCGTAATAAGACCCTTTTCCTGCTCGTAAAGGGAATTGCGTTGATACCGAAGCTAACCCTCCATTATCAGACATAAAAATTACAATGGTGTTCTCTTCAATTTTAAGTGTTTTTAACGAATTTAGTAGCTTGCCAACATTATCATCCATACTTTCAACCATAGCTCCATACATTGGGTTAAACCTTTGATCATTTTTAATTTTTGATTTATACTTTTCTATTAAATGTTGTTTGCCTTGTAATGGCGTATGTACAGTAAAATAAGGCAAATACAGAAAAAAAGGCTTTTCTTTATTTGCACTAATAAAATTAATAGCTTCATTAGTTATCCTATCAGTAAGGTACTCTCCCTTAGTACCATCTTCTATGTTTTTATTTTTATAAGGACTAAAATATGATTTAGGGTGTCCCGCATGAGATCCTGCTACATTAATATTAAAGCCCTGTGTTTTAGGGTCTTCTCCTAAATGCCATTTTCCAATTGATGCACTTGTATAACCATGCTTTTTTAAAGCTTCGGCAATTGTTACTATACTATCTGATAAAGTTACTGTGTTTTTAGTTGGGATTAATTTTCTGTTTTTAGATTTTCCTCTTTCAGATGAGCCTACTGTATAAATACCATGAAATGGCGTATTCTTACCAGACATTATACATGCTCTACTGGGAGCACAATTCGCAGCTGGTGCATATGCATTTGAAAACACAACCGACTCATTAGATAACTTGTCCAAATTTGGGGTTTCATATACTGGGTTACCCATAAAACTAGTATCACTCCATCCCAAATCATCAACCAAAATTAAAACAATATTGGGTCTTTCTAATTCTTTATAATCGTTGCTTTTAATAGAGTTGCAAGCAACAAAATTGATGCATATAAATACAATGCACAAATTGAATATTTTATTATTCATCTTAATTTGGTTTTCACAATTACCTAATTTCTTATCTATCTTATTAAAAAAGAGTTTATCACTATTATTATATTCTGCATGAAATACTATTCAATGTTAGATTTCACGGTAATTATAAAATTAGTTCTAATAAACATTTGTCAAAAAATAAAAATACTACTACTATTTATAACTAAGCTGTATTAAACATTATTTTTTAGCAATTTTTAAATTTGAACGTTCTCCATTTGCATCTTCTATCATTACATTATATAAACCGCTTGACAAATGACTCATGTCTATTTTTACTTGCCCATAATCATTACTAAGAATATTAGTTTTAACAGATGCTCCTAACATATTATATACTGAAACATTTAATTTGCTTGTTAATGAAGATTTAATAGTTAGTACATCATACACAGCGTTAGGAAATGCTTTTAGCGTAGTTGCTACTTTATCTCCTTTCGTGCTTAACACTCCTCCTGACATTACAGTTGTTACTTGAGCACTTGTGAGCTCTCCAGAATAAATACGCACATCGTTTAATTCTCCTCTAAAAAAATGTGTAGTACTATATACGGCTTCTCCTATTCTAATATCATTTGTAGCTGTATCGGTATTTATAACAATTCCTGGATTAAAAGAAGAGTTAATAGTTTGCAATACTCCATCAATATACATTTTACACGATGATAATTTTGCGCCATCTGTAGTTGGATTAAAAGTTACAGCTACATGATGCCAGCTACCATTAGGTATTATTCCTTCACTTAAGATACTTGAGCTTCCTCCTTCTACTCTAACTCTTCCACTATGCACCATGATATTAAACATTTGTCCTGCTGAATTTTGGCCCCAAGAAACAATAGTCCTTCTATTACCTCCTGCTCTTAATTTAATCCAAGCTGAAACTGTTCTTTCTCCATTACCTGAGATTCCTTTATAACCCGTTGCTACTAAATACTCTCCAGTTGCATCAAAAGCATCAAATGCGCTAGTGGTATTTGTAAAATTATCTGTAGTAAATGGTTTTAACGCGCTTCCTGTTTTTGTTAAGTTTCTACCATTTACAGAGGTATCATCCAAATTATTTGAAAATTCGTAATGCACTTCTAACGTTTGAGAAAACGTGCTAACACTTAGAAGATTAAGTATTATAACCGATATAAATATTGGTTTTAGAAAAGTAATTTTTAACATCATAATTTTATATTTTAGATAGGTTATTAGTATTAATATTTATTTTTATGTTAGGTGTTTTTTCAAGTACATAGCTACTGCATTTAAATCAATCAATTGTGAATTTAAATGTTTCAGATTGAGAGTTGTTTCCCTCTTCATCTTTGGTTATTATATACCAATAATAAGTAGTTCCAGAAGTTACTGCTACATCTACTAATGAGCTTTCTGGATGATCTGTTTTGAAAGAAGGAGGAGTTGTTGTCGTTCCAAAATATATATCATATACTGAAATATCATTATCAACATCACTCCCATTCCAATCTAATGTCACTTTATCTGTAGTTGCTACGTTTACATTATTAACTGGAGCAACAACTTCAGCTGGAAAAGGCGCATAAGAAACTGTACCTTCTCCAGCATTATAAAACTTCCATGTTTGGCTTTGGGCTGTGTTATCCACACTATTAGATTTAGAAACTATAAACCAAGAATATGGTGTTCCTTTTAATAATTCAATGCTTATCTTATTAGTAGTAGCATTATGTGTTGTGGTACTTCCTAATTCCAGATTTTTAAGTGATAACTCATAAGTGTCTGTATTAGCACTTACATTCCATTCAAACTCAACAGTGCTATTTGTTGTTGTTACATTTGTACCTGTTGTACATTCAGAATTTTGTTCTGGGTATACCAAAATTGCAGACGCAGGGTTTTTGGGAACTGGTACACCAGGACCAGAATCATCAGATCCTCCACCGCTACAACTTATATATATCAATACTATTAAGCTATAAATTAACTTCTTCATTTGTTATTGCTTTATAATTTTATAATTGACAACATCCTCGTTAGATATAAGAGAAACTATGTAAATCCCTTTTTGAAGGGGTTCTGTGTTTACTCTAATTTTGCCGTTAGAAGGAGTTTTGTATTCTTTTGATAAAACTTGTTTTCCATTTACAGAAAAAATAGTAAGCAAAATAGTATCTGCTTTTTCGAATAATTTTCGTGTTGAAATGGTTAATTTATTTGAAACTGGGTTTGGATAAAAAATGGTGTCATTCAACATAATGTTTTCTTCAAAAACACCTTGGCAATTTAAATCTGTACTTACCTTAAGTGTATTATTTTTATTAGATTCTAAATCAAGTGTAATCTCATTTTTACTTGTAAAATACTTCTTGTCATTTAACTCTATGGTATATGATGACGCCCCAAATAAAGTTAATGAGACTGTTTTTGATTTAGTATTTACCTTTGATAAAACACTTAGGTCTTCTGGCTGACTCACAACAACAGTAAAGCATTTATTATAATATGTTACACCAGTAATTGTTATACATACTTGATATGTGCCAGCTGGAAGATTTTCTATATGTAATGGATTAGAAACACTAAAAGCCTGTGTAATTTCAGATATGTTACTTCCAGTTATAGTAGCTGTGTAATCGTAATCTTCTTTTACCGTAATATCTATAATTCCATTATTACTATTTCTGCAGGTTTCTCCAGTAATTTGGATGGTATAATTATCTATAGGTAATCCCAAAGGTTTATACACTGTAATGTAATTAACCTCCTCTTTTGTATCATCTCCTATTGTGTTACTCGCTGTTAATGTTACTTTATAGGTGCCTTCGGTATTATAAGTAATTACAGGGTTTTGTTCAGTACTACTTGTAGGTGTTCCTCCTTCAAAAGCCCATAGCCATGAGGTTGGATCATCTGCAGAAGTGTCTGTAAAATTTACAGAATCTCCTTCAAATATTTCTAGATTATTTGCTGAAAAATTAGCTGTTGGAGCAGGCCTTTGGGTTACGCTTATATAATCTACTATTTCTTTTGTGTCTGCTCCAAAAGCATTAGTTGCAGTTAAGGTAACTTTATAGGTACCAATTGTTGAATAGTTAACTGTTGGGTTTTTTAGGATACTAGTTGTTGGTGTTCCACCTTCAAAAACCCAACTCCATGATGTTGGATTCCCTATAGATGTATCATTAAAATCTACATCATCTCCAGAAAAAATATTAGTATCACTTGCAACAAAATTTGCTACTGGTGGCATATCTGGAGTTTCATTCATAACAGTTACTACTTCTTCGGCAGTTAATGCAACAGAATAAATACGAACATCATCTAATGCTCCTCGCCAGTAATAGCCAGCATTATAGTTTGCATTACCAATTTGTATATTATTAGTTGTAATGTCTGTATTAATAACTGTGGCTTCAGAATTAAAAGAGTCTCCAGAATCTGGCTGGTTAGCATAATACACACCGTCTATATATAGCTTTATGTCTTTGGCTCTATCTCCATCTGAAGGATTATAAGTTACAGCTATATGGCGCCAAGTATCATCATCTAATCTCGCTACCGTAGAATCATCATTCTGTACATTACACCCACCGCCTTCAACTCTTATATTGCCATTTTCTATCATGACATTAAACATTTGTCCTGGCGAGTTTTGTCCCCAAGAAACAATAGTTTTTCTAGTCCCTGCATTATTTGTTTTTATCCATGCAGTTACAGTTCTTTCTCCATTTACACCTATGCCTTTATAATTGTTGGTTAAATACTTATTAGACTCGTTAGGTGCTTGGTAGGCGCTATTTAAATTTGAATTATTATCTGCTATATAGCTTGGTGTAAACCCACCTTCTACTATTAAATTTCTTGAATACGAAGAATCGTCTATAAGGTTTCCTTGAAAATTATACTGTGCCTGTAATGGTCCAGAACCTGTGTTTTCAGTTACCGTAATATAATCTACAACTTCCTTGGTATTGGTTCCTGCCAAATTTGTTGCTTCTAAAGTAACTTTATAGTTTCCTAAAGTATTATATGTAATAATTGGGTTTTGTTCTGTACTTGTTGATGGTGTGCCTCCTTCAAAAGTCCATAACCATGAGGTTGGGTCACCTAAGGAAGTATCAATAAACTCTAGAGCATTACCTTGAAAAACTGTTTGATTATTTACAGAAAAATCTGCGGTAGGCACCACAGGAGCTTCAACAGTAATATAATTTGGTGTAGACTTAGTTGTTGTTCCTGCATTTGTAAAGTATGTTAAAGTAACATCATAATTTCCTATAGTATTGTATGTAACTATAGGGTTTCGCTCTACACTTGTTGCTGGTGAGCCTCCTTCAAAAGTCCACAAAAATGAGCCTACAGAAATTTCAGTAGATTCATTTACAAACTCTATTTGTCCATCTTGATAAATAGACGTTCTGTTTGAAGAAAACCCCACAGTAGGTGCTGTAGCAGTAATATCATTTAATTCTGACCTCCAAAAACCTCTTCCATCTGTTGATACAGTTAAAAAACTTTCCTCTCTTGTAGCTCCATAATAAATATCCATTCCAGATACTCTAATTACTGGTAATCCATCAGAATAATCTATCCAACTTGATAAAGTGGCATCTTTGTAATATATGCCTATATCTGTGCCTACATATATACCTTCATCACTAGATTTATCATATATCATTTCTAATAAAGCTACTCCTGGTAATCCAATAGAAATATTAGTCCAACTGCTCCCTTTATCTTCAGATTTATATATTTGACTTCCCAATAATATATAAACTAGATTTTCATTTGTTGGATGTGTTGCTATATCTGTTACTTTTCCAGATGCAGGTAAATTAGATGTCAAATCAGTAAAGTTGGGCGATGCAGCTCTTACATTATCTGATCTATAAAAATTATTACCTTCTCTAGACACATACATAATATTATGATTGGCGTCACATTGTTCAATCTTTTCTATTCTAGAATTTCCTCCAAAAGAAGAAATCTTGTCCCAAGCTTGAGATGATGTTGCTGTACGTGCATTATTAATTTTCTCTACTTCAAACAAACCAACAAATAGAGTATTAACATCACTTTTATCTAAAACCCCAGTTCCTGTATAAAAGCCTCGGTCTGCCGAAGAAGAATTAATTCTTTGAAACGAAAGACCGCCATCAACAGATCTACTTATTTTTTCATACTTAAAGTGATAGGCATATGTATCATCAGAATAATCAAACAATACAGTAGCTTCATCTCCTCCCCAAGGAGACAACCAAACACCATCTTTATTTAATTTAATACCACAGTGAAATGTCCCTCCAGCTACATTAGTTGGATTTTGCTGACTTTGAGTACATTCCCAAACCTCTGCAATAGGTAATCCATCTGTAATTGATTGAAACTTATCGTTAGTATTTAAAAAATAAATACCTCCATCATTTACTGCAAATAGCTTATCGTTAATAGGTGAATATGACCATGTTAACTGGTCTAGGTGTAATCCACCACCATCAGAAGTAACATCATTAAACACTTGAGTCCAACTTATTCCTCCATTAATTGATTTCCATGATTTTACACCTCCTGCATATACTATATTGGCATTATTGGGATCTGAAACTATAAACAAGTTGTAATTAGGCTGCCCTCTTGATATTGCTCCACTATTATCATAACCTGTAATGCATGGTGTTTCTCCAGATTGCTTAGTAAAAGTTAGTCCAGAATCTGTAGATCTATATACCCCTTCAAAAGAATCTTGATTTAAGTGATCTCTTGAGTTAATAACATAAACATAATTTGGTTCTGCTGGAGTAACAGCAATTTTCATAAAAGCTCCCTGTCCGAAAGATGTATCTTCAGCCCATGTAGCACCGCCATCTGTGGAACGAAAAAACTGTGATGTCGATCCATTAGTTCCTGCATACATAATACTTGAATTTGTTGGGTGAACCCTTAACTCTTCAACATTACTTGCAGATTGCACTTGTGTCCATGTGCTTCCCTCATTAGTAGACCTATAAATACCCGATTGTGTTCCAGCTATAAGAACATTTTCTTCATTTGGCTTAATAATTAAAGCATTTGTTTTTGTTGAAGCTAATGATGTATTACTCCAAGTGTTGCCTCCATCTATAGACTTTAGAACCCCGGAATTGGTACCTATAAAAATAGTACTAGGGTTTGAAGGCAGTATTTTTGAAATATAAACTTCTTGCGGTAACTGGTCAGTTAGAGGGGTCCATGTTAAACCGGCATCAGTGGTTTTAAATAAACCACTTTTAAAACAGGACACTAAATAAGTATTTTCGTCTGTTGGATGAAATGCAATATCCTTTACACGTCCACCATCCTTTTTAATTCCATTTCGTGGCCCTACAGTAATAGGTCCATAATTATACCATTTTCCTTTTTGCTCAAAATTTCCAAAAGACCTCATCCTTTGAAATTCTTGCCTCACTTGTTCAGCCGAAATAACATTTCCATATGCATCCAATCTCTTTGAATTTATAACATACCAGCGCTCAAATTGCTTTGACCTATCACCTTTAAAATGGGTGTTATGTTTCCAGTAAGCATCAAATGCCTTTCTCGCATCTTCCATATTAACAGACGACTGTTCCATCATATCTATCCATATTGGATAGTCTTCTATTGCTTTTACTTTTTCTTGCGCTACTAGAGTTAGATTTAAAGTAAGCGCTAAAAAAACAATGATTATAGTATTTTTTTTTATGTGCATCTTTTATTTTTCTTTCATTTTTAATTGACAATAAAAAGAAGAGTTTATTAACATTTAAGCTATTTATCCACTTTCTTTTTAAACTTTCAACAAAACATTTATTAATTAAATTATCAGTAAGAATTAATTGTCTTTTATCTCTAAAATTTGAGTAGAAGTAAGTGCTTCAGAATAAATTCTTACATCATCGATTGCTCCCTGCCAGAAATAATTGCTGTTATATTCTGCAGATCCAATACGAATATTATTTGTGGAAACATCAGTATTTATTACAACAACTTCTGAACGATATGAATTTCCTGTTCCATCAGAAGTATTAGTATCCAAAACACCATCAACATACACTTTAACATCTTTTAATTTGTCACCATCAGATGGATTAAATGTAACCGCTATATGATGCCATTCATCATTATCTAATCCAGTTGCAGTAGACCTTAAAGAACATGATCCTGCTTCAATTCTAACTCTACCGTCATGAATCATAACATTGAACATTTGTCCTTCAGAATTTTTACCCCATGACACAATTGTTTTTCTTGAACCTACCGCTGTTGTTTTAAACCATGCAGTAACGGTTCTAGCTTCATTTGCTCCTATACCTTTATAATTATTATTTGTTAAATACTTAGCGTCTTCACCTGATGCTTCATAGGCGTTATTAGCAACTAAGTTTTTATCAGTAGTATATGTTGCTGTAAATCCGCCAACTTCAGATAAATCTCTATGATAAGAAGTTTCATCCACTAAATTTCCTGTGAAGTTATAATGAGCTTGCAATGTTCCTGTGCCTCCTTCTGAAACTGTAATGTACCCCATTTCAGTTTTAGTATCTGAGCCTGCACTGTTAGTAGCTGTTAAAGTTACCGCATAACTTCCTACATCGCTATATGTAATTGTTGGGTTTTCATCTGTACTGGTTGCAGGTGTTCCTCCTTCAAAAGTCCACAAACGACTATCTGGGTAATTTGATGAGGTATCAGAAAAAGTCACTGATTGGTTGACTGTTATATTCGTAGAGCTTGCGCCGAAATTTGATACTGGCGTTACAGCAGGACCGTTAACATTAGTTGTTTTAAACTTTTGTGTATCGTATGACCACGTTATGCCTTGGTCATTTTTGATTTTGATTCTGTAATAATAATCGGTGTTTTGTTCAAGATCGTCTAATGTAAATTCATTTAATCCGCCATTAACTGCAATAGATTTTTTATTTGTCCATTTATCTTCTTTAGTAAGCCCTTCTTCTATATCCCAAAAAACCTCAGCTGAGGCACCTGTACCCAAATCTGAAACATTAAAACTTAGCTTTACTGATCTGTTTAAAACTTCTGTAGGGGCATTATCTGTAAAGGTTGATGGCATTTTATATAATTCATCTAAATATGCTCCTTTAAGATAATCTGGGGCAGAATCTGGATTATTTAATGTTAATGTTTTCTTTTCAATTCCAGGTTCTCCCCATCCTCCCATTTGCATTGAAAATTTATTATCAACTATATTCCAGTCTCTGAAACTTAAATTATTTTGATTGGTACTACCAGCCATTGTATTAATAGGATACCAGTTTCCTGAAGTATCCATTTGCCAGCCTCTATATTGAGTTTCGCATATTACATTCCCATTTCTTACTTTATGAGCTCCACCAGGGACCTCTACAAAAGCTCCCGTTGTTAAATATTTGATTTCTCCACTTTCATTATATTTTTTACCACAACCATACAATTTCCAATGTCCATCATTTGGGTCTAAATAATAGCTCCAATAAGTATCATATATTTCTCCAGGCACCATCCTCACAGCTATAGTTTGAACATTAGTATCAACTCCAATATATGGATGGTCTCCTCTTGGTTTTACTCCAGTACCTTCATGCCCATAGGAACCAAATTCAAGATTTGGACCTACAGCTATTAAGTGACTTTCTTGATAAAATGGAGGAACAGGATCATTAGCGCCGTAGGACCACAGTGAAAAATTATAGCCTCCAAATGTTTGTGTGTCTTTATCCCAGGTTGACCCTGTATATCCAAAGGGTGTTGTTATTGGCTGATAATAATCTTGCGATTTACTAATAATAGTAAGCTCGTGTACGCTAATTTCAATAGGGTTTGTACTCTCTGTTTCCCATTTACAGTGCACCGCTTTTGCTCGATAACGGCGCATTACATTTTCTGAATCTTTTGCAGCTGGTCCTGTTAAATGTAAATTGTTTAAGTTTCCTACTCCCTCACTGGAATCAATAAGTGATTTTAATTGCAACTTAACAGTATGAAAACCAACAGGAACATCATCAAAGGTCACTTCATTTTGAATTTCATAGGTCTCTAACGACCCCGTTGCTTTTAAAGTAATTTCTTTACTTGTATTATTTATATAGATTAATAATTTAGATCCTTCTTGAGATGTAGGGATAGCCATTTCCGGCTTTATAATTAGATCACCAGCTGTTTTTATGTTTACTCCAAAAACAATAGTGTCTGTAAGAACTTTCCAATCAGTTATATAATCGTAGTATTCATTTTTATTATACTCATTCCCGCTTGTTTTATCTCTTAAGTGTGCCAATAAGGTTCCTGTAGGGGAAAAGAAGCTTTCATTAGATGTAAAAACGAGTGTTTCATAATCTTCATTCGTAGGCTCCTCTTCTTTTTCTTCTTCAACAGGAGGAGTTACTGCATCGTCTTTTTTTGAGCAAGCTAAAAATATTAAGCATGCTAGGATTAAAAATACATTTAATTTGACTATATAATTACTCTTTCTATATTTCATTTTTATAACTCTTAGTGTTTTTATCTATTATTCACTTTATTGCTTTTTTATGCAATCCCAAATAATATTTTATCTATTCGTTAGCTAATAATCCATTTTCAATTAATGGAATCCTAAAGCGCTCTATTTCTGCATTTTGATGTTCTCTTTTAAAAATTGCTTCGGCTTGCTTTAAAATATCTGGATGTTGTTCTGCTACGTTGATTGATTCTGTAGGGTCATCTGATAAATTGTATAACTCTAATGTGGCTTCCTTTTTCTTGTTTTTTAAATTTTGACGTATCACTTTCCAATCTCCTATTCTAATAGCTACTTGTCCACCATACTCTGGATATTCCCAAAACAAAAATTCATGTTTAACTTGATTATCTTTTCCTAATAATGTGGGTAAAAAACTAATGCCATCAGTGTCTAAAGGTTTTTCAAATTCGACCAACTCAGATAAAGTAGCCATAACATCATAATGAGCAGAAACTAAGTCTGTAGTGCTTTCAGGTTTTATATGGTTAGGCCACGAAGCAATCATAGGTACTCTTATGCCTCCTTCATAAACAAAACCTTTAGCCTTACCATAAGCTTCTCCAAACTCCCCAGAACTATTAAAATATGCTCCGTCTGTTCCTCCTGAATAAGTTACTCCGTTATCAGATGTGAATATTATAAGTGTATTATCATATAAATTATTCTCCTTTAAATGTTTTACTAATTTTCCAACATTCTCATCTAAATAAGAAATCATAGCGGCATAACCAGCCCTTGGGTTTTGATGTGGATAGTACCCTATTTCACCCAAATAAGGCTCTTCTTCTCCAAACTTATTCTTGTAATAATCTACCCAGTGCTGTGGTGCCTGAATAGGATTGTGTGGTATTGGCGTAGCCCAATAAAAGAAAAAAGGATTGTCTTTTTTTCTATCAATAAAGCTAATCATCTCATTAAACATTAAATCTGGCGTATATTCATTTAACGTATAGTCTGTATAACTTTCAGGGTTATTAGGGTCTGCACCTTTTAGAAGCTTTCTAGATGGTCTAATCGTATCATTATTTAAATGCACTCGCTCTTCGTTTCTATATAAATGAACAGGATAATAAGTGTGAGCTTGTCGTTGGCAATTATAACCGAAGAAAAAATCGAAGCCCATTTTTGTAGGTAATGCATCGGTATGCGGTGCTCCTAAGCCCCATTTACCAACCATACCTGTTGCATAACCATTCTCCTTTAATTTCTTTGGAAATAAAAGTGTATTGCTTGGTATTGGTCTTTGCCCCTCTAATGTTGAGTCTAATATAGTTTCTCTATAATTCCATACATCTCCACGCTGACTCCATTCATCATTTCCTCTAATATATGCATGTCCTGAATGCTTTCCTGTTAGCAACATATACCTTGCTGGTGCACAAACTGGTGCACTGGTATAGTGCTGAGTAAAAACCATACCTTCTTTTGCTAGGGCATCAATATTTGGGGTTTCAATTTTAGTTTGTCCATATGCTCCTAACTCTCCATACCCCAAATCGTCTGCAAGAATATAGATGATGTTAGGTTTTTGGTTAACAACAGTGTTTTCTGTTTTCTTTATTTTTTTGTTACAAGAAAATAGAACAACCAATATACCACCAAGTATAAAAGATCTTATTATGTTGCTATTATTGTTCATAAAAAATAATTGTGAATATTGGTTGTTCATTTTTATATTTTAGAGTATTAACTTGGTTTTTTAAATAAAAAGGTGCTTATCTATATCCAAAATTTTCAATGGCTTCAACAAACACCTTTTTAAAAACTAACTCAAAAAACTATTAAAAACTCTCTTTATTTAAGGTATACTATTTCATTAAAGTCCTGCTAGATCTGCTATCTCTCCAGCAGATAAAGCACGGTTATAAAGTCTAAAGTCATCCATTGCCCCAGAGAAAGGTCTAAATGTTAAACTTCCATCTGCACTTCCTTCAGAACCAATAGTTATTTGTCTATCTCCTGTAACTCCTGTGTTAATTTTAGTTTCTGGTCTAGTAAAATCTAAAACTCCATCTACATAAACTTTAATCTCTGCTCCATCGTAAGTATATGCGATATGATGCCAAACCCCATCATTTGCAGTTATTGTTGTATTTTGTCCACCACCTTGATACTCAAATCTAACAGTACCATTTCCATTAACTACAAAAGTATTTCTGCTAAAAGTTCCAGCATTACCCCAAGTAGCGACACCTTGCCTTGATGTGTTAGTGGTTTTAACCCATGCGGCAACCGTTCTAGGGTTATTTCCAGTTATACCGTTATATCCATCTATAGTAATACCGCTTCCATCAAATGTGCCTGCAAAATCATTAACAACTCCAGCTTCATAACCTGAAATTGAACCAGTTGCAGTAGTTCCTGATGCTTCTTCAAATATGCTTTGCTCGAAGTTTATACGAACTTCTATTGCAGGGTCTAAAGGTTCTCCTTCTACTGTAATAAACCCTTCTTTAGTTTCTTCTTGCGCACCATATTGATTTCTAATCTTAAGCGAAACAGGATATGTTCCTTTAACAGTATATTTTACATCAACATTTGCTGCTGTACTTGTGCCAGGGCTACCTCCAGAAAAAGTCCAGGTATATAAATCACCTTCGTTAACTGTAGCTGGTGAAAAACTTATAGTTTCAAACTGAAAAATTGAAGTTGATGAAGCTGCAAAATCTGCATTTGGTAAAAGACTAGGATCTACATTAGATTCGTTACGATAACCATTTTCATTAGGCGAGCATGCTATAAAAACACCTATTACGGTTAAAGCCAAAAGGCTCAACTTAACTGTGGTATATATTTTTATTTTATTCATTTTTTATATTTTTTATGAAGACTAGGTTTGTTAAAACCTAGTCTAGTTTTAATATTTTTAATACCCTGGGTTTTGAACTAACTGATCGTTTAACGCAATCTCACTTGAAGGTATAGGGAACAGGTAATAATGCTCTGGAAAAGCAGGAGGAGTATTAGGTATTAATTGTAAATAACCTTCAGAGGCTCCATTTTGTATTGGTAATGTTATAGGATAATCTGATTGTCTTTCCCAACGCCCTAACTTTACTTCAGTAGCATAATCCATTTTTTTCCAACGTCTTAAGTCAAGTGTTCTATAACCATCACCCAAAAGTTCTATAGCTCGTTCTCGACGTATTTCCCAAAGTACTGGGTCTACAGCTGGGTCTCTCATAGGGTCCCAATCTGCTGTAATTGAACCTATACTAAGACCAGCAACATTTCCTCTTGTCCTTAACTTACTAATGGTTGCATCAGCAATAGCTTGATTAAATTGTCCCATTTCAAAAGTAGCTTCAGCATAATTCAACATTACTTCTCCCATCCTAAAAATTGCAAAATCATTAAGATCTGCCGACGATACTTTAAAATTATGCTCATTCCATATTTTCCAAAAGCGATATCCATTTGACGTTTGTGTTGGTACTAACCTATTGTAATTAGGTACTTCTCCAGTAACACGCCCCGACCAGTTTCTGTCAGGAAGATTTTTATAAGGAAATCCTGTGGTTATAGATTCTAGTACACTAAAATACTTTTGTTCTAATGCATTACCTGTATGAGTAAAATCTTGAGAACCATCACCGTTTACCTTATAAGGAGGTGGCGTCATAATTAATAATCTATCATCACGATTATCAAATTCTGTATAGCGATCTTTATCTCCCTGGTATAATGTATTTCCTGCATTATGAATAGGTAATCCATCTTTGGTCAAAAATTTATCTATACCCTTTTTTGTTATATCAATTTTATTGTTTGTTGATCTTGTATTTGTAGATATTGAATGCCATAACTCATCTAGTACATAATGCGTATAAAGCAAGATTCCTGCTTTTCCTCCAAGGTCGTCACTATTATACACCTGATCATAATTAGGATGAATGCTTGGGTATTTATTTACTAGATACTCTGATGCTGTAATACAAGCATTTAGAAACTTTTCATGGTCTCCTAAACTATGATATTTTCTCCATGTGCCTTCAAACAATCCGAAACGTGATAATAATGCACGTGCTACATCTGGGTTAACTGTATTTGTACCGTCTCCCTGTTCATTAATATTGCTAATTGCCTCTTGTAAATCTCTTAAAATATTATCTGCAACCAAATCGCGCGTGTCCCTTGGTCCATATAAAATATCAGTATCTACATCTGTTAATTCTTTTTCAACCCATGGTACTCCTCCATAGGTGCTTAATAAACGAAAGTATTCATGAGCTCTAAAGAATAAGCCTACACCTCTCCAATGTGCTCTTTCGTCTTCAGTAATATCAGACGTTTCAATATTATCTAACATAATATTAATTTTTCTAATGTTAGAATAAGAGCCTGTCCACGTACCCGATGTACTTGGAATAGTTAAACTATTATTTAAATAATTTGGGTTTACAGTGCTATATCCGTTTTGAATTAAATCTGAATTATAATCACTAACAGCTGGCCAAACAGTACTACGTTGATAATCATCAAAGAAGCTATAAAAACTCCATGCATAAGTTTTTATATTATTATAAGTACTAAAAATGGTAGCAGCGGACAACTCATCTTTTGGTGATTTATCTAAAAAATCTTCGTCATTACAAGCTACAATGAAAAGGCAACTCATAATAAAAATTGTAATTCGTTTTATATTTTTCATAATTATATATCTTTTTTAAAATGAAAGGTTAAAACCAACTGAATAATTAGTCATAATTGGATAAACACCATTAGACCCTTGATCTATATCTAATCCTTTAGGTAATTTATCGAATGTATGTAGATTACTTCCAGCAATAAAAAACCTAAACTTCTCAATATTCCACTTATCTAAAAGCTTAGAGTCTATAGTATATCCTAAAGTTATGTTTTGTATACGTAAATAGCTTTCATCGCTTAAATACTTTGTTTGTACTCTTCTACTTCTACTATAATTGCTGTCTAAGTTTCCAGAACTAGCATCTCCATATATTCTTGGATAATATGCATTTTGATTATCTGGTGTCCAATAATCTAATTGGTGCTTGTATATATTATCAAAAGTTCCGGGCCATGGCCAGATTAAATCTGAACTTCTCCATCTATCTTGTTTACCAACACCACTTAAAACAAATGACATATCAAACCCTTTATAGGACATTGAACCATTTATACCAAATTGGTAACGCTTTCCTGAATTACCAATAACTTTTCTGTCTCCTGGTCCAGTAGTAATTACTCCATCAGCATTTGTAACTGGGTTTCCATTACTATCTAACTCAGTAATTAAAGTGCTATTACCGTTATTAATAACTCCATCGCCATTTAAATCTTTATACTTTATATCTCCTGGATATGGAGTTGGAGCTCCTTCAATCTGCACTACACCATCCAATAGTTGTCTATTAGCTCCTGAAAGATCTGCATTAAGAGTACCTGGAACAAAATCATCTACTGTATAGTATCCATCTGTAACATTACCCCAAATTTCTCCTAGTTTTTGGCCTACATAAAAATCACTTAGTAAACCAGCTGGGTTATCAAATTTTGTTATTTCTGAAGTGTTATCAAAAACATTAACATTAATATTATAACTAAAATCTCCTTTACGATCACTCCATCCTATTTGGGCTTCCCAACCAATAGTTTCAACATCTGCGACATTCTGAAAAGGAGCCTCTGTACCTAAAATTGTTGGCAATGGTTGCCCTGGTGCTAACATGCCTATAGTTTCTCTTTTATATACTTCAAAACTACCTGTTAAGCGATTTTTAAGCATTCCTATATCTAAACCTACATTTGATGTAACAACTCTCTCCCAAGTTAAACCTCCACTTACTAACTGTGCAGGATCAAAGGTTAGGTATCTCAAATCTGTGTCTAAATTTATCCAAGATGCATCAAATGGTGAGTATCCTGGAATAGTTGGATAATAATCATCAGTATTGGTTCTTGGAAATACGGTTCTCTGATTTCCTATCTCACCCCAAGAAACTCTTGGTTTTAATAAGTTAATGATATCTACATTTTCCATAAAGGGTTCTTTTGCTATATTCCATCCTGCAGAAAATGAAGGTAACACAGCGAAGCGATCGTCTGAAGCAAACCTTGAAGACCCATCATAACGGATGTTTGCTTCAAGAAAATAGCGCTCTTTAAAATTATAATTAAAACGACTAAAGTAACCTACAACCGCCCAATCATAAAACCTTTCAGAAATATTAATACTTTCCCCTTCGGCTAAATTAAATGTTGGTGTAGTAGGGTCTATCAATCCATTTCTGGATGCAGACAATTGTTCGAAATTTGCCTCTTCCCTATTTAAACCTGCTAATAACTCTATATTATGATTTCCTAAATTAACATTATACTTTCCATATAAGTTTAAAGCGTTATAGACTCTATTACTTTTAGTACGAGTCAAACTCGTATTATTTATAGCATTAGCAGCTGTGCTAGTTGGATTAAACCTAAATGAACTAACAAAACGTTGCCCATTATTAACGCTAACTAGATTTCTGTCATTCTTTTCATAAGTATATTCACCTGTTAAAGTCACATTCTTTAATGGCGCCCATTGTAATTTTTGGAATAGCCTTAAATTTTCATCATAAGTTTTCCCTGGCTCTGTATAACGAACAACATTTCCTGGTGTATCAAAAGGTAATGTTACACCCTCTGGTTCATATTCAAACCATCCAGTAGGATCATACATACGTACTTGAATAGCATTAGCGTATCGTGCATTTGGCCTTGACTGTACACTTGACTTATAAATTATATTTGTAGTAGATTTTAATTTATCAGTAAGATCTGCATCAAGAATAGCATTGATATTATACTTCTTAAAATTATCTTTATTGGTAACCATAATACCATCTACAAAACTATAGCCTGTACTAATTCTATAAGCTAGTTTTTCTGCCCCTCCACTCATCTCAAAATTGTGAATGGTAGAATATCCAAAATGATCTAAAAAATCTCCTATAGGATCGGCATCTGCAACAGGGTAATATTGACCTCCATCAAAATGAATAGGATAAGTTGTACCATTAACTGGATCTGTTGCTAAATTCAATTGACTCGGATCCGAATCATATGTATTAATATATCCCAACCAGTCTTGTACATTTTGTCCTGCAAAATAACTTTGAACTCCCCATTCATTTAGTGCTTCAACAAACTCCCTAGTAGTTGCCTTTTCAGGTAAATCTGATGGTGTAGACACACTAGTTGTTGTAGAATAGCTAAAACGCGTTTTTTGACCACGTCTTGCCTGCTTAGTTGTAATTATAACAACACCAAATGCTGCTCTAGATCCATATATAGATGATGCTGCCGCATCTTTTAATACTGAAATAGATTCAATATCTTGCGGGTTAATATCATCTATAGATCCAGGTACATTGTTTATTAATATTAATGGGCTACCTCCATTTATAGAAGTAAAACCACGAATATTTATAGCTGTAGCTGAGTTACCTGGTTGTCCTGATCCAACAGTTACACCTAATCCTGCTGCAATACCTTGCAATGCATCAGCTGTATTAGTTATAGGTCTATCTGCTATAATAGCATCCATTTTCACATAAGACGTTGCTCCAGTAACGCTTTCTTTCTTTTGCGTTCCAAAACCTACCACAACTACTTCGTCTAATTGCGATGCGTCTTCTATTAATGTAGCATTGATTGTAGTTTTCCCACTTACGGCAATTTCTTGTGTAATGTAACCGATAAACGATACAATAATAATATCGCTCTCGCTAGCTGTAATTGTATAGTTACCATCAAAGTCGGCTGCAACACCGTTTGTAGTCCCTTTTACAATTATTGATGCACCAGATAATGGGAATCCAGACTCATCAACAACTTGTCCTTTAATTTCCTTGGCTTGTTGCCCCTGCATGGAACTTGAAATAAGTAGCAGAAACATTATTAATCCTTGAGTAATTAGTTTTTTCATACGTATTGATTAATTGTTAGTAATATTCATGATTAGTTAAAATTTAGTTTACTTATATATTTAAAATTGGTTTAGTTTTATATTAATAAGTTTCTTTCATCCAGTTATAAGGTTTACGTTTTACCCACATTCCTCTTGTAAAATCTGGAAAA